>DASUNM010000027.1:0-600000 GCA_036277115.1 Pyrinomonadaceae bacterium
TGGCAAGAGGGTTATGCGGCGTTCACCGTAAGCCCCACGGCGACCAACTCAGTTCGTCGCTACATTGCCACGCAGGAGGCGCATCATCGTAAACATTCATTTGTTGATGAATTGAGAGAGCTTCTTAACGCGGCCGGTATCGAATTTGATGAGAAGTACTTGTTGTGACGTCTGGCACCCCTTCGGGGTGCGGTCATGATTAACGACTTTCCGGTGGTCTCCGCGGACTCCGACCACCGGCTACTTTCTGACAACCCTTCGGGTTGGGCTGGGGTGAGCCAACTACATAATTACCCTCGCAGAGCCTCGCCTTGGGCTAAACTACCTGCGCTGCTCCGCAGCTCGTTGCGTACTGACCTTCACACGTTCAGTGATTAGCGTGCGCTTACGACACCTGGGACTTTTCGGGCAAAGCCGAAGCACGGTGAGCGCAGTCGATGAACAAGCCTCGGCTCTGGCGCTGCACAGTGCGGTAAGTTCTTCGCTTACCGGCCACCAGTTTCTTTTTCTCAACTTCCCCGCCTGATAGTGCGTCGTCAACAGATCGACGACGGGATCGAGGCTCGCTACCGCTCCTGGTCTGCAACGCCCATCTATCCTGAAGCGATATCAACAATCGCAGACCGCAGCAGCGAATTCACCCAGCCTTTTACACGCGCCATGGTTCCGGTTTCCGAGCCGATTTGGTTTCCGCCGGGTTCACCAAAGAACCGTTGGCGATATTCAAACGATTCGATGAACGCCCGGACCATTTCAGCCCGCTGCACGCGCCGCTGGGCCTGCTGGTCATCTCGCATGTCCTCACCCGGCTGGCTAAATGAATCTAACTTTGCCAGCCAGAAGTCGTAACCGCTGAAGTTGTTATTTGGCGGGTCATCAGGATTACGGCGCAGGTAACCGTAATACTGCATCAACACAAATGCCGAGTTGTACTGCGCATTAAAGACCGCGCCGCTGTCGATGACACTGTTCAGCGCGGCGGCGCGTCCCGCCGTGTCGCCACTGCCATAAGCAGCCAGCGCCGCATCTCTCTCAGCCGAGGTCGGCGTCGCCCCGCTGTTCGCGAAGAGCGCGTCAACGTACGTGGCGGCCGGCGCCCCTGGTGCAAAGGACGGTATCGAAGTGAACTCGGCACGCGACACAAAATCGGCCAGATAACTCTGCCTGTTTGTGGCGAGCTTGGTTTGCCAATCACCCTCTCCGACGATAACCCCTTCGCCGATCTGGCGTTGATCGCGCAAGAAGGTCGGGTATCGAGGCGTGCTCTTGCTGCTACCAAAGGCCGCTTTGTGCGCGCGGATTACCAGGTAACCCGTCTCCCTGAATTCGATTGACAGGAAGAAAGCCTGGGAAACGTTGATCCGTTTTACCTGCCGGCACTGCTCGTTGCTACCACAGCTTTCGATGTTATTCGTCCAGAAGGCCAGCCCGGACGCGTCGCCCTCGCGGTACAGGAAATCGTGGTAATGCTGGCAGACATAAGTGCTCGAGACGTCGATCGGGTTGCTCGATGTCTCGGGCGAGTTGTCGACGATTAGCAGACTCGCGGTGCTGGTTGCGCCCAGCGTGCCGTTAGTCGGATTCTGCAAAATCAACGTCGCCGACTCAGTCCCTTCCGTGTAACCATCGTCGCAGATCAGCACCGGGAAACTCTTTTGCGACTCATTAGGCGCGAAGACCAGACGCGCAATCACAAACGTGTAGTCGCCTTTCTGTTTAGCCGTGCCATCAGCGCTTCCGACATCGACCGTTGAAGTCGTGCTGACTACACCGCTGCGGATAACCGTCACGTTTATCGCTGTGCAGGCTTCCTGAACCGGGTAAGTCGCAGAGCTGAATTGGAAAATCGTGAACGGCGTTGGTGACGCGGAGGGCGTCGGTGACGCAGAAGGCGTCGGCGAAGGCGACGGAGACGGTGAAGGCGTCGGTGTCGGCGTGGGCGTCGGTGTCGGCGTGCCATCGGTTCCCATGTCATGAATAATCAGGTTGTCGACGTACCAGCCTGAATCCGCTCCATTGTTCGTTCCCACATCGGAAGACATGCGGAAGCGCAGATAAATAGGCACGCCTTCCTGATTGTGGTCGCCACCTGGAGCAAACTCGGCCAGCGCCACTCGCACGTGATGATATCCCTTGATGCCAGTGTACGCGCGGCGTCCCAGCAGCGGACTAAGCGGCACACCCAGTTGATTGCCATCCAGCTTGGAATTGTACTGGCCCTCGACTATGAAGTTTCCCAGATCGAAGGTCGTTGTGTTGTCGGGGAACGGCGTCGAATTGAAATTCGCGCTACCCTTCGCAACTTCCAGCAAACCGCCGTCAAAGCGGGCCTCGGATGAAAAGAAGTGATCAAAATCCAGAACGGAAGTCTCTGAAAGCATCAGCGGTCCAATCACTGTGCTGATGTCGCTGTTGGCTCCGTCTGAGCCGGGATCAAAGTCGGGCGCATACATCATTGAGCTGGTTGAGCCACCCGGCTGGACGATGCCGGTTACGCGTTGCCAAAGCGGCTGGCCCTCTTGCGGGTTGTTGCCGGAATCCTGCAACGGCGGTTGGAAACGCGCGTTGGCCGACGACGATTCGTAATCTTCTCTCGAGAAAGGCTCGATGGGCTTGAAGGAAGTAATCGACGGCATGTTATAGCGAACCAGAGCATTGCCGGTGTTATTCGTGTCTTTAACTCCAGCGGCGTTCCGCGCCTGCACGATGTAGTAATAAACCTGTCCAAGTTGGAGGTTGGTATCGGTGTACTGGAGACCCGTCACGCCCTGGGCGATGCGGTTCGACTCCGAAGGAGTAAAGGTAGGCTCGACTGTCCCATCGCTGGGGTCGGCGCGCTCGCTGCGATAAATATCGAATACGCAATCTGAGCAGGCCGTGAATACGTCGCCGCTTGGATTCGGCGTAATCGGACTGTTCCATTTGAGCGTCAAACTGTTGCCCGTCTGTGGATCATCTACTTGATCGATTCCAAAGAAGGTTGGCGCGGGTGTGATGACCACACCGTTCGTGACGACGACGCTTTGGGTGCTGGCCAGAGAAACGCAGTCGGCGGATGCGTCGCGACTCGCGCGAACCTGATAAAAATAGGTTTGACCACCGGAAAGATTAGTGTCGTCAAAGGTCGTTTGCGTCCCAGGTATCTCACCCACTTTCGTGAACGGACCGGCGGCTTTGAACGACCGCGTAATCAAATACAAGGACGCGCCAGCGATGGGTACCCCGCCATTGATAGTTACCGTGACCTTGTTTGGTCCGGAATTCGCCAGGGCGAAGGTCGGAGTCGCGAGCGGTCCCAGGCTCTCGCACGTTGTCACTGTGGCGGGCACCGCAAAATCTTCGACTACCGGATTGGTGCTGCCGCCGGCGTTGGTCGACTGGGCATTCACACCGATTCCATGACTCGCAAACGCGCGCCAGATGAGCGAGCGATTCTCGCCGCCATTCATTTCTTTGTCTGCGAGCAGAATCGCGTTTCGTGTGTCAACCATCGTGGGATTGCACGGTCCGAGCTGCAAGCCTCGCAACACGAGCGTGTCAGCCAGCCGAGCGCCTCGGCTGACGGCCGTCGCCAGCGGACCGACGCGATCGCCGCGGGACTGGATTTCCGTGGTCAAGAGACCCGGCCGAACGAAATGCTCGACGGGATTAATCGTCGGAACCTGAGTGGTCAACTGCTCGGGCGGCCCGATTCCCGGGGCCGGGCTGGGCACCCCGGAGACGGTGGTGCCGGTCGTGGTCGTGTTGAAAGAAGCGCGGTAATTAATCGGGTGGTTCAAGTCAATGGATTGAACTTGTCGCGGGCCAATGTAGAAAAGCGCGCCGGCAATCCCGTTCAGTCGCCGGTTGCCGTCAAAGAAGACCCCGTTCGGATCTTTCATAATCAACAGCTCGCGCATATCCCAGAGCGTGGCAGCGAAAACCTCACCTACGTTGTGGACCTGAAATGGCGTCGCCGGCACCGGGGCCGGATCGGGCGTCCCCTGATCCCTTCGATTCAACGCCCCACCGTTAATCGCGGCATAGGACCAACGATAGTTTGTGTGGGGAAGACGCCGAATGCCGATATCGAATTCACCGGTCACGTACTCCCCGGTCGTATCGTCATCCATCATCGAGTTTGCAATAAAGTCTGACCAGCCTTCTCCCTGGCCGCCTGACTCTCCGACCAGTGGCGTGCCGAGACAGTCGGTCGGCCCCTTGCCCGCCGATCGATTTGAGACGCCGTGGTAGAACTCGTGAGCGACCACATCGAAATCAAAATCACCGTCGGATCGACGAAAAGTGCTCTCGGTAAAGAGATACATTTGCATGCGCGGCGCCGAGCCATCAGCGGGTGTGCCCATGTTTGCGTTGTCTGTTCCTGAGCCGTCCTGCAGGTTGGCGCTGAGAGCGTCCTGGCCCGCGCCACCAAGACCAAAATTATCCTGTTGAAAGTTCCAGGTCGCTTCGGTAAAGCCGATGCTGTACATGTAGTCGTGTAAAAGATTCGTGTAGAAAAAGAGCGTTACGGCCCCGGGATAAACGTCCGCATTCGAGCTCGCCGGATATGCCACGTTGCAAGGCCCGGCAGCCTGACAGGGCACGCCGGTGTCGGTTCCCAGAATGGGATCTGGAATAAAATCTCGAGCATCCACGCCGCCGTATTCGTAGCCATTGGTAAACGTGTAATGGCCGGCGGTGAATTGACGATTGGCGCTGTAACCCTTGATGCCGCTGGTGGTCTCGTTATCGTCGGCCCGGTCATCTGCTACCAGGACGTTGTTTCCTTCGGTATAGCGGGATTGGAAGACTGACGCCAGGGCACGTCCATCGCGGAGCGTCAGAGTTGTCGGCAGCGGCGTCAAATCGGCTGAGAATGGCTGGCTCTTGTCGGGCACCGGTGAGTTTGCCGCCAGGTTGCGGGCGACTGCTTCAGCGGGCATGTCGTATTTGTATGCCCGAGTCGCGGCGCGATTGTTGTCACCATCCGTTATCTCAGTCCCGCCGGTACCGGTGGGCAGGTAGAACCAACCGAAGATCGAGTTGGGCGTTGGATTCGAAGCATCGGGAAATCCCCGCAGGAGTTGTCCGAACGGCGTATTAAAGAGCGAAGGAAACAGAGCTCCGCCCGTGTCCGCAAATGGATTCTCAGTGCGTCCGCTTACCAGGCCTTTCTTAAAGCCGCGTCCATTGTTTCGGTTGAATTCGTTGTTGTCGGTCTGATAGGTCGGCGGAGTGCCGGGTGCGGGCGAGCGGCCATAGCCGGGACCCAGAGTGCCACCCACTACTGGATTGCCGTTACAAGCTGACGGTGGAATGTTGCCTGAGCATGTCCGGCGGCCTGACAAGGCCACGGGCATACCATCGAAAACGTTTCCACTCGCGGTTCCCGCGTTGTTGTGAGATTCGACCAGGTCCTGAATGTCCGGACGAAAAGTCGCGCGCCGGCTGTTAATCGGACCGCCGCCGGCCGGGCCGAGGAACGACGTCAGACTGGTGCGCCTCAGCACCTCCCCGGTCTGTGCGTCCACAATGTTGTTCCACATGATGCCGCGGTACTGCGGCGTGGTCAGGACAAATTGATAGGCATGCCGCGCTTCGTTACCCATTGGAAAAAGCACATGCGTGACGATGATGTCGTCGCCAAAGACGCCGCCTTTGTCGAAACGCGGAGCATCAATGAACTCGGGACTCACGTTGCCGAAGCTGCGCGGAATTTTTTTCGTGCCCGTCTGTCGCGGCGTAAAGCCATCGATGCCGAGTGAAGCTGCCGCCCGGGAGATGGCTCCCGCCGGCGAAAGCGATACGCCGTTGGTGACTCGCAATTGTGGATAACTGTCACCTCCGACATTGATAATGTTTCCGTCACGGTTGACGTTTACCATCACCTCGCCTTTGTAAACCGGTACGCCCTCGACGGTCTGTTCGAATAGAAGGATCGTCGAGCCCAAATCGGGCAAAGTCGTGCGGCTCTTCAACCTCAGGCTCTGCAAATCGCTGTCACTGAAACGAAAGATGCCCTGCCAGCGCTCGATGAAATCACGAGCGATTTTCTCAGGAACGTCCTGGCTCGGCGCGCTCAAGTAACCGCTCGTGGCAAATATGTGGCGGGGCGTTCCCGTCAAACGGTTGTATTCGACGCTTACCGGCGAGCGCGCTTCAGACTGTAGGGCCTGGACAGATTTGTTTTGTGCCGCGTTCGGCCGGAGCGACAAATTCGCCGTCAAGCCTTCGGCCTGCGTTTTCCCGTCCGGCAGACGGCCACTTAGAACGCCATCTCTGACGCGGACATCAAGTTCGGGTGGCAGGCCCTCGAGGCCGCGGCCCATTTTCTGAGCTGTTGAAGTAAAGAGCGCGGACGCCAGCAGGCAAACCGCGACAATGCCCAAGGCCAACGACAGAACGATTCTTTGCCGGTTCATGAGTAACCCCCAGTCAAAACAGCAGAATCTCGGATGACACGGCACCCGAGGGTTTACGCGAACATCGTGGAGAAAAACAGGCTCAGCTTAGGGGAACCGGGTTGAGAAAAACTTGAGAAACAGATCGGACTACGGGGATGTGGCTTTTGTACTCCTAACAAAATCAAATTGCAAGACTTTCGGACTAGCTGCTTAGTCCGACGGAACTGTAATGAAGGGCTAATAGCCGAGCTGCGAAGCAGCGGTCATAGCTAAGCAAGGCGAGGCTTTGCGAGTCTTGGGTGACTATAGTTTTTCTAGATCAACCGAGCCCGCGAAGCGGCCACAAAGATTTTGGATCACCGTCTTGCAGTCGGCATTGCAGCTTCAAAGCCTGATAGAGCGATTATCGGTCGCCGCTCCGCGGCTTCAAACAATTTGTGCGCACTCTCACCCAAGGCTCCCCAAGCCTCGCCCTGGGCTTAACTACGTCCGCCGCTCCGCAGCTTGTTGCGTATGGTGGGCCATAGGCTCCGTGATGAGCAGGCCATTACACCACCCAATACTCTTTTGGGCATAGCCAACAGCTTGGTTAGACGGCGACCGTTTCTTCTTTCAACTTCTCAGCCTGATAGTGGGTGGTCAATCCCTCGATGATTTGATCGAGAGCGCCTTCCATGACGAGATTGAGCTGATGAATAGTGAGGCCGATACGATGATCGGTAACGCGGTTATCTTTGAAGTTGTAGGTACGAATCTTTTCTGAGCGATCGCCCGAGCCGACCATCGAGCGCCGGTCGCTGGCAATCGCGTCATGCTGCTTCTGTTCTTCGATCTCCTGCAGACGCGCGCGCAGCACACGCATCGCCTTTTCGCGGTTCTTAATCTGCGACTTCTCGTCCTGCATTGAGACGACAACGTTCGTGGGCAAGTGCGTGATGCGCACCGCCGAGTACGTCGTGTTCACGGACTGGCCGCCCGGACCTGACGAACAGAACGTGTCGATGCGCAAATCCTTGGCCTCGATCTTCACGTCAACTTCTTCGGCTTCCGGCAAAACCGCGACCGTGATCGCTGAAGTATGAATGCGACCGCTGGCTTCGGTTTGCGGCACGCGCTGCACGCGATGCACTCCGGATTCGTGCTTCAGCTTTGAATAAACCTTGTCGCCTTCAATCAAGGCAACCGCTTCTTTGACGCCGCCGACACCGGTTTCGGACGCGTCCAGAATTTCCATCTTCCAACGCTGCCGCTCAGCATAGCGCGCGTACATGCGCAACATGTCGGAAGCAAACAACGAAGCTTCATCGCCGCCGGTCCCGGCGCGGATTTCAAGAATTACGTTCTTTTCGTCGTTGGGATCCTGTGGAATGAGCAGAAATTTCAAATCCGCTTCAGCCTGCTCAATACTTGCCTGCAGGGATTCGATCTCGAGGCGGGCCAACTCGCGCATCTCTTCGTCGGCTGCGTTTTCCGTCAAGTCACGGGCGCCCGCGAGTTCTTCTTGAAGCGATTTCAGGGCGCGATACTTCTCGACAATCTCGCTGAGGCTGCGATGCTGCTTCGCGGCTTTACCGTAGGCCGACGGGTTCGACAAGAGCTCCGGCGAAGAGAGTTCGTCCGTCAACTCCTGGTAACGCGTTTCAATTTGAGCAAGTTTATCGAGCATGGAACTTGTGAAACAGACTTCAGTCTGTGATTTATCTTTCATTCACAGACTAAAGTCTGTGCCACTCCTCTTACGACAACGGCGCCAATTGCGGTTCGTTCGGCTTTGGCTCCATTTTCAAACTTTCCTTCAGCGCCGTGATGGCGACTTCCAATTGGTTGTCGTCGGGTTCCTTGGTAGTCACGTTCTGCAGCCAAAGGCCGGGACGCGTGATCATCTTGAAGAAGAATCCAGTCTCCTTCTTCGCCGAAAGGCGAATGATTTCGTACGAAATGCCGGCGACGACCGGAATCAGCGCCAGACGTACCAGAAAATTGAATAGCAGCGAATCAAACTTGATGACTGAGAACAAAAGGATCGAAACCAGCATTACGACCATCAGAAAGCTCGTGCCGCAACGCGGGTGCTGGCGTGGTTGAATCCGCGCATTCGGGACGGTCAGATCAAGTCCCTTCTCCCAGGTGAACACCGTCTTGTGTTCGGCGCCGTGATATTCAAAGACGCGCCGGATGTCCTTCAGCAGTGAAAAGCTGGTGATCATGATCAGGAAGAACGTCATGCGAATCGCACCGTCGATCAGATTGAAGCTGACCGAAGGCCGCACCGGATGCAGATACCCACTCACCGAACCCCACGCGCGGCTGTACCAGGGTTGCCCCTCGAGCGCCGGCGGCGCTGTTTGCGGTGCGCCAGTATTCGGGACGGCTGTTGGCTGTGGCGTGCTGGTGGACGAGACCGCCGCCGGTCCGGGCGCCCAACCGGCCGCGATAAACAACGCGTTCGTCAGCAGCAAAGGTGCGGCAACGAACAGCAGGATGTTAAAAAGCATCGCGAAGATGATCGAGCCGGCCGCCGCAGCCGCGCCGCTTTTCTTAACTTCTTTCGCGCTGCTCTTCTTCTTCGGAATCGGAATGACACCGGGCAGCCCGCCCGTGATCCCGGCAAAGTCGCCTTCCCCTTCAATCACTGCCGGCGTCAAAGCGATTTTCACTTCTTCAGCTTCGGCTTCTTCTACTTCCTCGAAAGCTTCCGCGGCTGAATAGTTCAGCGCCTTAATGCCAAGGCCCATTGACTGCATCAGAACCGCGCCGCCGCGCAGAATCGGCAGCTTGAGAATCGGGTACTTGTCACTCCATTTCGGGAGGGTCGCCGCGGTGTTGACGATGGTGCCGTCGGCTTTGCGCACAGCAATCGCGTACGCGCCTGGCGTCCGCATCATCACGCCTTCAATCACGGCCTGGCCGCCGACAATTAGATCTCGTTCGTTAGTGCTCATATTCGTGGTGGCACAGACTTCAGTCTGTGATTCTACTGGCTAAACATGAAACACAGACTAAAGTCTGTGCCACTGCTAATTACAACTATGCCGGCGTTTCTTTTCCGGCTGCTCGGATTGGATGCAATCCGACCAGCCGGCGTCGAACTACGCCGGCATCTTGATTCCAATCGCTAATGACGAATTCGCATCAGTCGCAACTTACTTACTCGCGGGCGCCGCGGGCGCCTTGGCAGCATAGCGACGGTTAAATCGATCCACGCGTCCAGCGGTGTCGATCAGCTTCTGCTTACCCGTAAAGAACGGATGGCAGGCCGAACAGATTTCGATGTGCAGATCGCCTTTTTTCGTCGAGCGCGTCTTAAAGACTTCACCACACGCGCAAGTCACTTCAATTTCGTTATATTCGGGATGAATTCCAGCTTTCATTTCTCTCTACCTACACTGTCAGCATTTCTTCGCTTCATTCAAACAAGCCATGATACGGGCCTACTGTGCGACAGGTCAAGCAGTGTGGGTCCGCACCAGGGGCGCTAGCGACCGGGCAAAAAATCAACCACGACCCGGTCGCTTCCGCTCGCGGTACTGACTGCTGCTTAGCCTCGTGTATACTCACAATCTCCCGGAAACACTTAGAGGAGTTAACTCGCGTATCATGAAATTTCTTGTTATCGCATCGCTAATTCTCTGCATACCGATGGTTGTTATGGCCCAAAAAGCGAGCAAGTTTTTCGCCTACGAATATACGATTGACGACTTGCCGAATGGCTTGCGATTGATCACGGTGCCGACTGATTATCCAAATCTGGTCGCGCTTTACATCGTTGTGCGAACCGGTTCGCGCAACGAGGTCGAAAAGGGCAAGAGCGGCTATGCGCATTTCTTTGAGCACTTGATGTTTCGCGGCAGCGAGAAGTACACGGCCGAGCAGCGCGAAAAGATTTTCAAAGCGGCGGGCGCCGAAACAAATGCCTATACGTCCGACGACCGCACGGTTTATCACGCCACTTTCTCGAAAGAGGACCTGGACAAAATCATGGAGATGGAAGCGGATCGCTTCCAGCGGCTGAAATACACACAGGAGCAGTACAAGACCGAAGCCGGCGCCGTCCGCGGCGAGTATGACAAGAGCGCTTCCAACCCGGTCACAATTCTCTACGAGAAGCTGCGCGAGACCGCTTTCAAGAAGCACACTTACGCGCACACAACTCTGGGCTATATCGCCGACATCCAGGACATGCCAAACCAGTACGACTACAGCTGGCAATTCTACAATCGGTACTATCGCCCCGAGTACACCACCATCGTGGTAGTCGGCGACGTAACGCGCGCAAACGCCCTGGCGATGACCAGAAAATATTTCGGCGACTGGAAGCGCGGCAACTACGTGCCGCAGATTCCATCCGAGCCGGAACAGAAAGAGCCGCGCACGGCCCATGTTGATTGGGCCTCCCCAACCCTGCCGTATCTGGTCGTAGCTTTTCGCGGCCCGGCCTTTTCGGATGAGAGCAAAGACAAAGCCGCCCTTGATCTCCTCGCTTCAATCGCCTTCGGAGAGAACTCAGACCTTTATCAAAAGCTGGTGCTGAAAGAACAGAAGGTGGATTTCATCAGCGCTTCGTTCGATGACTCGATTGACGGCGAGTTATTCTCGGTTTTTGCGCGCGTTAAGGATCAGAAAGATGTCGATCACGTGCGTGATGAAATTCTCCAGACCTTCAAACGCTATTCAACTGAGATGGTCCCGCAGAAGGAACTTGATGACACTCGCTCGCGCACGCGTTACGGCCTGGCAATGGTAATGAACAGTTCAGAAGCCATCGCGGGCATCTTGGCGCCCTACATCGCGCTTAAGCGCACGCCTGAGACGCTGAACAAATTGTTCGATGTTTACACGCAGATCACTCCGGAAGATGTCCGCAGTACTGCGGCAAAGTATTTCGTTGACCGAAATCGCACCATCGTGACTTTAGCGACGGACAAGAAAAAGGAGGCGGGCAAATAATGGATCGCATCGAGCTGTTTCGCCCGATCCGCCACCCCCTGCTGGCCGTTCTTGCCGGCGCTTTAATTGTCACCTCCGCTTCAATCGCACCTCTGATGGCTCAACAAAGAAGAAAACCAATTCCGGCAGTGCCGAACGCGGTCCTTCAACCCAATCGCTCGCCGCTAATCAGCTTCCGTATCCTTTTTATGACGGGTTCGGCTTTCGACCCGCAAGATAAAGAAGGGCTGGCGGCTTTGACGGCTGCGATGCTGGCGGAAGCCGGTTCGCGGCAGATGTCTTACGAACAGATTCAGGACGCGTTCTATCCGATGGCCAGCGACTTCGATTGGCAGATTGATAAAGAGATGACGGTCTTTACCGGGACCACACATCGGGACAATCTGGATCGGTACTATTCGATCATCAGTCAGATGTTGCTCGATCCGGGTTTTCGGCAGGAAGACTTCACGCGCTTGAAAGCGGACGCGATCAACTTCCTAAAGGTCTCGTTACGCGAAGCCAACGATGAGGAGCTGGGCAAAGAACAGCTTTACAACATCATCTACGCCGGCCACGCCTATGGTCATCACAACATTGGCCGGCTATCGTCACTCGAGCGATTGACGCTTGATGACGTGCGCGCCTTTTACAGCCAAAACTTCACGCGCGCGAATCTGGTTTTGGGGCTGGCGGGTGGTTATCCGCGAACCTTTGTCGGGAAAGTGCGCGCGGATTTCAACAAACTGCCGGCGGGTAAGCCCAGCACTGCGAAGTTTCGAGCGCCCACGGTCGCGCCCGGGATGCGCATTGAGATCGTCAAGCGCGAAACAATTTCGACGGCCATCTCGCTGGGTTTCCCCATCTCGGTAAATCGCAGTCATAAGGACTGGCCGGCGCTGGCGCTCATCACTTCATATCTGGGCCAGCATCGTTCGAGCAGCGCGTATCTCTATCAGCGTTTGCGTGAATTGCGGGGATTGAATTACGGCGATTACGCTTACATAGAATATTTTCCGCGCGGCATGTTTCAGTTCCAGCCCGATCCGAACCTGGGCCGCCAGCAGCAAATTTTCCAAATCTGGATTCGCCCGGTCGAGCCGCAGAACGGTCACTTCACCCTGCGTGCGGCGCTTTACGAATATGACAAGCTAATGCGGAACGGAATGACGCCGGACGATTTCGAATCGACGCGACAGTTTCTGATGAAGTTCGTCAATATCCTGACGGCCACGCAGGACGCGCAGCTCGGTTACGCGCTAGACAGCCGCTACTACAAGATTAAGGACTTTCCGGCGTACATGCGCGAGCAGCTCGCGAAGTTGACCCTGGCCGACGTCAACCGCGCGCTGAGAACGCATCTGAAATCTGACGCGATGCGCGTCGCGATTATCACGAAGGACGCGGAAGGCTTGAGCCAGGCGATCCTCAGCAACAAACCTTCGCCGATTACCTACAACGCGCCGAAGCCGAAAGAGATCACCGACGAAGACAAAGTGATCGAGCGTTACCAGATCGCCGTGAAGCCGGAAAACGTTACGATTGTGCCGGTGGATCGAGTGTTTCAGTGAGCTAAAGCAGTGAGCTGTGGGCAGTGAGCTGTGGGCGGTGAGCAGTGAGCGGTTTGTCAGTACCGGGAGCGGACCGGGGTCCGCGCGCGGGCATCCCGCGCGGGGTGGTGGTTGCGACCGGGTCATATAAACATTGAATGTCCGATCCCGTCGCTACCGCTCCGGGTGCTGACACAACGAAGCCGATGAATCTTAAAATAATCCACTTTGTATTGGCGCTTGCAGCCGTTTGCGCTCTAGCGGCCGTCGCGCCACAGTCAGCCGCCGCACAATCGCCTTACACACCCGTCACGAAATACGATCCGAAACGCGACGCCGCGCGCGACATTGATGACGCGGTCGCGGAAGCAAAACGCTCGAATCGAAGAATTTTGCTAATCGTGGGTGGCGAGTGGTGCAGCTGGTGTCACATCCTGGATAAATACTTTGGCGTTCAGCCCGATGTGAAGGCGCTGCGTGATAAGAACTTTGTGACTGTGAAGATTAATTTCAGTGACGAGAACCCAAACGAGGCAGTCCTGTCACGCTATCCACCGGCCGAAGGTTATCCGCACATTTTCGTGCTCGAGTCAGACGGAAAGTTTCTGCATTCTCAGGGTACGGGCGTGCTCGAAAGTGGAAATTCTTACGACCTGGAAAAGATGAATAACTTCCTGAAGCAGTGGGCGCCACCGGTCAAACCCGCAACCACGCCGTAACGCTTCAGTCTTTCGGCCGAACTCTCAATTAATCCACTTTGTTTCTGCCTGCGCCCGGCGACTCCTGTCCAGTCAACAGCGATGTAAAACTTTTGGCAACGGGACACGCGTGTCAATCGGATTAAACTAATGAAGCGCCGAAGGCCGCGACGGCTCTACCGCGCCGCAGTGCGGTGAGGCTTGCCTCAGTGTGGTGAGGCTTGCCGCACCGTTGAGGGCTGACCAAGCGCCACGGCTCTACCGCGCCGCAGTGCGGTGAGGCTTGCCTCACCGTTGAGGGCTGACCAAGCGCTGAAGGCTCTGCCGTGCCGCAGTGCGGTGAGGCTTGCCTCACCGTTAAGGGCTGACCAAGCGCGACGGCTCTGCCGTGCCGCAGTGCGGTGAGGCTGCCTCACCGCTGAGGGCTAAACAAATCTGCGAGGCTACGCTTCGCAAACAGACAGCATGAATCTGATTACTCCCAACTCTCCTGCTTATTATTTGACGTCGGTTACAAAGGATCGTCTACCAGCATTTCGGCTTGATAAGCTGAAGTCAGTAGCGTGCGACGCGCTTGCCGAAGCTCGAACCTCGGGCGGATTTCTCATCTTCGCCTACGTCATTATGCCCGACCACTTTCATCTCATCTCCGACAGCGAGAAAAAGCCGGCAAAGGTGCTTCAGTTCGTTAACGGCATCGTCAGCCGCAGAGTCATTGATTTTCTTAAGCAGCACGGACACGACTCCTCGCTGCAGAAACTTCAACATCAAGAATATCGTCGGGGACACAAATACTCACTTTGGGATCACCATCCAAATGTTCGTCTCTTGACAAGCGAGAATATGTTAATGGAGCGCGTTCACTACACCCATCAGAATCCCGTTAGAGCAGGCCTGGTGAACAGAGCGGAAGACTACCTTTACTCAAGTGTGCGGATTTGGAATGGAATGCCGCTTGAAGATGAACCTCTAACCGTAGACTTAGATAAACTTCGCTGGAGGAAGGGCAGAGGCGCAGCCTCTTAGGTAAGAAGGCTCGGTCGGTGAGGCAAGCCTCACCGCACTGCGGGGCGGCAAAGCCGCTGGTTGCGCCCTCAACGCTGGCAAGTCTCACCGCCCGCGGGGCGCCCAAGCCGCTAGAGTCTATTTGCCGCCGCCTACAGGTTTTAGGCCGTCAGTCGTATGAATGCGCTCGCGTTCCGGCGCATGGTCGGTGGAATGCGCTTCGGTGGCAGGCGCACGTCGGAAGCTTGGAATGCGCGCCCGGATTGGTTCGGTAAACGTGTGGGCGGCGCGAGCCCATCGCTTCCAGCGCGCCGTCGATCCAAGATCATCGAGCAGTGAGTAAGCGACCGGCGTGGCGATTAGCGTCAGCAGCAGCGAAAGGGTTTGTCCGCCAATGACTACCACCGCGATCGAACGGCGCTCTTCGGCGCCGGGCCCGGTACCGAGTGCCAGCGGCAACATCCCCGCGACCAGCGCCAGCGTCGTCATCAGAATCGGTCGCAGACGATCGCGATTGCCCTGCATGATGGCTTGCGCGCGTTCCATACCCATCTCGCGCAGCTTGTTCATGTGATCGATCTGGAGAATCGAATTCTTCTTGACCACACCGAACAGCACCAGCAGACCGAGCGCGGAATAAAGATTCAACGTGTCGTTGGTCAGCCACAGCGATAACAATCCGAAAGGCATCGACAACGGCAGGCTGAGCAGAATCGTTATCGGGTGAACGGTGCTCTCGAACTGCGAGGCGAGGATCATGTACATGAAAATGACCGAGAGGATGAACGCCCACACGAACTCAACGAAAGTTCGTTCCAGTTCGCGCGCGCGACCGGCAACCGTCGTGGTGTATGCGACCGGCAAACCCATCTCGGCGACGGCGCCGCGTAGTGCCTGGATGCGATCGGCGAGCGCATGACCCGGCGCCACCGAGGCACGCAGCGACACCTGGCGCTCGCGATCGAGGTGATCGATGCGTGACGGACTTATCTCGCGCGTAATATTCACGAGATTGTCCAGCCTGACCAGACCGCCGCGCGATGACGGCACATAGAGACGCCCAATCGTCTCCTGGTCGGAACGATCGCGTTCGCTCAGACGAATCTGCACGTCGTAATCTTCATTCAGTGACTCGTCGCGGTAACGCGAAGCCTGATCCTCGCCGCCGACCATCAAACGGAGATTCGTCGAGATGTCAGACGTGTCAACGCCCAAGTCCGCGGCGCGTTGCCGGTCGATCTTGACGCGCAGCTCCGGCTTATTCAATTTTAAAGACGTATCGATATCAACGATGCCGCCAAGTTTCGAAGCGCGCTTGCCTAACTCTTCCGCGTATTCCGAAAGCTTCTCGATCTCCGGACCACGCAAAACAAAATCGATGTCAAAGCGGCCGCCAGTCCCAAAGTTGAACGAATTCGAATTGCGGACACCCGCGCGCATCGGCGCAAAGCGTTGCAGACGCTTGCGAACTTCCGTCATCACATCCTGCTGCGTGTAGTTACCGCGGAAAGCCTGCCAGGGCTTCCCTTTTTTCAGCTCCGTCCAGATGCGAGTTAACGACAGAGTCCGCTCTTCATGCGGCGCAATGCGCACGTAAGCGCCGCCGGAATTCAGTCCGCCAATGAACGATCCGCCCGCGCTCGACAGCACCAGCCGCACGCCATGGGTCGCCATGATCTGCTTCTCGATTTCCAGCATGGCGGCGTTCATCACCTGCATGTTGGTGCCTTCGGGACCGTTGATGTTGACTTCGAATTCGGCCTCGTCAACGTTGCTGGGAATAAACTCCTGCTTCACCGCGCGATAAAGCGGGACCGTGGAAAAGATCACGGCCAGCGAGACCACTGAAACGGCGATACGATGGCGCATCGCAAAGCTCAGCATCCACGTGTAGCCCCAATCGATCCAACGATAGAACCCCTTGCGCGACGACGCCTGGCCGTGCCCGCCCGTGTCTTTCACGCGGATCAGACGCGAACTCATGACCGGCGTCAGCGTGAAGGAAACCAGAAGGCTAACCATGATCGCGACCGCGGCGGTAATGCCGAACTGGTAAAGGAAGCGACCCGAGATCGAAGACATGAACGACACCGGCAGAAAGATCACGACCAATGAAAGCGTGGTCGCCAAAACCGCGAGACCGATGTCTTTCGTGGCTTCTTTGGCTGCCTCACGCGGCGGCATACGTTTCTCTTCAATAAACCGGAAAATGTTTTCCAGCACGACGATCGCGTCGTCGATCACGACGCCGACCATCAACACCAGCGCCAGCATCGTCACGCTGTTAAGAGTGAAGTCCAACGCGCGCATCATTGCGAACGTCGAAATCAGCGAGGCCGGAATCGCCACTGCGGCAATAATTGTCGAGCGCCACGAGCGCATGAACAGAAGCACGACCAGGCTGGCGAGAATGCCGCCGAGGACCAGGTGCGTCTGAATCTCGTGCAAAGCCGACTCAATGTAGCGGGACTGATCGCGAATGATTTCAAGCTTTACGTCCGACGGAAGCTGCCCGGTCAAGCGCGGCAATTCCCGCTTGATGCCGTTGATAACTTCGATTGTGTTCGCGCCTGACTGGCGACGAATGTCCAGCGTCACCGTCGGCACGCCGTTGAGCCGCGCCAGCGACCGCTGCTCTTTGGTGCCGTCTTCGACGCGTCCAATGTCGCGCACGCGAATCGGCGAGCCATTAATGTTGGCAATAACTAACTCTTCAAATTGGCGCGGATCGGTGAAACGACCGAGCGTGCGCAGCACTAACTCTTCTTTTCCGGTGTTCACGTTGCCGCCCGGCACGTCCGCGTTCTGTCGCTGCAGCGCCTGCCGAACCTGCGTGATCGGAATTTGATATGCCTCAAGCCGTTCCGCATCGACCCACAGATTGATGGCGCGCTGAAGCCCGCCGACGACGCGAACTTCGCCGACGCCGCCCACGCGCTCAAGTTGAGGCCGGGCGATTTTGTCCCCGAGTTCGGTCAGCTCGCGAATCGAACGATCAGCCGAGAGAGCGATGGTCAAAACCGGCGTACTGTCGTTGTCGAATTTTGAGACGACGGGCGGGGTGGCGTCTTCAGGTAAGCGGCGGCCAAGAGCGGTAACGCGATCGCGAATGTCCTGGGCGGCTGATTCTATATCTTTATCGAGTTTGAACGTGGCGATGACAAACGATTGGCCCTGACTTGAAATTGAACGCAACTCGTCGATGCCATCGACGGTGTTCACTGCGTCTTCAATCGGTTGGGAAACCAGCGATTCGACTTCTTCAGGCGACGCGCCGGGAAGTCCGGTGCGAATGCTGACGGTGGGCACGTCAACTGAGGGGAAACGATCAACTCCCAGGCGGAAATAGCTCGCCGCGCCGACGACGACCAAAGAAAGAATGATCATCGCGGCGAAGACCGGACGGCGAATACAAATTTCGGCTAGTTTCTGCATTACAAAGCGCTAGGACTCATTTTCCATTTTTCATCTGACATTGGCTTTGTCCATTCCTCAGTCATAAATCGGAACTCGTGCAGTTGTAATGAGAAATGATAAATGCCAAATGACAAATGGAAAATGATCGTTATTCCGTAACCGTCACCGCCTGCCCGGACTGTAAGTTGCCCGGATTCACCACGACCGGCTGACCAACATTGACGCCGGATCTTATCTCGACCCAATCGGCGCCGCGCCGGCCGGTCATCACAACTTTTTCCACGGCCTTGCCACCTTCAACGGTAATCACTTTTTCGATGCCGGCGAATGTAACGATCGCGCTCGGCGGAACGGTCGCCGCGCTGCTGGTCTGATCCGTCACAATCTCGGCGCGCACAAATGCGCCCGGTCGCAGGCGGCCGCTATTGCGCACGTCGGCTTCGACGGCGAGCACCCGATTCTGCTGACTGATCGACGGACTCAAACGCTTGACGACGCCGAGATAGGCTTCCGGATCGCCTTCGACGGTGACGCGCACGCTTTGTCCGTTGCGAATATTGTTTGATTCACGCTCAGGCACATCGACCCGCAGTCGCAATGGATCGATCTGCACGATGTCGGCAACCGGGGCGCCCGCGGCAAGATACTCGCCCACGCTCGCGCTCTTCTGCTGTACGACCCCACTGATCGGTGCGTAAAGCACCGTGTCGGCAAGTTGCTGTCGAGCGAGATTCAACTCTGAACGTCTTTGCGCCAGAAGGCCTTGCCGGTTCCGAATTTCTTCGATGGCATCCTGATAACGGCTGGCGGCAACTTTGTACTCGGCGTCGGCGGTGTCGTACTCAGCGCGCGGAATAATTCCCTGATTGATCAAACGCGCGGCGCGATCGCGTTTCGCTTTCGCTTCGTCGAGCACTGCCTTCGCTTCTCGCACCGGTCCGGTTTGCTCGAGCGCTACGCGATCATCGCCACCTGCGGGCGACAATCCGACGCGCGCGCGGGTTTGGGCCAACGCGGCTTCTGCCTGCTGGACGCGGAGTTGATAGTCCTGCTGCTCGAGCCGCGCAATCGCTTGCCCCTTCCGCACGACACTTCCCAAATCCACGGTTATCGATTGCAGGCGTCCCGCGACTTTCATCCCGACAGTCGTTTGGTCGTAAGCGGCCAGCGTTCCGTTAACGGTCACTGTGTCGCCGATCGGCGTCTCCACAACCGGTACGGTTTTTACCTGGCGCGCCTGGCCTTTGCCATCGCCGGGGGCCGCCCGACCGGACGCCGGATAATCACTTTTGCAGGCAGCCGAACCGAGGGCCGCAACTGCGAGCAACGCGATAGCTGCACGTTGAGAATAGATCCAAATATTTGAAAGCAAACCCATCGTCTTTTCAGTAGGATGCGTGAAGTCTAGCACGTTAGACGACGGGAGGTTGAGTTGGGTTACGGCTTGAGCGTTACCGGTGAATAGCCCAGCCCATCGGGTTCTTTTCCTGCGGTCAGTCGACCGGCGACTTGCCAGGTCTTCAGGTCGATCATAGTCACGATGTCAGCGTTGGTATTCGCGACGAACGCGTGCGAGAGTTTGGACGCGACCAGGATTCCCACGGGCACTGGACCCTGGCCAAACTGATTCCCAAAAATGCGCTGGCCTGAAGTTGCTCCCTCAGCTGCCTTCAATTGCATGGGAATTCGCCGCACTTCTTTCCTGGTCACGGCGTCGAAGACTGCCACGTCACCAGAACGCGCGTTTGAGACCAGAACGAAACGGCCTCCGGGCGCGAATTTCACGCGAATGGGAAAATCTTTTGACTCGACCGTCGCTAGTATCTGCAACGTTTTCACGTCGATCACTGAGACGGTATTAGCCGCACGGTTTGTCACCCACACTTCCTTTTCATCGGGTGAGATGTCGATGCCTTCGGCGCCGGCACCCGTGGCGAGATCCGAAATCTTCTTACGCGTCTTCAGGTCAATGACCGTGACCGAGCCGGATCCAATGTTCGCGACGAAAGCCTTATTGCTGCGCCGGGCGAGCACGACCATGTGCGAGACGTTCTGATCGGTTGTCACTGCGGCTGCGACTTTTCCGCTCTCAATGTCCACCACCAGCAGAGCCTTGTTCCCCTCAGCCGTGACGACGATCTCATTTCCGCGCAACCACTCGATGCCATGTGGGCGGCGATATTCGCCGAGATCGATCGTTTTGAGTGTCTTCTTGCCGGCAACATCAATGACAGTCAGAGAACTTCCCGGAGCCTGCTGAGTGCCGTAGTTTGCGACGACCGCGATCTTGCCGTTGGGCGAGACGGCCACTTCGTGCGGACCGGCGCCGGTGGGGATGGTGGCCACGGCGGTGTTAGTCGCGACGTTAATCAGCGAGACGGTGTTGTCGGATTTGTTCAGCACCAGCAGCGTGCCCGAATCGGCAGCCGCGATCGTGGGCATCGCCGCGACGGCGAGAAGACAAATAACCAGACGGAACAAATTGAAGAGACGCATAGAAAAACTCCTTAGTCGTTACCGATGACGCGCAGCGAGAGTTTACGTGCAGACTGGATCATCTGCCAGTGGTGAGGAACGATCCAGCACGCCGGGGCGAGCGTACCGACTTATCCGCCGAAGCTCTTCCGAATCAGGTAAGACATCTTGATGAAGAACGTGCGGCCGTTGCGACGAAACCCCGGTTCCAGATCGCCGGTAAATGGATTGAAGCCGTTGCGATTGAGATCGTCGTTGTAGCCAGCGTAGAAAGCAGTGCCCGGATTCGGCGTCCAGCCCAGCAGGAATTGGCCACGAACGTTCGATGCCAGCGTGTCGTAGTCAACGCGCGCGCGCGCAAACCAGAACCGGGTGAACTGATATGTCCCGCGGAAGGCGTAAATGTTGTCGTCAAACGCGACGAGGTTCGTGTCGTAACGACGGAGACGCGACTTGTTGTAATTCAACGAAAGCTGCAATTTCTCGGTCGGCTTGTAAGTGAAGGAGCCGTTCAAATCCACTGCGAACCCCGGTCCCGGATCGAGCGCGACTCCCTGTCCAAATTGAAGCGCCGCCGGACTCACGCGCGGATACTTTGGCCCGCCGCCAAAGTCGTAATCCAACGCGCCATGGCCAAAGTTGGCGAAGAAGCGCATTGAAAATTTCTTGCTCGGCGTGGCGCCGCCGCCGAAGAACCAAACCTTGTTATGCGAAGATCGGGTCGGCTCGCCAAAGAACGCACCCGCCTGCGCCGCCGTCCGCTTGGCGCCAAATTCTTCCTCGTAAGCCTTCTCGTAACGATCGTCAAACCCGCCACCAAAGAATGATTGCTTTTGGAAATTGAAGAACAAATGGGCGCCGGACTGCCCGCCCTGAATTCGTCCGTCCCAATCGTAGAGAAGCTGATTGAAGCTTTCGACGTTCCACGATACCAGTCGCGCTTTCTGTTTCGGAGTCGAATTCCAGGAGATGTAGAAATCGTTCTCGTTTGTGTTGGTGCGACGGACAAAGCCGACATCCGAACGGAAATCGCGCGTGCGGCCGAACGCGAACGCCTGGATGAACAGGTTGCGACCCGCCTTGTCGAGTTGCGCGAGATAACCGAAACCGTTTCCCTTGCGGTAAACCAGACGGCTTTGACAGAAGCTTCGCTCACGCCCGGTCAGGCTGGCGCAGGCGGTCGTCCGGTCGAGTTCGGGATCGCGAAAGTAACGATTCGAAGTCGTGCCCACCGTGTGAAGCGTGAGGGTCGTCTGCTTGTCGAGCTTGAACCGGCCGTCGATGCCGAGGATCTGGTTGTGCTTTTCAATAAAGTTGTATGAGGTTGCCACCAGGCCGACGCGGCTTTCCTTGCCGACATCTCGGGTCAGGCGTAACACGCCGATGTAGGCCTTCTTGTCCAACAGTGGGAAGTTGAATGAATCGAGTCGCTCGTCGCCGGTGAATGTTCCCGGACCTCGATCTGCCGCCACCATCAAACCGTAAGATGTGCGCCCTTGCTTGCCCACCCACTTTGCGGCCACGAGTGGATTGATGATCGTGCGCGTGTGCACGACGTTCAGCGGCAACTGAAAAAGTTCGATGCCTTCAAGAAAGAACGGTCGTTTCTCCTGAAAGAAAATCGGAAAGCGTTGGTTGGTCGTGACCACCGTCGCGTCGGCTTCGACCTGCGCAAAGTCAGGATTGATGGCAAGGTTAATTGTCGAGGTCGGGTTCAGCGTGTACTTCGCCGTCAATCCGAGATCGAATTTGATCGGCTCGTTGACCATCCGGCCCGGATCGTTCGGAATCGGAAGGTAATGCGGCAGCATCTTGCCGGTCTCTGAAACGGTCAGACTGGGAATCAGTTCAAGTGTGCGTTCAGTTGAGATGCCTTCGAACCCGGTAATCTTTCCAGCTTGATTCAACAACCCGTTAGTGTCGCGCGAGATAGGCATCCACGAATCCTGCTCGCCGTTCAAACGCTGGATGATGCGAAAGATCTGAATGCCCCAAAGTTTCCCCTTGCCGGCTTCGTACCGCAGCGACTTGAACGGAATCGCCACTTCAACGACATAGCCATCGCTGGTGATCGACCCTTTCGACTCCATCACGATGTCGACGCTGAAATCGACGTTTACACCTTCGGTGCGAATGCCGTCCATCTGTACGCCGAGCGGATTGAACGCGAGCACATACGCCTTCCGCTGGTCGTTGAAGGTGTCGAGCAGCACGCGAATGCTGTCCTCGACCCCGTTGAGAACGTCGTCGCGTTTGGCGATCGAGGCGCTGACCTTGTCAGGGTCGTCGAAACAATGAAACGCGATATAGAGAGTCTTTGAATCGTAGCCCATCATCACTTCGGTGGGCTTCGAAGGCGCTGTATTGTCACCCGGACTGGTTTGATAGAAGTTCTTGAAGGTGGCAGCGCTTTGCCACACGGCATCGTCAAGCCGGCCGTCGATCACCGGGGCCTTTTCAAACCTGCCGATGGTAACCGGTTGGCTTTTCTCAGGCGGAAGCACAACGCGTCCTTTTACCGGTGCGGGTGATGTCGCGGCCGTTGAATCTGTCGGCGAACTAGTGGGTGAGGCAGCAGGAGACGGGGCCGGCGTGGCAGTCGGGGTCGATTTCGCTTGAGCGGTGAAAGCCGCGCAAACAACAAATGCGGACGCCAGGGCGGATCGGGCAACCCGGAGAAAAGTTTGTGTGCCACTCATGCTGAAAATTAGGTCAGAACCATCCGCCTGAATGGATGGGTCGAACACTACTCTCGTTGCGTTTTTTAACCCACCCGCTATCGACCACTCCAGCGCGGCTGCCGCGCCAAAGACCGGGTGCAGGTGGTACTGATCTCACTGCGCCGCCGGCTAGAAGCTCTTGCGGAACAGCCAGGACATCTTGACGAAGTACGTGCGGCTATTGCGCCGGAAGCCCGGCACTATCTGGCTGCTGAATGGATGCACAGTGTTGTAGTTCAAATCGTCGTTGTAACCGGCGTAGAACGATTTGCCCGGACTCGGCGTCCAGCCCAACAGGAACTGCGAGCGCGCGCGCGAATTCAGCGTGTTGTAATCGATGATGGCGCGCGCGAACCAGGCCTTGGTGAATTGATAGGTCCCGCGCCAATTCCAGATGTTGACGTCAAACGCAACTTGACCGGTGTCATCCCGGACCAGTCTTTGTTTATTGAGGCTCAGCGAAGTGCGAAACTCGTTGGTCGGTTGAAAGGTGATGCCGCCGTTTATTTGCAAAAGGTTTCCGCGGCCCGGATCCAACGGCACACCAAAACAAAGAGGCGATCGAAGATCCGGCTGATTGGCCGCCGGCGGATCGCACTGACCCGTGGCGACTAGTTGACGTGCTGCAATTGCGGGTGGACTCACGCGTGGATACTTTGGCAGGTTTCCAAAATCCAAATCGAAGTGTCCCCAGCGGTGCGTAACCTGACCGTTGAATTGGACCTTCTTGTTGAAATTTGAGCCGAAGTAACCTGACAGGTGGTGCTTCATCGAAGAACGTTCGTTGTCCGGCCCCCAGAACGTACAACGCGTGGCGCTATTGCCCCCAAACGGATTACACGGTCGCGCCTCGCGCGTGGCGCCGAATTCGTGATCGAATAAACGTTCCCAGGCCGGCTCATACCAAACACCGACCCAACTGCTGCGCGGGAGGCTCAACTCAGCCAGGTTCTCGGACTCCCAAATATACATTCGACCCTGCCAGTCGTAATCGACGTGGGTGAAGTTGTGAATGTGATATGAAACTAACGTCTTCTTTGGATTGCGATCTGAGTTGTAGCGCAGGAACGCAAAATTGAAATTCGAGTTCGGTCGCTGGAAGAATCCGACGTCCGCGCGATAGTCCTGGGTGAAGCCGTCGCCGCCGAGCTCATATCCCCAGTTCCGGCCGGAAACACTGTAAACCGTGGAGTAGCCAAAACCATTTCCCGTGCGATACCGGGTGATGCCGTCGTCAGGATCGAAGAAGAAATTCCGCGACGTTGTGCCCAGCGTCTGAAAAGCAAAGACTGTCTGCTTGTTCAGCTTGAAACGGCCGTCGATCGCGAGCAGTTGATTGTGCTTCTCGATGAAGTTGTAAGTGGTCGCGAGCATGCCCAGCGTGTTTTCCTTGCCGATGTCACGCTTCAGCCGCAACACGCCGATGTAGGCGTTCTTATCGACAAACCGTTCATCGTTACAGACCACGCGCGGATCCAGCGAGCGGCGTTCGAGACACGAGCTGAGCGCTCCGCGCTGATCGGCGCTGAGATTTCCCGGCCCATTATCGCTCGCCAGGATCAGGCCAAAACTGTTGCGACCGATCTTGCCGGTAGTCTTCACCGCGATGTCCGGATCGACGATCGCACGCGTGTGCACGGCGGTAACGCGCGTCTGAAAAATGTCGATGCCTTCCAGAAAGAACGGCCGTTTTTCCGGGAAGAAGATCGGGAACCTTTGGTTGGCGGTGACGACAAGCTGATCAGCTTCGACCTGCGCGAAGTCGGGATTGATCGCCAGATCGAGAGTTATAGCCGGACTGGGAACGAACTTGAGCGTGAGACCCGGGTCGAAACGAAGGCGGTCGTTCACGATCCGGCCGGGGTCAGTCAGCGCCGCCGGGGTGTTCGGGAAGATACCGTACGAACGAACGAACCGGCCGTCCTGGGAAAGCGTGATACTTGGAACCAGCTCGAGTGTGCGCTCTGTGGAGATTCCCTCGAGTCCCGTGATATGACCGGCCTGATTCATGTTGCCGCTGATGCTGCGCGAGAATGGCATCCACGAGTCGAGCTCACGGTTGAAGCGCTGGATGCGCCGGAAAAAGTGGACGCCCCACTGTTTGTCTTTGCCGGCTACATACCGAATCGATTTAAAGGGAATGGCGATCTCGACGTAGTAGCCGGTTTCAGTGATCGTTCCCTTTGAGTCAAACACGACATCGACGCTGAAATCTTCGCCCCGGCCTTCAGTCAAAATTCCGTCGCCTTGAATGCCTAACGGATTAAAAAAGAATTCAAAGGCGCGGCGCTGATCATTAAACGTGTCGAGGAACATCCCGACATAGTCGTCCTGAAAAATGTTGTCGCGTTTAGCCACGGTCGAGCGAATCTTGTCCTGCTCATCGAAAGCACGAAACGCGACGTAGAAGAATTTTTCGTCATAGCCGAGCAGGACCTCAGTCGGCTTTGACGGCGCGATGTTGTCACCCGGATCGATCTGATAGAAGTCCTTCAGGACTGCGGCCTCTTTCCAAACTTCATCATCAAGCTTTCCATCGATGACGGGCGGCTTACTCAGCTTCGGGACACGGACCGGTTGGGCCTTTTCAGGCGGAAGGACGACGGTGCGGCCGCTGCTGGCTGCCTTCGCATCAACGCCCGCAGTTGCCGGTGTCGGCGCGGATGCCGGATTGGTGCTCGCCGGGCTGGCAGAAGGACTTGCAGACGGGCTTGCAGTAGCAGTCTGCGCATAGGCCCCTGAACCGCAAACCACTAAAGCAAAAAAGATGAAAAGCAACCCGGCCACTGTCGCTGGGCGGACAAATGGCAATCCGAGAGAGGGGAAAATATTGAAGGTCATTAGGTGCTGGCTCCGCGGCGCTTCGGCTATTACACGAAATGAGTGCGCCAAAGGTTCCCCGAAAATGAAGTGGAAGTTCGGTGTATGAAAACGATTCCCGCCGCCGTGATGAACCGGTTGCATTGATGAGCGAGTTTACGCCCGGGTTGGCTTGATTGTTTGTAAAGAGTTGTAAAGTTGGGGCGAAATGCCGCTTGGGGCTAAGCCGCCTTCTTTGTGTTCTGAGACTTGAGCAGCCGTTCGACCGTGGCAAGGAAGCTTTGGGGATTGAGTGGCTTTGGCTCGTAGGCGTTCGCGCCCAGCTGAAGTGCGAAGGTGGCGGTGCCGGTCCCGAACGCGGTCGTCACCAGGATTGGCGTCTGCTCAAGCGTGGGAGTGTCGCGCACGCGGCGCACAACGTGAACGCCGTCTGCGCCTGGCATCTGGATGTCGGTGACTATCAGCTCGGGGCGCGTGAAGAGGGCGGCGTCGTAACCAGCAACGCCATTATCAGCCACCGAAACCTCGTGGCCGCGCGCTTCCAGCGCCATCCGCATCAACTCGCGCGCGACATCATCATCTTCAATTACTAAGATCCTGGACATAGTAACGCCTGAAACCTGGCTCCATCCTTCTCTCTTGTACGTCTAGTAAAGTGCGATTTGGGTCGCGCTTCCGCGGTTTTCGCAACGGAGGCAGGGCATAAAAAAAGCGTGAGCGAAGCTTAGCCTCACTCACGCTTTCCTGCTGGGGTTAGGATCTAATGGTTAATTAGTAGCCGGCATAGCCGTCATCATACCCGTTCTCAAATGCCTCACGGTAATATCGTTGGTACAGACCACGATCGCCGAGCCTTGAGCTGTAGTCACGCGTCGCCTTCTGAAAATTGCTTTCGTCACGGAAGTCGAAGCGTTCGCGATTGTTGCGATCCTTGCGGCCTTCCTTCGCGCCGTCCGCGAAGCCCGCGTTCAAAGCCGTCTGCCGCAGATCAAATGACCCGCCCAGATCCGGATAGCCATCGCTGAATCTGCCGTCGCGCCGGTTGCGATCCCATCGACGACCCCGCCGATCATCGCGTCGATCACGATTCTGTTCGACCCGATTATCGCGGCGATTGCGATTCCACCAGTCATCGTTCTGCTGTGCCTGAGCGGTCCCACTCGACATTACAAACATGCCCGCGAAAAACAGTCCCAGGATTAAGCCACCTAAAGTACGTTTGAAATAATTTGTCTTCATCATCGTTGACCCTCCACCGGGTATGCACCGCAATGAACATGCCAGAGCCCTTGGAGCTATAACAGCCTTGTTTTCATCCCATATCGTGTCGGTTTAGACGACACCAAGCGCAAAAAGAATACGGTATTCGAATGCAGTTGACTCGCTGCCCGATCTGTCGTAGAAGCAGCATCTGTGAACACACCACCAGAAAAGACTTTCGAGACTGAGCAGCTTTTGCGGCACATGAACGAAGAGTGGATAAAGGCTTTATCGAACCGCGACGGCGCCACTCTCGATCGGCTTATGGCTGATGATTTTGTGTTCAGTTACCCGCTCGAAGGGGATGACAAAGCTCAGTTCATCGCGGACTGCGTGGGGGGTAATCTGACCGTCAAACACATTCATCGCGATCAAATCAGCGTGCGGGTGTTCGGCCCGACTGCGACACTGACGGCGCGTGATACCACGAACTGGATTTATCATGGGCGCGAGTTGTCGGGCCAATACAAAATTCTCAACGTCTATTCAAAACGCGACGGCGAATGGAAGCTGTGCGCCCTGCAGGCCTGCCCAATCAATCCTTAATCTAAGTGATGACCGTTGCACCCGCACGCCGCTCGGCGCTTGAAATTCTGCGCAGAGTCGAAACGGAATTCGCGTACGCGTCAGTGCTGCTGGCGGCGCTGGATTCGAGCATGCGCGAAGACGATCGCGCGCTGTGTCATGAATTGGTCCTGGGGGTCCTGCGGCGAAAGCTGTGGCTGGACAAAACCATCGAACACTTTGGCGAGCGCAAGATCCAGAAGTTGGATCCGGCTGTGCGTCTGGCGCTTGAGATCGGTCTGTATCAGCTTCGATTTCTGACGCGCGTGCCCGCCTCTGCGGCCGTGAACGAATCAGTGAATTTCGTGCGGGCGTCGCGCGTGAAATCAGCCGCGGGATTCGTTAACGCCGTATTACGCCGCGCCACGCGCGAGCCTGACTACGATCCGGTCACCGCGCTTTCCGATCCTCTCGAGAAGCTATCGATCGCGACTTCGCATCCGTCGTGGCTGATTGAGCGCTGGGTCCAGGCGTTCGGGTTTGATGAAGCAGCAGCGTTCGCGCGCGCGAATAATCAAGCCGCGCCAACGGCGGTTCGCTTCACCGCAAAAGCCGCGCGGGACGAAGGCGCAGCCGAGCGAGTCCGGCAAACCTTACGAGACGCTGGCGCCGAGGTCATCGCATCCCAAATTGCCCCTGATGCGTGGCGTGTCATGGGCGCCTCGCATGTCGTCCGGGAATTGGCCAACGAGGGGCTCATCTATTTGCAGGATGAAGCCTCGCAGTTACTCGCACATCTGCTTGATGTCGGCCGGAATCAGCGCGTGCTCGATTTGACGGCTGCACCCGGAAGCAAAGCAACGCACATTGCGGCTCTCGCGCCGTCTGCAACGATCGTCGCCGGCGAAATTCATCCGCACCGCGTCGAAACGATGCGGCGGCTCGCCGCCAAACAGGAAGCGCGCATTCACATGTTGGTTCACGATGCGACGAAGCCGCTTTCCCTTCCCGACGAATCGTTTGATCGCGTTCTGCTCGATGCGCCATGTGCCGGCACCGGGACGCTGCGGCGGAATCCCGAGATTCGATACCGGCTCAAGCCTGACCACATTAGCGAGCTTGCGGACCAACAGAAACAGATGCTCGCGTGTGCGACCGCTGTCGTCCGCCCGGGTGGCCGCTTGGTGTACTCAACCTGTTCCGTTGAACCTGAAGAGAATGAGCAAGTCGTCGATCACTTTGCATCAGCAAATCCGGACTTCAGGCGAATCGATTTGAGCGCGGCATTTTCATCCTTCATCCCTCATCCTTCATCCTTTCCGTTGCGGTTATGGCCGCATCGGCAAGGCTGTGACGGGTTCTTTATTACAGCTTATGAAAGGGTCGGTTGAACTTGGTCAGAAGGACCGACTTTAGTCGGGCATTTCGCGTGATGAAAAGGAGCCGACTAAAGTCGGTACTCTAACGCTATCCTTGCTGCTGCGGTACATGTTAGACTTCGCGCTTCATCCGGCTTCGGGCTTTGGCAACATTGATGGCTCCAACCGTTCGGCAAATCCTCTTAATCCTAAAGCGAATCGTGATAGTGATCGGCATCGCCGTCGCATTCTCGTTCGGCTTGGCGGGTGCGATCTATCTGTCTCTGCGCAGTTCTGAGACGCGCGTCCCGAATGTAATTGGTAAAGACGAAAAATCAGCGGAAGCCACCATCAGCGATGCCGGCTTGAACTTTCGCGTGCGGGCCCGGCGCGCCACCTCCGAAGCAAAACCTGACACCGTTCTTGTCCAGCTGCCCTACGCGGGCGAAGTCGTGAAAGTTGGTCAGACGGTCGCGGTGGACATAAGTCGCCCGACGGCAAACGGCGAGTCAGCCACGCCGGCTAATGCGAACGCAAACACATCAACCGAGAATACGAACGAGAACAAGAACACGAACTCATCAGCCACGGCGACACCAACGCCACGGCGGAAACCGGCAAATAAGAACGCGAACGACAACGTCAATGCGAACGCCGGCGCGAACCGGAACCGTAACGGCAACGCGAATCGCGTGACGCCGAACGCAAACGCGATCCGCACGGCGACCCCGGCAAACACGGGGAGCAACACGAATAGCGGAAACACGCCCCGGCCGCCGCGCAACTCAAACGCAAACCGCCGTCCCGTCGCGGCGCCAACGCCGGGTCAGTAACTCAACTTCGCGCACGCGTAACTTATGACTTCGCGTCACACATCGATGGTCGAAATCGCTCCTTCAATCCTGTCGGCGGATTTTGCCCGGCTGGCGGAAGAAATCCAGGCAGTCGAGCGCGCCGGCGCCTCGCTGCTGCACGTGGACGTGATGGACGGCCGGTTTGTGCCCAACATCACCATCGGTTTACCGGTGGTAAAAGCCATTTCCCGTGCAACCCGGCTGCCCCTGGACGCGCATCTGATGATTGTCGAGCCGGGTCAGTACGCCGAACAGTTCGTTGCCGCCGGCGCGCAAATGGTGTCAGTCCATATTGAAGCCGACCCGCACGCGCACCGGACACTTTCGGCCATTCGGGCTGCGGGCGGACAGGCCGGCATCGCAATCAACCCGGCAACATCGCTTGCGGCGGTGGAAGAAGTCCTCAAATTCGCGGATTACGTGCTGTTGATGTCAGTTAACCCGGGGTTTGGCGGACAAAAGTTTATTCCGGAATCGCTGGATAAATTGCGGCGTTTGCGCGGTATGATCGACGAGCGAGGCTTGCACACGCGGATCGAAATCGACGGCGGCATTGACCGCGATAACATCGCGGAAGTGGCCGCTGCCGGAGCTGAAATCATCGTCTCAGGATCGGCAATTTTCTCCGCAGAGGATCCCGGCGTCGCCCTTCGGGAATTGCGTGAGGCGACGGTGCTCTGGGTTTAGCGAGTCGTCAGCGATTAGCCAACGCCCGCAAGTCAGTCTAAAATGACCCGTTTTGTTTTGGAGGTTTCCCAATGTCTTTTGTTTTTAATCGCGGCCGGAGTTCGATGAAAGTCTTTTCGTCACTCCTGCTCATCGCCGCCTTGTCTGTAGTCCCCGTGTTGCACCCGGTCGCGGCCTACGCCCAGGGCCAAAACAGCGCTTCCAACTATCAGCGGCTCACGGTGATGAAGTCGAAGCTCGAGGCCATGCGCCGTTCCCTTTCGTCGGCAATCGCCGCCATGAACTCTGGCGACAAGGCCGACAAAGAAAAGAACGCCGACGACCCGCGCGAGCGACTACGGGGTTTGGATAAGGAAGTCGGTTCCATCCTAAGTGAAGTCAACGATCTCATTGGGAAAGAGGAGAAGGCCGAGAAGTACGACTCGACGCAAATCGGTAGCCTGGAAACTTCCACCACGGAATTGAACACGCGCGTCGAGTCGGGATTGCAATCAACGGCGAGCGCGCGCACTGGCGAGACCGCGAACTACCGTCCGAAACAGAAGAGCAACCGGCGCCTCTTTGGGCTGCTCCCGGGAAAAAAGAACGACAAGTATGACGAGCTGACCGGCACGGTCGCGCCCGGACGTGATCGCGTGCTGTTCATCGAAGCCGCCAAAGAAGTCCGCGGCGGTCGCCATGAAACCGGCCGGTTGCTGTTCACCACCATCATCAATACCTATCCGGACTCGCGATATCTGGCGCTGGCTAAACTGGCCATTGCCGATTCTTTCTATATCGAGGGCACCACGTCCGCTTTGATTCAGGCCGGACAGGCTTACGAAGACTGGCGCACCTATTTCCCCACCGACCAACTGGCCGACGACGCCCTGCTGAAGGTTGCCGAGACAGAGATGCGTCAGATGGGCTTGTCGGATCGCGACATCAGCCACGCACGCAAAGCCGAACAACGTCTGAAAGCGCTGCTCCAAAGATATCCGCAGACCGATCTTCGGCAGCAGGCGGAATTACGTCTGCGTCAGGTGCAGGACAATCTCGCGATGCACAATTTGCAGGTGGCGCGGTTCTACTACGACTCGCGTTACAGCCACAAAAAAGGCGGTCTGAAGGGCGCGCAGGATCGCTTAAAAGAGATCGTCGAGAAGTTTCCGAACTTCTGTCTGATGGACGAGGTGTTGTTCCGCTATGGCACCACGTTCCTGGAAGAAGAAGAGCCGGACGAAGCCGCGAAGCTTTACCAGCAGATCGTCCGGGATTATCCGAACAGCGAGTACGTGGAAAAAGCGAAGGAGCAATTGGAGATCATCGGCGCGCCGATTCCCGATCCGGATCCCATTAAGAAGGATCTGCCGCCGTGCGAGAAGCCGGGCTTTATGGCGAATCTGATCCAGCAGATCAGCGGCAGCGCCGGCGTCACCACCAGTCGTGATGGCATTCTGATCACCCGTGACGGAGAAGGCACGGACTTAATCGACAAAGCCATCAGCAACAACGGCGAGCTGCCTGAGAACGTGCAGCCGGTCATTCAAAGGACCACTCCGGCCCCGACCGTTTCTGAACGGCCGCGCACGACGCAAACACCTGCGCCCAGCCCGAAGCCGTAAAGCATGGCCGCGTAGCGGCCCAATGTTTATAGCAGCGTTAAGCAAACTAAGTTGTTGAATCGAGGGAAACCGGAACTCCGGTCTCCCTCGATTCGCGTTGGAACAGTTGAGCGCCGTTCTATAAACCTTCGGCGCCTAGGGCGCGTTTGCAACCGGTACGCGGTCTCCGGCGCGGAGCACGCGTGACGCGTGCGTACCGTCCATCACCCATCACTCATCACTCATTACTTGTGTTAGCATTCCGCTCCAATGGCGGAGGACATTCAAAGCGAACTCGAGCGCCGGCACCGCTCAGCGACCCTCGTCGTCCTGTTCTTTTTTGCGTTGGACATCGTGCTGGTGGCCATTGCCTACCTCGCCGGCGAACGCATCTATCGCCCGGCGAATCCGCAACTCGCGTTTGGTTTATGGCTGGTAATTCTCGTTTGCGGCCTCGGCGTATTTGTCCTCAGGCGCACTCGCTTCTCGGCCATGCGTCTGCAGGACATTGCCGCGGTGCGAGGCGTATCAGCAATGCTGCGGACGCTGCAAAACACCACCATCCAGGTAGCGTCGATTGGCGGTGCAATCGGTTTGCTGGGTTTCATCATCACTATCATCACCGGTGATTGGTCGAACATGGCGCGCGCCGCCGGCGTTTCCGTTATCGTTTTGCTTTACTGCTATCCATTCAAGAGCGCGTGGCAGCGCACGGTGCGGCAACTTGCTCCGCCCGCGTGACTGTTTCGCGCCCACACATCACAAGGAGAAAAATTGTGTCAGCAGAAAACGTGAAGACTGTCGAATCAATGTATGCGGCTTTCGCCACAGGCGATATTCCAACGGTGCTCGCGGGTTTGGATCCGAAAGTGGAATGGTGGGAAGCGGAAAACTTTATTTATGCCGAAGGCAATCCTTACGTCGGCCCTCAATCAGTGTTGCAGGGAGTGTTCATGCGTCTCGCCATGGAATGGGACGGCTTCGGAGTTGCTCCAGCAGGTGTCCTCGATGCGGGCGACATGGCAATCGGCCATGGCTACTATAGCGGCACGTACAAGCCGACCGGCAAAACGGTGCGCGCGCAGTTCGCACACTTCTTCACGTTTCGCGAGGGAAAGATCGTGAAGTTTCAGCAATACACCGACACCGCGCAGTTTAAAGAGGCGGTGGCAGAATAGATCCAAGTCTCTCATTCACACCGGGCTTCAGCCCGGTGATCTTTGACAGGGGAAAGGTCGGTGAAACCGTTTTAACGGTTTCCACTTCTCAACGACCGGAGATCCTAATTGCGTCTGCACCTGGAGAAAGGTTGAAACGGGCTTGGACCGGGCTGAAGCCCGGTGTGACTGACAGACGAAAACTTCAGACCGTAAAGTCTTTTGCGCCAAAACCGAGCCGCTGAACGGCGACAGAAATCCCTTCATCCTTCATCTTTCATTCTTCATCCTTCGACTTACCGCGCCATACTCCTGTCCAGCGCCTCAGCGAAGGCGATATGATTTCCGTCTGGATCGACAATCATCAAAGTTTTCACCTGCGTCCCTGAACTTCTTTCAGATGCGTCGACGCCGAGGTCCTGGACGCGCGCTACGATTTCTTCAATGTCGTTCACCGCAAGTGTGCAGGAGCCGGATCCGGCTCGCTCGGGCAATTGATAAATCTGAAGCCAACCGCCGCGCGGAAACTTCCATTCCGCTACTTCCGGCATCGGGTTGGAATCCGCGACCCGGCCGATGAGTGCCTCATACCAGGCCACAGCCGAAGCCAGGTCTTTTACCGCGAGACTCGCGATTGCGTTTTCAATCATGACTGATTATCTCCCCGCTCAGATGTCGATTATGAAAGTCCCAGCAGACTGCCGCCCCTTTTGCTTTCTGTTCCGCCAGCCTTAGCTCTGGCGCGATCGTCAGCGTAAAGCAAAGTTCGTCCGCACTTCGGACAGACCCAGAAATCAAAGAAATCAAAAATCGCACCCGCCGCGGGCAGGTTTACTTCAAGCCCACCCGCCTTGCGTCCACCCACGAGGTCCGAAAGCAGGACCAGGCTCAGAACCGTTTGACACTCAGGACACTGTCTACCTTCTTTACTCATAGTCATCTCCGCTTGGATTTCCTTTATTATTACTCTTCATCGCGAACGTCTAAGTTACAACGACCGCATGCAGACGCCTAAACCTTACGACCTCATTGCCAATCAGTGGCACGCAAACAAACGCGCCCACGGCTACGTCCAGCACGTCTTAAGCTACGTCGATCGGATACTGGAAGACTTGCCCACGGGCGCGAAGATCCTCGATTTAGGTTGCGGCACCGGCGACCCTGTTGCGAAGTACATCATCGAGCGCGGCTTTACTGTCACCGGCATCGATGAATCTTCCGAAATGTTGAAGTTCGCGCGGCAGACGGTTCCTGAAGCCGAATTGATCCACGCCGACATGGTCACCGTCGAGTTGACTGACACGTTCGACGCAGCGGTCGCCTGGGATTCAATGTTTCATGTCGGGCGAAAACATCACGCCGCGATCTATCGCAAGCTTGCGAATGCTCTGCGCACCGGCGCCCGGCTCTTGTTATCGGTTGGTGGGTCGGCCCCGGCGGAAGACGATTCAGTCGAAGGCTTCACTTCCGAGATGTACGATCAGACTTTTTACTATAGCGGCTTTGCTCCGGAAGTCGCGCGCAAACTAATCGCAGCATCTGGTTTTGAAATTGAGTTGTGGGAAGTTGACGATCCTACATCGCGCGGCCATATCGCCGTCATCGCGCGCAAGATTTGCCGCGCTAGTTAAGCGGCACGGTGGATTGCAGGATGGTATCGAGGCGTTCGAAATCAATCGGCTTCGGCAGATAGTCGCTGCAACCTGCATCGATTGCCGGCTGTCGAAACCCGTCAGGGTCATGGCCTGACACGACAATAATCGGCGTGTCGCGAAACTCGCGGTGAGAGCGAAGAATTCTCACAACTCCAAAACCGTCGAGTTTGGGCAACTCCAGATCCAACAGGATCAAATCCGGACGATGGGTCAACGCAACTTCAAGCGCGCGCACGCCGTTTTCAGCTGAAAGAACTTTGTAGCCTTTCAAACCGAGAAGCACCCGCATCATCTCTCGCCCATCGTGGCTGTCTTCAGCGATTAGAATGGTTGGCGTAAGCGGCACGGGGGCGCGAGCGGTGCCGGCGTCAGAAGAACGCTGGGGGGTAACTTGTGACACTGAGAGGACCTCACAGAAACAAGGCGAAAAAAATCGGGAGTAAGGATCGAATGTATTAGTAAGGTTCGAAGTGGAAGCGAGCCCCAAATCCCCTGACTATCTGGGACCCGCCCCACTTCTTCCCCTTTTTGTCGGGATCGACGCGCGAATTATCGAACCTTCACCGGCGGTCGTCTGTACGTCGGCGAACACAACCGGCCTCATCCCGAAAATCTTTCAAAAAAGTAATGGAGGGGGGGAGGGGGGTCATTAATCGTAGCCGCTTTCCCTCAAACCTCTGAAAGTTTACGGTCTGAAGGTTTGGCCTGTCATTCACACCGGGCTTCAGCCCGGAGATCCACAGCCGCTAAGATAAACGAACCGTTTCAACGGTTTCTCCGGGTGGAGACGCAAACTGGATCCTAATCAAGATCTCGGCTCCTTGAGAAGTGGAAACCGTTAAAACGGTTTCACGTATCTCTCCTGCCAAAGATCACCGGGCTGAAGCCCGGTGTGAATGAGAGGACTTAACTCTCTGACTTTTGAGTCAAATCCAGTCGTTACGATCTTTTACCTGCGGCAGTGGATGCGATTGAGGATTCCCCGTATTGAATCGAATCGGCGCTAATCCTTACCATGCACATCGCCCCTAAAAGTCGCGTACGAGCCAATTGAGCCCCCGCCCCCCCCCAACTAGTTGTCGCTCTCCCGGATCGCAAACGCAGCAAGTCATCTTCTGGGGTAATTCTCACCGTAGCGGCGGCTGAATGTACGGTGCCGCACCCTCGCAGGAGTCTCTGTTGGCCCTTGGCATTCACATTGCCAAGTCTCGAGTGCAGAAAAATCCAATTAGACCTGCGCGAGCGAACCGGCACGCGCTGACAAGGATGGTAATGAGATTAACTTCAATAATTGCTTTGGCCCTCGCGGCCACTCAAACGGCATGCGTAATGGTGGGAGGCTACAGCAGTAACGGCGGCTGGTGGATCTGGCCGGGCAGCATTATCAGCCTCCTGGTTGTCGTAATTGTAGTCTTTCTACTGCTGCGACGGCGTCGATGATCAGAATGAAGATATCGCGGGCCTTAGTGCTGATAGTGATAGCGAACTGCTTTTTCGGCTGCTCCAACGCACAGCAGCCTCGGACGGATGCCAAGTCTTCACCGACCGGATCACATAAAGCAGGTCGTTGATGGATCACTCAAGCGGCTGCGGACCGATTGCATAGACCTTCTCTATCAACATCGCGTCGATCCGCAAGTGCCTATCGAAGACGTCGCCGGAGCGATCAAAGATCTGATGGCGCAGGGTAAGGTTCGGGCGGGCTGGAACTCTGTCGAAGACTCAGACAAATTGACCTGCAACGCGGATTGTTTTCTTTTCCGGCGTTACGCAAGAATCGGAAAGACAAGCCGCCCTGGAATCGGGCGCTCAGGGATACCTCCTTAAACCCGCAGCCAATGAAGAAGTCACTGAGATTAAGCGATGTGCTCAAAACCCGCGGTCAAACCTCTTTGACAAGGGCACTACGCGGCGGCGAAAGCGGATCTCAGATTAACTGGAAGTGTAAACGAATCTTTTCCTCCTGATTATTAATCGCGCAACGCCGCAATTCTCTTGACCATAGGTATCACGGCGTTATAATTCACCCCGAATTTAGACCGCTGCCGCAAGTATTCCATGTCTCCGCGAAACCTTCTGCTGGATCGGCTTCCCCGCGATGTATACGAGCGTATTAAGTCTGATTTGACGCGTGTGTCTTTGACGCACGGCGAAATCCTTCATCGCGCCGGCGAAGAAATCCGCTTGCTGCACTTTCCGCTGACCTGCATGGTTTCCATCACGCTCATGACAGCCGACGGTCGCACCATTGAGACCGGCGCCATTGGGAATCGCGGCGTCGCCGGCCTCAATGCCTTCATGGGAGGCCATGAAACCACGCAGACCGAATACATCTGTCAGGTATCCGGCGACACGCTCACCATCGCCGCCGAGCCGCTGAAAGAAGAGTTCAACCGCAACACCGAAATGCGCGCGGTGTTACTGAAATACACTCAAGTCCACATGGCTGAGATTTCGCAGAATGTGGCGTGCATTAGTCTACACACCCTGGAGCAAAGATTTGCTCGCTGGCTGCTGGAAGTACGCGAGCGGACCCAGTCGGATAGGTTCACTCTCACACAGGAATTCATGGCGCAGATGCTCGGCGTGCGCCGTGCGGGAGTTACGGTGGCGGCGTTGGCCTTGAAGGAATTGGGAGCCATTGAATACGCGCGGGGCGACCTCAGGATTTCTGACGTGGGCGCGCTGCAAAAGCTCGCCTGCGAATGCTATCAGTCTTTGAAAGACGAATACGATCGTCTTTTAGGCGTCCGCGAAACCGGCAGCCTCGGTTGAGTCACGTTTACAAGTTGTGGAGATCAGCGTAAGGTGAGTTTCGTAGCAGTAATTGATCTTTAGAACCAACTTTCGACATCGGGTGACTCTCTTGCTTTAAAGAGCCCCTCCTTGTGCCGTCAGCTGCGTTGCGAGCAAGCGGAAGCAAGGAGGCCCTTCATCACCAATCAAAATAATCATAAACACACCATTTTAGTGGTCGAGGACGTTGCTGAAATCAGCACGAGTATGAGCGCAGCGCTCGACAAACGCGGACATCGCGTCGTGCACGCCTCGGATGCCGAACAGGCCATCCAACTCGCCGAAGTTAATCGGCCGGCGTTAATCCTGACCGACCTGGAGTTACCCACATTCGACAAGTTGTTGAACCTGCTCCGCGGTCACGCTGACTTGAATGACACGGTCGTGGCCATCATCGACCTTAACCATCCAAGGGTGGATGGCCACATTAGAGTCCTTCCTGACTTTCAGGCGCTGGACGATCTGCTCTACGCTTCTGGAAATTCCGACCCGCTTTGAACTACGTCCGTCCCCGTACAGACAGCACCCATACAATGGTCGCCTAGGCTGCAAAAACTCAGAAATTCCGTTTTAGCCCAAGGACTCAGACGCCAATCCGAGTATGGCCAGCCAACGTTAGTTGCCCGACTAAAGGTGGTGCCCCCATGTTTACGCCCGAACCGATGACGTGGTATGTCGTCGTCACGTGCGAGCAGTGCAAGTCGACGATCTTTTTATTCTCAGATTTAACGAAAGGCAAGGGCGTCCTGGACGCCAACTACATAGTGACGTGCCCGCATTGCGATCACAAAGCAGGGTACCTCGCGCGACACTACTACCACTCGTTCGAGCAGCAGGTGAGTAGCCCTACCGCTCTGGCCGCGAGTGCCTAGGCTTTACGACTACGACGTACGGCCAAAATCATCCTGCAAGCGGACGATGTCGTCTTCGCCCAGATAGAAACCCCGCTGGACTTCAATAAAGACTAGCAACTCCGCGCCGGGATTCTCCACCCGATGAGCTGAACCGACGGCGATGTCGATCGCTTCGCCGGCCGAGACATTGATCTCGCGATCGTCGAGCGTCACTCTCGCAGTTCCCTGCACCACAAACCAATGCTCGGCGCGCTGCGCATGCTTCTGATAACTGAGGCGCTTGCCCGGCAGAACTTCGATGCGCTTTACTTTGAAGTTTTCGCCCTCGTCAAGGACGGTAAAAGTGCCCCACGGACGACGATCGAATTTCGGTGACGTGTCTAATCCTGATTCCGCCATTCAGCGCTCCCGGATCTGCGAAGGTGCCACTTCGCCCGCCATCATACCGCAAGACAAAGCCTTCACGGCATCAGCTTTGCTATTCACAGCCTGAACGTTCAAGCGTTCAAGAAATCTTCTGACGCGTGCCGTCCTGCGTTCGGTTAACCAACAGTTAACGATACCGAACTGGTACGCCTAAAGGGCTGGGTTAAATGCGATTAAGATCTTTAATTTTTGCCAGTGCTCTGGTTTTTACCTTCATGGCGAACGCCGTCGCGCAGCGCGCGGCGAGTGAAACCTACACCGGCACGATGGTGGGCATCGGCCGTTCCCGAAGCGCGACGCGAACATTCTCGTTGACGCTCAAAGGGCGCACGCCGGATGCGGAAGTCGCGCGCGACGTCGCTATTCTTGCTGAAGGTCGGCAGGATGCTCTGCTTGAAGCAATCGACGACCGCGATCTCGGCTACTTCTCGTTAGGAGGACAACTTGGCCGTCGACTGAACTTTGTGACTGAGACAACGCTCGCCAACGGCGATCGCAAGTTAATGATTCTGTTCGAACGCTGGGTGAATCTTTACGAGGTGCGCTACGGCGCCCGCTCGACCGACTACCCATTCAGCTACGTCGAATTGATCATCGGTCGCAATGGTCGCGGCGAGGGGACATTCATCCCCGCCGCGCGGGTACGGTTCGCCGGAGGTAATCAGGTCGAGGTCGAAAACTTTGGAATTTATCCAGCACGCCTGTTTGGCGTGCGCCGCAGAAACAGCAGTTAAGAACGCGCAAGGAATGCTCGTCCCGATAATCAAAAATGGAGGACAAGTATGTCGGAAAAGGAAAGGCGAAAAAAAGACGGTCAACGTAAAGACAAGAAGGCGCAGGCGATGCGCGCAAACAGCAGCCCGCGACGCGAACAAGCCTCGATCCGCTTCGGCGAGCAGAAGCGTGCGGAACATCCCGAGCGGCGGCGCGGCGAGCGCAACGATTATGAAGACCCGGCGAAGCAGTGAGGAGTAAGTAACACAACTTAAGCGCATCAGCTTACGCGGTAGAACTAACTTAACAATTCGTGAGTGAGGAACAAACAATGGGTGAACAACTTTCGAAGAAACGTGGCGTCAGGTCTTCAGCACAAAAGGAAGACAGCACGCGAAATCAATATGAGGAAATGCCGGCGAGCAGCCAGGTTGCGGGCGCTCACGGAAACCCGAAGCCGCACAAGGATTCGGACAAAGACATCGCGCTAGCGATGGACGAACAGCGCGTCAAACGAGAACGGGAAGAAGCTGCAAAGACGCTTTAGGCCCTGGAACTTCAACTAGGAGGAATGCTCATGTCATCAGAACGTGGTGGATCAAGTGCCGGCGTGGTTGCCGTGCTCGTCATCTTCGTAATCCTGGTTGCCGTCGTGCTGTTTTTCTTTGGCGGCAAACTCTTCAACCGTGGGGGAACGCAAATCAACGTGACCACTCCGGCTCGCTAGCGAGAATCAATGACCGGAGCGCAAGCATCGCGCTTGCGCCTCAGTCAGAAGTGCAACCGGGACGGTTGCGCTCCAGTCTGCGCGGTGGCCTTTAACCGCACCTTGCGCGTAATTCATGACCACAATCGAGCGGATTCATGCGACCGGAATACATCGAATGGGAACGCCCGCACGTGGGTTTCGGTACCAGCGCGCCGGAGCGAAAGTCACATCGCAGGATCTGGCGCGCATTCGCGCGCTGCGAATTCCGCCGGCGTGGACCGAGGTGGCCATCAATGCTGCCGCGTCGGGACGCGTGCAAGTCGTAGGCAAAGACGCGGCGGGCCGCTGGCAATATCTCTATCACGACAGTCACGTCCGCCAGCGCGAACAAAAAAAGTTCATTCGACTAATCAAGTTTGGCGAAAACCTGCCGGCGATGCGGCGGGCCGTGAATCGCGATTTGCGCAAACCGGGATTGCCGCGCGAGCGTGTGCTGGCCGGGATCGTTCGCATTCTTTCCGCCGCCTTTCTTCGGCCCGGTAGCGAAGTCTACGCAAGCGAGAACGGCAGCTATGGCGTAGCGACGCTGCGACCGCGCCATGTCAGCGTCAAGGGTTCGATCATCACGTTCCGCTTTCGCGGTAAATCCGGCGTGATGCACGAATCACAATTCGAAGATCGCCACGTCGCGCGGCTAATGCGCCAACTCCTGAAACAGACCAACCGTCGGGTCTTCAAATACCAAAATGGCGAGGGCCAGTTGGTGGATGTGCGGGCCCAGACCCTTAACGCCTACATCCGTGAAATCATGACCGACAGCTTCAGCGCGAAAGATTTTCGCACCTGGTCGGGAACGCTTCTCTGCGCGTGCTCTTTGGCGCGCCGGCGTAATGCGGATCCCGAGCATGAGCGTTCGGTGAAGCGAATGATCATTTCGGCGATCAAAGAAACGGCGCGCGCCCTCGGCAACACGCCCGCCGTCTGTCGCAGCTCGTACATTTGTCCGGCAGTGATTGAAGCGTTCGAAAAAGATAAGACGATCAGCGACTACTTCAAGGGCCATGAGCACCTCGGGTCATTTCGCTCGCCGCGTTTGCATCCGGCGGAAAAGGCGCTGCTCAAACTTTTGAAGACGAAATGAAAGAGAACTGCGAAGCTCGTCGAGCTGCGTAGCAGCGGTCTTAGCTAAGCCCAAGGCGAGGCTTTTGCGAACCTTGGGAAACTGCCGTTACAGATCAGTGGAGCCCGCGAAGCGGCGACATCTCCCGAGTTAAGAGATTTGAGTTCAGCGTCGGAACCAACGCGAGTGCCTCGTTGAGAGGTTCATTCTTAGGAGAAATCTTGCTGGCGCTCCTTCCGATCGCCTAACTCAAAGTCACCACAGGATCGAATGCCGGGCGCCACGACAACTTCGCCGCTCCGTGGCTCCTACAAATTAGTAACCGTCGTAACCCAAGGCTCGCAGAGCCTCACCTTGGGCTTAAATACATCCGCTGCTTCGCAGCTGCCCGTCCGCTTCGCGGACTTTCATATTTACGGGAAACGCTTTTTTGCGCTAGCATCGTGGGCATGAAGTACACAAAAGTCTTAAGCGTTCAAAGCGTACTTTTGGTTTTGGCCGCAGCCTTTGCGGGGCTCATGTTCGGGTCAGAGGCGCAGGGGGCCACTTGGAAAGGTCTTGAGCCCTTAGTATCAAAGCGCGCTGACGTTGAGCGGGTCCTCGGACCGCCTACGGCGGATCGGCTCGCCAAAGACGGCACTCTGCAATTTGAGTCTCCGGAAGGTGCGGTAACTGTCTTTTTTGTTACTCCGAAGTTTATAGCTGCCCGGAAATTGCCACCCCGTGTGGAAGGAACGGTTCTGCTAATACTCGTTCAGCATACATCGTCTAGAACGACGCCCGGATCGATGAGGCTTCCGGCAAACCAGGATTTCGAACGACAGGTTAGCGGCCCAAAAGAGATTTACTCCAATCCCAAGGACGGCATTTACCACACGTTTCTCGAGAGCCGGTTGGATACTACGCGGTACTCGTACTCGGCTGAGAGGTTCACGAAACTGCAGGACGAACTTAAGGTAGCGTCACCTTAATCGGAAAGATTCGGTCCGGTCCGTTAATCATTCATCATCCGGTGGCGGCTTCGCCTTAACGTCGTAGAACAGAATATTGACGGCCAGAAAGAGTGCGCCCATGGCGGCGACGAGGAAGAAGATCATCGGGAGGCCGGGATAACCAAGAATTTTGAAGGTAGACTCAACTCGCATCATCAACGCGGCCCCAACTATCAGGGCTGCCAGGATGAGTCCCAAGGTGATGCGATTCGCAACCTTTTGCAGTCCTTCAATTAAAAGTTTCTCATCGATCGCATCGACGCCGATCTTCAATTCGTTGTTGCCCACCGCGTCGAGGATTTTATTGACCCGTGTCGGCAGACGCTCGACGAACTCTTTCAGCTCAACCATGCGCGTCATCAGCACGCCCGGCTCCAGACTCCTGTACATCTGGCGCGTCATGATGTTCGCCGATTCTTCGCGGATGACGTCGTTCGGATTGAAATCCGGCGCGAGGGTGTAGACGCTGCGGTCCAGATTCAGGATCGCCTTCGCGATCATCGTGTATTCCTGCGGGAAGCGGAACCACGTATCGGCGCCGATTCGCATAATCTTCATGATGATTCGGCCGGCGTCGATCTTGTCGAGCGACGCGTTCGCATGGCGAATAACCAAACTAGAGACCCGTCGCTTGAATTCAGTCTCGTCAAAATTTTCCCTGGCTTCTCCAAGTCTGACGGTGATTTCGGCGACTTCCTCGCCGCGGCCTTCGGCGATGGCCAGTAACATCCGCAGTAGTTGCTCGCGCATCCCGTCACTCAGATGCGACACCATTCCTAAATCGATTAGCGCAATGCGGTTGTCATCGGTGAGAAACACATTGCCCGGATGTGGATCGGCGTGAAAGAAACCATCGACCAGAAGCTGTTTCAGGTACGCGCGGAACAAGTCCTCGGCCAACTTCATGCCGTCGATTTCAACCAGGCGCACCGGACTGACGTCGGTAATCTTCTTTCCCGGGATGAAATCCATCGTCAGGACGAGCGATGATGTGTAATCTTCGACGGGCGCCGGAATTACGATATTTTCATATTCGCTGAGGCTTTCCCGGAGTTTTAGAAGGTTGTCAGCCTCGCGTTTGAAATCCAGTTCGCGCATCAGGCTGCGGCGAAACTCTGACAGTATCAGGCTGAATTCGTAACGCTTGCCGACGTCAGAGTGGTTGTCTATGAACTCGGCCGCTTCTTGAAGCGCTTGCAGGTCTTCAATGATCGTTCCGCGAATGTTCGGCCGTTGAACTTTGACCACTACCTCGCGTCCATCGCGCATCCACGCACGATGAACTTGTCCCAGCGAAGCCGCCGCCAGCGGCTCAGGCTCAAACTTCGCAAACAGTTTTGACAGGCGCCCCCCGAGTTCCCTCTCAACAATCTCCTGGACCTGCTCGAAAGGAAATGGTTCGACCTTGTCCTGCAATCGCGCCAGCGCTTCGAGATATTGCTCAGGCAAGAGGTCGGCACGCGTGGAAATCAGTTGGCCAAGTTTGATGAACGTCGGTCCAAGCTTTTCCAGATCGTCGGCGAGTTCTTCGGCTTTTGCGACGCCGGCAGCTAAAGCGTCTTGCTGGCCGTCGGCTCCGGGCTGAATGTTGGCCTGGTTGACCAGGTCAGACCGGCCGTACTTAATGAAGAGAGCGACCACATCTTTGTAGCGCTTCAAATGTTCCGGTTTAAGTGAAAGTGTTAAGGCCATTTTTGACTACGTTCGGTCGTCAGCAGTTCTCTGCCTTCGAAAAAGGACTCCGATTCCGGTGACGACCATCGCGCCGGCCGAGATGATTCCCAGCCAGAACCAGCCTGTCAATTGCGCCGGAATCAAAGCTGCGGCATCGCTAATCTTCGCGCGCTGATCATTCATCAGGAACAGAGTAATAGCGCCGGTCACCGCGCTCACAATTGCGAATGGCTGTTGTCTCTCGCCGGCGCGCCGCAGTAATCCTATGACCAATACCGCCGCGGTCAGCAGCGGGATCAGCCACAGGAGCGTCGAATCCTTCCGCGCCAGATCAAATCCACTCAGAGTATCGCTGGTCTCGCCACAGCTCATTTGCACCCAGGGCAGAAAAAAGCAGACGAGAACGATTGCGGTCGCGCTGAGGTTGATCCGGCGCATTTGTTATCCCCTCTTCCTTTGGGAGAGGGTTAGGGTGAAGGGCTGACAGCCTTCGCGTCAATACTTTTGCCCGCCGCGAGGCTCCGCCGCGCAGCGCGGAAACTATTAACCATTACGCGTTCCCGGGCTAAAGCTTTGCTCCCTCATCCCAGCCCTCTCCCAGAGGGGGAGGGGGCCAATCCGCTCGCGCCCTCTCGCTCGCTAGCTTGAAGCCGCCGCCTTCGAGATGTCTTCAACAAGCTCGGCTGTCTTCTCGGAGTCATCAAGTCGCGTGGCGATGTCGGCCTGCGAGATAATTCCGACCAGCCGACCGCTCGCATCGACGACCGGAATGCGTCTGACCTGATTGTCTTCCATCAATTCCAGCGTCTCTTCGATGTCGCCCTCAGCGGTACACGTGATCAAATCAGTCGACATCACGTCGGCGATCTTCGTTGTCTTTGGATCCTGACCTTCAGCCACCACGTTGAGAACGATGTCGCGGTCGGTAATGATCCCTTCGAGCTTGCCATCACTGCCGACAATCGGGATCGGACCGACGTCTTCACTCTTCATCAATTGCGCCGCCTTCTCTACGAAGTCGGTCGGTGCACAGGTCTTTGGGTTCTTCGTCATCACTTCACTGCATGTCATTTTGTATGCTCCTTTGGTTCATGATTCCGTTGTTTGCATTTTGACCGGCTGCCGGTCCTTCTGTTGGTTTCGCGTACACTTCTACACTCGCCCGCGTTCGGTTTACGGCTCATGGATCGAGCGTTTTGCTGAAACCGTTCGCTGTGAGGGTTCATTGTGCAAACGCAGTGCCGACGGCTTAACAGTTAAGAAGTAGTTAGCAGTATCCAATTTCGCCTTTGCGATCTTGCGACTTTGCGACTTTGCGTGAAAGGACCTTACGTACGAGAGTGGTCGGTTCGCCCATGTGCTAAGACGCAAAGACACGCAAAGTAGAGGCACACGGGAGGAGAAACTACTAGTTCAGTTTGAGAAAGCCTCTTCATTCTCGCCGTCGCTTTAGCGCGGCGATCACGTTGGGGTGGCGTAGGGAAACCATTTAAACGGTTTCCCTTGCTTGGCCGCTGGCCGACACCGGGCTAAGACGCGGTGTGAATAGGAAGGTGAATATGAACCAGTACCAGTTACCAAGCACGTTGGGAAATTCCCGGAGCTTTCTGATAGCATCTCCGGCGTTCGTAAACGAAAGAAGATGAGCACACCTGTAGCGACGCCTGCCGCTTCGATCCTGGCAACCGAAGAAATTCGCAAACTGTTCCCCGCAACCGAACGCGCCCACAACGGATACCCGGTCGCGTACTTCGACGCTCCGGGAGGAACCCAGACGCCGAAAGTTGTCGTCGATGCGGTCGCTGATTACCTGCTGAACCACAACGCGAACACGCACTGGGAATATCCCACGAGTCACGAGACCGACGCGATTATTCAGTCAGCACGAGACACGTTCGCGGATTTCTTGAATGCTTCAAACGAAGAGATTGTCTTCGGCCCGAACACGACGACGATGATTTATCACCTGTCGCGCGCGCTGGGGCGAACGCTGGGACCGGGCGACGAAATCGTGATCACTGAACTGGAGCATCACGCGAACGTTGCTCCATGGCAGGCGCTCGAGGTTGAACGTGGCATCACGTTGAGGGTCGCACAAATGGATCCGGAAACGGGCCAGTTAGATTGGAATGATTTCGAGCGGCTGGTCACGAAAAAGACGAAGATGGTCGCCTTCGGCGCGGGTTGTAATGCGCTGGGCACAGTCAACAATTTTCGCGGCGCGGTTGAGCTGGCGCATTCAGTCGGCGCGCTCGCATTGGTTGATGCCGTCCATTACGCACCTTACTTTCTATGCGACGTTAAGGAAATGGACTGCGACTTCCTGACAGGCTCGGCCTACAAGTTCTATGGTCCGCACGTCAGCGTCTTCTACGGGAGAAAGGATCTGCTTGAGTCGATCGACTTCCCGAAGTTGCAGCCTGCGCCGGAGACCGCACCCGAACGTGCGGAGATGGGAACGCAGAGCCACGAGGGAATCGCCGGCGCGGCCGCTGCTGTCGATTTCTATGCGTCGCTGAGTCTCGGCCCCAGGAGCGATGAGGTCAGTACCGGGAGCGCTAGCCACCGGGTATCTCGTGTCAGTACCGAGAGCGGTAGCGACCGGATCGATCATTCAGCCCGGAGTCGACGCGAAGCCTTAAAACAATCCTTCGCCGGTCTCCGCGCCCACAGCACACCTCTAGTTCTAAAACTGTGGGAAGGGTTATCCAGCATAAACGGAATTCGCATGTACGGCCCACCGCCACACGTCGAACGCACGCCAACTGTTTCGTTCACGGTTAAGGACGTCGCTTCCACGGAAGTCGCGCGCCGCCTTTCCGAACGTGGTCTGTTCGCCTCGCACGGTGACTTCTATGCGCAGACGGTGATTGAGCGATTAGGTCTCGCGCCGGAAGGTCTGGTGCGTGTCGGTTGCGCATGCTACACGAGCGAAGCAGAGATCGAGCGGCTGATCGAAGCAGTTCGCGACATCGCGACCTTAAAAGCAATCTGAAAGTTGTACCCCATACGCCTGTTCCAAGGAGGAACCATGAAACCAATCTGCATCGCCTTACTCGCGCTTTGTTTTTGCGGCGCGGTCGCTTTCGAAACCCGGGCGCAATCGAAACCGGAATACAAAGGTCGGCCCGGATCACCGTTCTCTGAAGTCGTGCGCGTTGGGAATATGCTCTATCTCTCAGGACAGCTCGGCGTGAATGCCTCCGGCGCATTGGTCACGGGAGGCGTTAAAGCAGAAACAAAACAGGTGATGGATAACATCCGCGGCATCCTTGAGCGGAACGGTTCCGGGATGGACCACGTGGTGAAGTGCACCGTCATGCTGCTGGACATTGCCGAACGGCCGGCCATGAGCGAGGTCTACGTCAGTTACTTTCCCAAAGAGCGCATGCCCGCGCGCAGCACGTTTGGCACTACCGGTTTAGCGTTGGGTGCGCGTGTGGAGATTGAGTGCATGGCCACGGTTAAGTAGCCCGGCGGGCACACACGCTCGGTCGTGCTGTTGCCGATCTAGAAAAGTCGGTATGCACGTCTCCGGCGTGCTAACCGAGCGATGAAAAATTGAACAGCCATCGGCGCAGTTCTTGACGTTGCGGCTCTTAGCTCTTCGCTCATTTATGAAGCAATACCACGACATTCTCCGCTCTATTCTTGACCGCGGCGTCGAACATCAGGATCGGACTAGGGTCGGCACGATCTCGCACTTCGGATTTCAAACCCGCTTCGATTTGCGCGAAGGCTTTCCCATCGTCACCACCAAGCGAGTTCCCTTTCGCTGGGTTGCGGAAGAATTGTTTTGGTTTTTGTCGGGCGATACGAACGAAGCGAACCTGCGCGCGCGCGGCGTCGACATTTGGAAAGAGTGGGCGGATGAAGAACACACGCGGCGCTTTGGCCGTGAAGCCGGCGATCTCGGCCCGGTCTATGGATATCTTTGGCGATCCTTTGGCGGAAACTATCCGAAACATGACGGCGTCGATCAGATTGAGCGTTTGATAAATGAAATCGAAACGAATCCGAACTCGCGGCGCCTGATCGTTAGCGGTTGGGACCCGCGCGAGTGCGACAACGTCGACCTGCCCCCTTGTCATACTTTGTTCCAATTCAAGATTGAGGCTGGGAACGCGCCTGGGAGCGCGGGCATCCTGCCCGCCTCTGCTTCTGAAAATCGGCCTGTTCTTCACTGCCAACTTTATCAACGTTCAGCCGATGCATTTCTCGGAGTGCCATTCAACATCAGCTCGTACGCGTTGCTGACTCATCTTGTCGCGCACGTCTGCGACCTGCAGGTGGGCGAATTCATTTACACGCTGGGCGACTATCACATTTACAAGAATCATCTCGAACAAGTTAACGAATTGCTTTCACGCACACCGAAACCACTACCGCGGCTCGACATAAATGACGAGCCCGGGAAACTGCGCAGCCTCGAAGGTCTGCTTAATTTTCGCTACGAACATTTGAGCCTCGTTGGGTACGAATCGCATGCGAAGATCGCCGCGCCGGTGGCGGTCTGAATATCGACTGCCGTTTTGGTAAGTGGTATCGTGAACGGGTATGAAGAGCTTTAATTACATCGTTGAGAAGTGCGCTGACACCGGTTTGTACGTCGGTTACGTCCCGGAGTTCCAGGAGCTCATAGCCAGGCGGATACGCTAGAAGAATTGCGCGACAACATGAAGGAAGTCATTCAACTCCTACTCATTGACGGAGAACCGAAGTTGGAAGCCGAATTCGTAGGGACTGAAACTGTAAAGGTGGCGTAACATGAGCCGCCCACCCGTTCTGAAACCGAGGAAAGTCGTTTCGCTGCTTCAGAAGTTAGGACTTGTCGAAGTGCGGCAGAAGGGTTCGCACAAACAGTTTCGCCACCCCGATGGTGCAGTACCACAGTCCCCTTTCACGCAGGCCGAGATATCTCGCCAATCTTGCTTCGGCAGATCGCCCGAGACATTAATCTCACGATTCAGGAGATCATCGACGCCCGCTGATGCGGGACGGGAACCAGCATGTCCGTAATCGGAATCGTTGCAGTAGATCGAAATCTCGCCATCGGTAAAGGCGGAAAACTGCCTTGGCACTATTCTGCCGACATGAAGTTTTTCAAAGCCACGACGATTGGCAACACCGTCGTGATGGGACGGCGGACCTGGGAGACCTTGAAGAGGCCGCTGAAGGAACGAACGAATATCGTTCTGAGTCGCGAGACTAACTTCAACCCAGGAAATCCCGTTCTGGTAATGCGTGACGTCGATTCCGTGATGGAGTTCGCGCGTGGTCGCGACGAGCATTTATTTGTGATGGGAGGCGCGAAAGTTTATGAAGCGTTCCTGCCGCACATCGACCGCTGGATCGTCACCGAAGTTCCTTTGTCAGTTGAAGGCGCCGACACTTTCATGCCGCCGAACTTTTTGGAAGGTTTCGAAATGTACGAGCTGAGGCAGCTGGATGAAGGTTTGAAAGTGAAGTTTTATGAACGGTAGCGTGGCACAGACTTCAGTCTGCGCCACCTCACTCCCCGTTTTCGCTCATCTCCAAAACGTCATGGCGCGTGATGATGCCGGTTATCCGGCCATACTCTTCAATTAACACCGCAGGGTTCGTGCGCAGCTTGCGGGAAACTACGTTCACATCAGCATCGACGTCAACGGTAGGAAAACCCTTGTCCATGATTTTGCTGACCGGGGCCTCAAGCAGATCGCGGTCAGTGAACACTTTCGACAGCAAGTGATTTTCACGCAGCGACCCGACAGACTTTCCATCTTCCATCACCGGAATCTGCGTCAAACCCATCTCGTTCATCTTGGCCAAAGCCGCCGCGACCAGATCGGTCGGTGCGACGCTCACCAACTCACGCGGCGCCTGCTTCCCTTTTGTTTCATTGATCAAGCCCGCGGTGATCTTCTGCGGCTCGAGCAGTCGCTTCTCTTTCATCCATTCGTCTGAATGGAACTTCGAAAGGTAATGCTCACCCGTGTCGCAAACCACAAACACCACGACTGCATTCTCGTCGAGGTCTCTCGCCACCCGTAGTGCGGCCGCGCAATTCGTTCCGGTCGAGCCGCCGCAGAAAATGCCTTCGATGCGACTCAACTGGCGCGCCGTCTCGAACGAGTCGTGATCGCTGATGTTCATCACCTCGTCGACGAACTGCATGTGCGCGTTCGGCGGCAGGACCTCCTGGCCGATGCCTTCGACGAGGTAAGGTGTCGTCTCGGGAACTTTGCCGGTGTCTTTGTATGTCTTGTAGATCGATCCAAACGGATCGGCGCCGATGATCCTGATGTTCGAATTCATCTCTTTCAGGAATCGGCCGGTGCCGGAAATTGTTCCGCCGGTTCCGATGCCGGAAACGAAGTGAGAAATCCTGCCTTCTGTCTGCGCCCAAAGTTCCGGACCGGTCGTGCGATAGTGCGCTTCCGGATTGGCCGGATGCGAATACTGATCGGGATAGAAGGAGTTCGGTGTTTCCGCGGCGATCCGGCGCGCGGTCGAAACGTAGTGATCCGGCGTGCCGGGCTTGGCTGAGACGGGGGTAATCACCACGTCAGCCCCGAGGGCTTTCAGGTAACGCGACTTTTCAACGGACGCTTTGTCCGTCATCACGAAGATGCATTTGTAACCTTTGACGGACGCAGCGATGGCCAAACCGATGCCCGTGTTGCCGGAAGTGGCCTCGACGATGGTGCCGCCCGGTTTGAGCTTACCTTCGCGTTCGGCCGCATCGATCATCGAAATGCCGATGCGATCTTTGACGGAGAAGCCGGGATTCAGATTCTCCATCTTGGCGAGGATCAGCGGCTTCAATCCGCGGTTCAGCCGGTTAAGTTTAATTAAAGGCGTGTTGCCAATCAGGCTCAACACGCTGTCATGGTATTTCATGTCGATTTACGCAGTAAGAGAACGGAGAGGACATTCTGTGCGAAGTGCCTGCGTTTTGACAAACCGGAACGGGGTTCTTTGTCTTTCCCTGTGCCTCCGTGAATCCTTTGTGCCTCGGTATTGGTGTTGCGAGGAAGACTCACCACAGAGTCACTGAGAACGCACAGAGACACAGAGTCGTACCGCAACACTGAGAAGAACTTAGAATTGTTACGGCGTGCTTGACTACTTTTTTTCGCGCCGTATAATTTTCACTTCTCGTGGGGCGTTAGCTCAGTTGGTAGAGCAGCAGACTCTTAATCTGCGGGTCGTAGGTTCGATCCCTACACGCCTCACCACTTTCCCAAATCGAAGCGGCGTCTGTTGCCGCTTTTTCTTTTTCAGGTCAGTCCAGCTCGCGAAACAGGCTCACGATTCTTTCGGCTGCTTTTCCATCCCAAAATTCAGGACGCGAAGCCGCCGCACGGCGCGGTCGATCAAGGGCTGAGCGAATCGCGGAAACGATCGCCGCACTGCTTCTCTTAACGAGCTGATTCGTTCCGGTCGTGATTGTGATTGGCCGTTCGGTGTTCGGCCTCACGGTCAGGCACGGGACGCCAAGGAAAGTCGTTTCCTCCTGCACGCCGCCTGAGTCCGTAACGACCACGGACGCGTGCGCCTGGAGCGCGAGGAACTCGATATAGCCGATCGGCTCAGTCAGTCGCAAGGTTTCACTCACGTTAATTTCATATTCAGCAATCTGCTGCCGCGTGCGCGGATGAACCGGAAATAGCACCGGCACGTCGCTGCTGACTTCGTTGAGCGCTGAGATGATTTCGCTCAAGCCCGCGCGGTCATCGACGTTGTTCGGCCGATGGAGGGTCACCAAAATGAAACGATCGAAACTGAAACGAGAGTGCAACGCCGGCCAACGCTCTTCAGCCAAAGGCATCAGCCGCACGAGCGTGTCGATCATCGTATTGCCGACCAGATGAATTTTTTCTTCCGCGACGCCTTCGCGCACCAGGTTTTCGCAGGCTTCGGGCGAATGTGTCAGCAGCAAATCTGAAATCTGATCGGTCAGCAGCCGATTAATCTCTTCCGGCATCGTGCGATCGAACGAGCGTAGGCCACCTTCGACGTGCGCCACTCTGACTCCCAGCTTCGCGGCCACTAGAGCGCACGCCAGAGTCGAGTTCACATCGCCCGGGACAACGACCCAGTCAGGCTTGAACTGCACGACCACCGGTTCAAAACGCATCATCACGTGGGCTGTCTGTTCGGCGTGAGAACCCGATCCAACTTCGAGATTGATATCCGGCCGCGGCATGTCGAGTTCGTCGAAAAAAACCTTCGACATGTTGTCGTCGTAATGCTGGCCCGTGTGCACCAACGTCTGCGCGAACTCGTCTGCGTGCTTCGCCATCTCGCGCACGATCGGCGCGATTTTCATGTAGTTCGGGCGCGCGCCCACGACATGGAGAATGCGTTTCAAGCTTCTAATCTATGGTGTTGATTCTCGAACGAAAGCTGTCGAAGTATATAACACGGTGGCGCTTAAGCGCCGCGATGAGAAGGAAAGGTGCTGCTTCAGCCCGGAGGGCTGATAGAAAGTAGCCGGTGGTCGCCGACCACCGGGAACCGGCGACAGTGATTTGAGCATCCTGAAGGGATGCAAGAATTCGCGGATTATCTGGCACCCCTAACAGGGTGCAACTAACACCGCACCCGATCCGGAGGTCTCTGCTTCGCTTTGACCTCCGGCTACTTTCTGTCAACCCTTCGGGTTGGAATACCAGGTGGAGCCAAAAGTCTTAAGGGATGTAAACGCGCTTGATTGATCGCTGATCACTTTAGATCTGGCTCACAATATTCAACGAGCTGCGCAGCAGCGGATGTATTTAAGCCCAAGGCCACGCCTTGCAAGCCTTGGGTTAGGATGGTTAATAAATTTGTAGGAGCCGCGGAGCGGCGACCAATTTTGGAGTGCGCTGACTTGTCAGCGCTATCGGCACCCCATGCGGGCTACCCGCGCGGGGACCCCGAAAGAAAGCGGCGACTAGTCGCCGCACTCCAAAGATGTCGCTCGCTTCGCGGGCTCCGCTGATCTATGGCGGACATGGTTTCCCAAGGCTCTTAAAGCCCCGCCTTGGGCTTAGCTAAGACCGCTGCTACGCAGCGCTGCAGAGCCAACCTCACTCAACGTAAAACGTCGTCTGCTGGGACACAGACTTGTGCGCGACCAGATCTTCAATCGTCACTTCGAGTACGTAAGCACCCGGCGGCAGGCGCGTGAGATCGATTTCTGAAGCGAAAGGAACACGCGCGGGATCTGTATCCGTTGGCACTGAGAGCTTCGCAGTTGGGAGCGAGAGCACGGGGCGGCTGTCCCGGTAAACCTGCACGCGGGCGGCGAGATTGGTCACGCGCGGGCTCGCCTGCGCGGCGTTGTAGACGAAGGTGATGAATCTCAGATGAGAACCGCGCCCGAACTTCCGATCCACGCTCCACTGAATTCGTTCGGCGCTCGCGCTGTTCGCCGCCACGCTCTCAAGCCCGACCAGCAGACTGCTCATGGAAAGCTGGCGCGACGCGAGATCAGGAATAACTATCCACTGCATCGCACTGCCCACCAGCCCGCTGGCATCGTCCCGCGCCGCGACGCGAACCTGATAGATTCCCGACTTTAGCGGAGCAGGATAGTTGTAGATAACGTTCGAAGCAGTTCCCTGTGAAGTGGCCGCGGAAGCCCGGTTAACTTTAAGGCCCGTCCGGAAACTCGCAGCCGGTTTGCCCTGATCGTTGAGAACCACGCCCGCGATTGTCACTCGTGCGGGATCCTTCCCTTCCTCGCCGTACGAGAGTGATTCCGCCGATGCTTGAACGGACGTGGTCAACACGCTGCCGCTGGCAGGCGTGTCCAGATAGATCAAAGCAAGTTGCAGAGGAAATGCCTGCTTCGGATAAAAGTCCTTGAGCGCCTCCTGAATATCCGCGTCGGGCTGTTTCGCCCGCGTGTTCTTTCCGCTTTCTGCTTCCGACTTCCGTTCGTCCGTCGCCGAGGCGACTGTGCGTCTGTTCGTGAACCCGCGCGCGGAACGCACGGTTAAGTCCGGACGCCCGATCACGCTCACCGTGATCTTTCTGAGCTTGTCGTCCTTTTCGTCGCCGGCTTCGGGACGCCAGGCGATAAGGTAATAGCGCGACGTCTCGTCCAAGGCGACATTGATAAACTGATCGAACTCGTTCTGATTTCGTAAAGCGCGACCGCCAGTGTCCACCGCCAGCGAATGCAACGCGTCCTGCGTCGCGGCTATCTCGCGGAGGTTTGCATTCTCAAGCATGCCGCCGCTGTCGAAGGGCACGTTACCCGTCGCATCCAGCGCGCCGGAGATCAGACCGCGCGCATCGATCGTATAGATCACCATGCCGGCGCGCCGCGCCTTGTCGGTAATTCGTCCGAGGCGGTCCCGGCCCACCTGACTGCGCGGGCCTGTGTCAGCCAGGAACCCATCGGAAATGAAGAAGGCGAGCTTGCTCCCCGGCATCTTTTCGACGGATTGAAGAAGCGTCTCGAGCGAGTAGTAGCTGCTGGAAGTGACCGCGCCGGCCTGTAGCAAAATCTGTCGCGCGCGATTAGTGACTTCGATTTCGCATTGCGCGCGGGCATTTCGCCTCGCGCCCGGCGGCTTGAGCGCCCACTTCAGACAATCCTGAACATAAAATTCGAAGACGTTCCGATCGTCTTTCTGCTCGATGGTAAGCGCCATGTATTCCGTCATCGGACTCCCGGGATTCTTTCCATAGTCGGTGACTGAGTTTGGCACGTGGCTAATGCGCGCGACGGCCGCGCGCAGAACCTCTTTGTTGTCGGTGAACTGTTGCAGAAATCCGATGTGGCCACTGGCAGAAGCGATCGCTACCAGATCGTTCTGACCCATTTGTTTATCGATGAAACTAAGAAGAGTTCTTCGCGTGCGGCCGAGGCCGTCGAGCGAAAGATGACGGTCGTCAATGAAAAAGACGATCGTGCGCCGCCGAACAGAAGTTGTGGCCGTACGATCTTCAGGCAGCGGATTATTTTGAGTTAGGCGCCGGGCTGACCGATCACGCGCGCTGCCCGCGACAATGCTTTCGAAGAACGAGATTGGAACCGGGCGACGATCCACCTGCAACTCGAAGTCTTCCTTCGTCAGTCCTTCCACGAAGCGACCTTGCTTATCAAAGACACTGACACCGGTCTGCACAAGCTCTGTGCTGATGCGCAAAACGTCATCGCTTTCCGGCTTGCGGTCCTGCTGGGCGACCAGTCCCTGTGCCAAGAGCAGCAGAACGACCACGCAGACAAAGAGTTTGCCGTTGACTCGCATTTGTTCTCGAGGGGTGGCCCGGGCGTCTCGCCCCATGAAATCACGCGCCAGATACGCGCGCTACTTCGACGTTCGTCCTTTGGATTAAGTTGCCGCAGCCTTGGCCTGCTCAGGCGGTGATTGAGAGAGACTGAGGGCCGCAGGCACGGGCAAGGTGCCCGGAAGTTTGATGGGTGAGAGTTTCTTTTCGACGATCACGTGACCCGCGTACGAGATAGTGCCTTTCACCTCGCAAGCCCCGGTTTGAATTTCCTGAATCGCTCCGCTTTGGATTTTCAGCACAAAGCCCTTCAAGGTGAAGACGAGCTTGACCGCGAACTGAATTTTCTTCAGCGGTACGTTCTTAAGCCGCATTTCCAGGTAAGGCTTTTGGTCGCAGTTGATCGTGTGTTGCGCCAGCTCGAGGTATTCCACTTTGTCGGGGGCGTTGCGGGATTTTTCGAGACGCGCGCGCAGGTCATCGACTTTCTTCCACGATGTGACGAGCACGTTCGGGAGCGGCACGTTGAACAGCTCGCAGATCTTCGGCCCAAGGTCACTGAGCGCCGCCGGAAACTTTACGTCTTTTACTTCTTCTTTGATCCGCTTCTGAACAGCGTCCCACCGATCTGTTTTCGGATCGGGCTCGCCGGGTTTGGGGAGTTCGAAAACATCGCCGATCGTTGTCGTGGGCTGAAGGGCCGCCGTGGGTTCGGCGGTGGTCGTAGCTTCAATCGTGGTCGTGGGTTCAGCCATTTCTTCTCCTTAGATTTCGATTATCTGCCGGTCTTCAGGTTCAGGCGAATTCGTCACCAGGCGCGGCTGGTCCGTGGTGACGGAATAGTCGCCGCCTGAGACATTTCTATCCAATACCATCTCAAAATTAATCGGCAGTGCGCCTTTCTCGGTCGCAACCGCCGCCACTCCGTGGTCTGCAAAGGGCGCGAATGTTGGCTGGGTCGCAAATAGAAGTCCCGATGCCTGGTAAAGCAGAAATAGAACTACCGCCGCAATCAGCAGGTACCACCACTTATTACCTGAAGTCGCGTCATTAGGATTTGGAGTGCCGAAAGGTGACGACGAAGGTGTTTCGCTTCCCGTCACCGTTGTTCCGTTTGAGCCGGACGGTGACGAACCGGGCGAAGACGATCCATCACCTGGAGAAGGTGATCCGTTGCCCGGGGAAGGCGCCGGCGAGTTACTCGCTGTCGGTGAAGTAATGGGCGTCGGCGATGGACTTGTACCAGGCGATGGCGCCGGCGTCGGTGTGGGACTGGGATCCGGATCTGTGGTCTGGTTAGGACGTCCTACTCTCAACACCGCCGGTGCACTTGTCGCGCTCACGGTTTGATTGTTCGCGATTTGTCTGACCTGCACATAAGGTCGATAGACGCCTCGGGTCTTGTACGTGTGCTTTGACTGCGGATCAGTTTGCCAGGACGTTCGCCCCCCGTCGCCAAAATTGAACAGGTAACGCGCATCGTCGCGTGCGGGCGATGCCTTCGCGGTGAAAGTAACCGGCGTTCCCTGTCGCGCCGGCATCGGTTCAGTGGTCAGCGTAACGGATACATTGCGGCGCGGGTCAACACGGCGCGGGTCAACAACCGATCCCGGCGTCACCTCAAGCGGGATACGCGCACTGCCGCCGACGCGACTGTTGCCGTCACTGATATCTACGTACGCGAGATACTTCCCGGCCGGCGCGTAGCGGTGTTGCGCACTCCGGCTGCTTTGCCAATTACTCGACGACCCGTCGCCAAACACAAACTGATACTGAATGTTGGGACAGCTTTCAGAAAGCTGGGCTGAGAACGTGACCGCCTCTCGTTCGCGAACCGAACTCGCGGAGGCGCTCAAGGTGACAGTTGGCTGACACCGCCGGCGGGATTTGACGTCTACTGAGTAAGTGTAATTTCCGACGGCTTGATAAACGTGAGTGGCCTGAGGGCCAGTCATCACTTGTTGCCGACGGTCACCGAAGTAAAGCGTAACCACGTAATCAGACAGCACGCTGGCGGGCGAGAGCGTGAAGGTCACTTTGGTGCCCAGCGGCACGCGCGGTTTGTCAGCCCTGACACGAACTTGCGGAGTCCCTGGCGACGACGCAACCGAGCCCGGACGCAGATTTACTGTTGGAGGTTGTTGTTGCGAGCCAACGGCTTCACACAACACGACCAGACACAGAACGGGCAAGAGAAACCGAGCCTGACGACGCATGATCGAGACCGAGGGTTTGTAGTGGGCACTCTTACGCTTGCGGCAACGCCGCGAAGATATGCTCGTGGCAGGCCAAAGTCAATGCGGGCATTAGCGATGAAGCCCAAAGAGCGGTCGTTACGCCGGCGAACCCTACCTGCAATGCACTCAGCTGATTGCAACTCCGAAAACCATTTCATCACTCACGGTGTACTCCCCGAGCCACAATTTCGAGTCGGGCGGGGTCGTCATCATCTGAGTTTGTGAACACAAACCGACGGTAGGGAGGAGGAGACTCCATCTCACTCAAGGAATAGAGCAACATGCCTTCCGCCTGATGCGCGTCAACTGTTTGCACTCCGGTGAAACTAAAAGCGACGGCGTGACCCTCGATTGTTTCGATATCAACTTGTAGCCGTTCATTCTCTTGATGAACACGCTTTACCACGGCATCGTGAACATCGTCAGTGTAGTGGTAGCCGATGAAAGAGCCTTTTTCCATGCATCTGCTTGCGGGGCTTGCCGGAGCATCGCCGACGTCCTTTTTCTTCAAATTCAGAACGGTCGGCAGTCAGATTTCTGTTTCAGCAAAAATTGCTCAACTTAAATTGAAGCTGTATCCAGGATTCAGGTGTTGGTGCCTCAGCAAGATCTGATGAATATTAAACGGATGCGTGGGGTTACCCGTGAAATGGTTTCTGAGAACTTGAAAGATGTGGCCGAGGCCGCCGGCGTCATCAATATCGATGTCGGCGACGAACTCATCGCCCTTCCTAAAGAAGGTCACCTGCAGGTTTCCAAAATGATCGTCGGTTTTGAAACTGTCGACATCCTCGAATCCTTCGAAACCTGGGGGGAGTTTGTGCAACCTTCCGTCAACCTTGTGGAACAGCCCGGTGTTGATGCTGTTTATCACTTCTTCCCTAAGTTCCCTGTCAACGAATGCGAAAAATCGATCTCCGCGTAACTCTCTGATCTCTTTAATCAGCGAGAGGACTGATTTGTTATTGCTGAACCTTGTCGCCAAAGATTTCCGGGCGATATTCATCACGCCGCCGCGGCGGATGTCGTCCAGCGCACTGTATAGCGTGTCGCCCGTTTTGTTTTCGAAACCCAGCACAAGGGGACTGTTGGTCAAAAGCGTGCGTAGTTCCTTCACCAGGTTCGGAAAGGTCGGGAACTTAACGCTGACGATCTTTGAGATGTCCACCGGAAATGGGAAAGACATCTCAGTCACGCCACCAGTGTCCACGGTGACAATCCGACCGACAGGGTGATACGACGGAGGGTCTATCGAAATCTGATAAATACCCTGCGACCCCGTGTGGAGCTTAGAGATGTTGATGATCTTAGAAGCATCAATGCTTCTAAAAACAGGCTTATGGTCCAAGTGAAGGTTACTCATAAAAATGTCAACATTCTCCTTGAGCCGCTTTCCAAAAACGTCGACGAGATCCAGTTTTAGTTTGCCTGTTTGAGCCATCTTGAGATTCTCCTTCGGATTAAGGTTCGACCGGTCGGTCGTCATGCTGCCGCCAAAGCGGGGGAGGTGGCGCTGTCAAGATCTCGGGATGATCCACGCTTACACCGGCGTAACCCAAGTCAGGCCAGGTTAGATCGCTGGCGTAGTATGTCGAGGCCGAAACATTAACGAAAGCCGCGTAGATGTTGCGCCCCTGCTGCCTGTTGCTCGAACGGAGCTGTTCGAGCGTCTTCCGGCGATTGGCGAGCGTCTGGTGCGAAAAGGGCGTCACATTCCCGCCGGCGATGAGGTTAAAGAGCCTTGTCTCGGCGAGGAGCAGCGCCGTCAGGAACGCCTCGCGCTGGCCGGAGCGTTGGTAGTTGAGAAAGTCGTCCACCGTCTCAATAAACTTCGGCGCTTTGACGAGGAAGTTCTCGCCGAGTACGGCCTCAGCGACGGCGAAGAGGATGAGCGCCGTCTTCGCGTCGAGGTTTTCGAGGCCGGTCGTCTTGACCCCGGCTCGCTTCTTCGGGTCGGCCAGCGCGCTTAACGTGTTTAGTAACCCGGCCATGGCCATGTACCTCCTTGCTGGTGGTTGAGCGTAAAAGGCGCGTTGTCGGTCTGCCGGCAAATCTCTTTCGCGCCCCACAGCGCGAGTGCGTAGATAGTCACCTGGGGATTCGCGCCGAGCGCCGTCGGAAAGATCGAGGCGTCCAACACCCAAAGGTTTTTCTTTCCCGTGAACGTGAAGTCGTTGTTGACGCAGCGGCGCTTCTCATCCTTGTGCATCTGGCACCCGCCCATGACGTGGACGGTAAAGATGGTAGAGCGCTGCGGCTCGGCGAACTGGATCTTCCTGATCTCGGCGAAGTCGGCCTCACTTCGGACCTCGAGCGGCGGATTGCGCATGACGTAGACCGAGGACGCGCCGGCGGCGAGGTGGATGCGGCACATCTCGACGAGGCTCTCCCGCATCGGCCCGACGTTGGCTTCGGGGATGACGTAGTCGAGCACGGGGTCGCCTTTGTCGAGCGTAACGGTGCCGTAATCCTCGTCACCGAAGCCGGTCGTGTGGTGCGCGTAGGAGATCGCGCCCCTGGGGTAGTAATCGCGCAGGATGCGATGCAACTCATCCCCGTGCTGGAGTGTCGCGGAGGCCGAGAAAACGGGGTAGAACGAGCCTGTTTCAATGAGGTAGCCCGTCGGGCCCGGCGCAAACTTTGGCGTCCACATGTTGTCAGGTACGCCGTACGCGGGGTGCGTATTTTCCGGATACCTGCCAATGGTGATGGTGACAGGGTGGATGTGCGTGTTCTTGCCGACCTGCTTGTTGGGAAGGTTGAGCTTCGAGCGCAAGAGGATGGCCGGTGTGCCAATCGCCCCCGCGGCGAGCACGACGCCTTTCGTCGGCTTGACGATGAGTGTGCCTCCGGTCGGGCGGTTCTTGCCGTCAATGAAATGGCAGTGGACTTCGGTGATACGGTCATTGGTTCCGACGAGCTTATCAACCTTCGTGTCGGTGTAGACGGATGCACCTTTCGCGACAGCGTCGGGGAGCCACTTTACGAAGCCGCTCATCTTGCGGTCGTATGGACAGCCTACGCCGCAACTCCCGCACTCGCGGCATTGGTGCGTGTTGTTCGGCAGGTTGTCGTGGGGAATGCCGAGGTGATCGCACCCCTCCATGAATTTTTTCGCCGAGGTGTTGTACTTATCGTTGCGGACGATGGGTAGATAGTTGACGACCTCGCGCAGGTACGGTTCGAGGTTCTGCCGCGTGAAAGGCAAGCCGCGCTTCTGCCACTCGTCGAGCGTTTCTAAACGCGGTGGCAGACAGGCTGACCAGTTGACCGCGGTTCCGCCGCCGAGACAGCGCCCCTGCAAGACCTTGACGCCCCCATTCTTGGTGAGACGCGTCGCGCCCTCCTGATAGAGCAGCTTGTACATCTCGACTTCGCGCTCGTTAAGCATTTTCCGCACGTGCGACGGGCCGCCATGCCCCGGCTCCTTCGGGATGTTCGGTCCCTCTTCCAGCACGGTCACGACGAAGCCGGCCTCGGCCAGCTTCAGCGCGCAAACGCCGCCCGCTGCGCCCGATCCGATGACGCAGAAGTCAGGCATCAACGTCCAGTCCTGCGGCGGAAGAAGGTTCCGGCCTTCGACAATTTTCCCTGCCATCATTCACCTCCTCACGAGATCGGACACTACCGGCCGTCTTCCACTCAGCCGGAAGATGATTCGTTCGTTCATACTCACTCCCTCAACTAAGGCTGATGACAATCGGCTCGCTTACCTGACTGTTATCCGGGGCCAGCCGCCCGATTTCTGAGAGCGCACCACCCGGCCCGAGTTGTGCGATGGGCTGCACGGTCATGCGCTTGCCCTCGACGGTGACGAGGAGAAAGTGAGGCTGAGCCGCCCACGAGAGCGTGTGCGCTTTTTCGAACGCGGACTTCTTCGGCTTGTCCGTCCTGACTTTCCCGGCCCCGCCCGTCACGAAATAGTCGACGCCGTTGGAGCGACAATGCTGGAAGTTGTGCTCGTGGCCGCTGAAGACCGCCCGCACGCCGGCCCTGCGGAACTGCTCTACGAGCGCTTCCATCCCTTTAGTGTTGCTGTGCTTCGGGCCGGCGCTGAACGGCGGGTGGTGGCAGAAGGGGATACGCCAGCTGGCCGCCGCGCCGCCCGCGTCCGGCAGGGCCGACTTAAGGAACTCGCTGTGCTTCGGGTGCTTGAAGAGTCTGTCCTTGAACCCGGTGCTCGGCTCCTTCGACGTATCGACGCACACGAACTCAACCTCTGAGCTGTAGCGGAAGCGGTAGAAAAGACCCTGCCCCGGCTCGAAGGAGGCGCGGCCCGCGGCCTCCTCGCCCGCGACGCGCTCGCGCACGTAGAAGTTGTCTTCGAGCTGCGTCCGGTCGTCGCGGCTCTCAGTCTCGTCGGCGTCGTGATTGCCTATGCTGGGATATACGGGGACGCGATTGATGACGTAGCGGTACGGCTGATAGTACGTAAAGTACCAATCGTCGTCCTCGTCGCCGGTTTGGCCGCCCGATCCGAGAAAGCCGCCGCTGCGGTAGATGTTGTCGCCGGTCGTCAGAATCAGTCGGATGTTGTGCTCGGTGACCGCTCGTTCAAGGGCCTCGGCGATTTGCCGTTGATGGCGGTCCTCCTTGTCCTTGCGGATGCCGACACCGAAGTCGCCGAGGACGGCGAAGGTAAAAGGCGACGGCGACGCGCGGGTCGGATCGGGATGGGTGCGGAAGCGGTTGCTGTAACTCCTCCCCTTCAGGGTGAGCCCCTTGCCATCGCCGCCGCTCACCCAATCGCGCCGCTCGCCGCGCGCCCACTCCTCGCCGTTAACGATGACTTTGTAGGTGTACTCCGTGTCCGGCTCAAGCCCCGCCACCCAGCAATGGTTCGTGTTGGAAGTGAAGGCGGACGCGATCTCGTTGCCCGCCAAGTCCGACACGATCACGCGCGCGTTGCCGTAAGGCTCAGACCTCGCGCCGATAGTCTCGCGTCGCGGAGGGTGAATCTTGTCGAGATCGTCGTCCTCCAACAGCTTGAACTCTTTGCCAGAATTCTTGACCCGGAAGTAGAAGGCGCCCCAAGCGACGAGCGCGGACTTGTGAGTCAGTCCGGCGAGGTGCACGAACGGTTCGGAGAAAAAATCCGGCATGAAGGAGTTTCCTTTCGCGTGAGGGCGCTTCCGCAGCCCATTCTTCGGACCCTCGATGGCAGGCCCGGTCTGCTTCTCGTCACGTGCCGGGCGCAAGATGACTACACTGTAAATGACGCTGCCGCGCGAAACGTTTCCTGCTCCGGGAAGCCTAGCCGGGCCGCGTTAGGGCGGCCGACTGCCCTGGCGATTTCACAACGCACACTAGAAGGGCCGGAAGATCTTGAATGTTGGAGACAGCGTCATAGTCGGTAATTCCTTCGTGAGTACCGAAAAGATCTACGAACAGGCCCCTGTATAAAACTAACCAGAGAAACTCTTGCCAGCAGGTAAGCGAGGATTAAACGCGGACACTCTATTCCGGCGAAAGTTGCTTGTCAATTGACTTGGCGGGCGGTTGGGCGAGCTTGCCATAACCCAGTTCTTTCGCTCACGTTGTGTTGATTCCATGGTACGCTTTCGGCATGGCGAGTGAGGGCAGCCGGACGACGCAAGCAGCATTCGGCACTCGTTTGTGGTGGTTGATTGGCGGGCGGGCGGCGGTGGCGGTGCTCGTGATGTTGGCCGGCGCAATCTGGGCTCGCGGCACATTTGGACCGAACGTCGATGACTCGCTGCAATCAATCAAGCCGCTGCTCCTGGTAGTCGCGTTACTCACCGCAATCTACTCGGTTGCGCACCTCCTCTGGAAAAATTATCTCGTCCAGGCGCGCTTTCAATTCTTTGCGGACGTGCTTTTAGTCACGTGGCTGGTTTGGATTACCGGCGCCGTCCGCTCGCCTTACACCGCTCTTTATATCGTTGTGATTTCGGCCGCGAGTTGGTTCATCGGCCCGCGCGGCGCGCTGATTACCGCGATTGGCAGCGCCGCAGCTTTCAATGCAGTTTCGTTGCTCCTGCTGAATGGAGTGGTGCCGCGCGGTGGCCTCGCGACCGAAGAAACACTGCCCAGCGTGGTCCAGGCAATGGGTTTGGCGGATGTTTCGTTCCTCGTGGTCGGTCTGTTAGCGGCGAAGCTCGCCGAAAGGCAACGAACTTCAGATGTGCAATTGGCAGAAGCGACCCGAACCTTAGCCGATCTGCGCTTGTTGCACGAACGCATCGTCGAATCGATCCGATCGGGTTTGATCACTACGGATCTTGGGGGCCGCATCTTTACTTTCAACGCCGCGGCGGAAGAAATCACCGGTTACGAAGCTGCCGACGTTCGCGGCAAGAACGCTTCAATGTTTTTTGGCGAGATGACGCGACAGATGGCCGATTCGATGGCGGCGGCGGCGGAAGGCAAAGTCAGCCCGCGATATGAGATTGATTCCTTAACGCAGAGTGGTTTCATGCTGCATCTTGGCTACAGCATCGCGCCTTTGTTCGCGGAATCGGGCGAGACCAGCGGACTCGTGATCACTTTTCAGGATCTTACCGACGTGCGCGTGATGGAAGAGACTGCGCGACGTCAGGATCGTCTGGCGGCGGTCGGGCGGATGGCTGCCTCGATCGCGCATGAGATTCGCAATCCCCTCGCGGCCATGCGCGGCTCAATTCAGATGCTCAGGTCTGAGATGGACAGCGATTCCGATCATTCCCAACTGATGGAGATCATCCTGCGCGAGTCTGACCGCTTGAACAAAATCGTCACTGATTATCTCAACTACGCCCGGCCCCGCGCCGCGGAAATGCAAGAAGTGGATGTGCGCGAATTGATCGGCGAGACCCTTCAACTCCTGCGCAATAGTCCTGAGATCACTGACGGCCACAGTCTACAAGAGCAGTTACCCGCGCAACCGTTGTTGGTGAAAGGCGACGCGGAACAGTTGAAGCAAGTCTGTTGGAATGTCACGCGTAACGCTTTGCGGTCGATGCCTGACGGCGGCGAATTTCATGTCACGGCCCAACGGACCGATGCCGATCGCGTCCATATTAGTTTCAGGGACACGGGGTGCGGCATGACGCCTGAGCAGGTGGAACGCTTATTCGAACCCTTCACTTCGACGACCGGCGGCACCGGGCTCGGGCTATCGATTGTTTATCAAATTATCCGTGACCATTCTGGTACAATTAACGTTCGCAGCCGAGAGGGGTCCGGGACAACTATTACGGTTGAGTTGCCTGGGGTGAACTGACGATCCTATGGCCAATCTTCTAATCGTCGACGACGAGCTCAGCATGCGCCAGTTCCTGACGCATCTTTTCCAGCGCGAGGGTCACACCGTCCGCGTGGCTGAGAATGGGCGCAAGGCGATGGAGTTGCTGCGCACCCAGCCCTCCGATGTAATCCTGTCAGATGTGAAGATGCCGGACATGGGCGGCATCGAACTGCTGCGCGCGGCGCGCGAACTTCACCCGAACGTTGAAGTGATCATGATGACCGCGTTCGCCAACGAATCGACCGCGCATGAGGCGTTTCTGCTGGGCGCATTCGATTTTGTGCACAAGCCTTTCGACAATGAGCTGCTGAAAGAAAAGGTCCTGCGCGCGCTCGCGAAGATTACCCGGGAAGCCGAAGCCCAAACCCTTAAAGTCGAAAACGAAGCCCTGATTAAGGGACAGCGAGCGCGCGGCCGGCTGAGTAACATCATCGGCCAATCAGATCGCATGCAGGCCGTCTTTCAAATGATCGAGACGGTCGCGCAAGTGCCTTCGACGGTTTTGCTCACCGGCGAGTCAGGCACCGGGAAAGAACTGGTTGCGCGCGCGATTCATGATCTCAGTCCGCGTGCACAGAAGCCTTTCGTCTCAGTCAATTGCGGCGCTTTCACGGAAACGTTGCTTGAGTCGGAGTTGTTCGGCTATGTGAAAGGCTCGTTCACCGGCGCCACGGCAAACCGCAAAGGACTTTTCGAAGCTGCCAATCAGGGCACAATCTTTCTCGACGAAATCGGCGAGATGTCGCCGGCGATGCAGGTGAAACTTCTGCGCGTCCTGCAGGAACGCAAAGTACGTCCGGTCGGCGCGCACGAAGAGCTGGAAGTAAACACGCGCGTCATTGCCGCAACGAACCGCGACCTGGGAGCCATGGTGAAGGATGGATCGTTCCGCGAGGATCTTTTCTATCGCATCTCCGTCATTCCGATGGAGCTGCCGCCCTTGAGAGAACGTGCCGGCGACATTGTCGAGCTGGCCGGCTACTTCATCAACAAGCACTGCACCCAAACCGGCCGTTCGATGGTGATCAGCCCATCGACGATGCGTCTGCTCGAGAATTATTCATGGCCCGGTAATGTTCGGGAACTGGAGCACACGATCGAACGCGCTGTCGCGCTCGAAACAAGTGAAGTGATTGAACCCGAGCGCCTCCCTGATCAGATTACGAAGTACAGCCAGACGCGCGTGGCTTCGGCGTTCGAACTGCCGGACGACGGAATCAATCTCACGGCGCATCTCGATCAATTGGAAAAGACTTACGTGATGGAAGCGCTGCGCCGCACGGAAGGCAATCAGACGAATGCCGCGCAGCTTCTTCAGATGTCTGTGCGCTCGCTGCGTCACCTGCTCGATAAGCATGGCGTGCGCGGGCTGACCGCGCAGATGCGTGACGAACGGCGCGGCGATTCAATTCCCCGCCGGCGCGCAAACGATCCCTATCCACGCCGCCGCGAGTATGACGACCCCGAGCCTGAACGCAGCGCTGAACAAGCGGCGGGGGCCACCGGCGAGCCGCGTCGCTGACTTAATCGATTAGTTGCGGTTTCGGAATAGCTGAGGTCTTATATAGACCTCTGCGGACTATGCTCGGATTTGAAACATACGCGGCTCTAAGAACATAAATCTTTGGTGGGCTTAAAAAATGAAACGATTCGGTACTACACTTTTGTTCCTACTGGCAAGCTCATTAGTCTTTCCGAGTTTAGTAAGCGCTAACCAGGGAGTCGCGGAGAAGGCGCAAACCTCTGAGATAGGAGCATTGCTGGAAGCCTACGTAAAGGTAATTCAAGCGCAGGACTTCGGGCAAAAGCTGACAGATGTACAAGCCCAGGAAAAGAGAGCGGAGATTGATGCCCTGAAGGCTGCGACTAAAGCTTTCATCCTAACTAGAATGAATGAGGAGGCGGCAAAAGCTGAGAATGCCAAACGCGTGGTGTATTGGTCGAACTTTTCCGCAAATCTCACTTTCGGGATTGCCCATGTCCTGTTGTTATTTGGCTTGATAGCTGCGGCGATGGAGTTTCGTAACGCACGGAAGTTGCGCACGAAAGGCAGCAAAGAATCGTCGATAGATTTTGAGGTAAAGTTCGAAAGTCTTGCATTGAAGAGTTCCACCTTTGGCGTTTTGATTCTCTTTGTGAGTCTCTTGTTCTATTTCATGTACCTCAAGTTCGCCTATCCCGTCATAGTCATTTGAATGATGGCGCACCAAGGTTCTTTGCGGACTTCGCAAACAAAATCGCGAGCGGTGAAAGTTGTTCCGCAACTTGCTCAGTGCGCGCAGGCTCCTTTGATTCGCGGCCACCTGGTCAACTCTTACAAATATGGCTTCTGATTCTCAATCGACTCGCCTATCATGTCGCGAATGTGAAGGTTCGTGAGGTCCTAAAGCTTCTCAGAAGAGATGGTTGGTCACTCGTTGCAACCGTGGGGAGTCATCGTCAAATCAATTCGACAACGCCTGGACGCGTCACCGTGTCCGGGCACCCATCGGACGACATCCATCCCAAAACCCTTAAGAGTATCAAGCGGGCCTGAAGAAATAGAGTTTCCGGCAGAGTTAAATAACACGCGGCGTTCAGCGACGTATAAGGTGAGGTCCCAATGGTTCGTTGGAAACTATTCGTACTGAGTTTCTTCCTTCTCGTTGGCGCCGCTTTCTCTGCTGCTCAGCAGCAACCAACACCCCCACGCGAACAGCCTGACGTCACCGCGATAAAATTTCGCTGGATCAAGCAAAGCACGAGAGTCATTCGCGGCGCTGGACCAATCACCCCGCCCATGGTGGCGGAGAATCGAGATCTCGGATCGAGAAAAACTGAACTGCGGAACGTGGATAAGCAGGCCATCACCTCTGCCGATGAGCAGGGGAACACCTATCATCTCTTCCTGGAGTTCAAGAATACCGGGACGAATGTCGTCCGGAGCTTAATCTGGGAATTTAGACCCACCGCCACGCCCGCCGACTATTCGCCAAAACAATATCTTTGCGTGCTGCGCATGAAGCCAAAGGAGAAGAAAATTCTCGATATGTGGACTCCGTATGCGCCGGTGAAGGTGATCAGCGCGATCCGTCCGGACGGGCTGAAAGATGGTGAAGTAATAATAAACCGGATTGAGTATGTGAACGGATCAGTTTGGAGGAGACACGACTGGCGTTACTCGCTGCCCGCTGACGCCACGGACAAAGTGGGCGGCGAAGGGAAATGCGCAGTATTCGACAGTTGAGGGTGGATCCTACTGATTTCGATCCGGTCTTTCCTTACGAACTACTCGTTTGACATCGCTTCCCAGCGGTAAAGCCCATTGGAACATCAAAACGCAGGTGACTGTCCGTGATGACGATTGAAGAAGTACTTGAATCATTGCCGAACGGATTGCACGACGCGTATTTGCGGAGCATTAACATTGATTACGCCGAGCGGACCGCTGAGTTGCAGTTGGACATTTGGATCGGCGACATGTCCCTTGATGAAGAAGCCCGCGAAGCTCGCCGTCAGGTGCTGCTAAAACTCTCGGGTCTCTGTTATTTTGTCGTCGAAGCGCCTGATCCGAAGTATACCTTCCACGAGGCCAAACCATTGTGGATTGACGCCGGCGGTGAGTCGCCAGCAACCGAAGGATCTACCAAATTACCTGAAACGCCCGAAGGTGCGTTCACATTCTGGATGTTTGTTCACGACTGGAACGCCTTCATCCATGTCGCGGCAATGCAGGCTGCCGTTGAATCATCGCTGCGCGCCTGACGTCCTTGTGTTCTCGTTGAAGCTTTAACGTTCCCAGTAAAACTTCCCGCGCGGTTTCGCCTCGGGATAGACCTCGTTCATATTGTCCGTTTCATAGAGCACACCGTTAATCATCACGTTCCGGATAGACTCGCTGTTGCGAATGTTTTGCAACGGGTTCTTCTCCAACACGATCAGGTCCGCCAGTTTGCCTGGTTCGAGCGAACCGATGTCGCCGTCCAGGCCAAGGTACTGCGCGCCGTAGAGCGTGGCGCAACGCAGCGCCTCCATCGGCGTCAAGCCGCCCTGTTGCAGCATCCAGAGCTCCCACTGCGCTCCGAGACCCTGCAGTTGGCCGTGTGCTCCGAGCTGCGCCTTGCCACCCGCGCGTACTACGTCGCGAACAGAGCGCGCCAGATCAAAGTGAAAGAAGTCGTCTTCAGGAACCATTAGCCGGCGGCGCGAGCGCGCGTCTACATCGTCGCGCGGGACGAAGCGCAGCAGCTTTTCGTTCTCCCAGACATTCGTTTTCTGATACCAGTAGTTCTCGCCCCAGATCCCGCCATAGCCCACGATGAGGGTGGGCGTGTACGCCGTGCGGCTACGGGCGAAAAGCGTGACCACGTCTTTGTAGAAAGGCGCGACGGGCACTGCGTGCTCGATGCCTGTGTGCCCGTCAAGAATCATGTTCATGTTGTAGAAGAAGGTGGAGCCGCCCTCGGGCACGACCATCATCTTGTGATCGCGCGCGGCCTTGATCACCATCTGCCGCACGTCACGCCGCAGTTGGTTGTAACTCTTGACTGAGAACGCGCCGTCGGCCTGCAAGCGCGCGAGGTGGCGCTTGGCATCTTCCAGGTTCTTAACGGTCGCCTTCTCGGCGTTCTCAGCGCCGTAAAGTATGAAGCCGGTCGAGTAGATACGCGGGCCGACCATGACGCCGGCCTTGACCATCTCTGACTGCGCAAAAACTGACTGCGTCGAGGCCGAAGGGTCATGCGTGGTCGTGACGCCATAGGCGAGATTGGCGTAGTAGGGCGCCTGCTTTTCAGGAGTGATGTCGAGCGTGTTGTAGCCCATGTGCGCGTGCACGTCGATCAGGCCGGGCATGATGGTCTTACCCGCCATATCAATTCGGCGCGCGCTGGCGGGAATCGCGATTCTCGAGCCGATGGCCTTGATGCGGTTGTCTTCGATGAGGATCGACCCGCGCTCAATCACCTCATCACCCTTCATGGTAATAATGCGCGCGTTGGTGAGCGCCACGAGGCCGCGCGGGCGTGCGGTCTCAAACTCGAAGCCTATCTTTGTCGCGATTGGCGCAGCGGGTTTCTCATCCTTGGCCGCCTCTTTCACTACATTTGCTATCCCCTGTTCGTAGAAGTTTTCCCCAAGCGTCCACTGCACGGTCTTGCTGTCGGCCGACCATGCGAGCCAGTCGCCTGAGTCCTGCGACACGGTCTTGACCGGCAGAATTGATTCGCCGGAGTTGAGCTTCAGGAGTTTCCCTGTTTGCGGAAACGGCGCGAGATAGAGCTTGTGCAGCTCTTTGAAGAAGACCCACGCCATGTCTGGCGAGGGCACGATCTCCGCGGCGAACCTTGCCTCGACGTGACGCTTATAGTCGTCACCCGACAGCTTGACGCTGCTCAAGTAAGTCAGGATGTTGGCGGGCGCACCCGGCGGCGCAGGCACCGGCGGTGACTCCATGAAGTAGATGCGCTCGCCCTTTGGATCAAAAGTGAGCACGGGCATGCGCGCGTTGGAGCCGCGGCTCTGCACGTCCATCACATAGCGGCTGGTCGAGCCGTCCCAGTAATGAATCTCGAATGCGGACTCGCTCGATAAGTCTTCTCCGCGGTTTATGCTGCCGCGCCCTTTCAGGTAAGCGACCTTCGCGCCGTCGGGTGAGAAAACCGGATTTGCGTACTGGTCGCCGACGCTCGTGATCTTGCGTGCGTTCGAGCCATCAACATCCGCGATCCAAACCGCGCCCTTCCCCGCGTCCGTCCAGGTGACGAACGTGATGCGACGGCCGTCCGCACTGAACTTCGGTGCGAATTCGAGGTCGGTGGTCCTCAGCAGTGGACGAGGCGCACTCGCGCCTTCCTTCATGTATAGCTTGCCGAGCGCGTTGTAGATGATGCGGTCGCCGTTCTTGCGCGCCCAGCGCAAGAGCCGCGTGTTGTCGCGCGCGGGCGCGACTTTCTGCGGGAAGCGCACCGCGTCAGTCACTTTTTGGTTGACGTGTGCGGTGAATGGAAGCGGCGTCGCCTGCTTTGTGGCGATGTTTACTCGGACAAACTTGCCACCCGCCGTAATGACGATCGACTGATTGTCGGGCGTCCAGGCGTATCCCGGGTACGTGCCGAAGACCGACCAGGTCTCCTGCTGATCGCGGGTAAGCTTGTCGTAGATCGGCCACTCGCGTCCCGACTCGATCTCGCGCAGATAAAGCACGGATTTCAAGCGATCGCGCCGAATGAAGGCGAGATACTTACCGTCGGGCGAGGGCTGGGGGCGAATCGCGCCACCGGCGCCACGGATGAAGACGCCGCGGCGGCCCAACTGCGTGTCGTAACGTTCAATCCAGTAGATTCCGCCATAGACGTTCTTGTTGTAGTCGAAATCTCCGCTATTAACGAAATAGACGAAGCGACCTTTCGGATCAACCGCCGGCTCGCCGACGTTCGCCGTCCAACTCGACTTTTCAGTCAGCTGTACCCCCGACCCGCCGTTGATGCTGTACATCCAGATTTCACCCGCCCCGAGCGAACGTTGATCGACGAAGTGCTTGCGCGCGACCACATACTGGCCGTCAGGTGTCCAGGCGGGCGTGTTGGTGAGCCGTTGAGTTTCTTTCGTAATCTGGCGGCGATTTTTTCCCGCCGTATCCATCAGCCAGATGTTATCGCCACCATCCCGATCGGAGGTGAAGGCGATCCACTTGCCGTCGGGACTGTAGCGCGGTTGCACTTCCCAAGCGCGACCGCCGGCGAGCAACTGCGCCGGGCCACCGCTAATAGGCATTTGATAAATGTCACCGAGTAGATCAAAGACGACGCGTTGCCCGTCGGGCGAAACATCGCAGCTCATCCAGGTGCCCTCGTCAGTGTCGAACTCAACCGTCGTGCTCGGCCCGTGATCGGCTTCGACGTCCCACTTCTCTTCCTTTTTGGCATTCTGCTCGGCTTGCTTGCGCTCCTCCTGCGTCTTTGCCGGCTCAGATGCGGGCGTGGGCGACGGCGTAGGTTGCTGCGCATGCAGACCCGGCAGAAAGCCAGACATAAGGAAGGACAGGCACAGGCCCAACGCGAATAATTTGCGTGACATTCTTTTCACCTCGTTTTTTACGGATGGCAATTGACGAATTGAGGCCGCCGATACACTCCAGCGGCGTGGTTGCTCTAGCCCGCGCATGTTCGACGCCACGCACGTCGTCTGTCAAGCCCACGTCCAGCCACGCATCCGGATTGTCGCGTTCAGTTCGCTTGCGTATTATCTTGGCGAAAGGCTTAACTCGGGCGTCGTGCCGTCAGCACTTGGAGGGCGCTTGCGATATCGAACCAGAGTCGACACTTGGATCGTTGTCCTGCGGCGCGCCGGATAATAACAACTCCTAAGACAGTTTTATTAGGCCGGTAGTGATGGGAAAACAGTTCATTCCAAACCTCGTTTACCTTGGCGCTCTTAGTTTGCTGGTGTTTGTTTTCACCATGTTATTACTTCTCGCTGCTGCCACGCTGTTCATCCCCACCAATGTTATGTTCGCATCCGGGATCAGCGCGCGCTCATTCACTATAGCGGCGGTGGGTTTTTTCACGGCTGTCGCGGTAGCGGTGTTCTTTGTCGCTCGCGCTCTTCAAAGCCGGCACTAGACTGAAACGCTGGCGAGTAACTCTTTGGACCGGGGAGCTTGTTCGACACTTTTTAAGTAAGGGATACTGATCAAAATGAGAGTCGTTGTCACATTGATAGCGATCGTGTTCGCCGCCACATTCGTCCGCGCGCAAACGCCTGCGACGTCCCAACCATCAGACCTCCAGGTCGTGAAGCACAGCTGGAGCAAGGTCCGTATCGACTGGGACAAAACTCCTTTCGGCAAGCCGACCGAAATCTCGGATGTGCGCAGTCGTCGAGGATCAATCCTGGAAGAGCGGGAGGCCCGCGAGCAAAAGAGCCGCCGGGAGAAAACAGCCGCACCTCCTCGTTACGTTTTTGATTACAAACTCACCGTCATCAATGCCGGATCAAAGGCAATCAAGGAAATTGAGTGGGACTATGTCTTCGCGGACGCGGCGACCGGCGAGGAGTTTGGACGGCGCGAGTTCACCAGCGTGGAAAACATTGGCGCCGGCAAACGCAAAGAACTTTCGGTCACGATCTCAAAGCCGCCGACCCGGAGAATCAGCGCTTACACGCTCGGCAAAAATGAGCGGGAGGGGCTTCGCGAGCAAGTTATGATCGTGCGCATCCTCTACGATGACGGCACCGCCTGGCAGGCCCATTGACGCGGCCGAACTCCCGAATGACCTACAAAACCAAACTTTCGGCGTACCTTTTCCTGGCTGGCTTCGTTGGCATTCTCTCGTTCCTGCTGGTCGATCTTTCAGCACTCCTGGCGATGATGCCGGTACAAGATGGGACTAAACTTCCCTCACCGTGGCTGCTGAAATTGCTGAGCCTGATTCAGCCCACGGCGTTGCTGGCCCTGGCGGTGTTCGGCGGAGTCTTTTTGTCGCCAAAGGTGAATCTCGCCGCGCCCGCGTTTGAGGCATTGGCGCGTGGCAAGAGCTTCACGGCAGCGCTCAAGCCGCAAATCATTCCCGGTGTGATTGCCGGACTGATCGCGGCAGCCGTCCTCGTGCTTAGCTGGGCCTTCCTGAGACCGTTCATGCCTGGGGATTTTGTGACGCGAGCCGAAGCCTTCAACCGTTTGCTGCCGCTGCCGACGCGCCTGCTTTACGGCGGCATCACCGAAGAATTACTTCTGAGATGGGGACTGCTAACGCTGCTGGTGTGGGTGGCATGGAGAGTCTTTCAAAGACGGCGCCCTCAGCCGGGAACAGTTTGTTTCGTGGGCGCCATCTTAATCTCGTCGATCGTTTTCGGAGTGGGACATTTACCGGTAGCGGTGGCCATCGGCGGCCCGCTTACCCTGCCCGTCGTTGCATTCGTAGTCACCGTGAACGGGGTGTTCGGATTAATCGCCGGCTATCTGTTTTGGCGCAAGGGATTGGAAGCCGCGATCATTGCGCATATGTTGGCGCACGTAGGGATAGTGTCGGCTAGTTATTTTGGAAGCTAAACCGTCTCAGGCTCCGGCGAGAAGTGACCGGATCAATTCTCCTCGCCCATTCCCCGCCCGTTGACCAAAAGCGTCACTGCCTCAATGACAGTAATTGTCAGGAACGCCTTATCGTCTCAGGATTATTTTTCTGAGCACCGCTGAACTTCGCCAATTTCCTCAGCTTTTTTTCCACTTCGAATCTTTTAGCAACGTGGCACGGGCCTTGAAGAGTACTTCCGCGACAAATCGCGCGCTGCGGTTCATCGACGAGATAAAGCCGGTGGCGCGAAGCAAAACAAAACCAGCTTATCTCATTAAGGAGCAAAGAAAAGATATGAAGAACAACCGTCAAGCAGGCTTCTCGCTCATCGAGCTGCTTATAGTCGTCGCGATCATCGGCATCATCGCCGCCATCGCGATCCCGAACCTTCTCGCTTCCCGGCGCGCCGCGAACGAAGGCTCTGCCCAGTCGTCGCTGCGAACCATTCACAGTGCCGAGGGTACTTACCAGGCAACTGTCGGCGCTGGCAACTATGGATCTCGCGCTGAGTTGGGTGCCGAGAACTTAATCGACAACCAGTTGGAAGCTGGAGGCAAGAGTGGTTACAACTTCGAAATCAACCCGACCGACTTGGTTGTGGCCACTAGCCCGGCCGTGTTTTACGCGACTGCGGTTCCGCAGGTTACCGGACCAATCATGGGCACCGGCACGCGTCGTTTTGGTGTTGCCACCGATGGCACGATGCACGGTGACTCGGGCGGCGGTCTCGCAGCCTATGCGAGCGAAGCCGCGGTAATGGCTGCGCCTGACCTCGGCAACTAACCTTTGACTTAGGTCAAAACTTGGTACGCGGGGTGGGAGCATCTTCCACCCCGCTTTTTTTCAACCAGTGCCCCACCCCACCCTGACCTGAGAGGGGTAATATTATGAGCCGTCAAGCTAAGGGATTTTCGCTCATCGAGCTTTTGATCGTTGTCGCTATCATCGGGATCGTGGCATCCATAGCGATACCGAGCCTATTGGCTTCGCGCCGTTCGGCAAACGAGGCCTCGGCTCAATCATCGCTAAGAACGATTCAGAGTTGCGAGCTGACGTACCAGGCAACTACGGGCCGTGGCGACTATGGCACACTGGCTCAGGTACGCGCAGACGTTTTGACCGACGCGGTTCTGGGCAGTGGTTCCAAGAGCGGATACAACTTCGCTGCTACGCCCAGCGCGCCGGGCATTAGACCGGCACTTTTTTACGCCACCGCGGTGCCGATGATTACCGCCGGCATAGGCCAGACGGGAACGCGCCGTTTCGGCGTCACCGAAGATGGCGTGATCCACGGCGACTCAGGCGGTGGCCTGGCTGCCTACCCGGATGGCACAGCGGTCAGAGCTGCCCCGGCCACGGGAAATCAGTAAGCGCAGGTTCTGCGTAAAAGCAATCTTCCACGGTCGTCACACAAAGTTAGTGCACAAAATCTTTCGGGGCGTGTATATTCACCTTCATGGCAGGTCGGACAATTGCGATTGCCCGTAATGCTTTCCGCGAAGCGGTTCGCGATCGCGTCCTCTACAATTTAATTCTCTTTGCGCTGCTCTTGATTGGCAGCGCTATTTTTTTGGGAGAGCTCTCCGCCGGCCAGGAAGCGAAAATAATCGTCGATCTGGGTTTGAGCGCGATGCTGCTGTTCGGAGCATTCATCGCAATCTTTGTCGGCGTTGGCCTGGTATTCAAAGAGATCGAGCGGCGCACGCTTTACGCAATTCTTTCAAAGCCGATCGGCCGGGGCCAGTTTCTGGTTGGCAAGTATCTTGGCCTTAGTTTGACGCTGCTCGTCAACGTCGCAGTGATGGGCGTGGGCGTAACGCTCGCGTTGGTTTATGTGCAGCGAGGATGGCATCCGCTGGCGGGAAGGATTTGGCCGGCGATTCTCCTGATCTACTTTGAACTGTTGATTATCACCGCCGTCGCTTTGGTGTTTTCGTCGTTTTCCAGCCCGGCGTTGTCCGCCCTGCTGACTTTTTTCGTTTTCATCATTGGGCACTTCAGCGCTGACCTGAAAGTTCTGGCAAACGCGAGCGGCAGCGCTCCGACGCGTTGGCTCTTTCGCGGGCTCTATTATCTGTTGCCCAATTTTTCCAATTACAGCGCAATCACACCGACGGCGCATGGGCTAACACCCGAACCGGCCGCGGTGCTGGTCGCGGGGATTTATGCCGTCGTTTACGTGGCCGTACTGCTGTCAGTGGCCAGCCTCATTTTCGGACGGCGAAACTTCAAATGAAAATGAAACGCGAGGCAGCGTTAATTGTTGTGTTGGTTGCCGGCCTGGGAGCCTCAGCGGCCCTGAGTCGATGGCTCGACGCGCATCGAACCGATCACGCAAAGCAGTTTGCTGAATCACAACTCTATCTAAACGGACCGGCAGCAAAGCGGCTGACTCTGGCATTCAACGGATTGGCCGCGGACTGGTACTGGATGCGTTCGCTGCAATACGTCGGGCGCAAAATCGTTAGTCATCAAGACACCAGTAAGGATCAATTTGTGTTGAGTGACCTGTCCAGTCTTGATTTGCGTTTGCTGGCGAGTTTGCTCGACGTTGCTACGACGCTCGATCCGCAATTCATTCCGGTCTACGAGTATGGCGCCGTGATTCTGCCCGAGGTGAATCCCGATCAAGCGATCGCGCTGCTGAACAAAGGCATCGCGGCCAATCCCTCGTCGTGGCGCTTGCATCAACACCTCGGATACATCTATTGGCAGCGCCGCGAGTATTCCACTGCCTCCGAGATTTACGCTGCCGGCGCCCGGCTTCCCGGCGCTCCGCCCTGGATGACCGCGATGAGCGCGCGCTTGAAAGCTGACGCTGGTTCGCGCCAGGCCGCACGAGACATGTACCGGCATCTGTACGAATCTTCCGACAACAAGAATGTGAAAGAGATGGTTGTCGCGCATCTGATGAGGCTGGATTCGGAAGATGATCGCGAGGTAATCACGCGCGCACAGGATGAATTCCGAAAGCGAGCCGGTCGTTGTCCAACGTCGTGGCGCGAACTTCTTCCCTTCTTCCGAGGCGCACGTTTGCAAATCGATATGGCTAATGGAACTCCTTTAGATCCCAGCGGAGTTCCTTATCGGCTGACCGACGGCGGATGCAATGTCGGTCTTGGTGTAGGCTCGAAGGTGGCGGGCTAGAAAACTATGCCGATCGTTGAAATCGACAATCTGACGAAAGATTACGAGGTTGGTTTCTGGCGCAAACGCAAAGTCCGCGCGCTGGACGGCTTGTCTCTTACAGTCGAGCCGGGTCAAATTTTTGGCTTCCTCGGGGCGAACGGCGCCGGCAAAACCACGACGCTAAAGTTGCTGATGCGACTGATCTTTCCCACCGCCGGCCGGGCAAGCATTCTTGGCCAGGACATCAACGACATCTCGATGCACCAACGAATTGGCTATCTACCTGAAAACCCTTATTTCTATGATTACCTGACGCCGCGCGAGTTCCTCGACTACTCCGGACAGCTGTTCGACCTGGATTCAACGACGCGCAAGCGACGCGCGGAAGAACTGTTGCAGCGCGTGAATCTCGATCAAAAAAGCTGGGACCGGCAACTACGCAAGCTTTCAAAAGGAATGTTGCAGCGGGTGGGACTCGCTCAAGCACTGGTCAACGATCCCGAAATCGTGTTCCTGGACGAGCCAATGAGCGGTCTCGATCCCGTCGGCCGTCGCGAAGTGCGCGATCTGATTGCCTCGCTCCGCACCGAAGGCAAAACGGTTTTCATGTGCTCGCACATTCTGTCCGATATCGAAGTCCTGTGCGACAACGTCGCGATTCTGAAGCAGGGCCGGTTGGCACATGCCGGATCGCTCGATGAGTTACGCGCGCAGGGCTCAAACCAAATTGAGATTGTCGCGACTGGCGCAAATGAGACAGTGTTGAGAGAGAGTTTAGGAAGCGATGTGCAGGTGCTGATCGACGCCAGCGGATTAAGAATTCACATTCAGGACGAAAAGGAAATCGATGCCGTGATAGCCGCAGTGCGAAAGGCGAATGGAAAACTGGTTTCAGTTCAGCCGGTGCGGCAGTCGCTGGAAGAATTATTCTTGTAGGCTTGGAGCGCAGGCGTCTCGCTTGCCGTGACTAAGTCTATCGATGACGTGCAAGCGAGACGCTTGCGCCCCAGTCACCTCAACTTGAACGCGGTCACTTCCATCCAGAGACTTGCCCGGTCATCCGTTTCTTTTAGCTGGCTTATCGGAACCGTCACAAACATGGTCTTGTTCGGTTCCAGTTCCGCGCGTTTCGCGGGGATGACCACGATTGTGCGGTCTCTGAGAACGCCTCCCTGGCTGTTCAGTATCGCGGCGCGAATCTCCAGCCCGACGATTGTGCGGCCCGTAAAGTTCCGCACGGTCGTCTCTAAATCCATTTGAAATCCACCCAGCACGTTCGTCGATTGCAGCGCTTCCGGTTTATCCAGCGCAATTTTCTCCCGGTACTGTTCGAACTCAGGTGAGCCGGCGCGGACGGCGTCTGCCAGGGTCGCGGGTGCGCCCGGCGCAGCCGTCTCGCGCATGAGCAGATAGAAAAAACCGCCGATGACGACGGCGGCGATCACCGCGACGACAATGATTAGAGTTCGCCGGGGCTTGTCTTCCGGAATGCTGTTAGCGGCCATGGTTTGTTAGACCCGCATTTTATCGCACAGTTCCAGCGACGAGAAACTACGGCGGGTGCGCCTCCAACGCGCAAATGGCACAGACTTCCGTGTGTGACGCCTTTTGCGGAAAAACCACAGACTGAAAGTCTGTGCCACAATTTGCACGCCAGAGATAGGTAGCGTGTAAGATGTCGCGCGGCCTGAGTTATGGCAACCACACCCGACAATCAACAATCTCAAATCTCAGATCTCAGATCTGAGATCTCAGATCTCAAATCTCAGATCTCTTCGGCAGACACCTCTCGTTTCTCGGCGGGAGGAATTGTCTTGGTCATCGCCTTCCTGATTTTCATGGCGGCGCGGTTGTGGCATCTGACAGCCACCTGCCTTTGGTTCGACGAAGCTTTTTCAGTTCATGCCGCGCGCCACGGTTGGGCCGAGATGTTTAAGTTCGTCGCCGCCGACATCATCCACCCACCACTGTTCTATGCGGTGCTGAAAATTTGGATCGGCATCGGCGGCGAGTCGCTCGGCTGGCTTCGACTCCTCTCCGTGCTTTTGGCCGTCGCCACCATCGCGCCCTTTTACCTTCTCTGTCGCGAACTGAATTTGAAACCGAAAGAGCGAAACCTCGCTTTCATGCTGATCGCGGTCAGCGGTTTTCTCGTCAAGTACACGCAGGAAGTTCGCATGTACAGCCTTTTGCTGTTTCTCAGCGTCACTTCGATTTGGTTGTTTGTTAGATTCGTTCGGAACTCACGCCCTCGGACTCTCGCAGCCTTAACCGTTTGCAACCTCTTACTCGTCTACACGCATTACTACGGATGGCTGCTCCTACTTGCTCAGGCTTGTCTCGTACTCACCTGGTATCGGAAGAACCTCAGCCGATTTCTGCTCTCGGCGGCAGTGCTTATCTTCGCGTACGTTCCGTGGATCTATGCCGTGGCCACGTTCCGCGAACCGGCGCGGGGGCTGGCCCAAAACATTGGGTGGATCAAGCGTCCAAACGCGCGAGACCTTGTCGAATATTTCGTTCTGCTGAATAAACCGTTTCTGTTCAGCCAAAGCACCCTCGACCGAGCTGACAGTTTTCTGATCGGGTGGCTGGCTTTGTTGCTCGTCGGCGTGGCTGTGGCAATTCTATTTTTCCGACGGTGGCGAGATCGCGCGTTCACCGAACCTGAACGAGTGATGCTTGCGCTTACGTTTGTTCCGCTAATTTTTGGCGCGGGGCTAAGCTGGCTATTGCCTTATTCAATTTGGGGCACGCGGCACTTAATAATTTCCGCAGTTCCCTTTTTCGTCCTCGCGGGCATCGCGGTCGCGAACCTGAAACCGTACTGGACTAAGTTGACCGTGCTAATCGGCCTCGCCTCGGTAATTGTCCTTGCCGGTGTTGTTTACTCGTTGAAGCCGGCGCCACAGCTTTCGTGGTGCGAATGGAACAATCTTGCGAAGCAGATCCCGGCGCCCACACCGGGCGAACCAACGCCCGTCGTTTACACTTTCGAGGACCTGGTCGCCTACCACGTTTGGTTCGCCCCGGAGCGGACCGTGACGCCGTCCTTCAGAGTCAAAGTAGTGAGAGGCTTGCCGGGTGTACCTGACGACCCGGCATTTTTTCTGCCACGCCGCTTCAGTGAAGTTGAAACCGTGCCTGCATCAGAAATTAACGGTCAGCATATCTGGGTTGCTTTCAGGGCCCGGCGTTGGGACGAAACCCGGCCACCAATGAGTCACCTGAAGACTCTCGGTTACCAAACAGGAAATGTTCTGTCGTCAGTGGCGCAAGGCGAGCAGGTATTTCTGGTGGAGTTGTCGCGCGAGCGCTGAAGCGTGCCTTAGAAGCCGGCGAGATTAGTGGCACAGACTTTAGTCTGTGAATTCACTCGGAAAGATCACAGACTAAGCCTGGGCCACTGCCGGTGTTCAGAACCTGGGAGTAGACGGCTTCGGTTTCCGCAATCATTCGAGGTAAAGAAAAGTCTTCGGCGGCCTTGAGGCGGGCATTATCGCCCAGGCGTTTTCGTTCTGCAGAGTCACCCAACAATTCGGCGATCTGTCTGGCCAACCCCTCTACGTCGCCAATAGGCGTCAGGCGTCCTGTCTCTGAGTCAGTGATGATTTCGCGGGCGCCGTCACTGGCAGTCGCAACCACCGGAACTCCCGCGGCCATCGCTTCGGCAATTGCGAGCCCGAAAGCTTCCGAACGTGAGGCTGAGACGAACACGTCGAGCTGCGACAGAAACTCAGCGACGTCGATTTTCGATTCGATGACGCTAACACGGTCAGTCAGGCCGGCAGCTTCAATCAACTGCATCAGTTCCCTTCTGTATTCACCTTCGGCAGAGTTATCTCGCCCCGCGATGATGAACTCCACGTCCGCCCGTTGACCTGCGACTATCCCGGCGGCGCGCACAAATTCTTTCTGGCCCTTAACGGGAGAGAGTTCACCTAACATTCCCACCCGCAGCGTCTTTGCTTCGTTTCTTCCGACGACGGACTGAAACCGCTCGAGATCAATGCCGTGTCGAACCACTGCGATTTGAGCTTCATCGAAGATTTTCTGCTCGCGCAAGCTGGCAGCGACCGCTTCGGATACCGCAATCACGCGCGCAACCCGGCGGCGCGTGAGCTTGTGAACCTTAGCCATCGGAAACAGAACGTGTCGAGTCAGGACAAGTCGAGGCCCCCACTTTCCTACAGCCAAAGCGGCGAGTGGATAATCGCGCGCCATGTGCGCGTGAATGATTTCTATCTCGTGTTCGCGCGCGAACAGGCGGAGTTTCCACGCCGAGGCCAGGTCAAAGGGTCTCCGGAAGGGCCGCTGTAGAACGTTGCCGCCGGGAAGTTCTGGTAGCTCTGAAAGGAGCGGAGAAGCCGGCGTCGTAACCACAAACACTTCATGGCCCTGACGCAAAAGGCCCTTCGTCAAATCGACAAAGTGACGCTCGCCTCCTCCGAAATGGCGTGCTGAAGATAATTGAAGAATCCGCATCGAGCGCGCTTCAATTCACGATCTGGAAATCCATCCATTGCGTCGCGATTCGATGCTTGTTGTCAGCGAGCGGGTCGGTCACGATCACCTGGAGTACGTAGTCGCCGGGTGCCATGTTATTGGCAAGTTGAATCGCGCCCCCGGTTGGCAATCGTTGCAGATCGACTTGGCCGCTGCTGTCATAGGGAAGTTTTCTACCCGAGAAGATCTCTTTGCCGTCGTGGAACAATTTGACCTGCGTGATGAGCTGGGGGCGAGATGATGCTTTATCCAGCTTCGGATTGTAGATGAAGAACGCGTACTCGATGATCGTTCCGGGTTTGAATTGCCGCACCGCGGCGCTGGTCCGAGCGCTACCCTCTTCACGTCCTTCGCCGGCAGCCGAAGCGAGCGCGCCGCCCGCCTGGGCGGGGCTTTGCGCCCGCAGGATAATCCCGGAAAGCGCAAGCCGCTTTTTCTTGATATCCGGGGCGTCGACGAATTGACTAGCCGAGCCAACGCGTTCGCTGGCCGAATCGCGCAGCGACATCCGCAACTGATATGCGCCGGGCTTCTTAAGGGGCACCGTGACGTAATAGACCAATCCCTCGCGCAGCAGGCGCTTGTGCTCGGTGTCGCTCACTCTCATTTGATATGTCTTTCCCAGCTGATCGATGGGAACGCCGTTGTCGCCAAACGTGATCGCGACGACGTCGATCATTGTCTTGTAAAAGCCGTCGGCCTCTTTCGTAAAGGTCAGATCGTTTGCGTCGATATGCAATAGCGAACGCATAAACGAACCCGTCTTGTTATCGTTTCCAAATAATGAAGTCAGCCGCAAATGCACGCCCGTGGCGCCGAACGGGGACATGAGCGCGTGAAGAAGCTGCTGCGCCATGGTCCGGGGCGCCTCGGTGCGCTCGTCATCGTTGATACCAAGGAATCCCTGACGCATGCGCACGTTGAACTTGCCGGGTCGTTTTATCTTCAACGAGAGACGATGAAATTGTCGGCGGCCGGTCCGAGGATTAAAAGTTGACTGGTCCGGTCGATAACCGATGAGGTAATAGCCCTTCTGGTCTTCCAGGACGCGCCGTATCCCGCCGCTGAGATCGTTATTGTTTTTAATGGCGATGCCGCCGGTCTGCCGCGCGAGCTGGTCCAGCCCTTCCTGCGTCTCAAACGCGACGTTGCGGCGGCTGTTCAAGGCGTTCTGGATCTGCTCCCCGTCACGACCCGACACATCGTCGGCAGCGGTCAGGCCGAGCGTCTGCAAGCCGGTGGCGTTCATCGTATAAATGACCACAGAAGCGCGGCCGGCTTCGTCAACCAGACGTTGGAGTCTTTGCGCAGTCCGATAGTTACGCGTCGGATCGTCGCGGCTGGAAATCCTGAACCCATCTGAGATTAGCAGAACGGATTTGCGCCCCGGCAACTCCCGTAAACCTCGCACAACGTAATTCACCGCGCCGAGTGTGCCGACGGAAAACACGTCCTCGCGAAACTGGTTGAGTTCTTCATTGGCTTCGTCAATCTCGGGGCCGCGCTCGCCGGGCGTGGGCGGCTGGATCGGCGCAAACGCGCCGATGCCGGCGCGGCCGCTCGGGTAAAAGCGCACGCGTTCGATGGCCGCGTAAAGCTGACGCTTGTCAGTCGTGAACTGTTGCAGCGCGCCCACGCCGCCGCGGGTGCGAATGATCGCCACGAGATCGCCGGGCTGCATCTGTTCATCCACAAATTTCTTCAACGCGAGCCGTACGAAGTGAGCGCTTTCGAAAGACAATCCAAGATCGTCGACCACCAGCGCGATCGTGCGGCGGATGTCTTCCGTCCTCAATCGCGAGGGAGGAACCGGGGGCGCGTTCCTGGCGGCCGCGGTTCGTTTCGCATCTCGTGCAGGAGATGTGCTCTCACTGAGATTGAAAGAGAAGTTCGTGATCTTCTGCTCCCGGCCGTTCTCGTAAATCTCCACCTCTTCCGGCTTCAGATCCGTGACCAGCTTCCCATCTTTATCGGTAATCACCGCGTCAACCTGCACCAGGTTCGTGGTAATACGAACAACGTCCTCAGCTTCGGGTTGCTGCGGCCGTTCCTGATTAGTGGGCGAGGGGGTCGGCGTAGGCGCCGGCTGCTGTGCAAGACCGCCGTTTAGCAGCTGCGTGATGAGCAGGATTGCGAGCGGGAGTCGCGTCTTCATGCGTGGATAATACTTCGATGCCTGAGAAAACTGAATCATCCGGCGCCACTTCTTTGATGATCACTTCGCGGCCAGGATTCGCTCGTAGAACTCGATGTACTGGGGGATGATTTTGTGCGTGCTGTAGCGCTCGATGGCCAACGCGCGGGCGCGCTTTCCCATCTCGCGGCGCAGCTTTGGGTCGATCAGAAGTCGCGCCGCGTCGTCCGCCATTTTGTCCACGTCACCGACGTGACTGAGGAATCCGGTCTCGCCATCCTCAACGACTTCCGGTAGCCCGCCGACGTGCGACGCGATCACAGGCACCTGCACCGCCATCGCTTCCAATGCCGCCAATCCGAAGGATTCCTGTTCTGACGGCAGCAGCAACACATCCGATGCACAGAGGTAATCGACGATGTTCGGTTGCTTACCGACGAATCGACAGAAGTCGGACACGCCGAGACATTTCGCCCGATGGATACAGTTTGTGCGCTCGCTGCCATCGCCAACCATGACCAGCCTTGCTTTCGTCTTCTTCAATACGCGCGCCAGAATCTCAACACAGTCCACCGGCCGCTTGACGGGGCGAAAGTTGGAAACGTGAACCATCACCGGCGTGCCGTCGGGCGACATTGATTCGCGCAACTCGCAATCGATTTTCGGCTTGTAATCTTCCGGACAAACAAAATTCGGAATGACTTCGATGCGATCGAATCCGAAGTGCTCGATTGTTGATTGCTTCAGATAGTTAGAAATCGCCGTCACCCCGTCCGATTGCTCCAACCCATATTTCGTAATCGGCAGATACGAACGATCGGCGCCGACCAAAGTGATATCGGTACCGTGCAGCGTGGTGATGACCGGCAATCGCCGATGGCTCTTGATCGACTCGCGCGCCAGAATCGCGCTGATCGAATGCGGAATCGCGTAATGGACGTGCAGTAAATCGAGGTTTTCGTTGTCTGCCACCGTGGCCATCTTCGTCGCTAAAGCCAGCGTGTAGGGCTGATGCTCGAACAACGGATACGACATCATTTCGACTTCGTGAAAGTGCACCTGCTCGTTCAATTCGGTCAGCCGCGTCGGAAGGGCGGACGAAATGAAGTGAACGTTGTGACCGCGCGCGGCTAGTTCCTTTCCCAATTCAGAACCGACAATGCCGCTGCCGCCGTAGGTTGGATAGACTGTGATGCCGATGTTCATTCGTGGTCAGTTGTCCGTGGTCAGTTGTCAGTTGATGCTCGGCAACGTACCACTGACGACTGACGACTGACAACTGACCACAAAAAAGAGAGGCGGGCGACCCTCGCAATCGCCCACCTCGTCTCAACTTGTCTCACCTTTTGAGAAAAAGGGGGGCCAAGTGAGGCTGGGGACTATATACCCATGACCCCGGGCTCGCAAGAGGTTTCCTTCACCTTTCGGGTCAAGATTCAGCTTGTGATTGGCGTCTCTGACAGGCGATGAAATGATCTCCGGCCGCGAATCATAATGTTTGGTAGTCCTAACCTTCGGATTTGTAGCGACCCGAGCGGCAGTTGGGTAAGGGCCGCGAAATGGAAGACCTCCCGATGGAACAGAAAGCAACTTCATGGGTCCAAACCGGCTTGACGGCCCTACTGATTCCCCTGCTACTGGCGCTGGTCAGTAGTTACTGCATTCCGAGAATCGTTGAAAAGTCCAACCGAAGAGAATTATCGAGGACTGAACGGCTCAAGAAGGCCTTTGTTTTCGGCGAACGAAACAAAGAAATGAACAGCCGCCTGAATGCGATGAAAACGCGAATGCATACCTTTAACGCGCAGAACGTCCGTGGACGTTTTTCCATTGCACAGGTTCGAGAGACCCAAAGACTTTTCCAACAACAGCATACGTCTGATTATTTGGACCTCGATAAAAACGCGTGGTGGTGGTATTGGGACTTAGAGCGCGAAGCCCAGGTCTTCGATTTGCTTTCGCCGGAAGAACTGAAGGTTTTCCACGACCTTTTATTAAAGTACGGGAACAATATGTCTCAGAGTGTGGGTGCGATTTCGCCGAGTTGGGAATTTCTTTCCTCCGCGGACTATCGGCTGGACAAAGCTAGCCAGGAACATTTCGCAGCTTTGTACGCGGAAATGATCAAGAAAATGGACACGCTTGCGACCGAGCGCTACGAGTTAATAAAGAGCATTACCAAGCTATTCGCACAAACTCAGCACTTCCCGTTCGAGTCCGGCAATTAGTTAAATCAGCCCTTCGGAAAATTTCAACAAAACGGTTTGAGAATCGGCGCTCCAGGACCGCATTAGCAGTCTGCGATTGTCCGCGTTTATAATCACAGCACAGGTAATTAAACTAATGCCCAAAATCAGCGACATTCAGGAAACACCGAACCCCAACGCCGTGAAATTCATTCTGCGCGAGCCGATCACCAGCGGCGTCGCGCGCCAGTTTGCCTCAGCCGATCAGGGCCAGGGCGATTCGCTGGCGAAGTCCCTGTTCGAGATAGGTAACGTTGTCTCGGTCTTTTACATGGACAACATGGTCACCGTTGAGAAGGAAGACGTGGCGGATTGGGATGAACTCTTGCCGGCGCTCGCCGTACCGATCCGGGCCGCGGAATCCGCGACTCCGGCTCCCGGCAATGGCGCGACCGCCGCAGTGGGAGGCGCCATCGCTGCCGTCACGAGCGACGACCCGCGCCTTTTGAAAATTAATGAAATCCTCGATGAGCGAGTGCGCCCCTATCTGATGGGCGACGGTGGGTATTTGGAAATCATCGACCTGAAAGACCACACACTGACAATTCGTTATCAAGGGGCCTGCGGCAGCTGTCCCAGCTCTCTGACAGGTACGCTCATGGCCATAGAAAACATGCTCAAGACGGAAGTTGATCCTGAATTGGAAGTCGTGCCCGTGTAGGAGCGCACGCATCCTTGCGTGCGGTTCGCGCGCATCCTGCGCGCAAACCAAAAAACATGAGCCGTCAGGATGACGGCGTACCGCAGGCAACATGCCTGCGCTCCAAACTATCGGAACTACCATTCTCCCCGACGCGTTTTTATTATCACCACACGTTCGTCCGACTGACTTTTCCGGAGATTCAAGAAATGCGCCGACTCTGCCTGCTTTCCCTGCTTTTGCTTCTTGCTATTTCGCCTGTCGCGGCTGGCCAGTCTGCCGAACCGGCCAAACCGTCACCGTCGGACGTCGCCAAGGCTAAAGATGAGAACGATGCCGAAGCCGAGCGGCTTCTGCGCGAGCGCCGCGCAAATGCCCAGTCGGTCCTCATCTCGCTGGCGGCCGACGCGGCGACGTACACCGACCAACGACTGCGCGCCCGCACGCTGGCGCGGATTGGCGACGCGCTCTGGGAAAATGATTCTGAACGTGCCCGCGCAATGTTTCGCAAGGCCTGGGATGCAGCGGAAGTTGTAGACGAAGAGAGCCGGCGTATCACCTTAGAGGAAATCAAGGAGCAGCAAGCACGACGGGGCAGCTCCGCGGTTGCCAGTCGCGGCAGCATTCGCAACGAAGTGCTTCGCCTCGCTGCGCGTCGCGATCGCAAACTTGGAGAGGAATTACTCGCGAAGCTGACCAGCGACAAGCAGGAGGAAGCAAAGGAGGCGGCAGATCGCAATCGAGCCAATCTTTTAAATACGCCCGAAGCAATTACGCAGAGATTGAATCTCGCTCGGCAATTACTCGAAAGCGACGTCGAGCGCTCGATTCAGTTTGCGGATCCGGCACTGATGACGCTGACGCGCGATGCGATCGACTTTCTTTCCTACCTGCGCGAAAAGGACGCGGTCGCTGCCGATCGCCGCTACGCCGCGCTGCTCGGGCGGGCCGCCGGCGACTTGCAGGCTGACGCGAATACGATCTCTTTGCTTTCGTCGTATCTGTTTACTCCGCACGTCTTTGTCACTTTCAGCGGCGGCGGATCCTCGAACACGCAAACATCGAGAAGCAGCGGACCACCGGAAGTCTCGCCCGATCTGCGCGCCGCGTTCTTTCGGGTTGCGGCTGATGTTCTACTACGGCCATTGCCACCCACGGGACAGGATCAGACCTCGGCAGGTCCGATTGGAAAGTACTTGATGCTCAAGCGATTGATGCCGCTCTTTGAAAGGTATGCGGCGCGTGAAACGACTGAGGCCGTGCGCGCGCAAATGCAGGCTCTCGGCAGCGGCGTGCCTGAGGACTATCGCAATCGCGATGACGACTCTTTGCGTGAAGGAATCAGGCCGAAAGAGACAGGCGACGATCGTGAGAAGTCTTTGCTTGATCAACTCGAACGCGCGAAGACCGCCGAGGAACGCGACCAACTCTATCTTCAGTTGGCGCGGCTCTACACGGACAACGGCGACCTGCGGGCGCGCGAGTACGTCGAAAAAGTCTCAGACATCGAGGTTCGCAACCAGGCGCGTCCGTTTATGGATGCCATGCTGCTGCTTCGCGCCATCGAGAAGAAAGAGCCGGATCGGATCCAGGAAATGGTGCGCATCGGCGATCTGCCTCACATTCAGAAGGTTTGGGCACTGACGCAGGCGGCGAAGTTCGTCTACAAGAACGATCTCGAAAAGGCCGTGGCCCTGTTGGAACAGGCAGACCTGGAAGCGCGGCGTATCGAAACCGCTGATGCGGATCGGCCGCGCGCATTCATGGCTATCGCGAGCACTTACTTACTGGTCGATCGTCGCAAGGCCTGGGACCAGGTTTCGGATGTAACCAAAGCCGCGAACTCGGCGCCGACTTTTTCGGGTGAGGACGGCGTGCTGCGCGTGAGTCTGCTTACGAAAGGCATGTCTTCGATTCGCACCTCCAGCGCGCGCGAGTTCGACGTCGCCCCGGTCTTCAGTGACCTTGCGAACGAAGACTACGCGCGGGCCATCGAGCTGGCGCGTCTGTTTGAAAAGCAAGCGCCGCGTGCCAGCGCTACGATTGCAATTGCCAAAGCGGTCTTGGAAGAGAAGAAGAAGTAAGAGACTGTCAGTTGTCAGTGGTCAGTTGTCAGTGGTCAGTTGTCAGTGGGTCCGAATTCTCTGTTTCAGGTAACCTCCATGCGTCTGCAATTATTCTTCGTTGTCGTTTTTTCTCTCGCCGTGTATTTGCCTGCCGGTGCTCAATCAAGACAGCCAACACCTCCGCCGCCGGTGATGGCGGAAAAAACGGAAGCCGAACTCGCCGCGGAACGACTGCTATTACAGCGGCAGGCCAATGCCCAATCGCTTCTGATTAATCTGGCTGTCGACGCGCGTCACTTTAAGGACGATACAACGCGTGCGCGGGCACTCGCGCGCATTGCAGACATGCTCTGGGAGAATGACCAGGATAGGAGCCGTTCCCTGTTTCGCTCAGCATGGGACGCCGCCGAAAACGGTGATGCGAAGGGTCGCGAACGAGCGCTCGAGGATCTCCGTCAACAGAGAGCTGCGAACCCAGGAGGTGGTTACTCGCGGCTCGACCCGGGAGACCTGCGCCGGGAAGTGCTGGATCTGGCAGCCCGACGCGACCGAACTCTGACCGAAGAATTTCTGGACAAATACCGAGACCAGAAGGCTCGTGAAACTGCGGCCGAGCCAGGTCGAAGCCAAAACACCTTAGTTGCGGATGAAGCCACGCGGCAACGCTTTGCACTGGCAACCGACCTGCTAAGAGATGGCGAAATTGAGCGCGCGCTTCATTTGGCTGATCCCGCCATGAGTTCGATAAACATTCAGTCAATAGGTTTCCTCGTGCGCCTGCGCGAAAGAAACGCTGCCGCCGCCGACGGTCGTTACGCTGCCATGCTGACCAGCGCCCCGAACAATCCTCAATCCGAGGCCAATACCGTGTCCTTACTCGCCTCGTACCTTTTCACACCTCACGTTTATGTCGTGTTCCTGCCTCGCTCAACGACCGCGCAATCTGGCCGGCCGGCGCCGCCAATTAACGCGCCGGCCAGTTTACGGTCAGCTTTCTTTCAGGCTGCGGCTGCGATTCTTTTGCGTCCGCTCGGCGATTCTTTGAGCACCGACAGTGACAGTCAGTATCTCGCCCTTAGGCGAATAATGCCTTTGTTTGACCAATATGCGCCTGCGGAAATCAATCGCGCGATTAGGACCCACCTCGAAGGTTTGACCGCGGCCGCGAGCGACAAGGCCCGTAATCGTGACGATCAGTTCACTCGCGCCCCAATCGATGGCAACGATCGTCCGCCAAATCGTAACGATCAGGCGACCCGGCCGGGACCTGATGCCCGCAACCCTTCTTCCGACGAACAATCACTTCTGGAACGACGCGAACGCGCAAACACCGCTGACGAGCGCGATCAACTCAATCTTCAGCTTGCGCTAGCAATGGTTGAGAGCGATGACTCGCGCGCGCGTGCATATGTAGAGAAGATCGATGACATGGATTTGCGCAACGAAGCACGCGGCTACATCGATGCGTCGATTGCGTGGAAACTAGTGCAGAAGAAAGATGTCGATCGGGCGATCGAGCTGGTACGGACGGGACAGCTGACTCATTTTCAAAAGGCGTGGTTACTCTCGAGCACCGCCAGGGCGCTAGGTAACGGCGATCGCGAAAAGTTCATAAGTCTGATCGAGACAGCGACGACTGAAGCTCGACGGATTGAAACATCAGATCCTGACCGCCCGCGGGCATTTATTGCGATCGCCAACGTCGTATTTAATTTTAACCGGGCAGCCATTTGGGAAGCGATGGGCGATGCGGTCAAAGCCGCGAATTCCGCCGAGAAGTTTACCGGGGAAGATGGAAAAATCGCATTTCGTTTGAACCGAAACGGAATTAACTCCAGTCACCAGCACGGGTTCTCGGATTTCGACATTGCCGCTATCTTCAAAAAACTGGCGAATGAGGACTACGACAAAACTGTAGAACTGGCGCGTGCAATTCAGCACGAGACGCCTGGAGCCAACGCTACCATCGCCATCGCCACGGCGGTTTTGAAAGAAAAGAAGAAATAAAAGACTGTCAGTTGTCCGTGGTCAGTTGTCAGTTGGAACTCGGAGAGTTGTTTTTGCAATTGACAACGGACAACTGGCGGCTGACGTCAGGAATAGATATTCATCGGGCGGGTCAATAGGGCGAACGGATCTTCCACGTTGAGCGCCTCACGAACATAAAACGGTTCGCCGTCCTCAACTCCGATCAAAGATCCATAGTAACGTGCGCGATCAGCGATCTGCCGCAAGAAGCCCTTCTGCGCAATTCGCGTCTCTGGCTCGCTTGAGTCGGCCAGGTAGAACTGCGAGGCGTACGCGCGAATCGCTTCCATCTTCTTCTCGGCAAATTCAGATACATCGACGATGAACGAGGGCACCACCAGGCGCGAATAAACTGCGTGCGCGATGGCCGGCATTTTAATCGGTTCGAGGCTTACGTCTTTGTCATATCGGCGCATGGTCGCAAGGCGCGCGGCTTCACGTACGATATGCGCGGTCGCTGCATGGTCGGGATGCGGATCGTCCCAGTGCGCGGAGAAGACGACCTGGGGCCGGTACTTTCTTAAAACACGTACGACCGCCAACTTACTCTCTTCGTTGAGGGCGAGATGGCCGTCTGGCAAACCGATATTTACCCGCGCATCCAGGTTCATCACGCGAGCCGCATCCAGTGCTTCTTTCGCCCGAATCTCGGGTGTCCCGCGCGTTCCCATTTCGCCGCGTGTCATATCAGCGATGCCGGTGCGGTAGCCGAGCGACTTCAGCTTGAGTAATGTGCCGGCCATCGTTAACTCGGCATCGTCAGGATGCGAGAAGACGGCGAGCACGTCGAGTTGGGTCTGATCAGTCACCGTTTGGACTTTGGTCTTTGGTCTTTGGTCTGTCTTTGGTCTTTGGTCTTTGTCTTCGGTCTTCGGTCTTCGGTCAAGCACGGTCTTTCAAAGACCTAAGACCAAAACCCAAAGACCTAATTCAATGGCTTGATCTCAAGTGTGCCGTCTCCCACTGTGAACGACAGCTTTGCCCCGCCGGCGCCGGCGCGGCCCAACAGCAATCGGGGATTGTTCGCACCGCCTTCGCGCGGGGTGAGCCCAGCGTAGGAATTCTTTATCTCGCCCAGGCGGAGAACGTTCGCGTCAACGTCGCCACTGAAACCGGGGGCGAGAAGGACTTCCAGCGTGCCGCCCGCTAATTGCAAAGTCGCGCCCAGACCGCGCCAATTGCGCGAGGGAATCGTGACTTTCACCGCGCCGCGTTGAATCAAGCCGGAAAAATAACCGCCCGTCAGCGTCAGGTCGGCGTCGCTTTGCAACGCCTCGAGCCGGATCGAACCTTCAACACCGCTTAGCTTTATCGGCCCGACGCCGGAGTCAATATCGACATCAGTGAGCGCGGGAATCTTCAGACGAAAGTCGATCTTCCAGGGCAAGCCGATAAGCGTCTTGGGAAACTTCTTTGCCACTCGTTGCAGATATTTCTTGTCGTGCGTGCCTGAAGTCAGAATGCGCACGTGATTGGTATCAACATCGATCGCCAGGTTGTTAATTGCGGCGAGCAGATCCAAGTCCGCTTCGGTCGGCGCTTGCAGCTCGATGTCCGCCTCGATCTCGATTTCACTTCGAGACCAGCCTTCGATCGTGATCGAGCTTACCGGAGGCGCTACCAGACTGACACTGCCGCCGTACGGCAAACGATGTGTTGCGCGCCGGTTGATTGTCCGTTTGAGGTTAGCGGCCGCCGGTGCGGGCGGTTTCTTTTCTTTCTGTGCCTGAGCCGGCGTCAGAAAAAGAGCAGCCGTTACTAAAGCTGAGCTCAACGACGCGATTAGCAGTGCTCTCGGTCTGTTCACTGAAGCGGATTGTGCGGGAGAGGGAAAGAGTTTGTCTAGCGAACGCGGAAGTTGATGTTGCCTTGATAGGTGGTGGCGGTAACCGATGCGCGGCCATCGCCGACATCGCCAATGATGCGACGGCCCTCGCCAACCGTTCTCATGTTTGGATTCCAGAACTTACCCATTGAGATTTTTTGCGCGGGCGCAGTCGCGACCAAACGGAAACCGCAGTTGACCGGCAGTTGCAGGGTGATCGTGCCCTGACCCGACTTAAACTCGTAGGTTCCGCCTGAAGCAAACTCGCCGTCAAAGAAGACGTCGCCGGTGGAGTTCGACGCAAACACACGCCCTGCGTTGATGCCGTAAAGCTGAATATCACCGGAAGTCCAGACGTGCGCGCGTACCAGGTCACCTTGCAGGTTGCTGACATTGATTTGCCCGCGGCGTGTTTCCAGATCCACGGACGATCGCGCGGGCACCTGAACTTTAAAGTTTACGTCGCCCACATCGCTGCGGCCACGGTTGTCGCCCACAATGTCGATCACCAGCCCACCCTCGGTAAGCCGCGGATTGAAATGCACTGTTGGCGCATCCATCGACGCGGTGATCTTGATCTCATCCCGGTTCCACGATTCGACGGTAATCGTGCCCGAAAGATTCTTCAGTTCAAGCCTGACGTTCTTGCCGGCTGGAAATTTCCGCGACACGCTTTTCTGCGCAAACGCCGCCGCCGTCAAAATCAGGACGACGAAAACGACTGGCGTAATGCGTTTGGCGGTGCGGGCAAGTGGGCGATGGTTCATCACAATCGGGTCTGCTTTCAAACTCTGGTGCCGGGGGATTATAGCTCAGCGAACTCTTTCAACAAGGCGATCTTGTCGCTCAAGGCTGCGTTCAGAATATCTTCCGAAACTTCATCGTGAGGATTCTGCTGCAATCTTCCCATCGAATCGGTGACGGCGGCGTCGATCACGTTCAGGTTGCGGTCGAATGTTTCGCGCATTTCCGGATTCCAGCGCGCCTTGTTCAGTTCAACCCGCTTATTCCAGTAGTCGATGGTCTGCTGTTGCTGCCGATAGCGATCTTTAACCGTGACGGCGTCGGACGTTACTGCCAGGCCGCTCGATCGAAAGCCGCTGCTGTTAAAAGCTCGCATCCCGATAACGGTGGCCAGCACGGCCACGACCACGGTGGCTGCGATCGCGGTGGCGAACTGCGGAAACGAAAGTTGCCAGTTGCGGTTCGTCAAACGGAACCACCAACCCGCGTCGACTGGTAAAGCCTTCGATTTGCCGGCTGCCAATTCAGCCTCAATCGTGTTGCTGATGCGCAGCCACATAGCGCGTTCGCTCGGCACGGCGTCGTATTCCCCACGGTGCTCGCGGCAAAACTGGACAATCGCGTGCAGGTCAGTGCGCGTGTCGGCGCAACTGGGGCACGCTTGCAAATGCGCTTCAAGTTCGTCGCAGTCGGTGGGAGTGAGCGACCCGTCAATCAGGTCGCTGAGTAGATTTTGGTGCTTCTCGCAGTTCATTGTCTTAACCTCTGATGGGTCGCATCTCGGAATAAAGCCTCGGACGACACGACTATCGCGGTGTCTAAAGCAATAAAGGGGAGACTGCGTAAGGTCTGGAGCGCCCAGTCGCCGGGACACGCGGGGGCTCTTGCTATGTCAATTTGGCCGATTTCGCCAGTTTCCCGAAAAAATCGGGCCAACTTCTTGGTTGCTAGTGCGGCTTTTTCTGTTGCCTGAGTAATCCACGCAATTTCATGCGCGCCTTATGCAGTTGCGACTTTGATGTCCCAACTGAGCAACCCAGCATCCTCGCAATCTCCTCGTGCTCGTGTCCTTCAATGTCATGCAGCGTGAAAACCGTCCGGTAACCCGGTGGCAGCTGCGCAATGGCCTTGTCCAGCGCGATGCGGTCAACTACGGGCATCGCGTTCGGATTTTCGGTGCCTTTCACGATCTGCACCGGAACTTCGCCCTCTTCGGTAGTCTGCTCGAGCCGCACCCCCCGCTTGCGGAAGTGCATCAGGACCTGATTAACCGTCAGCCGGTGCAGCCAGGTCGTGAAAGCCGACTCGCCACGGAAGCTGCCGATCTTTCGGAAGAGCTGAATAAAGACTTCCTGCGCCAGGTCCTCAGCCTCAACGACATTTCCGGTCATGCGCAGGCACAGCGAATAAACGCGGCGATTGTGCCGCTGGTAAAGCTCCTCGAAGGCTTTCATGTCGCCTTCGGCAGCTTTTTTCGTCAGCTCGTAGTCCGGAGTTCGCGGTGTCTCGGTATCGATGGCAGCCACTAGTTCCTTCGTGAGCGCACTTCGATCAGTCTGAAGCGTCGCCCGGCTCATGCCTTTTCCCTATTCGAATTACTTTCAGAGGGCTCGATTCAGTATCCGATGAAGCGCGGATGCAGGCAAGCGGCGGTGGGTTTCGGGCGGCAGTATTGTGAGCCGCTCTTGTTCGAACGAGGTAGACATGCCGACGAAATGCGACTTGCAGAGGGGGAAACGCACGTGACGATCAGGTCGGGTCCCTTGACTCCACGCGGACCGTTGATAATCATTTGCGAAGTCGAGTGCGATGACGTGCCCGGTTCAGCAGCCAGAGGATCCCGACTGCAGCGCCAGCTAGTCCCACCACGAACATCCCGCGCTTGCCGAAGAAGCCGATCAGAACCAACCCGGCTACGATCAAGGTCCCGGGCGGAGCGAAAACAAAAAAGGCAGTAACAACCAACACTATGAGAGCTTTGAGGCCCCGCGGCTTGTTTGGCTCTATACCGCTGTCGGATCGCCGTCTCATGTAAATGTCGAACATTAAACGCCAACTGCAAAGCTTGCAAGGCGCTGTCACTGTGGCAGCGTTAGTAATTCCGGCGGCGTTTGTGGGGTTTCTAATACTGAAGTACAGCGTGAACTTGCCTCAATGGGACGAGTGGGCGGGCGTGACATTCTTGTACAAGCTGAACGAGGGGACCCTTTCTTTCTCCGATCTCTTCCGTCAGCAAAATGAATATCGACAATTTTTTCCCAACCTGGTTTTCGTCTTTCTGGGGCGACTGACGAAATTCGATGTTCGATACCACATGGGTGCGAGTCTGCTGCTCGCCTGCCTCGTCTCGTTCAATGTTTACCGCCTGGGAAAGTTAACGCTTGACCGAGAGAGCGACCGGCTGTGGGCGTATCTGGCCGCTAACGTCCTTATCTTTTCTCCCGTCCAACACGAGAATTGGTTGCAGGGGCAGCAGTTGATCTATTTCTTTCCCATCGCGTGCCTCTCGACGTGTCTGGTGATCGCGACCGCGCCGCGACTCCGGTTCGCTACGAAATGCATTGCATGCGCGGCCCTGTCGATCATCAGCACTTTCTCTTCGGTCAACGGTATTTTGTGTTGGCTCCTGGTCTTGCCGGTGTTGTTGACCTGGTCCTCGGCTAAACCGAGATCGAAGCGCGCTTTCGCAGTCGGATGGCTCGTGGCAGTCGGACTCAGCGCTATCCTTTATATGTATGGGTACGTGCAGCCGGTGCATCCTGCGAGTCCTGCTTACGGGTTTGCTCCAACCCAGGCAGCCTTCTACTTCTTCAGCCTCGTCGGCAGACCGCTCACTTTAGGTCGATTCGTAGTCACACCCGTGATCGGTCTCGGCATCCTCGTGATGTTTATCTGGGCCTGCCGCCAATTCTGGCGGTCGTTGAATAGTTCGATCGATTCTCAAAGGCGCCTCGTGTGGCTGGTTATAGGTGCTTATGCACTTCTGACTGCCGTTTTAATAACTCTTGGCCGATCCAGTTTCGGCGTAGTCCAGTCACTAAGTTCGCGCTATACGACTTTCACAATCTACCTACCAGTCGCGCTGGTTTACCTGTTCACCCTGGAAATCCGGAAGCGGACCGGCGAACGCGGGTTCATCTGGAACACCGTTTCGCGACGCGTGCCGATTGTGGCAATCGCAATAATTCTGACGCAGGTGCCGCTTTACATTCTTGCCCTGCGCTCGGCGAGCGAAGCTCGGAGAATACAGCTTCAGGTAAAAACCTGCGTGCTCCTGACTAATGTCATTGACGATCGCTGTCTGACGGACCAGGGATACCCCACGCCCGATGTGTTTCGGCAACTGGCAAATCAGGCTGAGAATCTGGGACTTCTGCGTCCGCCTCTGATCACGCAGCGCAACGCCCGCGCGCTTGCCCCTTGGGATTTTGCGGTTTCCCACACAGACAATTCGTTTGTAGAAGTTTCCCAGACCGCCGACCATCAGTATCTAGCCTCAGGCCGAGCAGTGGTTCCGGGAACAGGGCTGCCACCCGACGCCGTGTTGCTGGCCTATGACGACGGCAAGGGTGAGGATACAATCTTTGCCGTCGCATTTCCGAAAACTCGCGTGCCATTGAGAAGCGGGCTCCTCGGTAAAGGCGTCGACCTGAGCTGGCGCGGAGGGTTTGACGAACGAAAACTTCCTGCTGGCCGGCTGCGAATCACCGCGTGGGGATTTGACGCGGAGACCTTAAAGGCTTATAGGCTCATAGGCGAGCACATGATTGAAAACGCTGACTCCCTCGAATTACGAAGATGACGGACATTTTGAGGGAGAACAGCATCACAATTTTCTTTCCGGCGTTCAATGACGCGCAGTCCATTGCACCGCTGGTTAGGAACGCGCTGGCCGTACTTCCCGCCCTTGCCAGCGACTATGAAGTGATCGTTATCAACGACGGCAGCGAAGATGACACGGCTTCCGTTCTCGAAGAACTGGCACGGAGTGAGCCGCGCGTGAAAGTAGTTCATCACGAGCGGAATATGGGTTATGGAGCGGCGCTCCGCACGGGCTTCAGCCAGGCCAGCAAGGATTTAGTTTTCTATACTGACGGCGATGGCCAATACGACGTTCGCGAGCTCGCCAGTCTGTATCCACTTCTCACGGATGGCGTTGATGTGATAAATGGTTTCAAGAAACAGCGCGCAGACGACGTTTCGCGGAAGTTGCTCGGAGGTTTTTACAGTCGTTTCGCGCGGGTGCTATTCAATCTGCCCATTCGGGACGTTGACTGTGATTTCAGGTTACTGCGCAGGGCCGCGCTGCAGCGAGTGCAATTAAGCTCGTCAAGCGGCGCAATTTGTATCGAACTGGTTTTCAAACTTCATAGGGCAGGTTGCGTTTTCGTCGAAGCTGAAGTGCCTCACTATCCGCGTACTCACGGTCGCTCGCAATTCTTCACCTTGCGGCGAGTGATGCGCACCGCTCTGGATTTCTGGCTGCTCTGGGTTCGTCTTGTAGTGCTGAATCGAGGGCCAAAACGGCCTGTTGGTCACGCGTTCGCGGTTGATTAAGTAGCGGCGGACGATGGGCGCCTTCAGCCAAAACTTCTAACAGAATTCCGGGCCACGATCTGGCCCCGGACATGGGTTCATAAAGATGACTGACCATTACACGGTTTACAGAGACCGTTCGGTGCTTATCACGGGAGGGCTTGGATTCATCGGCAGCAACCTGGCTCGCCGCCTGGTCGAACTCGGAGGAGTAAAAGTTTTCATTCTCGATGCACTTCTGCCTGATCAAGGCGGAAATCGTTTCAACATCCGCGAGTTTGAAAGCGACGTCACTGTCCACGAGGCCGACATGCGAGACGACTTTGTCGTCAATCACCTCGTCGGGGGCATGGATTTCATTTTCAATCTCGCCGGCAACGTCTCGCACCTCGAGTCCATGCTCTATCCTCTCCGGGATCTCGAACTCAACTGTACCGCGCAACTCACATTGCTCGAAGCATGCCGTCACTACAATCCGCATGTGAAGATAGTATTTGCGAGCACGCGGCAGGTTTACGGCAAGCCGCTTTACCTGCCGGTTGATGAAGAGCACCGGGTCGCGCCGCTCGACGTTAACGGGATAAACAAACTGGCAGCCGAGCACTATCACCTGCTCTATCATCGCGTTTACGGAACGCGCACGGTGTCTCTGCGGCTGACCAACACGTATGGGCCGGGCCAGCTAATGCATCATGATCGTCAGGGCTTCATTGCCTGGTTTATCCGTCAGGCGATGGATGGGGGAGCAATTGACCTTTATGGCGATGGCAGGCAGCGACGTGATCTTAACTACGTAGAGGATGTGGTTGAGGCGCTGCTCATGGCGGGCGCGAGTGAGGCCACTGAAGGCGAGATTTTCAATCTGGGTAGCGATGAATCTTTGAGCCTCGCGGAAGTGGCGTCGGAACTTATTGCGTTGACCGGCAAAGGCAGTGTCCGGGCCGTCGCGTTTCCGCAGGAGCGGCAGCTAATCGACATCGGGAACTTCCACTCGAGCTACGACAAGATCCAGTCAGCGGTCGGGTGGAAACCCCGGACGCGGCTTCGCGCGGGGTTGACGCGCACGTTGGAATTCTACGGTCAGAATCGGGCCCATTATTGGGGCGCAAGCGCTGCCTCTTCGGTAGCTTAGTGCGGACTTGCGACGCAAATCGGTTGCATGGGTGCTAAAGCGAGCGCCACTCCTAAGTATTCGGCTTTTGAACCACGCAGATGACGGACAGTCCTGCCGGCAAGGGGAATAACTTTAACCATACTGCCTCGCAACGCAAGAGCGTCTGAAAGATCGGATTAATCCACCTCAAACCTGACGGCAAAGGCGATACATCTGAACCCGATGGGGCCAGGCCAATCGGCTTCAAAGCAAGCCGGTGCAGAGCGGCGATCGGAAGCAGAAGGCTGTTCGCGTAGGTCGCCCGTATCACTCGAAACCCGGTGCCTTCCAACAGAGCACGCAATTCATTCAAGCTGTAACGCCGCCGGGTATCCAATGCGACATCATGCCCGCTGCGCATCCATTGGTACGCAGCAGCGCGCACGAACGCAATCCCACCGGGCGTGAGCACGCGATACATCTCACGGATGGCGCGTTCGTCTGCGCCTTCCTCAGGCAACTGCACTATGACATCAAAGCTGGTGACCAAATCGAACGTCGCATCCGGGAACGGCAGTTCAGTGACCGAGGCCTGAACAGGCAATTGCTGAACCCGCTGGCGAGCGAATTTGAGCGCGTCAGATGCGAGATCCATCCCGACGACTTCGCTTGCACCGGCGTAGCGCCGCAGCCACGCGACGTTGCCCCCGGTGCCGCATCCGGCGTCGAGAACTATGCGCGAGACATTCTCTCGCAGAAGAGGGTCCAGCACGGCTGCGGTGATTTGTCGCATCCCGACAAACCACCAGAGCTCCTCTTCGAGCTCGAACAGGTCCTGGTAGTCTTCAGTTCGCATTCAGAAATTAAGTCCAATAGGTGCGATCGAGCGAGCGGTAATGTACAGCTTCGGACACGTGAGCGGAACTGATGGCGGCTGAGTCATCGAGATCAGCGATGGTTCGGCTCACCTTAAGGATGCGATCATAGGCGCGCGCCGACAAGCCGAGACGGGCCATTGCGCGTTCCAGCATCGTCTCGCTTTCCGAATCGATGCGGCAATATTTGCGAATTAGCCTTGGTGACATGGCTGCGTTCGAGAAGATTCCTTCTGCCGCCAGGCGCTCGCTCTGGTGCGCGCGGGCACGAATGACGCGGTGTCGAATTGCTTTTGAGTCTTCGGCATCCGGCGGCGTGTCGCCGGTAAGTTCACGAAACTTCACAGCGGGTACGTCAATGTGAATATCGATCCGATCAAGCAGCGGTCCGGATATGCGTCCGACATAACGCTGAATCTGCAACGGCGAGCAGTTACATTCGCGCGTCGGATCATTCCAAAAGCCGCACGGCTGAGTCTTTCCTACCCACTACGTATTTCAAACTCGGAATAAGGCTGAAAGCGGCATGAGAAAGGGCTACATCTGGCCTGAAACGGCTTGGGGCTGTGTGGGGGAGAAAACGAATGACGATTTATCACCGATTGAAAGTGACGGCTCACGATGCAGGGTGCCGTGGCTGTGCGCAGAGCGGGGTCTCGCGCATGGTGTCCGGCGGCATTTGGCAGTGCCCGTGCTGCAAGGACGGATTCGATATGTTTGATCCCGGCCACTCGGTTGGCGGTGTCACTTATTGCCGCTCTTGCGCGGATGGCGTTGTCTGGGCGAACCGCGAAGTCGCAGCGGCGGCGATGTTGATTGCTGCATAGGCAGGAGAAGCGAAAGGAAATTGAATGCCGATATTGAATTACACAACGACGGTTGAGGCCGCGAAGTCCATTGCTGAGATTCAAGGGATTCTCGCAAAGCACGGAGCGCGGAAAATCTCAACAGACTTTGACGACAACGGGAACGTCAGCGGGATTGACTTCATCATCCTGATTGACGGGTTGCCGCTTGCTATTCGCCTGCCCTGCGATGTTGAGGGTGTTTACAGAACGTTGATTCGAGCGAAAGGCGTACCGCGCCGCTCGCATACAAAGCTGCAAGCCCGTCGCGTGGCGTGGCGCATTCTGAAGGACTGGATTGAAGCGCAACTGGCGCTCTATGAAGTCGGTCAAGCGGAGCTGGGCCAGGTGCTTATGCCTTACGCAATCGACGCGCAAGGACGGACAGCATACGACGCATTCAAAGAGGTTCACATTAAACAACTCAACGCGGCATCTGACAACGTAGTCGAGGGAGACTTTCAAGCAGCGGTGAACGAGTAGCCCGCTAGGTTCTCTTTTGTGAGGTGAGATGAAGGTTGGAATTCAAGCACGACTGAAGAACGGCATCCTTTGGGAAGCGGCTAAAAAGCTGGGTTCGGCCACGGCTCTGGCGCGATACCTCGGCTTGAGTCCTTCCGAGGTAGTTGCTTGGATCAATTTTGATCGATCGCCGCTAAGTTTGAAGTCCAGACGTTCAGAAGAGTTTTGGCAGGACGTTGAAAACAAACTATTCACGCTGACAGGCCACACGCTTGAAGAAATCTTCCCGCCCGAAATTCGCACTCCTGCGTTTTTAAAACGGCAGAAGAAAATCGACGCAATCGTTGAAATGCCCACGCACGTCTTAATCGAGGCGGGGGCGTGTCCGCAACTTCCGCCAATGCCCGATGAGGCCGTGTTTCAGCATGAGCGGAGCCAGCTAATCGATCGCGTTGTTTCATCGCTGAACAAGCCGCGCTACGAAAAACTGATCAAGATGCGCTTTGGCTTGCCGCCCTACAGAGAGCACACGCTTGCTGAAGTCGCGGACGAGTTGGGCGTTTCAACTGGGCGTGTAAGGCAGATGGAAAGCAAGGCATTGATGCAACTGCGTCATCCGTCACGGAGCGCAGAACTAGAGAGACAGATAGGCAAGATCTGAGAGGGCCGCATGGCTGACTCCTGAAGGGGGCGAAGGGGGGAAACGAGATGGCGATCAAGCGAATCTATGTCGGGCGGCTGTCCTGCGGATGCGCAGTGGCGGCAACGATTGACCCGGATGACGTAGCCGAGATGGCGCGGAACGGTTACTCAATCGAGACGGTGGATGCGGAGTACGTCGAGATTTCAGGATGCCAATGCGCAAACACACAATCCACTGTAGCCGTGGAATAAAGGAGTCCGCATGGACGAGAGCGAATACAGCTACAACTCAACGCCTCGCAAGCGAAGATCCGGCATCGTCGGATTATTTTTAATTATTGGGGCGGCGACGGGGGCTTGGTTCTTGTTTTGGCGAGGGTGAATGAAGCGAGTTGACGCCAACCAGGTTGAAATTGTGAAAGCTCTGCGGCAAGTCGGCGCAGAGTGGATTCACACGTCTGAAGCGACGGATTGCGGCTTCGATGGGGTCATACTGTGGCGCGGTCGTTCTCTAATCGCAGAGTGTAAAGACGGCAACAAACCACCATCGCAACGGAAGTTGACCGACAACGAAGAAAAGACCAAAGCAAAGTGCGAGGCGCGGGGAGTCCCGTATCTGATTCTAACGAGTCCGATTCAGGCAGTTGAAACGCTCGCAGAATTTCATTGAGGTGAGAGGGAATGGCTGAAACGAACGTTTCAAAGAGGGCAAAAAGGAACCCATGAAATTAGCAAACACATCAATCCTGCATGAATCCGCTTTGAAAGCCATTGCTCAACTGGAGATAGAAAAAAATAGCTGGAGAGCAACGCCTGAAAGCACAGAACGCCTTGATGCTCGAATTCGGATGATTAAAGAAGGCAAGCCGTTTCGCGGTGAAGGTCAAATTAATTACCTGACGCGGCGTTGTTGGGAATTCACAGAAGCTATTTATGCTTTGCAACTTCAACACGCTGGTGCATCTATACCGAATTATGAAATTGAGGTAGAGCGTCTTAAAAGCCACTTGGAAACCGCTCGTACTTTACTGGGTAAACCCGACATCGAAATTACAGTTGAAAACTATATCGCTGTGGACTTCACCTTGGCTTTTATATCGGTTGCTTAAAGAGAGCTGTGACTTTGAGAACGTTTTTGAAGCGTTAGCGGCGCACGGAATAGAGATTCAAGGGTGAGGTGAGCAATGGCTGAAACGAACGAAAAGATCGTGAGAGCAAAGTCGCTTGGCCTCGGCCCCAAGCTAGAGTCGGTTTTTGGCTGCAAGGAATGCCGCCCTTACCACACGACGCACGGGCCTCGCCATCAGGTCACATGTCCAACTCTAACTGACAGTGAGCGTATGGAGTGGTGGAAGGCCCGATATTACGAGATTGAGCAAACCGTCCGTAAGGACGCAAGTCGCCACACTCAAGCCGCCCTGAAATGGAACGAACGGATCACGTTCTGGCAAGGGAAGTTCGCGGCTGTGAAGCATGAAAACAATAAACTACGGCGCAAGCTACAGCGCGTTGACCCTCTACCACAGGAGAAGCAGGGGTAAAGATGGCTGAAACAGTAACGATACCTGCCTACGTGTTTCGAGAAGGCGTTGAGCCGCCTTACTTTCAAGTGTGGGACAACGACGAATCATCGGACGTTATTCACTCGCGCTGCGCGCAGACTCCTTACGACAGAGAGTTTCCTGTTTACGCTGACGAGATTCAGGAGATGCGTTGCCTTGAAGATATTTATTGCGCGAGGTGTGAACGGCTGATTCTAGTTGCAGTAATTCCGGCGGTAAGCGATGCCGCTGCCCCTTCAGAGGAGAGACAAGCGCGAAAATAGCTCAACCCAAGCCGCGTAAAGTGTTGTAAACTAAAGAGAAACAAGTGATTCAGTGCCAACTTAAATTAAAGCTCACGCCACGCCAAGAGCGGCAGTTGGATCACTGGCTGTGGCATCTGCCTGCTGTTTGGAATTGGGCTATCAAGAAGCTAGAGAACGATGCACGCGGCGGGATTTACCATTCGTCATACGGTCTGAGAAATATAGTTTCAGGACACGGGGCGCGAATCGGCATTCCTGCGCATGTGTTAGCGGCTGTTGTAATGGGTGCGCACGAAGCGCGGAAGCGGCATCTCAAAGGACTCTCACGCAAGCCCCGTCTAAAAGGGCGACGCAATAAATTAAACAGCATTCCATTGTCAGACCCGATGAGGCTTTGGGATCGGCGTCGCGTGGGCCTGTTGGGTGTCGGGCGCGTTCGTTACCACAAGCAAGACATCCCTGAAGGCAAGATTAAATGTGGTCGGATCGTTAAGCGAGCGTCGGGCTGGTATCTCTGCTTATTCATTGACGCAGAGCCGCAAGCGATCCCCGCAACGGGGCATGCGCAGGTTGGCGTTGATTCGGGCTTCACTTCGCTTCTCACTCTTTCAAACGGTGAGAAGGTTACTCACCCGCGAGAGTTAGAGGCTGCCGCGTGGAGGCTCGCACAGGCGCAGCGTGGCGGCAATGGTCGATTGGCAGCGCGGACTCAAGAACGAATCGGAAATCAGCGGAAGGATCGCAACCACAAACTGTCTCGTCGGCTTGTTTCAGAAAATGAATTTATTGCATTTAGCGCGGATCGCCATCGAGCGATAGCGCGGAAGTTTGGTAAGTCTGTGACTTCATCGAGCCACGGTCAGCTTCGATCAATGCTCGCTTACAAGTGCCGTGCAGGCGGTAGCGAGTACGTCGAAGTGCCGAGTAGAAATTCCACCAAGACCTGCTCAACGTGCGGTGCTCTTTCAGGGCCGACCGGATGGGCAGGCTTGAAGGTAAGACAATGGACGTGTGTTCACTGTGGAACCGAACACGATAGGGACGTTAACGCCGCTATCAACACGCTCAATGTCGGGCTTGGAATGAGCCACGAGATGTCCGCGAGGGCAGCCTGAAATCGTCAATTAGCAACACGGCGAAGTTCAAGAGAGACACAAGCAGTCACGTCCGACTACGTAAGAGAGGGGGAGAGACGAAAAGGTGAGCCTAGCGGAAGTTACAGCAAAGATTAAAGGCGTCGCATTGCATCTCGGTCGCGCAGACACGGGCGGCTACTGGTGTCGCACCCGAAGTTCGAACAAGACTCTTCACACTTGGACGCCAGAGAAGGCGACTTGCAAAAAGTGTCTCGCGGCGTATCGCAAACACAGCAGCGGAGCGTAACCCCATGACTAGAGACTCAGCTAAAGATGATCGGGATCGCGGTTTGAGTTACGAGGCTCGCGGGCTGCTTGCGCTTCTGCGTGAGCATGGGCCTTACGGTCTAGGTGGTTCTGACGGCTGCCGTTGCTGCCATTTCAGCAATTACGGTTTCATTATTGACATGTCATGCCACAAGTCGAGTGGCGGCGTTAGCGACAAGTGGCATCGGTGGGGTGTCCTTCGTATCACAGCGGGCCGCATGGAGAACTTGATGGATGATTACAAGGCCATCGCTGAAGAAATATTGTCTCGCATTCGAGAGCCAGAATGGGACGACGAAGAGGGCGATCCTTATTGGTTGGTGCGCTTCTGCGACTGGAAGCACGACGCGGAACAGTTGTGCGTTTATTGCAGCAAGCCTCGCGAGGAGCAACAGGGCTACCTCTGCACAAAATGCTTAAACGGAACGGGATGGAACGATCAAGATAAACTCGCGGATACTTACGACTACCGACGAATCAAACTCGCGCCCGCCGCTGCTTTATCCGCTACTAAGGATTCAGGGAGTTAAGAGAAGGAGAACTGATGGCTAAGTTTAGAAAGAAGCCAGTTGTCATTGATGCGATCCAGTTTGTCGGTGTGTTCGACCAGATCGATACGTGGCTGGACGGGATGGGCTACCAAGAAGACGAAGACCCGTCAATGTGGCCGAACGAAGACGGCTCAATCACAATTTGCACCCTTGAAGGCGAGATGAAGTGTAGCCCCGGCGATTGGATTATACGCGGCGTCGCAGGTGAGTTTTATCCATGCAAACCGCAGATATTCGCGGCTACATATGATCCGGTGGTGAGTTGAGAAACGAAAAGGGCGCTGGGATTTGCCGATCACCAAACGCCCCCGAGCTAAGAAGGTTAGACCCTATCTGAGAGTGCCAAGGTCATTCAATCACAGATAGGAGACTTAAAAATGAGCAGTGCCAAACTTGCGATAGTGCCCGATCCATCCCCGTTGCCCGTTCGTGTTGAGGACGGGTTTTCTCAGATCTTCGGGGCAATAGATAAACTGGAAAACCTGGAATCTGTCGCGGCTGAACTCGCGCCTGACGCCACAGACAAACAGTTGATCGACGGCCGAGTTTACGCTACCCAACTTGGCAAGACCGCTTGGAAGATTGTCGTTATTTTCGACGCGGAAATCTGGAAGCGCACCGAGCGGCTAGTTGGCGGGCGCGGCGCGAAGGACGTTGACGAAAAAGGGATAATGAAGGCCGTTGATAAACAAGCGCATGAATTGGGTTGCGGCGCGAGCACGATCTATGCCAATGCGCGAATATTTAAGACCTTCAAAACCACTCTGACCACTCAGAATACTTTAGAGGACAAGGGCTTTTACCAAGCCGCGTTGGCCGCAAAAGATCCGCGCGCCGCCATTGAACACTTCACCAAGCAGCGGAGTGAAAACCCTTTTTATCGGCCGGCGGACGCTTGGCGATATGTCAACGCAACAAAGAAGCCGTGCGCGCCTCGAGTACAACGAGGCCCCGCGCTGCAAAAGATTCACGATAAAGCCGTGCGTGAAGAGTTAGACGCCAAGATTGCGCTGGTACGTGAGTGGCCCATGTCTACGGTTGACCCTCTCTTGGCTACCGTCTATCGCAGGGCTATCGAAATGTTCGAGTGGCAGCGAGATCGCGATATTGAAAAAGACTGCGCCGCGATAATGAAAATCTTTGCGGGAGATGAAGGGACTGAGGCGCCAGATCGAGCCAGTGATGATTACATTTCGGTGTGGTTGCACAGCCACGGATTTGTCATGTCCGAAGATGAGATCGGGCAAGGTGGCTGCGCTCCGAGATGCACAATCAAGCACGATGAAGATAAGCACATTGAGCCGAGCGGACGATTGGGGCTAATGGTCAGGTTAAAGATGCTGACGGTTGAGACGCGAGAGGAAAGCAGAGGCCCGACGCAGAGAGGTGTGATCACTTCCGTATACGGCGGACAGAATCACTACATGGAAATGCTGGACGGAGTTTCGATCTTAAAGACGTTGGCAGAGAGAAACGCGGCGATTCATGTCGATTGGCTGGAAAGACTTGAGCGTTACGCTCCGGAATTACTGCCTAAGAAAGACGACAAAGCCAAGGCAGCGTAAAGCAACCAAAGGTCTAAGATGAACTTTCAACTTTTCAAAAAGAGGAGAGGAAGGGCAGGATCGAACAGTCAACAACTTAAAAGATCGAAGCACGGGGCGGTTTATCGGGTCGGGACCGAGCCGCCCCTTTTTAATTGTGGGATTTCAGAACTAGCCAGCCTTAACGACTTTGATAAGGCTGTTGGGGTTGTTTATGAGGTGAAAGAGATGAAAGACGAACAAGTTATTAGTGTAGGCACTCGTTGTAATGAATGCGATAAGCCAATAGCGCTCTGGGATCCGACGCCGCCCGGCGAGTTTCTTATTCGCGTGGGCTATCTTCCCTGTGGAGAATGTTTCCCCGGCGTGGATCCGAAAGACTGGCGCAAGTACTGCGTTCAGCGGTAAAACGGATCGGCAGCGCGTCTCGTTTGGGTGTATAATTCTCTTGCTCGTTGGGCCTGTCTTTAGTGGCAGCAAACTTGACTTGCTTGGCGGCTGACAGTGCTTTGCTCCATAAGCAGGGCCATCGGGAAACCGAGTCGGTCGCCCCTTACTTTACGGGCCAATAGCTCAGACGGATAGAGCGCCAGTTTTCTAAACCGGATGTCGCAGGTTCGATTCCTGCTTGGCCCTAATTCCATCGTGGAGCATGGTGCTCGTGCCTTGCGCGATAACGCGGGCCGCTCGATGCGGATGTAAGCTGGGCGCTACTCCGTGAAAGCCGGAGACACGAAACGCCCGCGAGGGCGGAGCAAAGCGTGAGGCTTCGTGCAGTCAGAACGAAGTGCTCGGCGGAATTTCGTTACAGTCCTTCGACAAGGCAAGAGCTAGCCGCTAAACACGCGATAACAAAGGCCGCTTGGGAAAACTCAGGCGGCTTTTGCTTTGCCCCCGCAAAATAAACCCAGCCCTAAGCCTAGTATCAAAGGCATGGGTCTGCCTGCAAACCAACCCGACGAGCGACGGATCCGGCTACTTCAAGAGAAGCTGAGTATTCGCATCACGGGAGTATTCGACGCCGACACGATCCACGCTCTCCGCGAATTCCAAGCACATCACGGATTAAACGTAACTGGCGAAGCGAACGAAGAGACTAATGCGCTTCTCTTTTCTGCTTCTGAGGATGCAGAGACGTGGATGAACTTTAGGGAGCACGAATAATGGAAGCTTTCAAACAAATGCTGGGCGAGTTAGCAACGTCCAAGAAGTTTATGGCGATGATTGTCGGTGTGATCGTTGCCGCCGGGGCGAAGTACGGCCTCGACCTGGACCCAGCAATGGTTAACGGAATTCTCGCCTTGTTCGTTGCCTACATCCTCGGGCAAGGGCTTCAGGGTTTCAACAAAGACGCCGCAAGGATTGCCGCGGTGTCGGCAGCATCATTAAGCGAGCCGAGCACGCCGAAGGCAGATAAGGCCGTCGCTGCAATGTCTGAAAGCGTGGCCGCAAAGGAGTAACTATGAAATTTCTCAACGCAGTCTACAAGAAAGACGACGAGTACACCGACCTAAGCGGACGCGTGTTCCTTACGGCCAAGTGGTACGACGCTGAAGATATTCAGGTGGGGACTGAGATTACCCCAAAGGAGAGAGCATGAATCGAATCAAACGGAAAATCGCAGCACTCGCATTAGCGTCGGTGCTCATCGTTCAAACGGCCTGCGGAGGGAATGTTCTCACAACTGTACGCCTTGCTTTGGCGTCCTCTGGGCCTCTGGTTAATTCCCTGGTTGCCGCCGGCGTGCTGAAGCAGGAGCAGGCTGGCCCCATCATTACTGACTTTACAGACGGGTCTAACGTCGCTCTAACACTCCAAACGGACTTCAAGGCTTGCGCGAAAGATCGGCCTTGCAAGCTGCGAGCGGCACAAAAGGCGGAGACGGGCTTCCGCGCCATTATCAACCGGCAGCACTTCGCCGCAAATCCGCGTGTGCAGCAAATTGCCGACATTGCATCGGGAATTCTCTCGTCACTGGTGATCTTCTACGGCGGCACGTCACCTAATGCAACAGTGATGGTCGCAATGGACGCAGGCCCACCGCTCACTGACGATCAGATTGAAGCTCGGGTAAAACCCGACGCGGACAAGCTGAAACAGCTAATGAAGATGGATAAGTGAAGCGTCCATGACAACGCAGCCATGCCATCGTTGTAGCGGTAGACGAGGCTTTCGTAATGGAGGCCGATGGTTCATTTGTGGCGCGTGTCATGGATCCGGTGTCCATATTATTTCAGAGTATCCGCCGGAGTTTTACGGCGGAGGGACAAGCAAGCGCGCATCACCGCGATGACCTGTATTCAGCGCATTAGATTGTTTTTCCTAGAGATACGCGGGGCTTACGGGACCGCAGGCCAGAGTATTGACGCTCTGGGAGATTTGTTATCTGGGAAGTGGTTGAGGTAGGACGTGAGATGAATGTTGGTTTTATTCCAACCTGTCGATTGGTCCGCAGTGGGGAAGACGTGGGGGCCGTTGGGGATAATCTTTGTCGCTGCCCTGATTTTGCTATTCGGCATTGCGCGGTTTCTAAAGACGTACCTGGAGCGGAAAGACGCAGACGCGGCGAAGCTAGTAGCGGATGCGATTATTGACGCTCGAAGCGAGCGGGATGTAACCCGGTTGTTAATCAAGGAACAAGCGGCTGAGTTCGTGGCGCATATCAAAGAAGAAAATCAGCAGTTCAGAGACTCCCTAAAAGATGTTGTGGCGGCATTTGAACGTGAGAGTACGAGGCGTAAAAGATGAAGATTACCCGACCGTCAAGCTTCTGGCGATACCTGATTTCAATATCGATCGTATCGCTCTCGCTGGCGGCGTTCTTTTTCGCCCTGATCGTATTGGCTGGGGTTTCTACTCGGCAGGTTGCCGCGTGGACGTTTGTAGCCATCTGGTTTGTGCATTTACTTGTTGGGGCCGGAGCTGGCTACGCCGCATGGAGGTTGTGGCCGAACAGAGAGAACGCCTTCGTCAAGCTCACGATGGTGCATTTGCATGCTGCCATTGTTGATGCCATCGGAGGGGTTGTACTGATTTTTCTGGCGACTAACGTCAGGTTTACATGGAAGTTTTCGTTGGGGTTTTTTGCTTTTGCGCTTGCGCGGGACATAGTACGAATGCCGTTGATTCTTTACATTATTCGCGGCCCGAAGCATACCCCAGAAGACACTGCGGATCGCAGCGGAGAACAGCATCCCGACTTCTGGCGGGAAGAGTTTCGAAAAGCGATTCGCGACACAGTTAAGCCCGATCTGTTGAATGATTAAGTTTTGATTCGGTAGAGGCGCGACGCCTCCGGTAAAGGGAAGATGAAAGGTTTTGTATTGACGGTTGATAGCGAAGGTCGGCTGAGGCTGTGGAAATGCGCGGTTGAAGGTCGCTATCTGCTCAACGACGAATTCTTTATTCCTAAGACGAGCCGGGGCGAGCCCGCAAGCCCGCCCCAACTGCAACGCACCAGCCCAAGTGATGAGCCCAAGCTGGCGCGCGCGGCGAGACATTAACAAACCCGCATTCGGGAGAGCAAATTATGAGAACCGACAGAGACGAAAAAGATCCGAAGGACAAAGACAAAGATAAAGATAAGCCCGATGTTCAGCCGTTGGATGGCGAGCCGCCTCCGCCCCCACCGCCGCCAGGGGGAGGGTCCACCGAGGGACCCGGCGGCCCGAAGTAGATCATGGCACCGTTAGCAGCAGTGAAGCCCAAGGCTCGCATTGTGTGGCGGGTGGGGATGCATTCGCCTGGATTGCAGACCTACCGTCTGTGGGCTAGATGGCTCATCAGGTTCGTGTATTTCGTGACGGGCTACCAAGTTACGGCGCACGACATTGGGGTAGCCGACAGCGAGGAAGAGGCGCGATCGTGGCTACTGGATAAGAACTACTTTGCGAAGCCTGTTTACCTTGGCGTCCCGCTGGGGAAAGAAGGGCAAGGGCCAGGTACGGTGATTTGGGGAGATGCAAAAGTTAACGATCTCTACGCAAAGCACTCCCCTGATTTAGTGACGCTGACAAGAGATCAATTTGAAGCATTAGGAGGCGCAGTGGAGGGGGTATGTCGCACTGCGCACGCGCGATGAGAGATGCAATCCCTACCCACGATCCCTCAGAGTTGGACGGGCCTAGCTTGGTTTGTCATAGCAAATATCGTTACAAGCGGGTCGGTGGGGTTAATTGTTTTAGCGGTTATCAAAGGAGTTCTGAATCGGAAGAAGCCGCAAGTAGTCGCGGCCGAGATTCACGAATCGCAAGCTCGAGCAGCGCGTGATTTAGCAGATGCAAAGAGGACAGAATTACAGTCAAACATTTCGGCTGGCGATGCCGTAGTGAGATGGATTCAACGGATGGAGTTCGCGCAGATTGCGAGCGAGAAACTCCACGAAGAGATTGAGCGGCTGCAGAACGAAAACGACGCGTACGAGCGGCAGATTCAATGGGCCAAAGGGATCTTTAAGATGAAGGGTATTCAGTGGGAAGACCACGAATAATTTCCAAGGCTTGAGAAGAAGTATCAATGAGGTGTTCGCTTTGTCCACGAAAGATCGATCCAACCAAGGACGACTTTGAAGAGACAGCATCGTGTGAGTTTGCTCATTCTGAGTGTGTTGAAGAGAAGGAAGAAAAGGAACGCGGTGAAGTCGAAGTTGACACTTAAGCAGCGAGCGTTTTGCCTGGCTTATGCCGGCGAGGCGAACGGGAACGCGACTGAAGCGGCGCGGATAGCGGGCTACAAAGGCGATGATGCGACCCTTAGCGTCACCGGGTTTCGGATGCTAAGAAAAGCTAATATTGAGGCCGCGATTGGTGAATTGAGGCGCGACGCTGAAAAGAAGGCCAGCGGAAAGATCCTTAGTGCGACGGAAACGCTTGTTGGCCTAACCAGGATTGCGCTTGCCGATATTGCGGAAGTGTTTGAGCCTGACGGCAGTTTTGATCTTCAGAAAGCGAAGGCTCGTAATGTTTCGCGGCTCATCAAGAGCATCAGTTTCGATAAAGACACTGGCCGAATGACCAAGATTGAACTGCATAACGCTCATGGTGCTCATGTTGATCTCGGCAAGTATCACGGGCTATTCCCCACAAAGATCGTTATCACCCCGGAAGACGCCGATCGACTTGCTGATGAAGCCGCAAAACGTTATGGACTTCCCTTGCCTGAGACGTTTGGCGGTGAACCTCTGGCGAAGTCGGAAATGTGAGTATCCCGCCCGTGAGCATATGGCACTTTCATTAGCAAAATGAATGATTCCGCAAATCCAACTCGGCCCCGATCCTAATCAATGGCCTGAACCAATAAGAGATCGGTATTTCCAACGGCTAAGACAGCAGCGCCCCACCGAGTCGGTTCTATCTGACTACCAACAGAAGCCCCAAGCCTATGCGCGTGAAATCTTGGGAGTTCGTCTCACGCCTGACCAAGACGAGATGTTGCAAAGCATCCTCGATAATCGCTATACGGTTGTTAAGGCTTCCCACGCGGTCGGTAAGACGTTCACGGCGGCCGTTGCCGAATCGTGGTGGTTTGATTGCTGGTCAAAGCATATTGGCTACATCACTGCTCCAACATGGGAGCAGTCATTCGGCCTTACTTTCAAGCAATTAAAGTCTCTACGGCGCAGCAAGAGCTTGCCAGGGCTAATCCTCGAACGAATCATCCGAGACGCAGATAAGAACCGTGAAGGCGATCATTATGTTCGAGCACTGAATGCGGAAAAGGGCGAGGGTTTTCAGGGTGAACACTCCGCGCCGATCCTAATTGTTATCGAGGAGGGTGTTGGGGTTCCAAAGTACATCTGGGATGCCATTGGCGGACTGATGACAAATCCGCTGTGCCGAGTTTTTGCGATCGGGAATCCCACTGATGAGGCTACCGAATTTGGTATCGCGTGCGAGTCCAGCCTGTATCACACAATGAGTATTTCAGCTCTGAACCATCCGAATATCAAAGCTGAATTGAGCTGTGAATCGCCTCCATTCCCTGATGCTGTAAGACTTCTCTGGCTTTATGAAATGCTTGAGAAGGAATGCGAACAGACCGAGAAAATAGTCGAGGATGCCTTTGAGTTTGTTTCGCTACCTGAGATTAAGAAAGCACTCTCAGGGCAGCCGGCGGATCTCAGTCAGAAGATGGTTTACATGCCGACTGCCTACTTTCAGGGGCGGGTGTTAGGTGAGTTTCCAACTCAGGCAGATCAACAAGTGATTCCGAAGGCTTGGCTAAAGTTTCAGCCTTTACTTGAACCGATCAACCAGGACGAGCCTGAGATCGGGTGCGACATAGCCAGATTCGGTGATGATCGAACCACGATATTTACGCGGCGCGGTCCGTGCGTCTATGCCGCCAGAGAGTTGCGCAAGATGGACAATCTAGAAGTTGAGTCCGCGTTGCGAGATGCGGCACGACAAGCCCCCGTCCTCACCCAAAGTTCTATTGAGCCAAAGCGGATTAGAATCAAAATCGACGTTACGGGTGGTTTGGGCACAGGACCATACGATCACTTACTCGCAGAAGGTTACTCAGTTGTCGCAATTAACAGTTCCACCAAGGCAAACAACCAAGAACTCTACCGGAATAAACGTTCGGAGTTGTGGTTTGACTCGCGCGACAGAGCAAAGGAAAAACGTCTCGACCTGTCGAGGTTAAAGAAAGAGATCCGCGGAAGGTTAGAAAAAGAGTTAGCTGCCCCTAAGTATAAATCACCAGGGCAAAAAATTGTTGAGGACAAGGCGTTGATGAAAAAACGATTGGGCTACTCCCCTGATTTGGCTGACGGGCTTAACTTAGCGTTTGCGCCCGACGCTGCGGGCGTGGTTGAAGAACTTGACGAAAGCCTGGCTTATGCCATTTCAGATTACCGAGGACGTTAGAGTGTGGCGAGTATTTGGAATAGACTCATGGCGGCAGTAGCAGCATTCCGGGACCCTCAAGGCTTTCCAGGTGACATTAGCCGCTCGACGGTTGATCGCGCCCGGCTTCAGATGCTTTGGCACTGCTACCAGAACACTCAATTTGACGATCTGACAGTTTGGCAGAGCTACCGTGAGAAGTTTCAGTTATATCGAAACATCCGCCCTATCTACAACCCAACCCGCCGACTTGTTAATTTCTACGTTGACCATGTTTACCCTGGAGCGTTAAGCGAGGACGCCTCGCAACTGCCTGATGGTGTTCAACTAGCCATTCCGTTGTCCGACGACACAGACGAGAACTTGAAGATAGCGATTGCCCAATTCTGGCAATGGTCGAACTGGCAATCGGAAAACAAGAAAATGGTTTTGTTTGGAGGCTCAACAGGCTCATGTCTAGTCGAAGTTGTGGACAATGTGGAAAAAGGAAAAGTCTCCGCAGTGGTGCGGTGGCCAGGACGGTTGGCTGACAAAGCTAAAGACGAGTCCCCGAGCCTCGTCTTAGACTCATCGGGCAACGTCAAGTTTTATGCGTTGGAATACGACGCCTTGGACGCTACTGGGAAGACGGTTAAGTATCGCAAAGAGGTTAGCCAGGAATCGTTTCGCTACTACAAAGACGACACACTGGATGAAGAGGTAGAGAACTTTTACGGCTTTGTCCCGGCGGTGTGGTGTAAGCATTTGGACGAAGGGGATGACTTTGGCAGTCCCGCGATCGCTGGAAGTCTGGGCAAGATTGACGAGCTGAACGGCTTGGTTTCCCACGACCATGACAACGTGGACATCTTGATCGATTCACCCGGAATTATTACCACGAGTGGAAACATCGGGAATATTGCTTCCGACTCAGCCAACCTTAAAACCTCTCGTGCAGATGAATACAGTGCCCTGTCTGCGGCAAAAGAAAAACCAACAAAGAGGCTGTTACTTAAGGGGCCGGAGGGGACGCAGTGGGTTCCGCTAACCGGCAACCTAGACCCTGACAAGGTGGTTCCTTTAATTGATCGGCTTCTCACTGAAATTGAACACGACTTTCCTGAACTCTCGATGTATCAAAAACTGAGAGAGATGAGCGAAGTTACAGGTCCCGGTGCGGCAAGGTTAATGGGCGATGTTGGGAAGCGAGTATTGCGCGTTTCCAGTAACTACGATCAGCAGTCAATAAAACTCTTCCAAATGGCTTGTGCTATTGGGGGGTTCCGGTTTCGAGAAGGCAAAGAAGGGTGGCGTGAGAAGACAGACCAGCGGAAGAAGTTCGCGCCGTTCAGCCTGGATTCCTACGCTAAAGGTGAATTGGACATGGCGATCATGCCGCGTCCGTTAATCCCAATGACCGAAGCCGATATGGTGGACATCGAAGGCAAGAGGCTGGATAACGCTGGAAAGGCAAAAGATATTTTCTCTCAAGACAAGGTTCTAGAAGTCGCTGGGATTGCTGACGAGGAGGAGCGAAAGCAGATCATCGCAGATCGTGAACAGGCTTCTCAGAATCAAAACAATAATGCGCTAGGTGATTTGGCTCGCAGGGCTGCGCTAGGCGGTCCGGCAGGGGTTAGAGGGTTACTTGCTCCGTGAAATGGGACCCAAAAGATCGCCGGTACGAAGACGAGAACGGCCACCCGCTAACACAATCTGAGGTTCGGAAGCGGATTGAAGAATATATTGAGCACGGACAGCGGGAAGTAGATCGGCAGGCCAATAAGCTTTTTATCGGTGCTCTTTCACTCTCCGCCTTCTTTGAACTCCTCAGACACAAAATAACTTCATGGCATTCTGTTGCGGGATTGGCTGCTTATGGTGAGCCAGATAACAAGCAATGGTCTCGAATCAATCAGAAGATCCTCTCCGAATTGGACTTTCTAAACCGGTTTGAAGCCGAAGCCCAAGCGTCGTTTTTCGCCGCGGAAACCATAGCTTCTCAGGTTGTTACTTCACTCGGAAACAAGATCCCTGCTGGATTAGAAAGTCTTGTTGAGGAGCGCGTAGCCCAGGCATTACTAAAAGCGGCCCCGTCTGAGGCTGCCGTTGTAGCCCGATCGGTAGTTGCTGAGACGTTGGCTGATTCTGTCGCAGAGGCGAGTGTGATTGCTCAATCCGTCGAAGTGGCAGGCGCAGAGCCTTTAATTGGGGCAACTATTCCTAGTCGGGCAGGGATGTACGTTGATTCCACGTACGGCACATTTGAAAACAGCGTCAGGGATCGTGAATCGGATGCAGGGGCGGTCGGAGTGCGGCGCGTGTCAGAGAATGACGGGAATGTCTGCGAGGACTGCGAGGCGTGGGCAAGTGATGAATACGTCCCGCTGAGTGAAATTCAGGACATTGGCTCAGGGCAATGCGGCTCGCGGGATCGCTGCACGTTTGAGTTCTCTTATGAAGGCGTTGAGCCTTTAACGATTGATCGAAGGCTGACGGGCTAACGATGCTTGTAATTATTGACTGTCAAAAGCAGTTTCCAGCCGTCGAGCGCGTGATTGCGCCAGTATCGAGGGAGATAGGCCGAGCCAAAAAGCGTTCAGAGTGGATTATGGTTGTTACTTACGGTGGGCGCACTGTCACGCGAATCGCGAGTCAGTTACGGGGCTATCAAAAGGTGGTCAAAGTCAATAAGGATTATGACGACGGAAGTGCCGTGATATTTGAAAGATTATTCGCGTATCACTGGCGGAAGAAGAGCGCATTAGGTGTTAAGCACGTTGGCCGCGTTCGACACTTGCGAGTTGCGGGTGTGAATACTTCAGCGTGTGTAATGAAAACTGTAGACGGATTGCGGCGCTTTGTTCGTGTAACAGTCATCAGCGATGCGTGTGCGAATTCAGCCAACATGAAGTCTCCTTTAAGTCCCGAAATTCATCACAAGGGCGCATTGCGCCGCATGGCTAAGTGGAACAACGTTACGATTGGCTAAACCGTGGGAAGGTATTCCAAGATTGACATCGCCCTGTTGGCGGTCAGCGGCAAAAAACTACGCACGCAGATTAAGTACCTATGCGCAGAGGATCTGGATTACGGTCTCTATCGCGATGTCTACGTGTTCAAACAAGATCGCCGATACGTTGTTAAGGTCGAGCGCGATATGTCCACGGGCCAGTTTGCAAACGTAACCGAATGGCGCAACTGGATCGACAATGAAGAATGGAAAGAGTTCTCCCGATGGTTAGCGCCCTGCCATGCCATTACAGAAAGCGGACAAATTCTCATTCAACGTCGAGTGTATTCACATTCACTTGATCATTACCCAGAACGAATTCCCGCCCTATTTACCGACACGAAACGTACTAACTTTGGATGGATCGGTAGTCGGTTTGTCTGCTGCGACTATTCATATCTGCTATCAGCATCGTTCCGACTTAAGAAAGTGAAGTGGTGGGATGTTGATTCCCCTCCCAAAACGTAAACCTCTGGACTGTGTTTTTCTTTGTTCGGAGGATATTTCACTAACTCATGCCAGATCCTAAACCTGAAACCACGTCTGAGGAGACGGACAAAACACCGGAAGGCAAAGATAAGGCGGGTACTCAGCCCAAATCTGAGGACGCACTGAAGTTCACGCAAGCAGACCTTGATCGCGTAGCCGCCAAGACTCGTGAAGAGGAAAAGGAAAAGGCGCGCAAGGCCAAGGAAAAAGAGGACGCGGCCCGAGCGGAAGCGGAGGCCAAAGAGCAGGGTAAGTTCCAGCAGCTAGCAGAAGCCAGACAAAAGGAACTTGATGAGATTACGCCGAAATTGGAAGCAGCCGAAGCGGAACTTAAAGAACTTAAACCCGCATTTGCTGCCCTGATTGACGCGGAACTCAAAACCCTGCCAGAAGATGTTGTTGAAGCTGGCCCGGCCAAATTCGATGACTCGAAAACACTAACAAACCCTCTTGATGTTGCTGCGTGGTTGCCCAATGGAAAAAAACTCGCTGAGAAGCTGAACGGCCAGTCCGCAAAACCAGGAGCGAAGATCGATCCGAAAGAGATCGGCGCTCCGGGAAATGAAGCGGCCGACCGGCAAGCCAGAGCACAAGCGCGGCGAGCCTACCGAGATTAAGGAGAATACAACATGGCAGACGTGGTTTTAGTAACCGCAGGCCAGTTGCGGGTGGAGGAGAGTCTTGAGCAAGACACCAAACCCGCAGGCGTGGCTATTGCGGCAGGACAAAGCGTGCGACAAGACGCCACAACCGGAAAGTGGGCATTAGCCGACGCTTCCGTAGCGGGAACCGCGGATGCCTATGGCATGGCCGTTAAGACCGTCCCGGCTGGCCTTCCAGTGACCGCAATCCGGCGTGGCGTTATTGAAGGTTTTGATCTGACGGATCAGGATTACGGCGAACAGATTTTCCTTTCGGACACAGCCGGCGCAATCGCGGACGCCGCTGGAACGGTGTCCAAAGTTGTGGGTGATGTTACGTCTGTTCACACTCACCTAATGGGCGGCACGCCCGACAAGCTTTTGCGGGTTAACTACTCAGGGGAGGTATCAGTCTAATGGCTAACATCATCCCTTATGGATTCCGCGACATGCGGGATCTTGCCGACACCGCTGTTACTGAGGCGCTGGTTCCGCGAATCGACAAAGCGATCGTGGACACCGTGGAGTTTCACAACGAAGAGATGGATCGCGTGATGGATTTCTTCGTCAAGCGCACTACTGATTACAAGGTTAAATACAGAACACCTACGTCCGCTCGGCTGATGGGTCTGGACGAACACGGTCGTGCGCGTAAGATTCGACCGGGCGCGGAGTACGAGATCGGCCTTCCGATTCAAGCCGCAGGACTTGCGGAGGGCGCGACGGACACCACTCGTCTACTCGAAACCGTTCAAGATGTGATGGACATCACGGCAACGATGACTCTGGCTGACAAGAACTGGATGCTGGATCACGTTCTCGCCGCGTTGTTCAACGCTACAACCTGGACGTTTCCCGATGACCGTTACGGCGATCTCGTGGTTCAGCCGATTGCCAACGGCGATACTGTGACCTACCTCAAGAAGAACGGCGCCGCTGCGACCGCAGATCACGTTAACGGACAAGCCGCCGCCATTGCGGATGCCACTAACCCTTTCCCTGGAATTTACTCGCGGCTGACAAGACCCGCTGCAAACTCAGGCGAGGTGGTCTCATTCGTGGCCGAAAATCTCGTGACGAGTATCGAGGGACTCGGAAACTTCATTGAGTATTCCGATCCCGATGTTCGCCAACCCGCAAACACCGAAGAGCTGATCGGTAGGCTGCCCGATACGATGCCTGGAATGGTGCTGGGCAAGGTGGATAAGGTGTGGGTTGTTCAGTGGGACCGCCTCCCTGACAGCTACGTCCTGTCCACCGTGACCGGGGGTGAGCGTCCGCTGGCAATGCGTGAGTATCCAGTGGCCGCGCTGAAGGGCTTCCGGCGGGCAGGTCAACGCAATGACTACCCGTACTTTGAAACCCAATTCAAACGCGATGCGGGTTTCGGAGCATGGAACAGAGTCGCGGCGGATGTGCTTGAAATCGGCGATGCGTCTTATGACGTGCCGACTGGATACGAGTCTCCGATGCAGTAAACCCAACCTGAAAGCGGGGCGTGGGCTTCGGTTCACCCCCCTGCTCTTCGGAGGATTCAACATGAAAAAGTTATCTCTGTGTTTCGCGCTTCTCTTATTCGCGGTTCCGGCATTTGCCCAGCAGTCCATGAGGTCCGGGGGTGGTGAGGTTTCGATTAGTCGAACCGGGCAGACGCTCATTAAGTCTCGTTCGGATAAGTCAATCACCGTTAGCAGTCCTGTGGCGGATCTCACCGTTGTAGGGGCGCTGAATAGTTGCGTTGACGCCGGCGCGAACGACACTTATACGTGCTCTCTGTCTCCCGCTCCATTGGCTTATGCGACGGGCCAGGTTTTTTGGTTCAAAGCTGCCACAGCTAACACCACGGCGGCGACGGTCAACTTCAATTCACTTGGTGCTAAGACGATTAAGAAGGTTGCTGGTGGAATCACTACCGACCTCGCCACTGGAGACATTCGGGCAGGCCAATGGGTTGCTCTTATCTACGACGGCACGAACATGCAAATGCTGTCGGATTCTGGCGCCGTGGACGCGGGTGGAACTGTTACCAGTGTGTCCGGCACTGCGAATCAGATAAGCGTGGCGACGGGAACAACGACGCCTGTCCTTTCTCTTCCCGCGGCGATTACAGCGCCAGGAACGCTCACAATCACTACAAGCCTAACAGTTGGATCAGGCACAGCAGTAACGCGAATCGGGTATTACACGGCCTCGCTGACTCCGGCTGAAGTGGCGGCGAATACCTGCGCAGAAGAGTTGTTTACTGTTACCGGAATAACCGCCGGCGACGCGGTGTTCGTGAATAAGCCCACAGCTCAGGCAGGACTTGGAATAGGTGGCGTTAGAGCAAGCGGAGCAAACCAGGTGGGGATTAACTTCTGCAACAACACCGGCGCACCAATTACACCAACCGCGGCTCAGTCTTACATCTTTGGAGTGATTCGATAATGGCAAGCAACGCAGCAAGGGTTCTTCGTCGCGCTCAGGCACTAAATCGCTTAAGTTCTCTGTCTGAACTCCTCTCTGAGAATCTTGGTGTAGAGATGCCTGACAGCGCGGTTAGCAATCGGGATTCTCAACTAGCAGAGATTCAGCGAATCGAAGGCATCAATGAACTCTTGGAAAAGGTCTTGAAGGCCAGCGACGTTGAAGTCCCTGACGCCGAACTGGAAACGGAAGCCCCGAATACGCCGGATACAAGGCCCGACTTGAGCGGCATGACGAAAGCCGAACTTCTGGAGCATGCGGAGAGTGAAGGAATTGAGGTGGCAAGGTCTAAGACGAAGGCTGAGATTATCGAGGCGATACAAGGTGCTTAATGGCTCTCAATCCGACACAGATAGCCAATCTCGTAGAAATTACCCGCGAGGATCTTGAGGATGTAGAGTCCGCTGTGTCCGCTATCACGTCCGCACAGGAAACAATCCTCGCCGCTGATATCGTTAGCTGGAACCTAAAACGAAACTCCATCGCGAATCTTAAAGGCAAAGTTAACTACGATGCGGTGGATTTACTCGCCCGTATCTTCTATCGCGTTCGGGATATGCTGGGGTTTGACGAAATAGCCTTCACGGTAGATCCCGGCGCAAACCTCGAAATGCTGGAACTTGAAACTGGAGTGAACTTTGGTTGAGTGAAGTCGGGGACGCTATCAATGAAGTTAGATCCGAACTCGCCAGCGTTGCAAGCGAGTTCATGGCTGACACCTGCACAATTAAACTCGTTTCCAATTCACTGGACGAGTTTGGCGGCTCAACTGATACCGAATCAACAGTAGCTTCAGACGTTCCTTGTGATTACATCGCCATCCGGCCTGAACAACTAGAAATAGCCGGGAAGTCTGTCGTAGGACGCACTCACACTATTACCCTGCCCTCTAACGCAAACACAGAAGCAATACTGCCAAAGCATAAGATCGTTGTGAATGCGCGAGGCAGCACCCCGGCGTTGACGTTTAACGATCCGGTTGTTTTGCCGAGCTCGCTTGAGCCGTTTCTGACCGTGGCGGCGACGTTAGGAGTTCAGTGAGCGTCCGATTAGTCGATAACACGGAGAAGATTAAGCACGCGCTACGCGAACAAGTGGCGGTTGGAATAAATAACGCCTGCCAGTTTTGGGTAGATGAGGCGATTGATCTTGCACCAGAAGACACGGGCTTTCTAAAGGCGCATATCGGACAAACTAAGGCGGCGAACGCGAATGATTTATCAGGGGAAATTAGATCGCTCGCTCCCTACAGCGGCCCGGTGAACTACGGAACGGCGAAGCAATCAGCGCAACCATTCTGGACCGTTTCAGGGCTTCTTACTCGTCAGAAGTTCACCTATCTACTGAAGTCTGGGTTTGTAAAGATCGGCAGAGGAGTGTCGGCAGGTGCGGGAGTTATCAAGTCAGCGTTGATGGACTTTCACGGTCCAATGGGAAGAAAAGGCGGAGGATTCTAATGCCTGATTATCTAGTTCGCTTGCTAACTGGATGTCTCGCTGTGTGGCTCGTTGACCAGGTGCTTGTGAAGTTCGGAGTCGGTGAGCCCGCTGCGCGAGTAATTCAGATCCTCGTGATCATTCTTGCTGTTCTGTACATCGTCTTTGGCTGGATGCTTCGCTTTCAATGAACGAGCTAGACAGATCACTGAAGGCTAAGATGACCGCTGATGGTGGCGCGGGAGGGCTTGCCACGCTTTCTAATGGGGGGTTTCATCAGCAGGCGGCAGATGAAAACACGCCTTTCAATTACACAATCTTTGAGCGCCTAACCGATCTCCCTTCGTACACGTTTGGAAACGTCACAGCATTCAATTACACGCCTTATCAGATCCGACACTACTCAGTGAAGGGTGCAAATAATTCCACGCTGAGTCCGCAAGAGGTGACGGGCAAGATGCTTGATCGAACGATCGTGTTGCTCACAAACCCCTCTCTAAACGTAACCGGAAAATCAGTGCTATGTTGCCGTTTCGACCGTGAAATTCCACTAAGGCCCGAATGGGACGAGACGCTTAAGCGTTGGATTTATGGCAAGGGCGCGATCTACGCGCTGTGGCTAACAAATGCCTAAAGACGATCAAACATCTTCGGAAGTAGCAAAGAAGAAATACGTTTGTGCTGTTGCGTGTGACTTTGAAGGCTTCAAGCCTCCGATCCATTGCGAGGCTGGCGATCCAATTCCCAGGGGCCTGACAGATAAACAGATCAAGGAATACATCGAGGGTGGGTTGATTAAGGAAGCGTAATGGCGACTCCTGTTCACAGCAAAAGCACGGCGGTTTTGGTCGATGAATACGATCTCACCTCCCTGTTTACAAAGATCGCGCCCTCGAACTCGCGGGACGTTTACGATAAGACGGTTCTCGGCGAGTCTTCTAAGTCGTTTCACTTAGGCTTCAAACAGGGCGAGATTAATGCCGAGGGGCTGTTTACGATTTTCACTGAAACGCCGACCTTGGACAGTCTGTTTGGTGAGCCAGGGACGCCGCGGATCGTGAGCGCTTTTCCCGAGGGTCACGCAGTCGGTAAGCCCGCTTACATCCTTTACGCCAACCAATCCGAATTTAGTCTGGACACGTCCGTTGGTGATCTCATTCGCAACGCTGCGAAATTTTCATCCTTGGATGATGGTCTAGAGCGGGGACTGTCGCTTCATCCGTTAAGCGCAGAGGTTGGCACAGCGAACGGCGCGACGGTTGACGGCCTTGCGGCTTCAACAGGTGGTGCGCTTGGGGTCTTACACGTCACGGCGATCGCGGGCGCGGCGCCTAGCGTCGTTATAAAGCTCCAGTCGAGCACTGACGCGGCCGCCTGGGGGGATGTAACCGGGGGTGCGTTTACGGCTGCAACGATTGCAACCAAGCAGCGTCTTGAGATTGCTTCCGGGGTCACGATCAATCGCTATCTGCGGTGTGTTGCCACTTTCGGGGGGACGACGACATCGATCACGTTTCAATGTTCACTAGCAAGGAGATAAGGCCATGCCTACACCTGTCCACGGAACGAACACAGTAGTAAAACTCGACAACGCCGCAGGGTCGCTAACTGCCATCACTGATTACATCGTCAAGGTTGGCCCCTTCGGTCGGCCGCAGGAGACTCACGACGTTACGACGCTGGGCAACACGTCCAAGAACTTCATGCTCGGACTGAAAGACGGCGATCAGATTTCGATTGAGTGCATCTATGACAACGCGCTCGAAACGATACTGGCAGCAATCAACGCTCTTACTACCGGCGCGTCCCAGTCGTTTGAGATTCATCCTGAAGGCACAGCGACAGGCAAGCCGAAGTATTCCGTGGAAACGTTTCTGGCGAACTACAACATTGATTCGAGCGTCAACGCTCCGATCGGCATCAGCATCACGCTTCAAAAGACTGGCGCGGTCACGCGCGGCACGAACTAACGGAGGATTATGGATCTCGGAAACCTGGTAAACGCCACCAAGAGAATTGAAGTTATGTTTGCGGGCGAAGTAACAGCCCTTGAGGTCTACACCCTCGGGAGCGCGCGACTGACGGCAGAGCAACGTCAACCCGTCGCGGAGCTTGCGCTCAATGACAGCGAAGACATCGCGCGGGGCGCGCGTTACGCGCAACAAATCGAGGTAGCGCGGCTTACCCTACCCTTGCTGATTAAGAGTTGGGATGTTACGTGGAAAGGTGAACCGCTTCCTATTGAGGTGATAAACGAACTCGATGAAGCGGGCCAGCGAAAATATCCCATTCCTGATGATTTCGTTGTGCAGGTAAACAGGGCAATCATAGAGGATCTGGCCGACCCTACAACACCCGAGGAATCGCTCAGTTCCTCGGGTCAAACGGCGACGTTAGAAACCCCGATGGCAGTTCAATAGAACTTCCCCCTGAATACCTAGCACTAAACAAGCTTGCTTTTGCGGCGAAGTATCTGAATTGCTCTGTGTTCGAGCTAAACGAACACGGGGACACGGATCTGATTGAGCGGGCCTATGCCTACGCATTGGCAAACAAGCGCGCGGAAATCGCCGCAATGGAATTGGCGAGTGAGCGTAATTCGTAATGGATCTTTTTGACCTCGCGGCCAAAATCACCGTGGACGCTAAGGGCGTCGATAGCACTCTCACGTCTACGCAGCGGAAGGTTAAAAGTCTCGCCACGGAATTCCGCCAGGTTGACGCCGGCACAAAGGGCTTTGGTGGTTCTCTAACATCGCTGGGTTCTACGTTACCCGCCATTGCTGGGAGTTTGACTGTCGCGGCTTCTGCTGTTGGTGGGCTGGCCGCTGGCCTCTTCGCGCTCATAAAGCACGCCGCAGACGCGGGTGATAATCTTTACGATCTCTCGACCAAGACAAATTTCAGCGTCGAAACCCTCTCGGGTTTAGACATCCTCGCCAAGAAAACCGGATCGTCTATCGCGTCACTTTCCAACTCGTTAGTGATTTTTCAGTCGAACATGGTCAAGGCGAGGGATGAAGGGTCGGAGCTTCACTCCGTTTTCCAGCGATTAAAAATTTCCACCGAAGATCAAGAGAAGGCTTTGCGCCAAGCGGTTACTCAACTGGCGAAGATGGGAGCAACCGAAACCCAAGCTGCGGTCGCTAAACAAATCTTCGGACGAGCAGGAAAAGACGTACTCGCGATCATCAAGGAAACTAACGGAAATCTTGATGAGGCTATCGATCGCTTCCAACGCATGGGGCTAATCGTTTCTACCGGAGCAGCGGAAGCAAGTAATCGGTTTAATGACACCCTCGAAGAAACCACTCTTCAGTTGAGTGCTGTTGCGCGCGAGATTGGAACCCAACTATTGCCGATTGCGACCGATGCGCTACAGCGCATTTCGCGGAATCTTCAAGAGAACAAGGATCAGTGGGCGTCCTGGGGTCAAACCATTTCAGACACGTTGCGCGGCGTGGCAATTGCGGCCGACAGCGAAATTGGACGAATGATCGGTAGGCTTGCGCAGTTTGGAGTTGAGTATCTATCGCTAACCGGGCTACTTCTCAAGGCCGCGAATTGGCTGGGTGCGGGTAGTCGGCCTCCTGAGGTGGGTATCGGCGCGAGCGTTAAATTAGGTTCAAAGGCTCGCAATGCAGACTTTGACGATATTGGCAGAACTGGCGGCGGGGGTGGTGGAGGCCGCGCTGCAAAGGTGTCAGCCGGCCAGCAATTACTCAACAGGCTTACCGAGGAATACAATCGCCTTCAGGAAAAGACTCTTGAGCTGACGAAAGTTGAGATCGTTCAGAAGGAACTACTCGACAAGAAGTATCAAAACATTAGTGCCAGTCTCCGAGAGCAGATCGAGACTCTTGCCACGTGGATCGCCATTGACGAACAAGAAGCCAAGGCGTCAAAAACGTGGCGTGAGGCTGCCGAGAAGCAGCAAGATGCTCTCAACGACGCCGCAGCGGAGTATAACGAAGTCCTGCGACAACAGGCGGACGTTCAATCATCTGTTACGGATCAGATTGACGAATATCGGAGACAGTTAGAAGCGCTGAACGGCGGACACGAATCGAATCTCGATTCAGCCATTAAGTTTGCTCGAAAGCTGATGATAATTGCCGAAGCCGCCGGCGGAGCGTCGAAAGAGCTAAAGGCACTAATCGCCCGTCTCTTTGAAGCAGCAAGCGCACTTGATAAAGCGTCGGCTGACAAGAAGTCATCCGAGACGTGGAAGAAAGCAGGCGAGGCGATCGGGTTTCCCTCTACCGAGGAATGGAACAGAGTAGAGGAAGAGCGGCGCCGTCGAGTTGAAGGTTTAGCGCGTGATCTTACCTCGTCCATTGACAGCGCAATCCGCGCTGGCTTCGACCGTGGTGTTAAGGCCGGGGTGGCCTCCATGCTTCAATCACTGCTTTCAATGATCCAAAATATTTTGCTGAAGCAGGTCGAACAAGGTCTAACCGAACTGCTTTCTAACATCAAGATTGGTGGGGGCGGCGGTGGGAAGAACGCCGGTCTCGGTTCTGCGATTGGCATCTTACTAGGAGGGTTAGGCGGAATCTTTGGTGGAGGCGGAGGAGGTGGCTGGGGCAAGGTTGGCGGCTCGATTGGGTTTCCAAAAGTTCCGGTCGGGTTTGCAGAGGGAGGATTCATGCCGCCAAATCAGTGGGCAATGGTAGGTGAACGCGGGCCGGAGTTAATCCGCGCGGGGAACCAAGGCGCATCTGTGGTTCCGAATCACGCGCTAGCGCCGAGTGTCAATATTACGGTGTACGCGAAAGATGCGCAGTCATTTTCGGGAAGGGACACGCAGCAACAGATAACTCGTCAAATGCAGCGCGTAATGCAAGCGGCTGCGGTGAGAGTTAGCTAGGTTTTTGGTTTGAGCACTGGCGGACCAGTTGGAAATGATGTGCGACGTTCGCATAGATATTCAAAAGCGGCCCAGCTTAGAGTCCCGGGTTTTTCCTCGATAGAGCTATTGTCATTGTGTTTTTTAAGAAACTTGCCGTTACGATCATATAGCAATGCCTCATAGCTATAGGCTCGGTTGTGCGCGCAATCGAATACGAGAAAGAGTCGAATCGACCCGAAGTCAGTTCCTGGAAGTGCGACGGCTGATCCATTTGGAAAATCAAACCGCGTCCACCCGCTCACTTTGTCTTCATTGCGGCGGATCGTTTCAGGCGCAAAGTGCATTACTCTCAGATCGTCCTTACCCCAAGCAATCGGCGTCCACTTCTCGATTTTCTTGCCGTCAGACTGGCCGAAGGCAGGCGCTACTATCAGCAGGGCAAGGATGAGAACTTTCATTAGCAACGGCTCCGGTCTACGTAGACCTTCTTCCCAGATTTGTTGATGTAATAGCAGCCGCCACGCGGCCCGCGATTTAGACCCGGGGAAGAACTCTCAGGGACTGTGGCGGGCTTTGTTGGTTCTGTTCGCAACGGGCGTGAGGTTGAGTAAACAGTAACAGGCGGCGCGGTCTCTTTCGGGAGGCTAAACGCATCGCGATGCATCCAGCCTACAGCGTCATCTATGCGAACAACAAACCAATCATCCTTGAAATCCAAGACTTTAACTTCGGTTCCGATTTCAATTTCTTTTTGAACCTTCGCACTCTTGGAGGGTGCTTCCCGAAGTTCAGAATTGATAGTTACCGTGGCGTCATTCTTGATTTGGGCGTGAGCCGGTACGGCGAACAGAATTAGCAGTGAGAGGGTAACAAGTAGGGCTTTCATGGTTGACTCCTTACGGTTGGAAAGATGCGGCCACAGTTAGAGCAATGCCATGCTATTTTCTGCTGGCTCATCATCACCGCGCCAATAATGATCATCGGAATTCCTATGCAAACCGGGGCAAGTAAAACGCCCAAGATTAGCAACACAATACCCGCCGTCATATTCGGGTTAGAGTGCGTGTAAACAAGACTTCCCTGGCACTGAGGGCAAGGGTGGGGAGTCATAGCCCCGCAATCCTATTCCGTTATTCAGTAGGTTTGCAAATGAAAAGGACCACCGCGTCACGGTTTTTCCTTCTCGTCTGTGTCAACGGGTTTCCCTGTAACACCCTTCAGGGCTTCAAGTAGTCCGCGATACTTATCATTCTTCGCCTGAAGTAAGACCGCGCCCTTTTCGCCTGATTCGGTTTCGTAGGTTATGCCGACAAAGTGCTGCTTGTTCTTTTTGAACATCCCGAGGGCAAATAGAGGGTTAATCAGAATCGCAGCAGCAGCGTAGCCCTTAATATTCCGAGAAGCATTCTTGCCGTAAGACAATCCTGCTACCCGTTTCGGATCTATTTTGACGGTCTGTTTGTCCTTCAGGAGTAGGAGGATTTCAGTAGATGAGACGGTTAATTGGTTGTCCCAGGAGTCAGGCTTAACTTTGGTTGTGACTGTGCCGCCGTTATATCGGACTTTGAAGGCGTTTCCTTGGGCAAAGCAGACAGAGCAAATCAGGAGAATTGAGAGGCAAGCGGTTAGAGGTTTCATGGTGCCTGAGAGGCTATAACGAAACCCTCAAGGCGTCAACGGTTGATGGCGTGCTCGAACCTCAAGCCTCGCTCCTTGTCGTCTATGGATTGTTGACGAATCAAAAAAGAAGGGGCCTGATCCCTGTAAGAAACAGCCCCTCCTCGGCAATCACGATCCCCTTTGTGAGGGAAGGGTGAAAACCGGGACGATCATACGCCCGAGTTAGTTAATTCTCAAATCAGGATCATCAAAGACAGGATCTATCAAAGTCCCACATCCTACTCTTGGACACTTCACAGGATACATTTCAGGCGGGTGCCGAACGCTTACGGAGCATGTTGGGCAGTTAGCGACTAGTTGTGACGTGTACGCGGGCATTGTCGCGTTGATGTTTCCAAAGTAGTTTGGCGGATAGTCGCTCTGCTTACGCGGCAACACTTCATCTGGATTCAACTTCGCAGCCTTTGCACTTATCTTGATCGCTTCACGCGCGATCTCTGTCATTCCATCAGCACGTTCCTGCGCTTCACCCAACGCCCCTTCTGCTCTATTAGCTCTTGCTTCAGCGGAGTGTGCGCGAGCGCGGTAGCCGATGACTAAGAGGCCGCAAAGGGTTGCGAAGACAAAGAGACACCCGAGGATGAAGAGGGCGAGGATCACTTTCTCATTTCCTGGAAGTGAAGTTCGTGAGGAGATCGGATACGCAGTTCAAACCGTCTTGGTTGTTCTTCATCGAACATCACCTGCATTGTGTGCCCTACGTGTTTAGAAACGACAGCAGCAGGAATAACATTCGTGGGTATGGATATCCGGTTGTTGCATGTGAAGCAAACTACAGAGCCGGGACTCAGGACTTCTTCGGTCTCGCTCATCTTTCCTCCCGTGCGGCTGCTTTCGGTAATCGAATATCCTTGAATGATCGCTCCAGCGTCTTGCCCAACTCCCGCCACGTCTCGCAGGCTTTTTGAAGCGTGTAAGTCGATTCAAGAATCGCAACGTACAAGTTGAATCGCGCCCATGCGTGGCGGCGCATTACTTCATCGTATCGTGTTTGGTTCACTGCTTCTCCCTTGCGGCTATAAGAGCGTCAACGGATTCTTTGAAGCGGCCGTGGATTGCTTCTTCGTCGATGGCTACATCGCAAATCGCATTCTCACCTAGCATCTGTGCCCGCCGGAGAGCAATCGCTGCGTCGATAACAGCGCGTTCGAGTTCGTAGAGTGCTATTGGCTTCACCTCACTGTGATCGAGAAATCCGCTACGTTCACGAATCTCAATATGTACTTCGGCGTCGGGGTTAGGTAAGAGCGTCTCAAGCACCTGCCTATTTTACTCCCTGAAACGTAAACCGTAAACACAAACTACTCTGTTCTTTCAACTTGTGAAGGAGCAGCGGCTTGGCGTTCGATAATCAAGTATTTCCTCTTAGTCTGTCCGCGCTTACACCCCGTTCTGGCTGGAGCACGACGGTTGTAGAGCTTGGAGGAGGCACAGAGCAGCGCAACGTCAACTGGTCGGATGCTCGCCGCCAATACGACGCTAAACTGGCCGAAAACTTCGCCCTAACCGACTTCATTGCTGTAGAGAAATTCTTTAATGCAAGACGAGGAAGAGGGCGATCGTTTCCATTGCGCGACCGCTCATCCTTTCGGGCTACTGCTGAGGCTCTTGGCACGGGCGACGGATCAACGACCACATTCCAACTTAAGGTTGCCGGAGGGGACGCCTCTAACGCCTATCAGCGGGAAATTTATCTACCAGAGACAGGCACTTATACGATCTACGACAACGGGACTCCTGTAGTTGAGGGAGTTGGCGCCGGAAAGTTTCAGTTAGCTCTCACCGGGGCAACAGCAGGACTTGTCACGTTTGGGACTGCGCCCATTGCCGCCCATGTTCTGACTGCGACTTTTGACTACTACATTCCCGTCCGGTTCGATTTGGACAATTTTCCAGACGCGACATTGTTCATTTGGACCACGGGAACCACCGGCCTTGTCAAAGGGCCAAGCATCCCGTTGATCGAAGTCCGCTATGCCTCGGAGTTCTAATGCCTAACCTCAGAATCCCACAGAACTACCAAGGCGCGTACAGCGCGACCAGTCTAATCACTCACCTTGCAGGCGCGACGCTAACAGTGTGCGTCTGTGCTCACGTTGTCTCTGAAGTCAATGGAGACGTCGTAGCGATTACTTCATGGTCTCAGGACTTAACGAGCGTCCCTGGTTATCCCGGCGTCACGTTCAAATCTACGGCAGGCATTACCGCCTCAAAAGCAGAACACTCCGAAGGTGCTAGACCCGCCAACATGGAGGCGGATCTGTTTCTCGTCTCTGCTGGAATTACCGAGGCCGACATTCTCGCTGGGGTGTGGGTTCACGCTACCGGGACAATCTTCATCACGAATTATGAAGCCGTGGATATGGGCCAACTGATAGTCATTAAAGGCCCGTTGGGTTCTATCGTTCAGAAAGTCCCGATGGCTACGACTGAGATTCAATCGTGGAGTTCTGCCCTCTCAAAGATGATCGGCGCGATCACCAGACCCGAATGTGCTAACCGTTTCTGTGATGCCGCGTGCGGATTAAATGTTCTGGATTTCACTGAGACGGGAACGTTAACCGGGGTGACCAGTGCCACGGTATTTACTGACTCCGCGAGAACTGAAGCAGATGGTGAATTCAATAACGGAGAGTTTGTTTTTACGAGTGGATCGAATGCTGGGCTTCCATTCAGGCAGATAGACAGTTACGCAAGCGACACGTTCACACTAAGACAACCATTCCCCTATACGCCTCAAGTGGGGGATGCCTATAGCGCCGTGATCGGGTGTCAAAAAAGATTCCAAGCGGATTGCATTACTCGTTTTTCAAATGCTGATCGGTTCAAGGGTTTTCCTCATGTTTCTACGCCTGAAAATTTGCTCCGCCTTCCCACGAGTTGACGGATCGCGGAAGTCGATGGTTGAGACGTGCTTGCGACTATTACACGAATGACACAACGGCTGAAGATTCCAAATGTAGTTTGTCCCGCCTTTGCGAAGCGGGACAACGTGATCAACGTGCAAGCGCACCCCGGTCTTAAGGCAGCCAAGGCAGCGGTTCCCGTAAAACGCGCAGAGCGCATCCCATTCGGTTTTAGTCCAAGAGCCTTCCGCTTGCATTCGCCGCGCCCGCGCTCTGTGTCCCGTCGCCCTCAACTGTTCCTTGTGTGTTTGGCGATAGATTTTGCCGCGCGCACGTTCTTTGGCGGCCCACTCAGGATCGCGCTCTTGGGCAGCGACTCTACTCGCGCGGACTCTTTCCGGGTTGGCCGTTCTCCATTGCTGTTGTCTCGCTTTGTTCTTAGCCTCGTTCGCCTTGGCCCACGCGCGGCTTCGCTCCTTAACGGTTTCCTTGTTTGCCTCGTAATGTCGGCGCATCGCGGCTTTATATGCGTCAGGTTCGCGCCCAGCACACGCACCGCACCTGCGAGCACGTCGCCCGGTGCGAGAACGAGGGAAGTTAGCGGCCCTGACTGGCACGCCGCATTCCGTGCATTTGAAAATAGTGTCGGGCGAAGCGGCTCTGTGATTTACCGCAGCAGGACACTTCTTGCTGCAATAACGCGCGGTGTCTTTTCGGGCACATGGAACTTCAAAAGGTCTGTGACAGCGTTCGCAGAGTTTTGTTACAGTTCGTTTAGCCATTGCCGTTCACTCACTACCAGTGAAGGTGTGTGGTCAGGCCCGCTTGAGAACTCCAATTCTCTTGTGGGCCGTTTTGTATTTTAACACTTGTATGGCCTTCGACGTAAACAGATTTATTGCTGATGCCCTTGCTCTATCCGAGCAAGAAGTTAAGTTTCGCGACCAGGGCGACGATCCGAAAACGGGCATGGATTGTGTCAACTTGCCCAAATACTTAGTCAAACTTCAGGGGCTAGAACTCCCTGCTGAAATGGAGGCAGCGTTCAAAGCCTACAACCCAACTTCAGACGGGAAACGAATGTTTCAGCTCCTAAAGAAGTATCTGATCGAAGTCCCAACAGAGAAGGCTAAGGCAGGGGATCTTTATCTTTTCCGAGGCAAGCAAGACACGCGACATATAGCAATTAGATTAACCGATGACGACCCGCCGATGATTTATGAAGCCTACAGAAGTTCGATAAGGCAGAAGGCGATCGTTAGTCAGCTTCGATTTGTAAGAGCAAGACACATCGTAGCGACGTTCAGAATTCCGAGTGAGTTAATAGCGTGAAGATCGTTCTCAGTGTCGTCTTGATCTGGGGTGCTTATCGCGAGCGCTTATTGACCCGTCCGCTCAGTCTCCGTCCTGTGTTTGTCTCTGGTTTCTTTACTCTCTTCGCAATTCTTGATCTGTACTTTGCGCCACAAGGCGTCTGCCGCGCCGATCCAGTTTCCATAGCCGTATCTATGGCGATCTCGTTCGCTATTACAGGCGCACAGGTTGGACTCCAATACGCCTTAGCTTCAAAACAGAAAGTCCCACCGATTGACCGCGGAAGATTAGACGATATCCGTATCTCGATCGCGGGATACAACGAGCACATTCTTAAACTCTGGGGGAAGGCTCGCGGCGCTCCGATTTGGATTTGGGACTCTCGAATAGTTCACACGACAGTTACAACTCCGGGTCAGTCAGGAGGCAAAGGTCCGCCAAAACCTCCTACTCCTGACACGGTGGATCACATCTACACAAAATCACTAGCCGGGGTGTGTCACGATGGAATTATCTATAACGACATAACCCGGATGTGGTTTGATCTCGACCTCGTTTTCAACGGAAACCTCCTTGAGAACTCCGCTCTTTATCGAGAAGCAGAATTTGCAACTCTCGCGGGTGGAGCAACGATCGCCACATCAGCGGTCTGTTCAAATGGAAGAAAAGTCACCGGATTAGGCAATGGCGGGAAAGCTACTTTTGCGGTTAATACATCTGCGGGAAGTTACGAAGTCAGCATTGCTTACATTTCATCGTCTGACCTGACGTTTAAGGTGTCAGTGAACGGCGGGGCCGCTCAGGATGTTCTCTGTACTTCATCGGGCGGCTCTGCGGTTGCTTATAAAGTTTTTAACGTTACGCTGACTTCAGGTGCGAACACTCTGGAGTTTGCGAATGCTGCCGCAGCATGTCCCGATCTTGATCGGATTCAAATCGCCCCTACGCTAGTTTTACCAGAAGGCTTTGACCCGCGAAGCTGGACAGGGATTCAAGATCCATCCCGAGTCTTCCCAACCGAAAGAGATTCCCCGTGGGGATTTCAAAACGAGCAACCTATTCCGATTGATGGCTATGGAACTTCTAACGGAGCCTCAAGAGTTGGTAGTTCGGCAAACCTAACTAAGTGGGGTTCGCCCACGATACGTTTTTACCAGGGGACCACAACCCAAGACCCTGATTCAGCAATAGTCACCGATAAAGGCGCGGGGAACGTGCCGGGTTATCACGATTTCGCTTATCTCGTTCTCGAGTCCCTTCAGTTACAGAATGGACGTTTACCTAACGTCACGGTCGAAATAGACCAAGGGACAAGAGACGTTCGCACGATCGTAGAAGACCTTTACAGGCTTTGCGGTGTGGATTCTACCAACCTCGAACTATCTCAACTCAACGGATTGATCCTTGGTGATACGGAAGGATTCAGCGAAGGAACTTATTCAGACATCACTTGGGCAGGAGTCAGTAATGCGACGACCGGAGCAGGAGGATCGTTTGCTAAGAGTGGCGGTGGTGATGGCTGGACTTCTTACGCGAATTCAGGAGCATCGATCGCCGCCGGCACAGACTATGCAATTCGGGCCACTATCGGCACCGGAGTAGGGATGATCGGGTTCGCCACAACTAACACTCCAGGTAATTCCCTTCCTCATCCTTACGACCAGATGCCTTTTGCGGTGCTTTGGAATGTTGATTCGGTCCCGTCACAAGAGGCTAAGAATGCCCTCCAGATGTCTTTAGGAGGATCGAATAATACAAGCGACATAGGTACGTGGTCCCCTGGCGATCAACTCCAAATAGAAGTCCGAGACGGATCGTTTTACGCCTATCAGAACGGGGCGTTGTTAACAGGGTTCGTCACTCCTGTTCCTTCATATCCCTTGAAGGTTGTCGTCATGGGTTACAAGCCCGTTGGCGATCCTGATGGTGGAGGGGTTACAGCCGCAAGCCAAGCATCAGGGTCGAACATTGGATCCAGGCCAACGATTGTTAATGCCGGGGCTTTAGTTGTCGCTACTCGCAGACCAGCAAGCGAGATTCTTAATGACTTAATGACTCGTTTTCAGTTCGACATGGTGAATGTCGATGGCAAAGAGAAGGCAGTTTTAAGGAATGCGAGTTCAGTAGACATCGTTATTCCCTATGCGGATCTTCGTGCTCATCTCTCGGGCGAGGAGATGCCTGCCTGGGACTGCGAAATCCTCGACATTGATCCAATTCTTCTGCCTCACAGAGTGGATGTAGTTTACTTAGATCCACAGTTGGACTATCACACGAACGTCCAATCCGACATGCTCGCGAGTGGTCCGCAGACAGAGATAATGAATATTTCTCTGAGTGTGGTTGATTCTGCGGACAACGCAAAAAAGCTATCCACGACCCTTCTGAATAAGTCTCACATGGAGTCGCGATCGTTCAAGTTCAGACTTGGGCCGAAATACCTTCACACGATGCCGGGGACGATTGCGACCCTTCAATTACCTAACGCAACTCATACGGTCAGGTTTACTCAGTGGAAAGCCCAATTACCCGCCGGCGTGATCGAAGTCGAAGCGGTGAGACATGCGGCTTCTGTTTATTCACCGACAGCAATTGGATCGATAAGTGCCGGGTACGAGCCTCCGATAGTTTCGATTGTTGGGAATACCGAAGGAATCATTTTAGACGGGCCGCTACTGAGGCCGGAAGATGCTGGGGACGGGACTCAGCCTGTTGTCTATGTTGGTGGTTGTCATCGGGGCGCAGGGACGTTTGACGGGTTTTTCTTCTACATGGAATACCCGATCAACTCAGGGAACTATGAGCTAGTCACCGGCGGCAATTTCGACAAACAAGCAGACATTGGAGTGACGACAGGGACGCTAGCTTCTGTGGTCGATCCGTCCGTGTGGGATCGCGTTTCTAGTGTCACGGTGAACTTTTATACAGACGTGGCGCTAACCAGTCAGACAGAAGCGGATCTGCTCAACAACCCAACTCTTAATCTTTTTGCCGTGATGAATCCCTCGACGTTTGCCGTGGAGTACGTTCAGGCGGCTACCGTGTCGTCCTCGGCGGCTACGGCACCTTACAAATCGCGCTACACGCTTTCGACTTTCTTGCGCGGCCGGATTGGGACAGATAACAACGTCGGCGCTCACACCTCGGCAGACAAGGTGTGCGTGGTTAATTCAGCATTGAAACCCATTCGAATGAACGTTGTAGATATAGGGAGATAGTTATGAAGTTCTTACTTGTAATTTTTCTTTTGGCAGCGGTGCTTGCGTTTACGCAGCAACCATCGGCTCAAGTGGCGTGCGAAGGTTGTCCCCTGCCGGATGCTACCCCCACACCACAACCGACGCCTTTTGATCCCGGCGATCCGCCTCCGTTTGGTTGCTACTACGTGGTCATCAATGGCGTGAAGCATATAGTTTGTGAGTAGCGGCGATGAAGTACAAATTCGTTTCAAGCGGCCAGAACGTAGACGACGCTTTAGTGGTTTCGCAGACGCTTCGCGGTCAATCATTGAAGCCTCCCGGCCCGTCTAACATTCTTGGTGAGCGCAATAGCGCGGGGGATCTCTATACGCGATGGACGCGGCGCTCGCGGATTGCGGGGGGGTTGCGTCCTAGCACTGATGTACCGCTCGCAGAAGAGAAGGAGGAGTTTCTTGTTGAATGGTATAGCGGTTCGACTCTCAAGCGCAGCATGAATGTCAGTACGGGAATGGCGATGGCCGCGGTACTTGAAGGGAACGGTGCATCCAAGTTTGCTGGCATCGATGGCAACTCCGCGGCAGTGTCGGGTAGTGCTCAGGCTCTCAACGTTGTTTCATTGCAAACCATCACCCAAGCCGGGAACTTCATTGAGGCGACCTTAGAATCAACGCTCGCGGATTCAACGATCATTTTTGGCCTTATTCCAACAACAAGGGATTGGCGAGCGTCGAGTGCAACGCCTGACTATCGCGTAGAGCTAAGCAGCGCAGGCGCGGGCGACTTGCTAGAGCTGTATGGCGGGACAACGCTACTTCACTCTGAAGATGCCAGCGCCTATGCCGCAACCGGAGTGCGAATACGGCTGATTCTTTCCGGTTCTGAGGTGCGGTTCGTGAAGGACTGGACGCCCGGCGCTCCTGCGTTAGCTGTGAGCCCTATCGCGCCGACTTACCCGCTTCGTCTCTTCGCTAGAGTGAGCGTTGGCTCTGTCGGCACAAGCAATTTTAGAAACGCCATGATGACTACCGATCCAACGCCAGGAACGATCTACAGTGCGGCACAGCAAACGCTCGATTTTGGCAGCACTCAATCTGCTATCAAGGTGCGTATCTATTCTAGAAGCGCAGTAGTTGGCCTTGGGGATTACACAGAAAAGACGATCTAAAACGTAAATATTCTTTCCCGCCTATTCTGAGGTTTCACAGATGGGGACTCTTACGAATAGTCGGGCGACAACTCCGGTCTCGGAGATTGATGCGCAGAAGGTTGCGACCTATAACGGCTCGCTTCAGATCCTCGACAGCCTCGAAGCTGGGAAGATCGACATTGCCATCACCACCGCTGACGTAACCCTTACAGGCACACCCGCCGCCCCTCAAGCGCAAAACAAATACTTCAATATCTCGGGAACGCTCACGGGGAATCGCTCGCTCATTTTCCCTGTCAACGATGACGATCCAGCTACCGGAAATCCTCGAACAATCTACGTGAAAAACGGGACCGCGGGAGCGTTCACCCTAACGGTAAAAGTCTCCGGGCAAACAGGGGTAACGGTTACTCAAGGCACCACCGCGATCCTCTTACATAACGGAACCGACTTCGTAAAGATCCTTGAGGTAAACCACGCCACCGGAGTTATCAGCACCGCTTCTCTTGGGGCTGCGTGGGCTTCCTACGTCCCTACCTGGACAAACATCACGGTTGGGAACGGAACGGTCACCGCAAAGTTTCAGCAGATCGGCAAAACCGTATTCGTAGTTGTTCATCTGGTTTTTGGCTCTACCACAGCGGTGTCAGGCGCCGGAATATTCTCTTTGCCTGTAACCTCTGTCGCGTTAGTCGGAGCTGCCAATGCAACTCCTTTGGGCGTGTCTCAGTTCTACGATACTTCGGCCGGGCAAAACTCCGCCGGCAACGTAGTATTAACTTCGACTACTACAGCGTTGTTGGGAGTTGCCAAAACAGACGGCACGTATCTTCAGACAGTCGGCACAAGCTCAACAGTTCCCTTTACCTGGACCACAGGAGACGAGATACATGCTGAGTTTTTCTATGAGGCAGCTTAATTCCAAACCTGAAGAGGCAAGACTAGAAGCGGTAGCCTAGCTCCTGGGGTCTACGATCTTCTCTGCGGCGCGGTGGATGGCGTCAGGGGCGAGCTTCAAGGCTTTACAAATAGCATCGCGTTCAGTCGCGAGTATTCCAATCCAGTTTCCGTTGCCGCCTTTCATAAGCCTGCCCTCAGATTCGAGGTTTATATCCGGCGTGACCCGCTTCTCGAATTCTGCCAACCACTCAGCGGTGATAACAAAGTCTGGTGCTCCTTTGTCCGGCGCAGGCGCAACACTCCACCTCACTGACACACCACCCCGTTCAACAATCTGAATAAAGCACACTGGACAGAGAATGCCCGGCTCGTTGGTATCACGGACGTACCTGTTCCAGAGATCGTTGGGCGCAAACCATACGACGTTAGGGCGGCCACATTTCTTACAGGAGTCTTCGGGATGCCCCGTCTCCGTGACTATGCAGTCTACAGTTATGCGACTAACGGGCTGGAATGTAATGTCTTTATCCCACTCGACGCCACGTTCGTCAGCCAGTCGGGTAAAGCATCGCAGGCAGATAATGTTCCGCAACTGAGAATGATGAACGACCAATTCCCAAACCTCATTCGGGACACCAAACATGACGCGGCTGACTTCGCCGCAAACGGAGCAGATTTCTCTATGCGGTTTCCGCTCGGCACTAACCGCGTCCGGCACAGGAGTTGAGGGAGTAGCAGCGCGGGCGACCATGAATCGGTGCAAGACCTCTCTCGCGGCTTCAAAGTTGGCGTCGTTGTAGTAGTGCGATACTTCAGCCGCCAGAACGTCGAGCGATCCATCAGCGTTGAGCGCCGCTTCACCTTCCCCAGCGGGTAGGGATGCGCGGGTGTATTCAACGTTCTCAAACGGTGCTGCCTGCGCCAGATCTTTTGATGGAGTAACCGCAAATCCTTTGGCAGGATCGTAATGCACAATAATACGCAGCGGCGGCAGTTGCTCTTGGTTTATATCGGTCATAGCTTCGTTCCTTTAGGTTCTAGTTCCGCTTGTTAGACCAGACAGGCAAAGTTGATTGCAGTGCCTTCACTTGTCGTTTAGAAATTAGGAAGTGTTGTGTTGCGTCATAGTGCGAACCGCACACGGGACAGTGAACGTGTTCATCGGCGGCGACGTTAGCGGGCCACTGAAAAGTCTCACCGCAAACGCAACTTATATCGGCCATCGGCTTCTGTTGTTCGTCACTCATCGGCTTCGTACCTTCCTTAGTTTCCTCTTACGACAAGGCTTCTTCGGTGCAGGTCTTTCAACAGTCCGGCAGCGGAGGATCTTCCCGACCGTCTTGCAGACCCGATCCCCGTTGAACGTCAGAGTAAATAGCAGTAACAGGATCATCTAATTGCTCCTTCACAGGATTCCTAAGAACGCCAGAGCGTTTAGCAGGTAGAGTTTTACGAGCCCGTATTTCATCCACACTTCCATAGCGCCGCCAAGAATTGCCTGAATTTGAATTGCCCGTTGCTCACTCATCCTTCATCGCCTCTCTCGCGGTCGCGCAGGCGGCGTGGAACTCTCTGACCTTCTGCATAGCTTCTGCGAGCGTACGACCTTTGAATCGTTCGTGGACTTCGTACTGCGTTGAGATAACTCCAATCTCAAAATGCTGAGTGGCGTCTTGGTGGAAACCTGCATTCCGCGAATTTTGTATTTCAAACGAGCAACCCGGCCATAACTTGCGAAGTTCAGCCATAACGCTCTCTGGCGTCTCCCCTTCTGTGGCCTCTGGTTTTTGCACGGTAAACACGTCTTCGTTGAGTTCGGCTTCGCATGATTCGCGCCAGCAAGCGTCGCACACCACGCCTGCCTCGACTCCGTGCAAGCACGTTGGCGGCTCATCGTCGGCGGGTGTGGGTGCTCGTCGCGCTTGCGCTTCCCGCAAAGCTACCGCGCAGCCAAAGTCGTGTGTAGCCTTGCGGCACTCAGGGCATAGGGGTGCTGCTCGGTGTATTGGAGCGGAGCGGGGTTGGCCGCAGTGGTCACACTTATTCGGGACGAAGTTCGAGGACTCGGCAGGTGTGTCCACAAACTCATGCTGTTTGGTAGGGTTCATGCTCATAGGTCTCCTAACATGGGTCGCTTGGGTCTGCCGCGGCGTAGTCAACCATCTTGTCGGCTAACTCCTTTGCGCAGTCGGACGGATTTAGCTTTTTCTGATAACGCCCTTCGGGAACACAGCCGTAGCCCGTTGAGGCATCGTTGCCGCGCTCTTTCCAATGAGCCAGCGCCGCGAGCCTGTACTGCTCTCTGAGGTAGTCCTTCGCGGTCGTGATGGACTTCAGCGCATCTCTGCCTTGAGGACTTCGGTTGATCTCTTTCAGCCTGCGGATGAAGGCCGCGTTGTTGGCGGAAATCTTGTCGTGTTCACTCACGATGTTTGTCCTTTCATCGCCTCTACCTGAGCTAGTGCAGCGCGAGCGAAACATTTAGCGCAGCGTTCGTTGACTACCGCGCAACAGTTTTCGTTGTTGCACTCGCAACCACAGTCCGCTTCGTAAGCCAAATAGATTCGCTGCAACGCCGCCTCTACCGCCGCAGATGTATTGAGCGCGTCCGTGACTTGTTGCGCCATCGCTGTGCCGAGTTCTGTTTTTGGAAACGCCGCAATCCGGCGCCAGTTCGCGTCGTGAATCACGGCGTCGCTATAAGCATCCAAATCCAAACGCACGGGAAGTTTCAGCGGAGTTACTTTATCTGCTGGTTGTTCTGCCTCACTTCTCATATTGAACTCCTACGACCATCTTGCCGTTGACTCGTTCGGTGATAACGTCGCCGCTATAAATCGCAAACCACGGCACATTGGACATTTCGCCTGCCTCTGGATAGGCCATGATGCGCGTAATGTCGTGCAGTCCGACGCTCCACGTATATCCTTCGACCGTAAGCGAGCGAATCGGGCGCGGATCGTCCATTACTGATTGCGGTTGTTCTGCCATAGATGCTCCTCTAGTCGATCTCTCGAATCTCGTAGCGGTAACTGCGCTGCTCGAATCCAGCCGAGAAAGTGATTACATCTCCGTCAAAAGTCGCATCGTCGAGACACAAGCCATCGGCTAGTATGCGTAGCCGCTCCCGCCTCTCTTCCCGCGCTCGCTGCGCATCGGCTTGGGTTGCATCGCGCTCGCTTTGTTGTTTTGCTTGGTATGCTTCCCATGCTTCAGGATCATCGCGCTCTAAAGGCTTGTGCTTGCCGAATGCGGTGAACTCGACCAATGCGCCGTCTTTGGTTTGTGCGAACATTCCACGACGCGGAGTGACGCCGATCATTGAGTTGCCCCACGATCCCTTATTCCAATAGTCACGGATTTCCGGCAGCGTCCCGCGTCCGCCGATGAACTCGTCATAGAGTCGAACAGCATCAGCACGCGAGTATGCCGCGATGTAGCCATGTTGGAAGTCCAACAATCGACCGTTGAATAATTTCAGTTCTCGACTCATCTCAATTCCCTCCTCCACTGGCGAAGATCCACACCACGATGCACAGCCAGAACAGCGCGGCACTGAGAAGTTGGCGGAGGAGTTTCATTGCCCTTCACACTTAGCCCAAAAGCTTCTGGACGCTGCATGATCCTTTGGCGAAAATTTATCAGCGCGATTGTCAGAGCGTGGCGGCAGAACGCGGTCGCCGTCGCAGACAATGACGTACTCAGTGACACGACGAATCACGGATTCCTCCCTATCGCTGCTCTCTGCGCCGTTCCGCGCTCCACTGATTCAACTTCTGAAATTGCCGCCAGTGTTTTCTTGTCGTTGCTTCGCTCGGCGCATGTAAGGCAGATGTAAATGCGGTAGGGCGGATCGCCGCGATGTGCTGCGCCATAGAGCCTTACTGATTCCGCTGGCATCGCTTCATTGCACGTTTCACAGCGTCGCAACTTGCGCGGTCGTCTTACTAACTCAGCCGAGATAATCATGCTGCTTTCGCCTCCTCTGCTGATTCAACTGCCTCGACTTCAACGCGCCCCTCGCCGGAGCAGGTTTCGCAGTCACGCAACTCCTCTTCCCCCGTCCTGCGCCCTCCGTAGGTGCGGAGTTCGTAGAGGCGGACACCTGAGCCTTCGCAGTCCGGGCAAGGCTTCTCTACTGTGTCGCTCATAGATGCTGTCCGTTCTTCGCCTTGTCGAAGATTTCCTGAAGCACGTCAACGTTGATCTTCTCCCACACAATGCGTCGCAGTTGTTCCACTAAGCCATCCTTGCGAATCTTCTCTCGCAATTCAGGCGTCGGTTCGACAAGGCGCAGAATGTTCCAAGGATTGTTGGACGCCCCAACGGGTCGGCCATCATTGCGACGGTATCGAGAATCACGCGGCAGAATAATCTGCGTTGCCGTCACGCGCTCAACAACATGCAGTGATGCGCCATAGCTACCACTTCGCACTACCACTTCATCTCCTGCTTTGAGATTCGCTAGCCAGTCATTCATAGGTTCACTCATTCATTTCACCTCTACTGTGTCGCCGTCACTGAGGAGGACGGACATCACGCCGCCTCCGCGCCGCCGTTCAAGTAGTGGACTCGTTTGGCGGCTTCCTCTGCCGAATCGTGATCGCTTTCCGGCTCCCACGTTCCGTCAGGGCGATAGAATCCAACCGTCCAAAGATTCGATTCGGACTTGATATAGACGTATGCGTTTGCCATCTATGCCTCTCTTTGTGCTGATATGTCGGCGGACTCTTTCAGGTCTCGCGCTTTCCGCCGTTCTGCGATTGGTGTTCGCAGCCCCGAGTAGTCGTAAGGCTTCAGTCCATACTTGCGATCAATCGCTTCAAACTCATCCGCCAGCCGAGAGAAGATCGCGTCTGCGGTGGCGTCAAAATCGACGGCAGACTTCTTAGTCGTGTCGCTCATTGAATAATTCCCTCCGTCACGATTGCATTTCTCTTCTCTGCTTTACTGGCACACGATCCACAAACATTGAGACAGACGGAGCCGTGTGGATGCTCTTTCGATACTCCGTACAGAGCGTGATGAGTCGCATGACCGTTGACGCGAATCTCGCCGTCTGTGTGATCCTGGACTCGAGCGCAATGCTTCGTATGTTGTGGCCCACGCCTCCACCGTAAGGGTTTCGTAGGAACAAGCATTCTCGCGTCATGGCTGGGCCTCGGTGCGGATAGCGGCGAGCACATCATCACGGTACTGAGCAATCGGGCGCGGCTCCTGACCGCCAACTCGCATCACGTCGGTAATCGCTCGCGTTGTCGGAACTGCCGCTACCTTCTGCGCGTCCGCTTCCTTCTGCGCCGCGCGCACGTTCACGCCAAACTGAACAAGAGTGCGAACACACTGCGCCTTTGCGCGGTCGGCTTGATCTGTTGGATTTGGAAACAACGGTTCGTAAATGGCGCTTGCAATCTCGTCTGCGTTTTGTTGAATCTCTTCGTTCGTCATAGCTCCTCACTCCGGTCTGTTTTGTGGAGTTCGGGATGATTGCGCAATAAGTCTTTGATAGTGCTTTCACACTCGGCCAACAACTCTGCTGGTGTCCGATAGTGCCAGTTGCCGCACCAGTAGCCGTCCTTACCTTCGCGCCTTCCTGTGTGCCACAACGAAGTGCCATCGGATGACTTGCTGCCGTGAACAGTTCCGGCGTGTAGTTGTTTTGCCATCGTCATAGCTCCTCTTCAGCGGCCTTCAATGCGGCGGTTAACTTGTCCCGCGTGGAGTACCGAATCTTGATTCCTGAATGCGTTATCGGTCCCGTTACGTCCTCTAGCGCCTCTCTTACGGCGTCAACTAACAACTCGAAACTATTTACGGCTCGAACGATATGCGCGGCGTTGGCTCCCGCATCGGTGTCTGTCTCCGCGAGGCTTGGCGCAATCGTCACTGCCCCTTCCGCGACAATGCTGTATCGCCCGTCAAACTTGCTTACGCGCCACGGCCTTTTTTGTCGGTGTTGTTTTATCTCCCATATCCTCTCCCACTCGCCCCTCTCTACTTACTTCGGCTATCTTGTTTGTCGATAACGGGCTTCTCCCACACTTCGCAGGCGCCGCCACTAAACGGTTCAAAGTGACGCTCAAATCCCTTATGCCTCAAGATTGCTTCCATGCGCCCCAGCGGAGTTGGAACCGCAACGCGCAGCCCCTGAGACTCGATAGCCGCAAACAATCCTGATAGATAGCCTTTGCCGTGTTCTTTACAATGAATGAAGCTAATCATTACGCGCTCGCCATCGCGGAATAGATAGCTGTCGCCGTGAAACTTGTCAGACGTGAAGCCGAGAATTCGCGCATACGGATCGTCTATCGAGATCATGAAATGCTCCTGCGCGGAAAGCTTGCCTTCATCAACTTGAACGTCGTTCATATCCTTCTCCTTCTTCTCTACTGGGGGACTCAGCGCCTCACTTCAATTCGCATCACCAAGCCCTTGGTCTGTTCCTCTTTCTTCTCAGGTCTTGGCAGCCGCTTAACTGGCTCCTGGTATGTTCGGGTCCGTGCTGTTTTGGAAAGTACTGGGTGCTGCATGTTTGGCCTCCTAAGTTTGTCTTGACGCCTTAAAATCTTTCGTCTATGCTGTCTTGCGTACGCGTCAGTTCGTAGAGCATACGCTACACGGCGTACAGTGTCAACTGAAATTATTTAGATTGATTAGGCGGGGCTAGAGGAGTATTTTGGGCGCAGTTCTCCCCGCTTCGCCCTGCGAGGGGCGAACGCCTTAAGAACTCGCCTTTCGCCTGCTCTACTTCGGAAGAAGGGCCAGCAGTATCGTAACTAAGATCGTTGTGGTGGTGGCGCTTTGTGTCGAGCTTTGCTGTGACGAATTGGACGGACTGGGCGACGGTTCTGGCGCGGGCGGTCCAACGGTCTCACCGGCGAAGGAGACGACGGACAGAACACACACGAGCAAGGCGCAAGTGATTAGCTTTTTCATAGTGGATCTCCGAGAGTGTAAGTGACTAAAAACGCAATAGGTTCTTATCAGTTAGGCGAATGTTCAGCAAGCCGCGAGGTGGCTGATAGAGTGTTCTATCTGTGTCAGGACGGTCGGTTTGTTGAGGCCCGGTCTCTTCTCGCTGAAGACGCGTCCGATGATCCGGAAATCCGGCTTGCAAGCGGCATCGTTGCGTATTGGGAAGCGAGTTCGGGGCGGGGTGAGATTCAGACAGCAAAAGACATCCTCAGTCGCGCAGCCCGGTTGTTTTCCGCAGAGGGAGACCGTGACAGAGAGGCGTTCGCTAATGTGTATGTAGGGCTTTGCTATATGTGGCAGGGCCAGCCGACCGAAGCTCTAATCTGGATCGGACACGCTGTTCGCGAATCGGCAGATTACTCTACTCAGTACATCGGTTTGTTGAGTCTCGCGGTTGTAAATTGCACACAAGGGCGTTGGCGATCTGCGCTCGATAATCTTGAGCGTCTCGCCGGATTGGTTGAGGCGCAAGAGTGCCTGTCTCTGATTGGGCGGTTTTATCAACACCGGGCAATGGCGTACCGACAAGGACACGCTGATGGAGAGCAAGGGTTCCTGAGGTTGGCGATTGAGGATTACGAAACCGCGAGCAACTATTTTGAGCAAGCAGGCAATCGAGGGTTTGAAGGGAAGGTCTTAAACAATCTCGCGTACCTCTACATTGAAAGCAACCCGCGACTCGCGCACATTCACATCGATCGTGCCATATCTCTTCAAAAGAGTGTGAATGACTTTATAGAACTGGCACAAGCGCACGATACAGAGGCGCTTATTTTCCTTCGCGAAGGGCAACTAAAAAAAGCAAAGCGCTCCATCGACAAAGCGATCGCGACTATGCGCGTAAACGATCATCGTCTCTGGCTTCCCAATCTTCTGATTACGCGCGGTCGAATCTATAGCCAGGCGAAACTGGTTCAATTATCAAAGAAAGACTTTGCGGAAGCGGCCGATATAGCGGAGGCGGCGGGGGATCTGCCGGCGGCTGCGCGTGCGTATCTTGCGGCGATTGAATCCCTGGTTGAGCTAGTCCCGGTCGGCGATCTCATCGCAATGTATCGCCATGCCAACCGATTAACCCCTGATGGCAACACCAAGGCTGCAATGCGCGTTATGGATCGCGTAAGCGAAATCTTTGCTACGTCCCTTCCCGAACTAGCCAAGACAGAACACCAGCAAGAGGCTGAGATTTTCCGTCGCGCTATCCTCGACGCCAAAGGCTCGATCACAAAGGCCGCTACGCTTGTTGGGCTGCCGCGCCAGACCCTTGCATACAACATCTCAACCCACCACCCAGAATTGTCTTCTCTCCTGAAGCCCCGCAGGCGCCGGAAAAAACTTTTAAGTTGACCGATTTTCGCCAACCGAACTCAAGGCTTTGCCGCTCTTCATTTAATCCCGCCCGCACCTCAATAGTGATAAAATCATGGCAGTGTTTTAGTCTGACTTCTTGCTAATGGTGGCGTTATAGTGAGCGGAACCCTGAGTAGACCGAGACCCCCAAGGAGCATTGCCCTGTGAACGCTCAACTGCTCCGCGCTGCCGACCTTGCCGAAGCTGTCCTCAAGGGACCGGAAGATAGTCAGCCGGATGCGCTATTTGATTTGATTCGGTTTTTTTGCGAGATAGAAGACAGAGATCGCGAGGATTGTGCGGAAGCTGCGCAGGAGAGAATTTACCCGCTTACTAAACACTATCGAGATGGTTTTGAAGCCCGGCGCAGCGCCTAAGGTTTTGAACGCTTCGCAATAGCCTCGATAAGATTTTCGACTAGGATAGCGATCTCGCCCTTCTTACTTGGAGTCAGATCCTCATAGGCTTCTAATGCCTCAGCTAGCCACGCTGTTCGCAGTCGCGCTTTGTCTGGCCGTTTCCCTTCCAGTGCTCTAATAAAATCTTCGCGGCTAATACCGAGGACTTTTGCCATCCCTGTGATGTTGTCCATCCGCGGATTGGTCTCATTCCCGTTCCGATACTTACCGATCTTGGCGTGGTGATAGTTAAACCGATCCCCTAATTCCCGAGTGGAATTGAGACCTAAAGCCTTCTTCCTGGCCTCAATTAACTCATCAATAATCGGGTTCGGAACCGGATCGACTTTCGGAGACACGGCGGACACTATATCGCGTTCTTTGTCGCGTGGACGCGATTCTGTGTAGAAAGTGGTTGACACGGCTTCTATTGTCATATAGTCTTAACGCTACGCGCTGTAGAGCGTACGCGACACCTTAAAAGACATGGCGAAACGAGCAAAAACACGACCAGAAGTATTCAAGTCTATTCGAGTTGACGGCCTCCGGCTGACGTTGGGCGATGTGTTTCGAGGGACCGGGCTGGCAAAACAGACCATTAGCGGATGTGAAAGCCAACAATACGATCCGAGCGAAAGCGTTCTCACGAAGCTGTTTACCTTTTACGGTCTGGAGTTAAAACGCCGCCAACGAAAACTTCAAGAACTAGAAATCGATCTCATGGCGGCTGGCGCTGTGAATGGTGGCCGGTCCGTTCGGTGAGCGGGGGCGGGTTGGTTCCGCCCCTGAACTTTTTTAAATGTATACCACGGCGCGAGCTTTAGGGCAATAGGCAAGAGTTGGGCAAATGATTTGCGAACGCTGCAAACACGAGATTGCGCGCATTCCGGTTGTGGATGACGCGAACGCTTTTGTTCGGGGTCTCGACCTGGATGCTTTGCAGTCATTGCCTGTTGAGCGACATGCCGAATTGCCGCGAGTGGCTGCTGTTTACTTCGCGATTCATTGCGAGACCGTCTGCTACGTCGGTATGACGATTGACCTGGATCGCCGGTGGCAGCATCACCCGCAACTAGACCGCTTGAAACTTTACGGCGGACGGATCGCGTGGATAGAGATTCGACGCGAACAACTCAGGGTCGTTGAGAAGGCCGCAATCCTCTATTTCAAACCAAAGTGGAATGCCGAACGAGTGCCGCAGCGCGGTGTGTGGCGACAGGTTGCGGAGAATCTTAACCGCAGGTCGCTGCCGCACGAGATTCGCTTTCTAACCCTAGAAGAGATTGTTTTCGGTAACACGACTGGCCCTCCAGTAATCGCAGAGAGGCAGGCGACAAGCCATGCAGGTTAATGAAGAGGAAAAAGGAGAGTGACGGATGAAGAAAGCAGTCGAAAGTTATTTTGTTGTGCCGCCGCGTCCGTCGATTCGGCTTTACATTCCAGCAAACGAGAAGAAAGGAACGCTGGCCTGTATTGACGCGATTCAAAACCTGTTCGGTAAGGGCGGCAAGTATTGGATCAAAGGCGACGAGAAGATCGAGAAGGATGGCATAAACAAATTCTGCCTTGTCGGAGCCGCCAAAGAGACCAATGGGCAGTATGAGAACGCAGCGCGCGCCGCAATTTCTCTTGCCGTCGCGCAGATGTTCCCAAAGAAATTCGATTTAACCGAAGACGAAGTGGAAGACAACCTCGCCTACGAAGGCACGATCACGGACTTCAATGACGACAAGAAAACCAGTTGGAAGAAAGTCTTGGAAGTGCTTAAGACCGCGCGGAAGTTGGTTCGAGAAGCCTGAAGTTTGATTTACGCAGATGAACCCAATGAGGAATTTATGGATCGCGATCAACTAAAAGCGAAGTTGCAATTGTTAGCAACGGATTGTGAGCGAGATCCGCGACGTGAGATGCGAGCGGTTGCCGCGGTTTTTACGCGACGATGGCCGCGATTGCCGCTCACGAAGAAGAGTTATTTATGCGCCACGTCACCAAGTTTTCACAGGGTCAGATTCGGCGGTTCGAGGCCGCGAGGAACTAAGTGAAAGTTGACACCTATCAATGCGATATCTGCCGCGTGCAGAAGAAAGACGCGAACCACTGGTTCGAGGGTTATTTGCTGAGCGGGGAAGATAAACCCGCAGGCGTACAGATTCACCGCTGGGGTAGCAATCCAGTTACAGGCGAAGTTCACGGCCCCAGCCCCGAGCACGCGGATGTTCATCTATGCGGCGCGGCCTGCGCCATAAATTGGATCAGCGAGAACCTTTTGAACTGACTCCCCTTACTGCAAGAGCGAAGCGAAGGAAGCCATGAATAGGAATCTGGGTGGGAAAGAAAAAGGCCACTAAGCGTATGAGCGCCGTGGCCCTGCCACCTTACAAACTGAAAGGAAAAAGAAGATGGCACTAAGGATTATAAAGGCAACCGAGCCTCTAACGATAGAACAATTAGTTCTCTGCATTTACAGCCCGCCAGGAATCGGCAAAACCTCGCTGGCGTTCACGGCTGACAAGCCTCTGTTACTCGACTTCGACGGCGGCGCATATCGGGCGGGAAATCGCGGCGACATTGTATCCGTAAACTCATGGAACGACGCAGGCGGCATCGTCGCTAACGACCTGTCCGGCTACAAGACCCTGATTATCGACACGGCTGGCAGAGCGTTGGACTCGCTGACAGCGGACATTATTCAGGGCAATCCGAAGCTCGGGCGAAGCGGTGGCGCCCTAACCCTGCAAGGCTACGGCGAGTTGAAGTCGCGCTTTATCGCCTTCACGAAACTTGTCCGTTCATTCGGCCTCGACATCGTGATGCTCGCGCACTCTGACGAGCAGCGCGGAAACGGCGACGATCTAATCGAGCGAATTGACGTTCAGGGTGGTTCAAAAAACGAAATCTACAAAGCCGCTGATGTAATGGGCAGACTGCGAATTACCAACGGCCGGCGCGTGTTGAACTTTAGCCCGACCGACACTGCGTTCGGAAAGAATCCCGCCGGCCTCGCAGAGTTGGCCGTTCCTTCGCTTACTGACGATCCGCATTTCCTTGGGGGCGTAATTGCTGACATTAAAACCGCGTTGAATCGGCTGACAGCCGACCAGCAAGAGGCCGCGAAAGCCCTCACGGAGTGGCAAGGCAAGTTTGCCGCGGTCGAGACAGCGGACGCCCTGAATGGTCTTATTCCACAAGCAGCGGACGCGCCTGAGAGTGTCAGGGATAACGTCAAACGCCTCTTGGTGAAGGCAGGTAAAGACAAAGGGTTCGAGTGGGACGCGGACGCGAAACAGTTCAAGACGAACGGCAACGGATTTAACCCGCTCGCGCAGACCACCAAAGACGGCATCACGTCAAAGCAGGCCAAGGACATTCTCGCATTGACGAACGAGCTTGACCTTCCTGACGCGGACGAAGCGGCCTCAAAACTGTTCAAGATTCCAGTCAAGGTTGATGACCTGTCGAAAGAAGCGGCCAGTCGTCTCATTGCGGATCTAACCGTCCGAGCAGACAACGCGGGAGCGAACTTCTAATGCTGCGAATTTCTGTCTCAGATTTGGACTCGTATCGTTACTACAAAGCCAACGAGGAGATGACCCTTCAGGACATTCTTTCGCGGCTTCGCAGAGAGGAACCACCAAGCCCTTCAATGCTCGCAGGACGCGCCCTGCATTGCGCATTAGAGGACGCTCAGTGGGAGGACGAGCAACTTTGGATAGACAGAGACGGCTTCCGCTTTCACTTCATCTGTGATGCCGCTCTGACTGTTTCTGCCGTGCGAGAACTGAAGGGCGAGATGCCTATCGATACGCCTTCAGGTCCGGTGACTCTGGTTGGGGTTGTGGACGCGATCGGTGATGACGTTACCGACTACAAACTGACAGGCCGATTTGAAGCAGAGCGATTCGCTGACAGTTATCAGTGGCGTTGTTACCTGATGATGTTTGGAATGAATCGGTTTGTTTACAAGGTGTTTGTCGGAGCGGAAGACTCCAGCGGTACAGGGTTCGATGGTAAGCCGTTCGCGGAATGGTTAATCCGCGAATACCACGAGATGCCTGTATATCGGTATCCAGGGATGGAGCAGGACGTTAAACGTGAAGTCGCAGAGTTCGCCGCATTCCTGCGTCAATACGGATTTGAACAGCGGAAGGCTGCATAAGGATTCGGGCTGACACGCCTCGCCCTAAGAGCGAGTCGGAGTATTAAAGCGAATAAGCCGAGTGTCGGCCCGAAAACAAAACGGAGAAGCAAATGCCAGAACAAACACAGCCGCAACGAGCGGTCATTGAATACAAAGAAACACCACTTGAGGGCAAGCCGATCAAGTTCAAGACAGTGATCGAATCGGCCAAGGATGCGAATGACGCCAGAGTGCAATTCTGGGCTACGCAGATTTGGCCGGCGGCTCGCACCCAAGGCGTAAACATCACCGCGATCGAGTGGCCTGACGCTAAGGAACTCATCGTTGACGGAGAGTGAGTTCGTGTCGTGGGGCACGAAGGGGGAGCGGGCGTTTTGGGGTCTGCTTCCCCACTGGATATTGAGATGAATACGAACGGACACAAAGAGCGGCCAATTCTTTTTAGTGGACCAATGGTGCGCGCGATTCTGGAAGGTCGAAAGACGCAGACGCGGCGGGTGCTGAAGTTCCAGCCGAACCCCGACTGGACAGAGATTGCCGTTGAGTACCCGCATGCCAACAACGAACCCGTGGCAACTTACCGCGCCTTTCCCAATGGCGGCAGCGCCAGATGGGCGATCTGTGGCTGTCCCTACGGTGGCCCAGGTGATCGTCTTTGGGTGCGCGAGACGTGGGCAACTCATTTCAATCAACGCTTCCACGATGAGCACGGCTTATCCGCGCCGGACTTTTTGGTTGATGTAGAAACCCTCGAGCCGTGTGTCGTATACGCGGCAGACCAAAATTTCCCGATGACAATCAACGAAGAGTTTGTCGCGGAGCACAACCATGTCGCGTGGAAATCTTCAATTCACATGAAGCGTTCCGCGTCTCGCATCACCCTCGAAATAACCAACGTCAGAGTTGAGCGATTGCAGGAAATCAGCGCAGGGGATTGCTATGCCGAAGGTGTAAAGACCGTGCCGTCCGATCAATCTGCGGCGTTCGTTCCCGGCACGGACATTATCCAGCGCGGCGGCACGGCAGATGAGCGATACATTCGCGCATTCGCAAAAGGATGGGACGCGCTCAACGCAAGGCGCGGCTACTCATGGGAATCAAATCCTTTGGTATGGGTGATCGAATTTAAGGTTCTTTTGATGTTACAGGGGGACGGCGGCGGGTCTCCCAAAAAGATCGGGGGAATGATGCGAGGAACGGCGGTGAAGCCTCGGTTTCCCAGAAGTGAAGCGCTTTCCCCGATTCAATCTTTGGTCGCGAACTGCGCAACGCGCTAAGGGACACGTTCCCTTCTCTTTTTAGGAGGAGCTCGCGGCCAAAACAACCTTGCTTGATCGCATTGAGGAAAGGGGATCTATGCGAATCGGTTATTCAGAAGACGAGGATTACGGCGGCCAATTTGAACTCTGGCAGGCGAACTGTCGGCGATCCCTTCAAGGGAAGGCTGGGCAGACCGCGTTACGCGAACTTGAGGCTGCGCTGATCGCCTTGCCCGACAAAAGGTTGATCGCGGGGAAGCTGATCGACGCAGAGGGCGAAGTTTGCGCCATTGGAGCCTTAGCAAAGTACAAAGGCCGCGATCTGATCAATGAAACCCGTCAGCAACTTGCCGAGATCGGCATAGAGAGAGATGTCGAGGAAATCGAGGGCGACGGGGAGATAGAAGAGATTGGTATCGAGTTGGGAATGCCGCGCCTCGTCGCATGGAAGGTGGTTGAGCTAAACGACATTCATCTGGAGGGTTCCACTCTGGTCACGAATGAAGGGCCGTATCGCTGGCCCGCAGAGAGGCCTAAAGAGTGGGTTCCTATCACACCGGAGGCGCGTTACGAGCAAGTCTTGGCGTGGGTGAGAAGGCAGTTGAGCAAGACCAAATTCTCAGGTTGAACGGTATAGGGAGAAGCAGAAATGAACGGTTGTGGCGAGTGCGGAATGCTGGTGGACGCGCAGGAATATCACCCTTACGCGGCGTGTGTGATGTATCGCCAGTTAGGGCAGGCAGAGAAGGTTAATTCCAACCTCCGCGCGGTAGTGCTTCACGGCGTGGATATGGAGCGTGCGCGGCTCAAGACTTTGCTGAAAGGCGTCGCGTGTACGTGTGATGGTCAACCCGATGCTCACCAAGACTGGTGCGCGATGAGCGAGTAAAAGTTCGGCGGCTACTCATCCTCTGAAAGACAAATCTTTTCTGGTTGTGGGTGGAGGATGAAGCGGCGAGCGCTCGCCAAAACGTAAGTTTTATGAATCAGTTTTTAATGGTTGGCAGGTTCTTTGAAATGCTGGTTGGCCCTGGCATCAATAAACGTAGAACGAGCGATTTGAATAAGTCGCGTTGTCGCAACTTTCGGTTTCTTTGTTCTACGGGGAATCGGAAAGGGCCAACTCGCGAGCGCGGCTTATTCGAGTCGCTTTTTGTTTTTCTGCAGGCGGTAGCTTAGTGGTAAAGCGCCACGCAAGCCCCTCAGGCTTCGACGTGCTTCCGAGGTTCGACTCCTCGCCACCTGCGCACAAACAAAGAGAGCGGCCTGATTGCTCAAGTCGCTCTCTCTATTACCGCCAACCAAGTGAAAGGCGGCTGGTCTACATCCACAGAGATTCTATCGCTGAAACGTGGCCAGCACAAGGTTTCTTAAGAGCGGATGAGTAGAACCTAGAAAAATCATCCGAATGCACGTCCACGGCGGGGCAGGTTTGAAGGCTAAGAGGGACTTAGCTGGCTGAGTGCGATCCAAGCAATGTCGGACGACCTGACAACTTGGCAATGTTGATCCAGTGGGATACCGCTGAAGACTAAGCACGCGGCCTCAAACCATAACACAGTGCTTCTATCGCTTGGTTAATATGCAATGCACAGCACCGTAAATACAAGATCAACGGGGTAAAGGTCGGGGTGTGATCTGAAATGAAGACCAAAGTGAAATTTCTTTGCATTTTCGGGTGCGGGCGCGTCGCGCAAAGAGGGTGGACTTCGTGTGCGCGTTGCTGGAATAAGCGCTTGAAGAGAATCAATGATCGCAAGAAGCAACCACAACCAAATGCCTGACTGCGAACCTGTCCGATTGTGGCGCGAACGATTCAAGCTCAACTTGAGCGCAAGCTGGAAGGCTGACGTAGAGAAAACAGTAACGGATTTAGACCTGTGGAAAGAGATTTTGGACGGTTGGTTCTACGTAGAACACGGAAAGAAGAAAACGAAGCATCCTGGGATTAAAAACCTTCTTAACGAATATGAGCGACAGAAGTGCAATCAACAACTTCAAGAGGTTTCCGCAAACAACGCGGCCAATTCTCTATCAACACGCAGCGGAGAGGGGATACCCCAAGGGAGCGGTTGCTATCTGCCCAAAGTGTCGAGTGAAGCGGAACGCCTCTACTTCAGAGTTGGCGACGTGGTTCGCTGAAGGGTTTCCACGTTGTAAGCAGTGCAAGTGTCGAATTGATATTGAGGTAATCAGATGAGATGCATCAACGGCTGTGTGATTAAAGAGTCCGAATTAGACGATGCCGTGGAGATCGAAGGTCGAAGACTCATGTGCGCAAGCTGCGTCAACAAGCTCTGGCCGCAACCGCAAGGTAACGAGGCTGGAGATCAGCGCGGCAGGTTCACGGGACGCATGGGCCGCAAGTGCTACAACCCCAGCTTTGGGACCATAGGATCAACCCGATGAAGTGTATTCACGGCTGCTTAATACCTGAAGACGATGCCTAGTCATGGTTCAGCACGGTCTTACTGGTCAGGGTGTCGCTGTGAAATCTGCCGCGCGGCTCATGCGAGTTACGAACGCCGCCGCTGGCGCAAGAAGCACGGCAGGGAGTTGCAAGACACAGAGTTTGTTTATCCGGTGATCAAGGGCGCGGTGTTGTCAGGGCTGGCAAAAGAATCAGGCGTAAGCGAGTGGACACTTCACAGAATAAAACGAGGCGGTCAGCGAATCAGGCAATCAACAGAGCGGAAGATTTTACAGGCAGCGTAAGAACGGAACGACGGGCAAGAGTTTAGATGGGCGACGTACTTCAAATTATTCACAACGATGCGCTTTCGGCGTTGCGAGAATTGCCGGACGAGTCGGTTCAGTGCGTCGTGACTTCGCCGCCCTATTTTGGCTTGCGAGATTACGGCGTTGAGCCGCGTGTGTGGGATGAAACGGTTGAGTGTCAGCACGAGTTTGTTGAGTCGCGTCAGTACCAGGATTCGCCTGTCCGATCGGGCGCTGAAGGGGTCGGCTTCCACGATGCCGAGACGACTAAGGCGCAACGCTGGCGAACGCATGGAGCGTGCGTCTGTGGCGCGTGGCACGGCTGTCTAGGGCTTGAGCCAACACCGGATTTGTACGTTGACCACCTTGTTCAAATCTTGCGCGAAGCAAGACGTGCGATGCGTAGCGACGGAACTCTGTGGCTGAATATCGGCGATAGCTATAGCAGCGCGTCGAATGGCCGTCCGCAGTCGGGACTTAAAGCGCTTTCAGATAAGTGTTCACCGCGAAAGAATCCACGGAAAAATCACGCCTACCAAGACCGCCCAGATGTCTTCGTCTCGCGACCCGTTGTGGCCACTTGCAAGCCAAAAGACCTAATCGGTATTCCGTGGATGCTGGCCTTCGCTCTCCGTGGCGATGGTTGGTATTTGCGCTCGGACATCATCTGGAATAAGCCAAATCCGATGCCTGAAAGCGTCACGGATCGGCCTACCAAGTCACACGAATACATCTTTCTACTTTCCAAGTCTGAGCGGTATTTCTTTAATGCCGAAGCGGTGCGGGAAAAGGCAAGCCATGCCGGACAAGTAATCAGTTTAGGTGCGAAGTCTATGTCGCGCGGACAAGCGGCCGGAATGAACGTAGAACCGAGCGGCAACGGTAAAGCAGAGAGCTACACAGTTGTCGAAGGTCGGAACATTCGCTCGGTTTGGACTATCACCACACAACCATTTCCCGGCGCACATTTCGCTGTATTCCCGACTGACATTCCGCGGCGTTGTGTTCTCGCGGGAAGTAAACATGGTGACGTAATTCTCGATCCTTTTGCGGGTAGCGGCACAACCGGAAAAGTAGCAATCGAACTTGGACGCAAGGCGATCCTGATTGAACCAAAGGCAGAGTATGTCGAAATGATTAAGCGGCGCACTCAGACAACGATGGGTTTGCCGCTGGCGGTGTAGCAGCGTAATGGCATCTTCTCAGCAATCTTTGATCGCTCTTATCGACACGGCGCGCGTGATAGATCCGCTTGATCGTCTCCAGATAGATGCTCATTCGAGTCGGCTAGAGCATCGTCCGTCGCCTGAGTTCCACGGATCTACCTACGTTCCGGCAAGAGATCGTGAGCGGCTAGTAGGGCTGATGGATAGAGTTCACGGAGCATTAAAAGATGGCCGCAAGTGGAGCCTGTCTCAACTGAAAGAAGCTTGTGGCGGAGGTGAAGCGTCTATCTCAGCGCGACTTCGCAACCTGAAAGACGTTCGCTGGGGCGGCAACCATGAGCGCGGCGTCAGGGTCAGGGAGACAGGCCATGACATTGAGAAAGAGTTTGTCGGTAATGGCCTCTGGCTGTACTGGATGGTCGAAAGAGAGTGCGAGTTGTGAATTTTGAGTCGCGGTGGTGGGCGGAATAAATGAGATTCGGGAGTTTGTTTAGCGGGATCGGAGGTCTCGACCTTGGGCTTGAAAGAGCGGGAATGGAATGCGCGTGGCAGGTGGAGATCGATCCTTTTTGTCGGAAGGTTTTAACGAAGCATTGGCCTAGCGTTCCGAAGTTTGAAGATGTCAGAGAAGTCGGAAAACACAACCTTGAGCGAGTCGATCTCGTCGCCGGCGGATTTCCGTGTCAGGACATCAGCATTGCGGGCAGACGCGAAGGGATCGACGGCGAGCGTTCGGGGTTGTGGCGAGAGTTTGCGCGAATCATTAGCGAGTTACGACCGCGACTTGTGCTTGTGGAGAACGTCTCAGCGCTGCTTTCTAACGGAATGGGCAGAGTTCTCGGAGACTTGGCCGAGGTCGGGTATGACGCGGAATGGGATTGCATATCAGCGAAAGACGTTGGTGCGCCGCATTTACGGGAACGCATCTTTGTTGTTGCCTACCTCTGTCAAATGGGACAGTTCAAAGCACGGAACGCCGAAGGCGCAGAACACGGTTATCACAAAGAACGGAACGGCCAGGCATGTGAGCAAGGCGGGACAACAATCCAACTTAGGACTAGCACGAACACTAATGTTCATGCTCCCGACCATAGGCAAGAACGAGTTCAAAGGATCTTCCAAGGACCGATATCGCGGTTCAGTGAATTTTCATGGTGCAAAGATGTCCGAAGGGTTGCGGACTTGCGAGGACGATCCGATATACCTGAACCCCTCTTTCGCGGAAGTGGTGATGGGATTCCCGATTGGGTGGACAGAATTGGATCAATCGGAAACGCCGTAGTGCCACAAGTCGCGGAGTGGATCGGAAAGCGAATCTTAGAGGCAGCATGAACCGCAACTCACAACTACGCCGCAGCTACATCAAGAGGAAGCCTCGGGGCTATTCGTGGGGAGCCGGATCTACGTTGAAGCGATCCAGATTACGCGCACGTCCTGACAGAAAGTTAGCAGCATGGTCTAAGAAGGTTCGTGAACGAGATGGAAATATTTGTCAGTGGCCGGGAGGATGTCAGACGGGCGATCAACGAGTCGATCCGCACCATTTGGCGAAGCGAAGTCAGCGTAAGGATCTCAAGTACGAAGTCTCGAATGGCCGCTGTTTATGTAGAACACATCACGATTGGACAGATGCGAACCATGATGAAGCGGTAGCAATGGGTCTTCTAAATACTGAGAGTCGAGAGATGGCTAGAAAGTTGGCAGCGTAGATGGTTGCAGCAGCACATCAACTAATCAATCAAACCAGTGGGGAGGTTGAATACTACACGCCCGTTGAAATCATCGAGGCCGCGCGGCGCGTCTTGGGCGGCGTGATCGATCTTGACCCTGCGAGCAGCGCGAAGGCGAACGAGATCGTCAGGGCAATGCGGTTCTTTACAGAGGCGGATAACAGCCTTAATCAAGTGTGGCATGGGCGGATCTGGATGAATCATCCGTTTCACGCTGGCTGGAACGCTTGCGACGATGCGTGTAAGCGAAAGACCTGTGAGAAGCGCGGGCACGTCTACCGCGACATTCCTGGTAACGCCGATTGGGTCTACAAAATAGAACGAGAGTACAGGTCGGGCCGCATGGTTGCCGCGTGCTGCATCACGTTCGCAAGCACGTCTGAGCAATGGTTCCAGCCACTTCTAAAGCACCCGCAATGCTTCCTGTCTCCGCGCACAAACTACCGACTGCCTGACGGTTCGATTTTGAAAGGTGTTTCCAAGGGAAGCGTGGTCACTTATTACGGCAATGACGTAGATCGGTTCGCGACGGAGTTTCAAGGCTTCGGACAGGTGAAGGTTGCTTACGCATGATCATAATCCGAGTGCAGATTTGGAAAACACACGACGGAGCGAGGCCGATAACTTACGGAGTGTTCTGCGAATGCGGCGAACTGATTTGCTGGTCCCGATGTTTCTGCGGCGCAATGAAAGCCATTCACTCAATTACTGGGGAGAGAAGTGAGCGGTAAGTTCAAATTACTAAAATCGGATTCAGTTCTTGACGCTGTGGCGCAAGTGGCTGATTCTATCGCCGTTGAAAGAGACAAGGTTGAGCGTGAGATTAAGAGACTTGCTGAATCAGGTTTTCGTGATGAAGCATGGAAGTTAGTTGTGAAGCATTTTCAGATTAAAGAACCGCGAACGGTGAAACGATGACCCTGACTAACAGCCAGCGCCGCGCGTTAGAGATCGTTCGTGATCATCCAGGCATCGCTCCGCGCGAGTTTGCAGAGTTTATGTGGCCCGACAGCGACGGACACAGCAATCTTACGAATTGCGGGCGCGGAGTGACGCGCGGTGGCGGGATGAATCTGGCGGGTGGCGGCTATCTCGGTAAGCTGTGCCGCAAAGGGTTGGTGTATCGGTCGCCGCAAAGAGGTTCATTTGGCTATTGCGTTTCATCGGAAGGAAGCAAGGCGCTTACGGCATGACCAAGAGAGTGATCGAACTATTAAGAGTTTCGACGGTCGGGCAGGCCGACGATAGCCATGCCTCGATTCCCTCTCAGCGCACGATAAACCAACGCACATGCGAGCAGTACGGACTCACCATCGTTAAGACAATCGAACTGATCGGCGTCTCGGGAACGGCAGTTCTGTTAACTCCCGAGATCCAAGACATGCTGCGCATGATGGCCGATCCTGAAATCCACGGCGTTGTTGCCAGAGAGTTTTCTCGTTTAATGAGACCCGAAAACCTTGCTGACTTTGCGCTACTGCAAGCCTTCGCTGAATCAAACTGCAAACTGTATCTACCTGACGGCCCGATAGATTTTTCATCTAACGACGGACGGTTAATGGGAACTCTGAAGGCCACGATTGCAGGGAATGTTAGACGTGAAATGTTAAAGGCTGCGTGGGAGTCGAGAGAGACAAAACGACGTAGAGGCGAACTGGCCCAACCTAAGATCTGTTTGCCTTTCGGAGTTGATAACGAAAAGACGCGATGGTGGTACACGCCTGAAGCAGAGAAAATCAGAGAAGCGTTTCGCATGGTTCTTGAAGGTGAGACAAGCTACTTCGCCATCGGAAAGAAGGTTGGAATTGAGCCTCGTGGATTAGCTTACATGCTCAAGAATCCAATCTATTCAGGTTGGAGAGTGATCGACAAGAAGCGAGATATGAGCGCGGCGGGTAAGTATCACGGTCCCGATGGTAGGCAGGCAGGGCGCAGAACAATCAAACGCGCGCCAGAAGAAATCATTCGTGTGAAGGTTATTGACGAGCCTTTAGTTTCCGAATCTGACTTCGCATTAGTGCAAAAGATTCTCGGGATGAAGAAGTCTTTCCACTGGCGAACGAGTCCAGGATATGAGCAGCGTTACACGTACAACGGATACTTGGAATGTACCTGCCAGTCCCGCGTGTATTCCAAGCACATGCGAAAAGACTATTACGTGTGCAAGAACCGTTGTGGCGTGAGGCAAATGAGACGGGAGATAGTTGACCCGCAGCTCGACCAGATGTTTGCGCGGACATTCCAAAGCGAGGCGTTCATTCGACGGATTGCCCGAGCCGGATCGCAGCCCACGGTAAACACGGACAACGTAGCGAGACAGTTAGAGGCTCTGACAGCGAAACGAGAGAGAGTTTTAGATACCTACTACGAAGGCGCGATTACGCGAGAGGAGCGCGACCAGAAGCTAAAAGAGATTGACCGTGAGCGACAGGTATTTGAGGGTTTGTTAGGCAGGGAGAAACCCTCAGCGATAAACACAGAACTGCTCACAAAACGGTTTGCAGTGTTTCGCGGATTCGAGAGGCTGACACGCGATCAAAAGCGCAGGATTCTCAATACGATAACGCCGCGAATCGTCGTTGCAAACTACGAAGTGGAAGGGATGAGTTGCAGTCTTCCGCGAACACTCACGGACAGGCGTTCATCGCCGCCGCCAGCATGAATGAAGAGGGAAACGTAAGTGACATCGCGGCGCGGCTGATGGTGACTTGCTGATCTTCCAGCGGTTGCCGCAGAACTTCGAGCACGCTGCGATCGAACTCGGGCAATTCGTCGAGGAACAGGACGCCTTGATGCGCGAGGGATACTTCACCCGGTCGCGGCACGGCGCCGCCGCCAATCAATCCTGCATCGCTGATGGTGTGGTGCGGCGAACGAAAGGGCCGCTCGCTAATCAATCCGGCGCGGCCGGTGAGCCCGGCGACCGAATGAATCTTTGTCAGTTCAAGCGCGGCTTCGAATTCCAACGGCGGCAGGATCGTCGGAAGACGTTTCGTCAACATTGTCTTTCCCGACCCGGGCGGGCCGATGAGAAGGATGTTGTGACCACCGGCAGTCGCGACCTCGAGAGCACGCTTCGCCGCCTGCTGGCCGCGCACCTCGCGAAAATCAACGCTGTAATGATCAGCCGGCGAGAGAAGCTGGGACGAGTCAACTCGAATCGGGCTGGGTGGATTTTCAGAACGCAGCCCAGCGATCGTTTCCACTGCGTTACGCAAATCCGTTACGGGATAAACGTTCACGTCCGAAACGACGGCGGCCTCCTTCGCATTTTCATCCGGCAATAGCAGGTGTTTCGCGTGTGACTGTCGCGCTCGCAAAGCTATCGGGAGCGCGCCGCGAATGGCGCGGACTCGACCGTCTAACGACAGCTCGCCGACGGAAAGAATGTCCGTCAAGTGCTCGGTATTTCCGAGGTCGCCGTTCGCGCCGAGAATTCCGAGCGCGATGGGCAAGTCGAAACTGGCGCCTTCTTTCCGCACATCCGCGGGCGCCAGGTTGATCGTCGTCTTGTGAAACGGAAAGAAAAACCCGCTGTTGTTGATTGCCGCACGAATGCGTTCGCGCGACTCGCGCACAGCCGCGTCGGGGAGGCCCACAACGATCACTGCCGGTGGCTGATCGACTTCATTACGAACCGGAGTCAGATCTACCTCAACATCGACCAGGTTCGCGTCGATTCCGTAGACGGCGGCTGAGAGAGCGCGGAATAGCACGGGAGCTGCGTAAGTTTCGCTGGGCGCGCCTTAAGCTAACTGGGTTTCTGTTTCTTGAGAGCGAAGGAAGTATGCTACAGAAAGACTAAGAGCGCGCCTGTGACAAGGCGCGCTCTTTGTAAGTTTAAGCGCTCTAACGAAAAACGAGCGTCTGCTATGTTTTGTTATCGACGACGGCTGGTCGGCGCAGATGTGCTGCCTGCCGACGGCAGTTTGATCTCCTGGCCCGCCTGCAACGAGGTATTCGGCGCAATGCCATTCAACCGGGCGACTTCGTCTGCCGACAATTTGTGTGCGGCGGCGATCTTCGCAATCGTGTCACCCTTCCGGGCCTTAACCCGGGTCAGGGTCGCACCCGGCGTATCTGCCGAACGCTTCCAGTTCGTTAGCCGAATCGTGCTGTTCGGCACAAACAGTTTGGTTGCGTTATTGAGATCGACGCCAGTGTTCATGGATTGGAGTGTCGCAACGCTGACGCCAGTACGATTCGCGATCGACTGCCACTCTTCACCCGGCGCCACTGAGATGACGCGCGCGGTTTCGCGACGGTCACCCGGCACTCGCTTCAGCAGCGAAGCCAGTTGTTTGCCGCGACCGGCAGGAACACGCACGGTGAAAGCTTCGCCGCGCGGAGTGGTGTCTCGCTTCAGCTCGGGATTAAGACTCTGAATATGATCCAGACTCGTGTCCGTTGCTTCTGCGATGAGCCTGAGACTGGTGGCCGAAGGAACCGGCACCGGATCAAAGCTCATGGGCGCTTCGGGACGAATGTTGTTGAACCCGTACTTCTCCGGATTCTTGGCGATCAAAATCACTGCGAGGATGTTCGGAACGTAGTTGCGGGTCTCTTGCGCAATGTACGGGTAGATCTTCCAGAAGTTTGCTTCGCCCGCACGTGAAATCGCGCGATCGACGTTGCCGGCGCCTGTGTTGTAAGCGGCCATCGCCAGCAACCAGTCGCCGTTGTAACGATTCGCCAGGTCTTTCAGGTGGCGCGCTGACGCTGAGGTCGGCTTTTCGATGCCGTTCCGTTCATCCACCCAGGCAGTCTGCCGCAGGCCGTAGGCAGCGCCAGTGCTGCCGATGAACTGCCACAAACCGGAAGCCGCAGCCCACGACTTTGCGCGCGGTTGCCAGGCACTCTCGACTTGTCCCAACCAAACAATGTCTTCAGGAACGCCGGCCCGACGGAACGCGTCGCGAGCAATCTTCATGTAACGCCCAGAGCGGCGCAGGCCCGATTCCATGGTATTACGACCCACGCGCCCCTGATAGAAGTTGATGTACTGCTGAACCAGCGGATTCATCGTGAATTTGAAATCCAGCGAGTTCTTAACTTGCTCTGAATTCGCCAACTGTTCGGCAGTTACTGTCTTCTCTTCCTCGGTGAGAATGATTTTGCTCAGAGCATCCAGCGGAGATGGCACAAACCCCTGCTGCACGAAACCAATCTGTTGTTGTTTTGGCTGCGCCTGCGCGATTTCAACGCTTTCCGTTTTTGCGTCGGCGGGCGCTTGCGCGACGACAGGCGTCGCGTTCGGCGCGATCTGCGTCAGCGGAACTTCTTCGCGATAAATTCGCTCGACGAGTTCAAGGTAGTAGGTCTGAAGCCGCTGACTTGACCGAACGTCCAAGCCGGACATCAGAATAGTGTCGACTGCTTTGTCGAACTCGTCACGCGCTTGTTCGCGCTTGCTATCTTCGAGATTAAGTTTGCCCTTGCGGAAATGATCGTTCGCGCGCTCGATGATTTGATCGACGCGAGGCTCATTCTTTTGAACCTCCGTCTGAATGTCGCGAGCGGACGAACCAGCGGGACCTTGAGCCTGGATTACTGCTGGGGTAATAAGTGCGACCGCAAACAGGACGCTTGTAAATACGGGAACAGCTTTACGGGTCATCAATCGTTATTCTCCTGAGCCTTGCTTTCGGGGGAATCCACGACTGCGACTCACCCGAGTCGCGCGCCTGCGGTATTCAATAAGTAAACAGTCGAGAGGCCTTAAAAGTTCCGTTTAGTGGCTAAAAGCCCGGCCACTCGACCGCGTGAGGTTATCATACGCCCTAATGGGAGTCAAACCACTTTCGCCCAACAAAATCTGGCGAACTCCTTTGATTCTCATAAGATAACTGAGGTTGCTTATATGCAAAAAAAGTACAACCTGCGCGCACGATTACAGTGCGCCGAGGAAGAAAACGATTATAAGCGGTGGCGCGAGGATGAGCAGGAGCAGAACCAGCCATAGAAGCAGCCGCTTCAAAGTTTGGCCGTCATTAGCTGGTTCGCTCATGCAAATTAGATGTCTCGGGGCCGCGCGGCTTGTGGCAGCCGAATCGGACGCGGCGACGGGGTCGCGATTGGCGCAGCCTTCGGTCCGAGCGCTTCCCGAAAAACTTGCCGCACATTATCGACAAATATGAACTGAATGTCTTTCAAAGGCTCTTTTGGCACTTCTTCCAGGTCGCGTCGATTTTGCACCGGCAGCAGGATTTTCGTGACGCGAGCCCGCCGCGCCGCCAACACCTTCTCCTTTATTCCCCCGACCGGAAGGACGTTGCCGCGCAAGGTGATCTCACCCGTCATGGCGACGTCTTTTTTGATGGGCCGGCGAGACAACACGGAAACCAACGCGGTCGCGAGAGTGATGCCGGCAGACGGGCCGTCTTTCGGGATGGCGCCTTCCGGAATGTGAATGTGAATGTCGTAGTTGTTGATGTCTTCCGGTGCGATGTCGAGTTCTTTCGCGCGTGACTTCGCGTACGAGTAAGCTGCCTGAGCTGACTCGCGCATGATTTCGCCAATCTGTCCGGTCAGCACGAGGCTGCCTTTGCCTTTAATTCTGAGTGCTTCGATAAACAGGACGTCGCCGCCTACGGCAGTCCACGCCAAGCCGGTCGCCACCCCGATCTGATCTTTCTTTAGAACTTCATCGGGAGTTACCTTCGGCACGCCGAGAAATTCGTGCAGGTTGCGGAGCGACACGCGGACAGGTTCTTTGCGGCCTTCGCCGATTCGGCGCGCGACTTTCCGGCAAATCGATCCAATTTCCCGCTCTAGTTGCCGCAGGCCAGCTTCATGAGTGTATCGTTGAATGATCGCGGCGAGCGCTGTGCGCGAAATGTGCACGTCCTTGGGCGTGATGCCCGTCTCTTCCATTTGCTTCGGCAGCAGGTGACGGCGCGCGATTTCCAGTTTCTCTTCTTCCGTGTAACCCGCCAGCCGAATTACTTCCATGCGGTCGCGCAGCGCCGACTGAATCGTGTCGAGCACGTTGGCGGTGGTCATAAAAATCACGTTGGAAAGATCGAACGTGACGTTCAGATAGTTGTCGCGAAAACTATTGTTCTGTTCCGGATCCAAAACTTCGAGCAAAGCTGAAGACGGATCGCCGCGAAAATCGGCGCCGACTTTGTCGATCTCGTCGAGCATGATCAGCGGATTGTTGGTGCCGGCCTGCTGAATTGCCTGCATGATGCGGCCGGGCATGGCGCCCACGTAGGTCCGTCGATGGCCGCGGATTTCAGCTTCGTCGTGTACCCCGCCGAGGCTCAAGCGCATGAACTTGCGGCCGAGCGCGCGCGCGATTGAACGACCCAAACTCGTTTTGCCGACGCCCGGCGGTCCAACCAGACAGAGGATCGGCCCTTTTGGTTTCGGCTTCAGCCGGCGCACGGCGAGGGCTTCGATGATGCGCTCTTTCACCTTGTCGAGGCCGTAGTGATCTTCATCAAGAATGCGCTGCGCCTTCAGCAAATCCAGATTGTCTTTCGATGATTTCGACCAGGGCAGATCCGTGATGATCTCCATCCAGCTTCGCAACGTCGCAGTTTCAGCTGCGTCCGGATGCATGCGCTCAAGCTTTTTCAACTGGCGCAACGCTTCTTCTTCCGCCGGCTTCGGCATCTTGGCGGCTTCAATCTTTTCACGGAACTGCTGAATTTCTTCGGCCAGCTCGTTCCCTTCCCCCAGCTCACCCTGAATTGCCTTCATCTGCTGACGCAGGTAGAACTCGCGCTGCGAACGATCAATATCGGCGCGGGCCTGCGTGTTGATTTCCTGCTGAACGGTCAGAACTTCGATTTCCTTGTTCAGCAGCTCGTTCACGCGGCGCAGGCGTACGGTCGTGTCGGGGATTTCCAGCACCGACTGCGCATCTTCGACTTTGAGTTCAAGATTAGAAGCAGACAGGTCAGCGAGGCGGCCAGGATCATCGAGGTTCGCAATGATGGCCATGACTTCCGGCGAAATGTTCTTCCCCAGGGCCGCGGCCTTTTCCATCAACGCGCGCACGTTGCGGATAAGTGCTTCAACTTCGAGCGAGCGTTCGGGCGCCAACACTTCGGAGAGGACACTCAAACGCGCGCGCAGAAAATCGCCACTGCAATCAACCGATTCAACCTTTGCCCGCGAAACGCCCTGGACGAGAATGCGAATGCGGCCGTCGGGCAGCTTCAGCATGCGCATGATCACAGCGACCGTGCCGACGCTGTAGAGATCTTCCTGCGCCGGGTCTTCCTTATCTAGATCCTTCTGGCAATCGAGCAGGATCATCCGGTGCTCGCCGAGCGCTTCGTCCACGGCGCGGATGGATTTCTCGCGCGACACGAACAACGGCACGATCATGAACGGATAGATCACAATGTCGCGGAGCGGCAGCAGCGGCAGTTCTTCCGGAATCTGCAATTGCTGATCTATCGCGGGTTCAGCCGCTACTAAAACTTCCACTGCTTCGTTGTCCAGTTCGGTTGACATGGATGTTCTATGAATCCTTCTCAGTAATTGGAATTGCTATTTCCGAGCCTCTGCGATCCTTTAGCTTCGGTAGTCGGACCACCAACACTCCCTTGGCTAGTTCTGCCGTGGCGCCTTTCACGTCAACCGGCCACCGGACGGGAACGACACGCTCAAAATGGCCGTAGGTTCGTTCCGAACAATGGTGCGACATGATGCGTTGTCGCGTGGCTCGCTTCTTCTTGTCGCCATAGATGCGCAGTTTATTTCCATTCAAACCCACCCTTACTTCCGACGCGGTCACGCCCGGTAGTTCGATGCGTACGTCGATCGCTTTCGTGGTCTCGCAAACATCGATCGTGGGCGCCCAGGCGCCGGCAATGGTCGGCGTTTGCGCGGCCGCAGCTTCCTGCAACAAAGAGAACAGCCAGCCGATGCGCTCTGTCAGCCGCTTTAGCTCGAGGCGTTCGAGCCCCGCGGGCCCGACACTCTTAGCCTTGACTCGCTTAACGGCCATTGCTCGATTAACGACCGGCGCGCGCGCGCACCAGCGTCTTCAACTCTTCCATGAATTCGGACACGTCTTCAAATTCCAGATAGACCGAGGCAAATCGCACGTAAGCAACTTTGTCCAGTTCTTTAAGCCGTCGCATGATTTGCTCGCCGATCTTGCTGGTGGGCCGTTCGCGCTCAGGCGACTCCTGCACATACTTTTCGACCGCATTGACGATCGAGTCCAGCTTTTGCGGCGGAATCGGTCGCTTTTCGCAAGCGCGCAGCAGGCCCGCCATGACTTTGTTGCGATCAAAGGTTTCGCGCCGGCCGTCCTTCTTAATCACCATGTATGGAATCTCATCGATGCGCTCGTAGGACGTAAAGCGGCGTTCACATTTTAGGCATTCGCGACGCCGGCGAATCGATTCACCTTCACGCGACTCGCGCGAATCGACGACCTTATCTTCGACAAAACCACAGAAGGGACATTTCATATCGATTGTTCCTCACATAATTTGAAGCACTTCAAGCCGCTTTGACTCCAGTCACGCTCGGCAGGGGCTCAGGATCACCTGCACGTTCAGTCGCTGACATCAATAGACGTAGTCGCGCGAGAGTTACATCACCACGCAAAAAGTAGAACAACCCAAACAATGCCGCTGGCAGGAAATCGACGAGATGGATGACGATGGCGACCGCAGCCGCCTTTTCAGCCGCCACCCCGAGAAGGATTAGCGCGCCGCCGGTGACTGCGTGGAACGCACCCGCAGCGCCTCCCGGCGTGGGAATCGCCGATCCGATCATCGACCAACCAAGCACAAAGAGCGCCTCGGAAACGCCGAACGGCAGACCGAATGCGCGGAAGACCAGCAGATTGCCTATGGCAACTGATCCCCACAATGCGAGTGACCACCCGATGGTAATGGCCAGCTCGCGGCCGCGCGTGAGCACTCCCAGCGCCGTAGCCAGTTGCTGAAGGAGGTTGAGGATCGCGTGCTTCAACCGGCCCAGGATTCGCCAATCAGGATGAATCTTTCTGTCCAACCATCCGATTACCTGTGGTGACCGCCACCGGAAAGCGATTAGTAAGGCGACAAATACAAACAGCGCTCCGACCAACGCAAAACCGATTTGGCGCGCGCGGGCGAACTCTGACGCACCCGAAGCCGGGGTGAAAAGAACAAGGTTGACGGCGAACAACAGCAGTACCGTGATCGAGTCGTAAACGCGCTCGATCATGACCGTGACGAATGAAGCAGCCGGTCTGACACGCCGGTCTCGCATCGGCAGGACCAAAGGCCTCACCACTTCACCGGCCCGGCCCAGCGTAAGTACGGCAGCATATCCGACACAGACGGCAATCCAGATTTCGCGGAGGCTGGCCTTTGTCAGTGGTGCAAGAAAGGCCCGCCATCGGAAGGCGCGCCACAAATACCCTGCGAGCACGCCCAACGCCCCCAGCAGGATCAGTCGCCAATCGGAGGCAAGCAGCGCACTCTTAACCTGGGCCCAATCGAGCCCCCGGCCAAACCACCAGACGATGGCAATGGCCAGCAGGAGGAGCGCGATGAACTCAAGAAACTTACGATATTTTGCCGCCATTGACCGAAAACCAACGATCTGAACGCAGTGAGCAAAGAATGAGCGAGCCACAATATATTGTGCGGCGTCGCCAGCCTACAACAGTTTAATGTTATCGTTCAAGAAGTCAGCCTCGCGGCCGGCTGAGACCGGGGGAACTTTGCAAAGCACCGGCACGTAAGAAGCTCGTGTCGGACTCTATGAGTCTCAATCGGCTGCGATAAACTGAATCCGGAGAATTCACCAAGTGGGAGCCGTCAGAAGCTTGGCTACCAACGAAGGCGCTGAACTAGTCAGACGATGTCGCGCGGGCGACGGCGCGGCTTGGGAAGAGATTGTCCAAACCTACTCGCGCCGCGTTTACAATCTCGCCTACCGATTCACCTCCCGGGCCGACACGGCCGAAGACTTGACGCAAGACGTCTTCGTCCGCGTCTATCGCTCACTCGAGCAATACAATCCGAAGCAGGGCGACTTGCAGAACTGGCTGATGCGGCTGGCGCGGAATCTGATCATTGATGACTATCGCAAACGTCAACGCGCTCCGCAGGATGAGATTGCGGACGACCTTGAGGATCACAAGTATCACCTGCGCTCAGCCGGGAATTCGGTCCAGCGTGAGATGGAGCGGCGCGAGCTCGGCGCCCAGGTACAGGCCGGAATTGACAAGCTTTCGGCGGATTTGCGGACATGCGTCATCCTCCGGGACATCGAGGAGTTGAGCTACCAGGAGATCGTGGATTTGTTGAAAATCCCAGAGGGCACCGTGAAATCACGAATAAACCGCGGCCGAATCGAACTAGCGAAGATTCTTCGTCGTATGCGAGTAGTGGAGGCATAGAGCCAGAACGCAGTCGAAAGTGGCAGACGGCACCAGGTAACGGGGCGTAAAAAGGGTTCGGAATGGAAACGAAATGATGCTGTGCAATGAATTTGAAGAAAGATTGACGAATTACCTCGACGGCGAGTTGCCGGTCGAGGAGCACCGCGCGTTTTCCGAACACGCGCTGCGCTGCCCGTTGTGCCACGAATTGCTGGCCGATGTGAAGCAAACGATCGTCGCGTGCCTGTCTTCCGAAGCTCCGCCGGCAGGTGTCGGGCTGGAAGCACGAATCCTGATGACGACGGCTCCGCAAACGGCAATTACCTGCGAAGAATTCGAAGACCATCTGACGGATTATCTGGATGGCGTGTTGATGGCGCCTTTGTATCACCGCTGGGAACGGCACGCAGCTTTGTGTTCAGCCTGTAGCGAACTCCCGGGCCAGGTCGTGCGGTCGATCGGCGCGGTTTACACCTACGCGCAGGATGAACTGCCGGTGCCCGCCGGCCTCGAAGCCCGCATTCTGCAAGCAACCATCGGCAACGTTCTGCCTCGGCAAGTACGCGCTCCTTTCTTATCGCGGATGGTCGAATGGCTGCGTGGCGCGCTCGATCCGCTCGTTTCGCCGCAGCTCGCGTCAGTCGCAACAATGCTGTTGGTGTCCGTCTTTGTACTGACGAACACGGTTTCAACCGATGGTTCGGTGCGCGGACTTTATCGCGCCAGCCTGCAATTGGCTGAACGCACGGCGGACAGTGCGACCAGAGGATCCGAAAAAGGTGTCAAGCAATTCGCCGGCAGCGTCAACAAATTAGTCGGTGGCGAAGAGAACCAGAAGGACAACGAGAAGAGCAATGAGGCGAACCAGAATCAGAATAGCTCAAATCAAAACAGCGCGACGCCGCGCCCGCAAAGCCCGGAAGGAAAAACCGGCAACGGCGACTCGAAAAAGCGCTGAACGTTCGCGCGCGATTCAACGTACATCTGAGACCGCGACAGTGTGAAGTAACTGATGAATTGTAATTACCACCCGAAGAATCCCGCCATGGCGCAGTGCAGCAGCTGTTCGCGGCCCTTGTGCCCGGCGTGCGACCATCGCATTCGCGGGTTCGCTGTTTGTCAGGACTGCATCGTCGCCGGCGTTGACGCACTGCGTCATCGCCAATCACAGCCGACAAATCAACAGGTGATCCGTCGCAAGACCTCTCCGTTCATCGCCACGTTTCTTTCGCTTTTCGTGCCCGGCCTGGGCGCGGCTTATAACGGTCAAACTTCCAAGGCCATCGTTCATTTCGCGATCTTCGCCAGCTTTTTCCAGATGGCCGTGGTAACCGACGGCGTCGCTTTCTTTGCGCTCGGCGTGTTCGGTACCTGGCTCTTCGCCGCAGTTGATGCTTGCCGGACGGCGCAGTTAATGCGCGCGGGGTTGGCGCCTGACGCCGAAGAAGACGCCATCACGCGCCAGTTGTACGGCAATCCTTTAGCCTGGGGCATCACGTTGTTGGTGCTTGGTGGAATCTTTCTCGCGCACACGGTCCTTGGATTTCAGTTTCCGATGCGGCGAGCGCTGCCCGTCGCTTTAGTCGTGCTGGGCGCTTACATTCTGTACGACTACATGAAACGACACCGGCGTCGAGAGGAAATGCGGCTGTTCGATACGAACAACCCGCCGCCGTCAGTCGTGGTCAACAGCCAATTCGCACGCGCTGCTTACGATGGCGGCGACTTTCCAACTCGCGTCCAGGCGCCGCGGCAAATTGGTTCTGCGCGACTTCAGCCGCGCCAGTAAGGTTCGCCCGAAATGATCACCGGAATTTTTGCAGCATTGTCCCGCGGCGGCGCCATCATCGGCGCCATCCTGCTTGTTACAGCCCTACTCCAGCAATTGATTGCCATGGTCGGCATCCTGCTCGGCCTTGTAAAATTCGCTATCATCATTGTCTTCGTAGCGATAATGGTTATGATTGCCGTCGCAATGTGGCGGTCGCGTAAACGAGAAAAGGCCGAACGCCGCGCATCCTGACCGCTAATCCGTTTCCAACCGAATAGACACGACAAGCCGACCGGAACGGAGCGAGCCCTGCTTGCCCAATGCACGGCGTCTATAATCCATTTCCTGAGGTCGGCTTGCGTCGATAACAGCAATAGCGGGGGAGTGGCAGAGGCAAGAAACCCTCCGAGTAAAATCCTTAACATCGTCGAATCAATAAAACTCAAGACCAGCCAACCGATTAAGAGTCCGGCCCCGCAGGCTGCGAAAACGGCCAGAATGATCCGCACAAGTTTGCCCCAAAGCTTTGGAATTACGCGGCGCAGAAAAAATAAACGATTTCCAAGAGCGAATACATAACTTAACACCGCGGCAAGCGCAGCGCCCTTTAGTCCCATCGTCTTAGTCAGCGGATAAAGGAGCAAAAGAAACATGAGGGCTTCGACGGTCTTGCCAGTCGCGACAGGTTTCGGCTTGTTCAAGGAGAAGAAGACGAGGGTGATGACTATCAGAAGACCGCGGAATGGCACCATGAGAGATATTACCCATAACACTTCTCCGGTTGTCTGCCACTTCGCGCCATACAGGACTTGGACAATGTCACTCGCCAGCAGACAGAGAGGCGCCGTGATCGTCACCAGCATGAGCGCGCTGATGGTGAATACTTTTGTGAATGCGCTCTGTAACCGCTCAGAATCCGGCAAAGCTAATTCGGCAAAAGCCGGCAGCGTGACCTTGCTGACTGCGTTAACGCATACCGCGATGGGAAAGCTCGCCAGGTTGTAAGCCAGTGAATAGTAACCAAGGGCCGCCGCCCCTAATACGCGGCCCACGACAATATTATCGGCCATCGTGGTCACATAAGACGCGACCGCGATTATCAGTGCAAACTTTCCGAAGCCTATGGCCTGGCGAAGTGCGGCCGTCTCGAAAGCCAGTCGCGGACGATAAGGATGAAAGAAATATGAAAGTGCAGTGCCCAATAATGCCGTTATTAAATGACCGAAAATCAAAGCCCACACATTGCGTAAGGCGATGGCCACGCAAACTGTGAGTGCCACGGCCACCACATTTACCGTCAATTCGCACCAAAAAATCCGCGCAAAACTGATCTGCTTGCGCAGGATCGTCAGTCCGATGTTTTGAAATCCTTCAATCAACGGTGTCAGGCAGAGGATTCCAATCAAACCGGCGAGCCTGGGCTGGCCGAAGAATTTCGCCATCGGATAGGCTGACAGCAGTAGCAAGAGGGTGAGAAAGAGACTGCGCACCAGCTCGGCTGACCAAACCGTATTCAAATGGTCTTTGAATTCCTCCGGGCTCTTAAACTGGCGCGCCACGATCATCCGGTCCAGCCCGATCGTGGTCAGCGCGTTCAAGCCGACCATCACGGTCAAGGCCATTGCGAACAGTCCGAAATCATCCGGAACCAGCAGGCGCGCGATAATTATTGACCGGAGAAACGTGATTCCCTGCCCGAGCAGCGAAGAGGAAGCGTTCCAGCCTACGGCGGTACGATATCTTTTCGTTAAAGACGGGTTGGAGCTATCAGGGCCGTCAGCCAGGATTGCGATGTCGCCAGATTCCATCTGCGGATGTAGTTTGAGAGACCGAACTTGAACCGAATGGCTGCCCTGGCAAACTCGTACGAACCGGTGCCGATCATCGCTGGATTTCCGCGTTCAGAAAGCCTGAGCAACGAGTTTTACCAAACCGTGAATGAAATGGAAACCTGGCACGATTTTCATGTCTCCAGGGAAGACTTTCATAAACAACACTTTGAGATTTAGCCATTCACAATCACGGAAGGCTTGGGCGCTTTCTTCAGATTAAAGACCACCGCCACAGATGTTGAGTCGAACGCTCAATTGATTCTTAGTTATCTTGGCATCCACGGCTTTGTCAGGGACATGACGTCCTGAGCAGGCCCTTCGCTCAGTTTGACCTGTCCACCCTCGTGTGTTAGGGTCTGACGCTCTGGCAGCATCCAGGATCCGTCAGCCCGAGTCTAAAAGCCACGTTTACCCGGCGACTCAGGCGCGCAAATCGGCTGCCTTCTCAAGCAGGGTTCGATCTTCGGCAGGGTTCTTAATTTTAAGGCCTCGCACAATTTAGGTTTTCAGTCGCCCTCGGCGTCTGTTACTTCACCGGTCGGCAAGCGGCCCCGTTTTACAAACGCGCTTGACGCCCGCTAGGAGCAGAATGAATGACTAGAGACGACCGTTTTTACGCTTTTATTATTGCCCGTACCTCCAGATCTCGCGCTCATATCCGTCGCATAAGCGTTCATAAACGCTGGTTAAAAGTCTCAGTGCTGGGGCTCGCCGTTGTCGGCGCCGCGTTGATGTACGGCTTTTACGGCCTGATTCAGCAGGCTGAGCATCTGCGGATTGAACACGACAACGCGCGTCTGCGTGCCCAGAACGAGAAGCAGAAGCAAGAACTTCTCAGGCTCAACAATCGAGTCAACGCAGTTGAGGACACTTCGCGCAAGCTCGAGGAGTTGTCGGGAATTTCTACGGCCGAGCAAACGGCGCCGCGCGGCCAGGGCGGTCCGGCACGGCCCATCGACAGCGAAGCGGCACTCGCCGAACTTGAATCGAAGACGGCGCGCCTTGAGCGTCGCATGTGGGTTTATCAGGAGATGGTTCGCGCCGGTGGAATGATTCCATCACTTTGGCCCGTTGACGGGACGTTGGAAGGCGGCTTTGGCGGCCGGCGCAATCCGTTTGGGGGACGAGGCTTCGAGTATCACGAAGGCCAGGACATCGACGCGGAACACGGCGACCCGGTGCTGGCGGCCGGCAGCGGTCGCGTAACTATCGCGGGACGGCAGCGCGGCTATGGCAACGTTATTTACGTCGACCATGGCGCAGGCCTATCGACGCGCTACGGCCACTTGTCGCAAATCCACGTTGCCGTCGGCCAAACCGTGACGCGTGGTCAGAAGATTGGCTTGGTTGGATCAACAGGCCGCTCAACCGGACCGCACCTCCATTACGAAGTCAGAGTCAACAATCAGCCCGTGGATCCGAAACGGTATCTGCCCGGCGCTGCGCACTAGAGTCGGGGCAGTAGCCCGAACGTGAGGGAGGGCTCGTTGAGATCTCAGGATCTCAGATCTCAGGATCTCAGATCTCAGATCTCAGGATCTCCGATCTCAGATTTCAGATTTTAGATCTCAAACTTAAGATCTCGGATCTCACAATTTGAGATCTCATCGCGCCCTCCCTTACGGTCGGGCTACTGCCTTTCAATTCAGATTCTGCTAATATCCCTCCACACCCGGACCGTCATCAATCACGAAGGAAAATCGTAAATGACCTCTAAATACCCGCGCGCGCTCGCGCTTGTGCTCTCTTCGTTACTGCTGGTCAGCTTTATTCCCGTCTCTGTTTTGGGCGACGAAGGAATGTTCCTGCCGGACACTTTGAGTCAGCTTCCGCTGGCGAAACTCAAACAGCGCGGACTCAAGATTCCGATCACCGATATCTACAACCCGGAGGGACCGAGCATTAAAGATGCCGTCGTCAGAGTGGGCTTCGGCTCCGGCTACGGCACCGGCGAGTTCGTGTCGGGCGAAGGCCTGGTGCTGACCAACCACCACGTGGCTTTCGACGGCTTGGTGGGGGCTTCAGACACCGGAAAAGATTACGGCACGATGGGATACGTGGCGAAGAATCGCAGCGAAGAACTGCCGCTGACCGGTTATACGATCACGATGACGCAGGACTTGAAAGATGTGACGGCGGATGTGCTGGCCGGCGTGAGCGACGCGACGCCGCCGGCCGAGCGCGCCGCGTCGATTCAGTCAAAGTCGAACGCGCTCGAAACCGCGAACACCAAAGCGGCTGATGGAATTACCGCACGCGTGATGGCGATGAATGAAGGCCTGACGTACTACTTGTTCGTCACGCAGGTTTTGCGCGACGTGCGCGTCGTCTACGCGCCGCCCAAAAATATTGGCTTCTTTGGGGGCGACCCGGACAACTTTGAATGGCCGCGTCACGTCGGCGACTTCACTTTTCTGCGCGCTTACGCGGCCCCCGACGGCAAACCTTCGGACTACGCATCGAGCAACGTGCCTTACAAGCCAAAGAAGTTTCTGTCGCTTTCGATGGGTGGCGTCAAAGACAATGAATTCGTGATGGTGATGGGCTATCCCGGCTCGACCCGCCGTTACCGCGAAAGCTATTCAGTCGCTTACAACCAGGACCTGTTCATTCCCTTTTCGGTCGAAATGCAGCAGAAGCAGATCGAAGTGCTGACCATCATGGGCCGAGCGAACCCATCGATGCGCGTTAAGCTTCAGTCGGTGATCTTTGGCATTTCGAACGAGTTGAAAAACAACGACGGCTCAGTCCTCGCGATGCGCCGCGCCGGGATCGTCGATCAAAAGCGCGCCCAGGAAGCTGCGTTCACGAAATGGATCAGCGAGAATCCTGAGCGGCAAAACAAGTACGGCGAAGTGTTGCCGTCGCTCGCGAAGGCCTACGAAGAGTTGCAGAAGAGTCAGCCACGCGACCGGATCGTTCAGGAGATCGCTTCGCTCAGTGATGTTTTTGAGATCGCCGGCTTTATCAGCACCTTTGCGGCCAGCAAAGAGAAACCTGAGGCTGAACGGAATCCTAATCTCGCCCTAATCGCGGCCCGCGCGCGGGCGGCGTTGCCTGAAATTCTCGCCGGGCGCAATCCGACGCTCGAGCGTGAGATGCTCAGTTTCTTCCTTCGTAAAGCTGCGGAGCTTCCCGCTTCGCAAAAGATCGAAGCAATCGAAAAACGATTCGGCAGTCTAAAGGACGAGGCGCGCATTCGCGCGGAAGAAGACTTCGCACGGGCGATCGTTGACAGCAAGAATCTTTCTACCCCGGAAGGCTTCGCGGCTTTGTTCGACAAGACCTCGGCCCAGTTAAAAGAGCTGAACGAGCCGCTCCTCGATTTCTCTGCCGAAATCGCTGCGCTCTTCGCCGAAACACAGCCGCGCACCCGCAACTTCAATGCGATCGTTGCCCGTTGGCGGCCGCTGTTGATTCACGGCATGACGGAGATGCGCGGCGCCAAGCCTTATCCAGACGCGAACGCGACGCTGCGATTCACTTATGGCGACGTCAAAGGCTACGTCCCGAAAGACGCGGCGATCTATACGCCATTTACGCACTTGTCGGGTGTCGTTGAAAAAGACACCGGCAGCGAACCTTTCGATGTGCCCGCCAAACTGAAGCAACTTTTTCGCGCACGCGACTTCGGTGTTTACGCCGAAGGCCAGGACGTCCCGGTGAACTTCATCTCGACGACCGACATCATCGGCGGCAATTCAGGCTCGCCGATTCTGAACGGCCGTGGTGAACAGATCGGCATCGTCTTCGACGGAAATTACGAAGGCCTCGGCAACGACTTTTTCTACGATCCACCAAAGAACCGCACGATCTCCGTGGACATTCGTTACGTGCTGTTTCTAACCGAAAAGTTCGGCGGCGCTGGATATCTGTTGAAAGAGATGGACATCAAGAACGCGCCGGCGGCTTTGAAGAAAGCGGCGTAAGGTCAGCAGAGGTTGGCACAGACTTTAGTCTGTGTTTCCCATTCACAGACTGAAACTGTTCCACTAGAATTGCAGAGGAGAACCCAGTGAAAAAATTAACTGTCATTTTGTGTCTTGCCCTGTGGGCCACGACTCTGGCCCCGGTCATGTCAGCCGGAACCAGCGGTCGCTCGGAACGCGTGGCTGCGCAGGACCCGAGCGTGTTTACCCATCAAGAGGCCGGCGTTCGCTTCCAACTGCCAAAGGGTTGGAAGGCAAAACCGGATGGTGAAGTGATTACGGCTTCGTCTGCTGATGACGCGCTCCAGGTGGTGTTTTGGATTCCGGATGAGGCAAATTTTGAGGCCGCAGTGAAGGAACTGGGCACGGAACTAGGCAAGACGATTAAGAACATTAAGACCGTGGGCAAGCCTTCAGAAGACGTCCTGAACGACATGCCGCATTACGGCGAAACCGGTACCGGTGAGGTCGATGGCACCACGATCGTCTGGTCCGTGGATGTGCTCGGCGCGAAGAAGCCCCTGATAATTCTGACGTTTGCAGCACCGAGTCTTTTTGAAAAGCACTCGTCGGCTTATGAACAACTGCTGGTCAGCATTAAGAAGATATAGCGGAAGCCTTTAATGTCTTCGACGAAGCCGCTGGCGATCGCGAGCGGCTTTTTTTCATGCGGCAGCGGCGCTGCCCGGGCGGTTGCACTGACAGCGACCGGTTCGTCACGTACGTCAGCTTTGCTATTAAAAAAGGCCGCTCACGATCAAAATCGCGAGCGGCCTCTTTCTGACAAGCCGGCGGGAATCAGTTAGGCGCTACCAACAACCGGCGTATTCGACCTGACCGGTCTGTTGCCACGTCTGCCCGCCGTCCCAAGAAACATACCAGACCCAAAAATAGGGCGTGCAATGGTAGGTGTAAATCGCGTCTCCGCCGCCGCCTGATGATGGCGGAATGGGTGTCGGCGTCGGTGACGGACATTCGCACGTTGAGACGTTAGCACTTTGTCCGTCAAGACAGGTTGGCACTACACATCGACAGCAGTCTCGGCCGTCGTTGTACTTGTCGGGCGGACAACCTCCGGCGCCCGAACCCGATGTCCCTCCGCCTTGATAGCGCTGGTAATCGGCGCCGGTCGCGCCGCCGCACCCGATCCCACAATCCCAAAACGGATCAGCACCGACGACACTCGTATTACAGTAGCAATTCGAGTTGTTCGGTTTCGTTGCCGGGTTGCAGGTGGGTTCTGGCGTCGGAGTGGGTGTAGGCGTCGGTGATGGCGGTGGCGTTGGTGACTCGGTTGGTGATGGAAAAGGCGGAGGCGTCGGTGCGAGATCGAAGCACGGATAAACGACGCTGAACGGACATCCTAACGTGAACGTGGATCCGTCGGTGTTCGGATACGGGCACCATCGTGTTAATGAAACGATAGTAGAGCATCCACCACTGGAATCGCTGCAGCCTGGGAATTCAACTGAGGGTGAGTCATCGGCCAGGTCGGTTATACTAGAGCAGTAGCAACGCGTAAAAGACGGCTTGGCCCAGGTGCACGATGTGCCGGGACAACATACATCCGGCGCAGAACCAGCGTCGAGCGTAAGTCGGCCTGGGTCTGCGTTGGGCAAAAAACTTGCCGGCACGTACTCCGGCAACATCTCAACCCATCGGGATTTTGGATTCGCATTGAACGCAATCAACGGCCATCTCGTCTGCTTCTGCGAAGCACCATCCTTGGGATCGCAAACACCATTCGCAGCCCGCTTGGGATTTGGCAGCGGCTCGCCCGCAGCGTTCCACCAACCGGTGCCGTCCCCAAAAGTAATCTGCTGGAAGATCACTTTCACCTTCTTGGGATGTTTGAGCTGGTTTTCGGTGATCATCCCTTCATAGCCCTTAACGTACCGGTCAGCGATCGTGAAGATGTGAGTCTCTCCGGGTTTGATGGGAACGTCTTCGGCTTTGATCGCAGTCTTTACGTCAACCAATTCCGTGCGCCCGTACAAAAGCACAAAACCCACTCCCTGGCCGTCCGGGCCCTGAAGATCGAGGTGGAGTTGCAAATGAAGAAAGTAAATCGGCTTTGTGCCTGAATTCCTGACTTCTATTTCCAGATCACGAACCCAACGGTCATTCTTTAAATCCTTAAACTTCCCCTCCTTCTCTTTTCTAATTTTGACTTTGACCGGCAGATGGTTGGGGGTTGTGTCTTCCAGCTGCCGCTCTTCGGGTTCCTGGGCCTTTGCCTGCTTTTTCAGTGCCGCAATTTCCGCAGCATCAGGCTTATTCTTCACCTTGTCCTTGTGACGCAGGATCCTTGCCCTTAACTGTGAAGCGCCGGTCGCAACACCCCCAGTCGTTTTCGCAGAGTTGAGAGTTACAGCTAATAAGGTGAGCGATGCCGCCGCCAACATCACGGCTGAAGCTAATCTAAGTTTAGGAGACAACATTTTGGATTCTCCATCGAACAGATGCCGTTAATCTAAAGCGGTCACAAAGGCCCGCAGATGTTCTTAAGGCAACCAAGAAATGCTCGGACGGGGAAACTATATTCAGGCGATCGAAGGAAGTCTTTGGGCCTCTATTAATGAGTTATTAATGAGTTCTCAAAACCTCTGTGTGGTGGAAAAAGAGTTTTCTAATGAATGAAGTTTTGGCCGGATGAAGATGACGAAAAGGCGAAAATGGCTGGTTTTTATCGCTTGCCAAAATTGTGTCAACAGCTGATTCAAGCGAATTTGTTCTTGACAGCCCAAAACGCCTTCCGTTAGGATGCGCCGACGTTTCAATCAGTGCCAGGCCCCGGGATTTACACCTGCCAAGGCATTTCGATTTGCAAGCGCTATAAGTGAAATGAGTTCTTGTTTTGGAAGTTGCGCCCATCTATCGCACCATCGTGTGCGATTACCTGGGCGCTTTTTAGCTAGTGTGTTTCCGTGTAGCGCCCCAGACAATAGCGCGTCCGGCTCACAGCATTAACCTGTTGGACGGTGGCGCAACCTTCAGTCTCGCCGCCGCGCCAACTTTGCCGAATCGTTAGGAGGATTCGTTTGTATGTCTAGAATAACCGGTAAGGTCAAGTGGTTTAACAACTCGAAGGGTTATGGCTTCATTGAGCAGCCAGGCTCTTCGGACATCTTTGTGCACTACAGCGCCATTCAGGGCGATGGCTTCAAGACCCTCGAAGAAGGTCAGGAAGTCGAGTTCGAAGTGACGCAGGGCCCCAAAGGACCACAGGCTGAAAAAGTCACAAAGGCGTAAATCTCCCCGGCTTGCTTATCAAGCAGCCACTGGCCGCTTCCGGTAGTCCCGGAACGCGCAAGAAAAAAGGCGATCTCGGAATTCCGAGGTCGCCTTTTAGTTTGTAGCACAGACTTTAGTCTGTGTGTTTGCGTAAGGAACACAGACTGAAGTCTGTGCCACTATTCAGCCTTCGCCTTGAAACTCACGTGCCCGGCTTCAACATCAACTGAGAACACGACTCGATCTGTGCCAATCTTTTCTTTCATCGCTTCGGTACGTTCGACAACCAGCCGGTGAAATTTCGCGAACGACAAATCCTGCGACGCTTCTCCGCACGCCCGCTTCGCAAGCATCAACGCATCGTACACACCTTTGATTGTCTGAACGTCGTGTCGCACGTCGGTACACGCGAAAGTCGAGGCCTTGAACGGCGTCTCTTTCTCTTTCGCTTCCCTTTCAGCGCGCTGGACCGTGAAAGCGTCGCGGCCTTCTTCGCGGCCCTTCATCGTGCGCCGCCAGACTTCGCGGAAAGCGTTGTAGCGTGTCGCCAGCGAGTTGTAGTGAAAGCGTTGCGCAAAACTCAAAGACCGGTCGTCGGCTAAACGCTTGAGCTGTGTTTCGACACGCAGCTTCGTGTCGTACGGCGGACGCTTTGAGCCGCCGCTGAAATAGATGTCGTACTCAACCTTCAGCCGGCGAATGTCTTCTTCCAATCGCGCCAGACGATCTTCGACCGAAACATGTTCCACCAGGACATTCTTGCTTCTCTGACGGCGTTCGGCCTCGAGCCTGGCCAGCCTGTTGTTATTGATTGCCAACTGAGATCTCCCTTGATGAGCGGCGCAAAAGCGGGGTCGCCGACATAAGTTCGAGTGTAGGAGTTCGGGAGAAACACTGTCAATGATTTGTTTCGTCGCAGATTGCCTCATACGCCGCAGACGGCATATTCTCGTTGTCGCTAAACCCCGAGATGCCAAAAAGCGCTGCCAAACCTTCCAATAAGAACGCATTGTTGCGCGGGCTGCCGTCCGTCGATGCGCTGCTGCGGACGGAAATCGGCCAGTCGGTGAGGACTACTGCGGGCATTGAACAACAAACCACTCTGGCGCGTGAAGTCATCGAGAAGTTGCGGGCGGAGGTTCTGGCGGGCACCTTCGCGGTAAACGATGGCGACCCATCCGCGGCGCTGGTGGCCGAAGCGGAACAACGACTAGCGATATTGAATAAGCAGCAAACGGCGCGCGGTGTGCGCCGGGTCATCAACGCGACGGGCGTAATTCTTCATACGAACCTTGGTCGGGCTCCTTTGTCGGATGCAGCGCGCCAGGCCGTCGCCGAAGCCGGCGGTTACTGTAATCTCGAATTCGATTTGAACTCAGGCAATCGCGGCCGCCGCGGCGCGCGCGCGGAAGATCTACTCGCGACGTTGACCGGAACCGAAGCCGCGCTGGTCGTGAACAATTGCGCGGCGGCAGCCCTGCTCGTCTTAACAGTGCTGGCGCGCGGCGGCGAGACGATCGTCTCGCGGGGCGAACTGGTTGAAATCGGCGGAGACTTTCGCGTACCGGAAGTGATGGGGCAATCCGGTACACGCATGGTCGAAGTCGGCGCCACAAATCGAACGAAGCTGGCGGATTATCAGAAAGCGATCACCGCCGACACGCGCTTGATCATGCGCGTCCACACCTCGAACTATCGGATTGTCGGCTTTACGAAAACTCCGACGCTTAAAGAACTCGCGACGCTGGCTCACGAGAGCGGTTTGTTGCTCTACGAAGACGCCGGCTCCGGCGCACTAATCGACTTCACCCAATTTGGAATTACCGGCGAACCCATCATTCGCGAATCTTTTGCCGCCGGTGTGGATGTCATCTCGTTCAGCGGCGACAAATTGCTGGGCGGCCCGCAGGCTGGTTTGCTCGTTGGTCGCGATGAGGTCATTGAGCGGATGCGTAAGCACTCGCTCTATCGCGCTTTGCGCGCGGACAAACTTCGCATCGCGGCGCTGGAAGCGACGCTCGATGCGTACGCGCGAAGCGCGACCCCAACCGAACTGCCCACGCACCAAATGATCTTGATGACCTTCGATGACTTGAAAGCGCGGGTAACCAGTTTTATCGCACCGCTTCATCGCTCGAAAGCGTCAGCCCTCCACTTCGAAATCGTCGAAGGCGAATCGGCAATCGGCGGCGGCGCGGCGCCAACTTCGCGCTTGCTGACCCCGCTGGTTGCGCTCACTCACGCGAAGCTCTCGGCTAATCAAATCGAAGAGCAACTTCGCAAATCCGACCCGCCGATCATTGCCCGGATCGAAGATGATCGCGTGCTTCTCGATCTGAGAACCGTCACGACTGAGGACGAAGCTACGCTGGCATCGGCCATCATGTCTCTCGAACAATAGGGACGCATGCCTCATAAGATTTGGAGTGCGCCGGCCTCGACGGCGCTTTGGATGAAACTCGCGTCCCCTGCCTTGTTGAAGATCCAAAGCGGCGTCGGCGCTTCGCTCTGCCGCCGCACTCCAAAATCTGAATATTTTCCTAGGAAAAGTGGCTAAAATTTGCACGCCCCAAACCGTGTTCGGATGTGTATAATCGATTGGCCACGGAATGTGGCCGTCCAGCCTCACTTTAATCCAAAGCGCGACTCCTGAATTAACCAAAGCAAGCCGGACGCTTGCACTCCAATCTACCGATCAAGTGTTAAAGACGTTCTCCTGGAAATCTCTGCTGGTATCGCTGGGTCTGGCTTTATTGGCCGGCGCGGCTGCGTGTGCCATCTGGCGCGCAGGTTTAATCGATTCACTCCAGGCAGCCTTCGTCGTTAATGTCGCGCGTGGCGAAGAACCACTTCTGGCGCCACAGACCTGGCTCGGCCTTTTGCTGATCGCCACCATCAGCACAAGTGCGGGATTTTTTGTGGGCCGCGTCGGCGCCCGGCGATCGTTCTTGTTTTTGGGCTTCGGTTTCCTGGCCACGTGCACCGCCAGCTTGCTGGTCTCGCGCTACCTCAAGATTGACATTCTGTTTGCGCCGATGGCGCTGGGTTCAACGGCTGCGGTCTTCCTCGTGCAACTGCACCGGCTCTGGCTGATTGATACTCTGCTGACCCGCCGCGTTGACGAAACGATTTCGCGGACCGATGCGCACGACGTAAGTATCGCGGAGAATCGCTTGACCAGCGGACTCAAGCTCCTCCAGACGATTCTGCCTTTGGAAGAAGCCTTTGTCTTTCAACCAAATGAAGATGGCGCGCTGGTGCCGTGCGCGAGGCTGCGTTCACAGGCGAGCGGTTCGCTGCAGGGGGGTCGTAATTCTGTTTGGCGGAAACTGGTGCAGCTTTGCGACAAGGCCGCAACGAAACATGAAATCGCGCTCGCGCCGATTGGCGAGATCGACACACTTGAGAACGTTGCCATGCCGCTTCAGCATGGCGGTCGCACCGTCGGCACCTTGCTGCTGCGCCTGCGCGAAAGTTTTGATCAAAGCGATCGCCGATTGCTCGCCGCTGTGGGCGGACAACTTGCCCGCGATCTTCAGCGGGAAGATGCGCAGCGCAAAAAGCTCGACAGCAACCTGCCGGCGTTTATCTCGGCGCGTACTTCCGGTCACCGCTTGCATGCGTTCGATCTGATCAGCGGCGTGCTGACCGAACATCGATTTGGCGCACAGGTGCTGGCCGAGGCGTCGGACGGTTACGCGATCGCCTACCTCGACGGCACCATCGCATACGTGAACCCGGCGATGCTTTGGGCGGCGCACATGAACAACCACGATGCGTCGAAGACCGATCTGTTCGGCCTGCTGGACAGATTCAAATCAGGCGTTTTTGATGAGCCGGCCATCGCCGTCCGTCGCGTTTTGCAGTCAGGCGAACCTTATGAGCGAGAGCTAAAGTTTCCCGACCGCAACCAGACGCTCGAGCTCCGGATCGGACTCGCCAAAGAGCGAAACGGTAACGGCAACGGGAATGGCCTGAACGGGAACGGTGCCGGTTCGAAGCCGCTCTGCTTTGCTATTCGCGTACGCGACGTCACCCGCATGAAAGAGTTCGAGAAGCTGAAGAGCGACATGATTTCTTTGATGTCGCACGAGCTGCGCACGCCCCTCACCAGCATCAACGGCTTTGCCGAGCTGCTCGTCATCGACGCCAACATTCCCGAAGAGTCGCGCGAGTTCCTGCAAATTATCTCGAACGAGTCGCAACGCATGGCGCGCATGATCGATACGTTTCTGACCCTGACCCAGCTTGAGCGCGCGGACAAACAGGAAGTGACCAAGATTGCTTTGCGCCTCGACGAAGTCGTCAACGACACGGTTAACGTGATGCAGCCCACTGCGAAGAAGAAACGCATTCGACTGGTTGAACAAAGCAACGGCTCGATTCCTCCCGTGTCCGCCGACAAGAGCCTGATTACGCAGGCGCTGACCAAACTTCTCGACAACGCCATCAGGTACAGTCCGGAACGCACGACGGTCACCGTTTCAACCGTGCTCGAAGCGGAAGCCGTGCGCGTTGTCGTCGAAGATCGAGGCTATGGCGTCCCGCAGGATTCAATGGATCGGATTTGGGAAAAGTTCTATCGCGTTGCGCGCGATGGGCAGGAAAAGGACGAAGAGTCCACCGGTCTCGGGTTGTCTTTCGTGAAAGAAGTTATCGAACAGCACGAAGGAACAGTCGCCGTCGAATCAGAAGTCGGCCGCGGATCGAAGTTCAGCTTTGCGTTACCACGTTTGTAGTTTGCATAACCATCCTGGTTCAACATCGTGAGGAGAAGATGAGAGCTACCAAGTGTCCTAAATGCAAATTTGTAGGATTCGCCGAAGGCAACCTGTGTAAGAGATGCGGCCAGTCATTAGATTGGGCGCCAATCGAATCCGCCGGCTCGAAAGGTGGTAGTTCGGCGCTTGTGACCAAAGCGGTACTCGCCTTCTTTCTGCTTGTCGGTTTGGTGGTTGGCTTCTTCATCGTGCGCGCAAAGGTGTCGGATTACTTTGACCCGACCAAAGCGTATCTCGCGGCGATAACGAATTCGGAAAAGTTCAAAGAGCCCATTACCATCAGGGTAAACCGCGAAGAATTAACCTCAGCGCCTAATCCAGGCAACCTTTCCCTGGCAAAAAAGGCGGGAAGGATGGTCAAGCCTGCGCAAGTCCTTGAAGCCGCCGGTTATTTAACGACATCCATCGATAAGACAAAACTGATCCAAAAGACCGGCACGGTCTATGTCACCACGGTCGATCAGTACGGAGGCGCGAGAGGAGCTCACACTGAAGACCGTCTGGCCGAAGTCGAATCTGCCCGACTCGAAATCGCGCTCACTGAAAAAGGAAAACAAGAGGCAGTCAATTGGAAAGAAACAGAAGAATCTTATGCAGCTGGGTCGTATTGGAACGGCAAGGCGGCCAGTCAAACTCTGCCCACCTGGCGCATTCCGATCGGTGAGCGGGAAATGGTCGGAATCGATTCCGTCAAACCGCTTCCCTGGAGCGCCGAATTTGAAACCGTACAAATAAAATTCCGCTGGCGGTGGCGCCCGAATCAGATCGGTGAATACTTTGATTCGATGAGCGCGGCTTTTAACGTGTTATCAGATTCAGCCCAGCAGGCTGCGGCTTCATTGGGAATCAAGAGTCAGACCGATTATCAAGGCGAAGTAATAATGCAAAAGCGCGGCGGGCGCTGGGAGATCAGCGAGCTAAAGTTTATGAATGGATTCTCCAGTTCCGCTCTCGGCGAATAATTCCTCAAGTTTTCAATCCCGTCGGGTTTCTGCTGCGTCCGCGAGCTGCCCGCTCAAGGATCCGGCAAAGTCCAGTTTCGTCTTCTTGATATCGAGCAGCGGACCTAACTCGTACACGTTCCGGTAGCCGTACGTGTAGAGCGCGATGTAAGTCGACAGGTTCAGCGAAGCGGTGACCCTCTTGGTGGGAAACGCTTGCTCCGAGCCCGTGAAGTTGTTGTTGCAGTAAATCAGAATCCGGGCATTCTTGTCTGGCAGCACGCGATTCAAGCTTTCTACCGTGATATCGGGAAAACTCAAGTTGATCGCCCCGCTGATGTGAAGCTCGTCGAACTTCTCGCGACTGCGGGCATCCAAAATGATCGTGCCGCGTTCGCGACTCATCCGAATGAATTCGTCTTCCGTCAGACGATGTGACTCTCTGTGTGCGGCAGCCTCCTTTGCCGTCCGCAGGTAGCCATCCATATCGATTGCGGGATTAGGAATGACAGGCTTCTGCGCGAGGGCCGCAGGTATCACGCAAAGAATCGCAACCACCGTCCAAAGTAAGTGCTTCATCGTCACTACCTCCGCTTTTAAGACGAACAAGGATTAAGACGTTTGCGCAACGAAAGTAGTTGGGTTTCATTTTGACCGTGGAAAGAGTCTTGTTGGTTAGCGTTCTTTCCGTTTCTTTGCGCCTAAGCGCCGGCAGATCGCTAGTCATCTATTGGAACGTCCGAGGAGCCACGGCATGCCAGTCATGAAGCTTTGGACTGCCTTTTCCATATCAGGTACGCGGGAATGCCCATGAGCACGAGTATGTATCCAATTCCGGAAGTGGCCGGCGTTAGGTAAGCCAAATCAATTATCAAGAGCACAGCGAGCAGAATATAAATGATTGGCACGACGGGATAACCGATTGTGCGATAAGGCCTCTCCATGGCAGGCGCTTTCCGACGCATCACGAAAACCGCTCCGACCATCAGCGCATAAAAAACCAGGTCAGCCGAAATCACATAGTCGAGCAACTGGCCGTAGACGTTTCCGTACTTGAATTGTTTGGTTACGGGATCGGTGGTCACGGTGCGCGGCAATGTAAGCAGACATGTCCAGATGCATTGCGCGATCAACGCCACTACCGGAACGTTGCGATCGCTGAGGTTGCCGGCGCGTTTGAAGAAAAGGCCATCACGCGCCATCGCGTAGTAAATCCGCGCCCCCGCCAAAATTAATCCGTTGTTGCATCCGAACGTCGAGATCATGATCGCAATCGCCATCAACGTCAGTCCGGGACGACCCAGGGCCATCTTCATTGTTTCCGTGGCGATCGTGTTCGGAGGCGTGCGGAGTCCGGGAAATGCACCCAGCGGCAAGGTGAACACGTAAGTCAGGTTGGCGAGCAAATACAGCAGGACAACTACGCCGCAACCGATGAAAAGCGCGCGGGGGAGATTTCGTCCCGGATCTCGAATCTCGCTGCCCGTGAAAGTCACGTTGTTCCAAGCTGACTGCGCGAACAACGGCCCAACCATCGCCAGCCCAACCAGCATCATCAGCCACAGGCCGCTCGTGGTTTGCATTCCCGGTTGCGCCAGGCTGGGATTCCAACCGGCGTTCGCCCATGGATTCCACCAATCACTTGCATAGGCCGCACTGGTCGCATTCCGTCCGAGCAACAGACCAATCACGATCAAACCAATCAGGGCGGCGGTCTTGGTGAACGTGAACGTGTTTTGAATCAGCTTGCCGGTATTAAGCCCTCGTGTGTTTGTGAAAGTCAGGAAGCTGATTAGCAGAATCGCGACGAGCTGTTGCGTCGATAACGTGATGGCGTAGCTTCCCAAATGGATTGGCGGAATAAGGTAGACACTTTCGGAAATCGTCGGGGTCAGCACGCCCATGAAAATCGCGAAGGCCACTGCCACCGCAGCGATTGTTCCCGTCTGGACCACGAAGAAGAGTGTCCAGCCAAAGAGGAAGCCCGTCGCGGAACCATAAGCCTCACGGAGAAACACATACTGGCCTCCTGCGCGCGGCATCATCGCCGCTAATTCCGCGCAACACAGCGCGCCGGTGATCGTCAGCACGCCGGCAATCGCCCAGGCCGCCAGCAACCATCCGGGCGAGCCGACCAGGGTCATTGATTTGGCCGAGACGATAAAAATTCCCGAGCCAATCATCGATCCGATAACGATCATCGTCGCGTCGAGCAGGCCGAGGCCGCGGACGAGTTTGTTCGCTTCAGTTTTCGCCATTGTGCGGTGGCTAGTACTCCAATCGGATAGGCGAAGTCAACGGAAATCTCATCTCTGGAACACAGGGTCGCGCCTGCGTTCGATCTGTCGATCAGTTTAGAGGCGGGCTACCGCCCGCCCGCTCGTTTGCAATTCTAGAAGGCGGGCAGTTAGCCCGCCTCTAAACGATATCCAGGTTGTTCCGCAAGCGGGACGCTTCCGCTTCAGTCCCCACTTACCAGTTACTGCTTGTTGATTTTCCCGCGGCAGGTTGGCGCTCCGCAGGCGCAACGCTTCGAATCGGGATGCAGTGTCTGCTCGTAGTCGATCGTGATTTCTTCACCGGGCCGGATGTCGCGCAAAGCAAAGAACAGGACATGGCCGTACAAAGTTCTCATGAACGCATTTGGTTGGCAGGAGTGATTGATGTAGTGCGTGCCGTTACCGCCGCGCGCGCCGTCCAGACTGAAGCGCCCATCGATATCGCAGATGCGCAGGACCTGACGATTGCGTGCGCGCTGGCGAGCTTCAAGGTCTGAGATCCGCTCGCCCGTGTACTCGGCTATCTTTCGCCGGCGTTGGAAATGCGTGGTGGCAAAGCAGCCCTTGCCGTTAATCGGGGATTTGCGGATTGCCAAGCCGTGCGCAAGTTTCATCAGCTGGCATTGTACGACATGATCTCTGTGGTACTCCGTGCGGCCTCCGTGCCTCTGTGGTGAACTCCTCGTTTGAGGGCCTGCACCACAGAGACACAAAGAACCACAGAGCGACACAGAGGCCTACTACTCACTTCATCGTTTGCGGTGCGACGTAGCGCACTTCCGCAATCTCCGCGAGCGCCTCCAGCTTTTCGATGGTCAGCCGTCCGATGACGAGCTTTGCACTCTTCGGATCCAGAACCACTTCGAATCCGAGCGCCTTCAGCTTCGCCAGTGTGGCCTCTGATTTTTCCGTCAACCAGATTTGCACCTCGGCCTTGCCCTCGCGAACAAATTTCGCTTCGTCGGCCGAAGCGGCGAGCTTCGGATCTTTGAGACGATCCACGATGGCGAGCACCGATGGATGAAGTTTCGCCCTTTTCTGTTCGGCCGCCGTGAATTTCCGCCCGCCGTCCCCTTCTGGTCTGGGTGCCGGCGAAGGCCCGCTTCCGGCTCCGGCGCCACCGACACCGTAGCCAATCCCACCGCCGCTGCCGCCACCGCTGCCGCTGCGTTGAGATTTAGGTTTCGGACGGGGCGCACGATTCTTCGTCACGACCGCTCCAGGATCCAGGGCTTTCTGGTCGACCACAGCCCTCAGCTGCCCATCAGTCGTGTTGATTACTGGAGATGGAGCTGAAGCCGCAACAGTTACCGTCTGGTTCATGCTCCCTGCGGAAAGGCTGGTTAGGCCGTGGACTTGCCGACTATTAACCCGCAGGGTCTCTCGGCCGAACACGGCGTCGCGATCAACCCCCTCCGGTACTTCCACCGGAACATCGATGCGCCGCGGTTGTCCGCCGTCGGTCACCACCATCTCTTCAACCGCGACGAACGAAGTGAACTGCGTCATCAGACGATAATCCAAACCGAGTTGGGTAATCGTCTGTTTCAGGTCTTCCTTCATGGTTCCGGCTTGCGCCCCGTTTAGGTCCTGCGCCATCAACTCATCGACACGCGTGCGCGCCCAAAGCGTCGCCAGCACGTCCCGTTTGTCCGTCGCCGAAAAATCGACGGGTATCTCGCGCACGAAATCGCGGCCCGACATCTTGCCTTTCAGGCGAATCACACCACGACCGTTACCGCCGTACTTGCCCGTCAAAATCACCGGTTTAGCACCGAACAAATCGGGAATGACTTTTGGATAAACATCGCTGACCGGCATGCCGTTCCAATCGACCGAAATGTCGGTCAACAAAGGATTGCGCACGCGCTCGTGAAAACGGCGGGCGGCGGCTGAGCCGTCATCAGTCAGCGCGACATATTCGACTTCACCGCGACCGTGCTTCGCCATGTTGTCGAGCAGATAACGATTCACGCTGCTACCAATGCCAAACGCGAAAACGCGCGCGTTCGGATGCTTCTGCACTTCGCCGATAATCTCCATGTCGTTGCCGACATAGCCGTCGGTCATAAAGCAAACGATCCGCACATGTCCCTGCGCGTCTGACGGATCAAGCGACGCCTTGATGGCCTTCATCATCTCGGTACCGCCGCCGCCCTGACGCGATTCCAGAAAAGCCTGCGCCTTCGCCAGGTTCTCTTTCGTCGCGGACACGGGTTCGGGAAACAGGATGTGGGTGTCACCGGCGAAAGTAATCAGATTGAAAGTGTCGTGCGGATAAAGATTGTCGAGCGCCATCTTCATCGTCTCTTTCGCCTTTTCGATCGGAAAGCCATACATCGATCCTGACGTGTCGAGTACGAACACAAGCTCTTTCGGCGTCACGTCTTCGGCGGTTACTCGCTCAGGTGGCTGGACAATCAATGTGAAGAAGCCGCTCGCGCCCGTGTAGTGCGTTAGCAGCGCGTCGTTGATTTTCTTGCCCGCCACGTCGTAGCGCAGGATGAAATCCTTGTTGGGAATCGTCACCAACTCTTGCAGGGTCACGCGCGCGCGCCGATCGTTAGGCCGCTCAACAATCACCTGGTGCGTCTTTGAATTGAGCGCGTCAATCGGCACACCGGCGTCGAGGGAAACTTCCACCGAAATATCGTGACCCGCGCGCATGCCGGCGGGCGGCGGTGGCGGCGTGATGCGCGAGGCGTCCGGCACTTTGTCCGTGTCCGGCGCCAGACCCGTGCTCTGCGCGCCGGTCGCGTTGCCCGGAATGTAACGCGGGCCCACGACCATCGGAAACACAAACTCGTAGGAACCGTCTTCGTACTTCAGCGTCTCGACATAACTGATCGTGATTTTGATCTTTTCACCGGGAAGAATGTTCGCGACCGATTGGGTGAAGATGTTCGGCCGCTCCTGCGAGAGCAGGCTTGCGCGCTGGCCACCGGCTTTGGCGGCTTCGTAAACTGCCTGCGCTTCTTCACGCTTGAGGACCTTTCCGCGCACCGTCTTGTCGCCGATCACCATCGTCATGTCATCGACGGCGGCGTTCTGTGGCAAGGGGAACGTGTAAACCGCTTCGATCTTTTCGGTGAAAGGATTTTCGAATTGCTGCGTTACCGTCACGCGTGACAGAAAGCCACTGATTTGGGCTTTCACCTCAGTGTGTTTGAGCGGACAAACGGCCTTTGGCGCGCCTCCCGGATCCAGGACCTGAAGAGTGCCTTGCGTGATCTTGTTCGCATCCTGGGCGGACGCGATTGATCCTGACGTCGTCAGCGAGTCGGAAGCAGCGAACGTGAGCAACGAGAGACAGGTTAGTAAAAGCGATTTGGGAAAGTACTTTGCGCGCATAGTCTCCTCCGCGTGACTCGGGCAAGGCCGGTCAGGTCAGTGAACGTCGATCTGTGGTACTGCTGACTAGAGACTAACTTTCAGTCTCTGGTTCCCAGTCGTACTGGGCCTAGAACGCATAACGGAGGGGAGACTTGCAGTGGAATCTGATGCGTAGATGCTGAATCTTCTCTCCGCGATGGCTACCATTTTGCCGTGCCAGAAACTCAATACAAATTGAAGTTGTATTCCAGCTGCATGTACATCGAGACGGGTTGGCCGTTACGCATCGCCGGCAAAAACCGTATCTGACGCGCGGCGGCAATTGCTTTCTCCGTCAGGCCGCCACCGAGTTTTTGCACCGCATTGATGTTGGTGACCTGTCCGCTGCTCGAGAAGACGACGCGCAACACGACCGTACCGGTAACTTGATCCCGTCGTGCCTGCTCCGTGTACTGCGGCTCGGGCTTGGCGATCACACGCGGACGGGTGCTCACCTCGGGCGACCTGTAAACGCGATCCTTATCGTCGTTTGGATTGTTTCCGCGCGATCCGCCCCTGTCTCCGCCGCCTGTCTCTTTGCTCCCGCCGCCAATGTTTCCGTCACGTCCGGGACCGAAGCCGTCGCCCTCGCCTTCACCAATGCCGGTGCCTTTGCCCGTGCCCACACCTCCGTCATCACCCGACCCGTTCGACGGCGTCTTAGATTTCGACCGTGGATCGCCATACGACGAGTAATCGAGTTTCCGCCATAACGCCGGATCGAGATCGATGCCGGCAACCGGCAGCGCCTGCGGAAATCGCACCGCCGCCGTTGGAATCGGCGCGGGAATCTCTGACGGAGTTGGGATGCGGCCCTGCGACGAAGGCAACCGCGAACCGTCTCCCCCGCCTCCGCCGCCGCGTGAACGGGCAGCCTCAGGACGGGAACCTTCGCCACGTCCGCGTTCAAATCCGACGCGGCCTTTTTCGCCGGCGCCGATCCCCGGGTCAGACTTGTTGTCTAGAGTCTCTGGGAAATTAATGGTGGTAACGACCTGAAGATCATCAGGCTCGTCTTCCTGAGCTCGATTGGCCGGACGCTGGTCCAGCAGGGCGACGATCAGAATCGCCGACAGGACAACCATGATCGATGTAGCTAATCCGGCGGCGACCTGCGGCCGGCTGAAGGCGTGCTTCAAGATCTGGCCGAGATGGCTGGCTTCGGCTTTGATCACTCCGACCGGATCTTCTTTGAAGTCCGGCCAGCGCTTTTTGAATCGGCTGATTAAGAAACCGAGTTCGGCCAGCAATCTGTGCGAGAGTGGCACATCGGAAAGCAGTGTCAGCGCAAATTGGGTTGAACGAGAGGTACCAGGCCGATCGACGCGCGAATTAACATTCATCGCAAGCTCCTTGTTCTTAGGCGGACGTGAACGTTGGAGGGGAGAACTTGGGACACAGTTCAACTTGGCCCGCTACAACACGTGCGCGGATCAACGTGACGATCCGGGGAGACCTAATAGGTATTACGGGAGACTAGTGAAAGGTTACGAAGAAAAAAATGTTATCCGCAGATTCGCAGATTTCATAGATAGGAAACTCGGTCTTTGGTCTTTGGTCTTAGTTCCTTTGCCTCCTGCCGTCTGCTCACTGCTCACTGCTCACTGCTCACTGCTCACTGCTCAGAGACGGATTACTTCAGCTTGAAGGTCCGTGCGATTTGATCCGTCTGATTGCGGATCCGCGAGAGCTTATCGCGCATGCCGGTAAACCTAAGCGCATAAACAGTGCGGTCATCGGCTTGCAGGTAATAAGTGCGGCCCGCCATCGGCTTGCCGGCCTGGGTGAACTCGTACGAGACGGTGACGCCCGTCATGCGACCAGTGAAATTGTCTTCCTTGCCATCGACGTAGCCCGGCAGGAAGCGGACTTTCTGCTCCTGATCCCGCCGCGCGAATTCGCGTACGGTCAGGCCTTCATCCAGCTTCTCCTTGCGAATTCGCATGTAGCCGTCGTTCCGATCGTTGTAAACGAACTCGGCATGCTGGTGCATTTCATCGGGCTCGTCCACCAGCCGCCACATCGGCGACGGGAAGTCGACAATGTATTCAACCTTCGCACTGGTGTAGCTGTGGCTTTGGGCCGCAACCGAAGTTCCAATGGCTGAGAGGCCAAGTACTGCAAACAAAGAAAGAAACGTTAAGGCTGAGCGCAAGGGGATACTCCTTTTCAAGTTAATGCGGTGTTTAAGATGCCGCATCCGGTGTCGATGTTGTCCCGGATTAGGGTGTTGGGGGTTGGGTGTAGGGTGTAGCAAATCACGCGCGCCTTTAATAAATCGTCAGCTTAGCTCTTGCAAAGGTTAACTTTTAGTAAGCCGCGACGCCCGCTGTTATTGGATCGTCAGGCTTAGCTTTAGCAAAGATTAACTTCTACCCTTCACCCTACACCCTAAACCCTACCCCCGTCCTGAAGCGCCTGGCGTTGAAGCTGAACCAGTTGCGCGATTCCCTTCTTGGCCAATTCCAGTAATTCATCCATCTGCTCGCGGGTAAACGGTAAGCCCTCAGCGGTGCCCTGAACTTCGATAAAGCGTCCGTCGCCGGTGCAAACGACGTTCATATCAACTTCAGCACGCGAGTCTTCGTCATATTTCAGATCGAGAAGCGGCGTCCCGTCAACGATGCCGACGCTCACCGCCGCGACTTCGCTCGTAATTGGCGAGCGCTTGATCTTCTTGGCCGCCAGCAGACGACGGCAAGCGATCGTGTAAGCAACGTAAGCGCCTGTGATCGCCGCGGTGCGCGTACCACCGTCCGCTTGCAGCACGTCGCAATCAAGCGTGACCGTGCGCTCGCCGAGCAGCGTGCGATCCGAAATCGCGCGCAGGCTGCGGCCGATCAAACGTTGAATTTCATGAGTGCGTCCGGAAGGACCACGGCCGACTTCACGCGCGGTGCGCGTATGCGTTGAGCGCGGCAGCATGCCGTACTCTGCTGTGACCCAGCCTTCAGTTCGCTGGCTGCGCAGGTGCGGCGGCAACTTGTCTTCCACCGACGCCGCGCAGATGACTCGCGTGTTGCCAATCTCGATTAATGCAGAGCCCTCGGCGTTCGGCAGAAAGCCTGGGGTGATTTTTATGGCGCGCAACTCATCCGGCGCGCGATTGTCTGTGCGTTTAAAAGTCATCTCGGGTACGCGGGCTCCGGCCTGCTTCTTCCTTCTCTAGCTTGCCTTCCAATCAGCCGGAGCCTCCGGCCATTCTTTATCAGGACTGACCGGCACCGCCTGATCAATTCCGAGACGCTGTGAATCGATGTTGGCGACGATAAAATTCTCCGGCGCAACCGGGTTTCTCGCAAGTCGCCGCAACATCGCGAGCTGACCAGCGTGTGTCATCGCATCTGACAAAGGTCCCTGCAACAACCCTTCCGCCGTAATTTGGTCCGCAATCGGGTCGTTCGTGGCAATGTGTCCGGCGAGCGACTCGACCATCTCGTGAAATCGGATGACTTCATCGCTCATCGACGGGAGCGGTGCGGGCCTGTATTGGCCGCCGACAAAGAACGTGCGCGCGTAACCGAGTACGCTTGTCATGTGACGAACTAATTCCTTCGGCGTGCGCACATCGTTGCCGGGATTGAACTCGGAAAATTCCGCCGGGGCATCCCGCAAAGCCTTCTGCGTTCGATACGCCAGCGCCGCCAGGAAGTGACGCAAAAGTCGTCGTTCTTCGTCAGTCATTAGTTTATTTACCCATTGGCCCATTGATCTTTGAATCAATGAACAAATGAATTAATGAAGCAGTTTGTCATGGCCCCACAACTCAACCGCTTCTAGCCGCGACGGCATCGATCCCAAAAACCTCTCGGCGACTCGCGCGAACCGCTGCGCGGCGTCAGTCACGTAAAAGTGGTCCAAATCATCGCACAACTGCCGTTCCAGCGCACCGGTCGGCGGTGTTACTCGAGCAAGGCTCTTACCCTTCAATAGCGCCTTAACTTCCACCGCCGTCGCTTCGCCTGAATCAACCAGCTTTACGTATTCGCCGACCGTCTCCTGAATTACATCGCGGAGAATGGGGTAATGGGTGCAGCCCAGGACGAGTGTATCGACCCGCCCGCGAATGTCTGCCAAATAAGTCTGCGCGACGCTGCGCGCGACGTCATCGTCGCCCCAACCTTCTTCGGCTAAGGGGACGAACAATGGACAAGCGCGTTCGAGCACGTTGATTGTCGAATCAATTCTTGAAATCGCTTTTGTATAAGCGGCGCTCTGCACTGTTGATTCAGTGGCAATTACTCCGATAGCGCGCTGGTGCCGAGGCCCGCCACTTTGCATTTCTCTAACCGACTCGCTCAGCACCGCCGCCCTCGCCCCCGGCCCAATTACCCCCACGACATCGATCTGCAAAGCGCTGCGAATCGCCGGCAGCGCGAGCGCCGAAGCCGTGTTGCAAGCGACGACCAGCATCTTGATTCCGTGCGCCGCGAGGAAACGCGCATTCTCAACTGCGTACCGCTCAACCGTCGCCAGAGATTTTGTGCCGTAGGGCACCCGCGCCGTGTCGCCCAGATAGACGAAGCGCTCATTCGGCAGATGCTCATGCAGCGCGCGGTACACTGTGAGTCCGCCGACGCCAGAGTCAAAGATGCCGATCGGAAGATTGGTCATGTTAGGATCCCGACCCGTCGGAACAGCGCGGGAATTCATCCGCAGATTACACAGATTACACAGATAGACTAGCCACGAAAAGGCACAAAGGGCACAAGATTACCTGAGCCTTCAGATTGTCAGGCGTGTTTCCCGCTTACTGCTACCTGCCGCCTGCCTACCGTTTTTATCTGTGGAATCTGCTGGATCTGCTGACTACTTGGAGGGTGTTTCCTACCCACTGCTCACCGCCCACTGCTCACTGTTATGGTGGAGGCGCCGGGAATCGAACCCGGATCCAAAGGTCAACGCCGAAGGAATCTACATGCTTAGCTGCCTCTCTTTTCGCGTGAGCCTTGCGGCCCGCGCGATCTTCGCCCATTCCCAACTAAGTGAAGCAGCCAGACGTTGGAACGGGCTAGTCCGACTTTGGTCTCGCCCATCGCCACGGACCGAAGCGATGGGCCAGCTCAACTAAGGTGACATCTCCATCCGCGCGCATGAGCAACTTGCGGCGGAGACGCTCGCTAGCTTATTAGGCCGCGAGAGCTAACTCGTTAGAGTTGGCAATTGATTTTCCCTGCAATTTGATAACGGTCCCCACAGGAATAGGGCCCGGCATGCATCGCGACGGACGTTACGGCCCCTGTCGAAGCCTGTCGCCCCCGTCTTAAACGAGCAGTATGAGTATAAGAGATGCGCGTGGAGATGTCAGGTTTGCCTAAGGAATGACAGTCCGCTTCCGAACTGCTTTCAAGTAATGGACGAATACTTCTTAATTTTTTCTTCAAGAACCTTTTGAAGTTCCTCACACGATTCTTGAACCCGCTTAAGTTGCTCTCGCCAGCATCAAAAATATCAAGCTTATCCGGCTCAAGTCCTGCGAAAACTGCCTCGAGTCTTGTAATCCACCGTCTAGCTCCGTCCGGCGCCTCCGATGACTTTAGAAACATCGATTCAAACTCACCATATCCTATCACTTGATATCTACGCGGTGTTCCGCTGACCTCCGTTAGGACAAGATCCGCAATAGCCTGTTGCCACGAACAACCCCCACAATCGTGAATCGCAAATCGTGAAATGGAAGTTGGCTCTTACGGGATTTCCAACCTTTGAAGCTCCGCAGGCTGAATCTTAGCCACCGCCTCTTCGATCAATGCGGCAGCCGCCAGAATCCTGCGAAGGTCGTTGGTAGAAAGTTCCAGAATCGCAATTCTTTGACCCGTCAGATTTTGTTGATATCGCATGCTCTGATCGGAAGTGATGAAGAGATCGAATTCTGTTTCGGCGCGTCGCAGCAATTCGCTGTTTCGGATGCCGCTCCAGCCTTGCGCTTGTGCGCTTGTGACGGAATGTTGAGAAAGCAGCCGACGCATTGGCCACGGAACACATTCGTCTAACAGAACTTTCATGCAGCGGGAGAGAGCAAGGCTTGTTCAGAGCGTTCTAAAACCTGACGAGCTAAATCGCGTGTTACTGAAGGAAAGCACTCCAGGAATTCTTCTAACGAATAATCATTCTCGAGGTATTCGAAAAGCGTGTTCACGGGCACCCGCGTACCGCGGAACACCGGCGTGCCTCCAAGAATCTCCGGATCAACCGTGATGAGGTCGTTCGAAGTCATGAACACAGTCTAGTGCGCTAGCGGACGGATGACAATAGTCTACCGATTCGACAGATTCTATACTGACGCGCATGCCGAGTTCCTCGAAAAAGCGCTCAGGCCTCTGGCGTTGCCCCGAATGCGGCCGGAGCTTCGCGAATCGCAACCAGACACACTCCTGCAGTAACGTCAGTTTGGAGTCGCACTTTACCGGCAAGAGCAAAAGCGTCCGCGAGTTGTTCGACAAGCTCGCCGGATTGATCGAGAAATGCGGCCCTGTGAAGGTGCTTCCTGAGAAAACGCGCATCGCTTTTCAAGTGCGAATGTCATTCATCGCGGTGCAGGTGCGCAGAGACTACCTTATCGGTCACTTTGTTTTCGGGCGACGGATCGAGAATCCGCGGTTCGTGCGAATCCAGACGTTCTCTCCGCGAAATCATTTGCACGCATTTCGGATCAACACTCTTTCCGATCTCGATGAAGAATTTGCTAATTGGATTCGCGAGGCCTACGCAGTGGGACAACAGAAGCATCTGCGGAAGAAATCGGATTGACGTCGCGTGTCAGTACCCCGAGCGGTAGCGAGGCGGATCACCATCCGACTTGTGGGCACGACCCGGTCGCTACCGCTCCCGGTACTGACATTCGATTCTAAGTTCGCACCACGTTCGAAGTTGGATGAGCCGCAATCAAAATCTCTTCTTCCCAAAGATTCTCCAGCAGGAAGCTCTGCAAGGTGGCGCAGTAGTCGAGCGCGGCTTCCTGATCCACCGGTTCGTTCCAGTTCATCGGAAAGTCACTGTAAATAATGTTGACGCGGTCCTCGGTAACTTGGCCGCTGTCCGAAAAATAGTAACCGCCCGCGCCTTCGTGAACGGTGCAGCCACCACACAGCTCAGTGAATTCGTCGATGAGCCAGGTTAGCGTGTCTTGATAGGCGGGATCGTCGCGTAGCGGGAGGTAAACCTCAACGCGAATCCTTGGCACGAAGCTGGGCAAGGCGCTTCTTTCTCCATTCCGAAATGTTCTTTAACCGGCGACGAAACTCGGCATCTGAGACCGCAGCCTTCGCCGGTTTCTTTGTCGCAGTTTGCTGGGTGGCGTGATCCTTGTCCTTCATGAATACGCGACCATTATGCTCGCAGGTGCGGAGATTATCGAGTCCGCCATTGTCACGAGCTACTGCACGCCTGACTCTTCGCAGCTTTGTATCAGCCTCGACACGCATCTGTGATTTTGGTCGTCCAAACTCCGTCGAACGAACGATTTAAAGAGGAGTTTCAATGAGCGCAACTGCACTTGTTCCGACTGAAGATCTGGAAAAGCTTCGCGCACTAATTAAAGACATCGACTTCTGCATGCTCACGACCATCGATGAGCGTGGCGATCTGCACAGCCGGCCGATGTCATCGAATGGCGATATCGATGCAAACGGCGACTTATGGTTTTTTACCGGGGCGTCTTCACACAAGGTCAGCGAAATCAACGACACGCCGCGCGTGAATGTCAGTTTCGCCGATCCACAGAATCAAAATTACGTTTCAGTCACGGGCCGGGCCCGACTGGTGCGCGATCGCCAGAAGATTGACGAACTTTGGCGAGAGACGTTCAAGATGTGGTTTCCCAAAGGCAAGGACGATCCCAATGTGGCTTTACTGCGAATCAAGATCGAAAAAGCAGAGTACTGGGACAGCCCTTCGAGCGCCATCAGTTTCGTCCTGAACTTTGTCTCTGCGGTAGTGACCGGTGAAGAGCCTGATAGTGGAGAGCACAAGCAGCTGAAGTTTAAGTAGTTCGGTCGCCTTGGCCGTGATTGAGCTTACGTGAATGCCCGAAGGTCCTGAGGTTCGAAGGTACGCCGCCGCGCTCGATTCTGTCCTCACCAACCAGCGTATTACTTCAATCGAAGCTCGCACGAAGACGGCGCGGGCGTGGCTCGAGGAACACGCCGGCCGCCTGGTTGGGCGTCGAGTCGAACGAGTTGTCTCGCATGGAAAGCATCTGCTCGGCTATGTCGAAGGGGGCTTCTACTTCCACTCGCACTTGATGATGTGGGGACGCTGGCAGACGTTTTCAGCCCATCGCAATTCAAATAGAGCGAAATCCAAGTCAACCTCAAGAGTCCCGGAGAGCCCTCCAAACACTGTCGCTTTCCAACGCGGCAAGTTTGTATTGGAAAGAGATCGACGTGAGCGAGCGCGGATTGTTGTGCCTGGCGGAGCAGCAATTTTGCTGTCAGCACCCATCTTCAACGTGGGCGCGGGTGATCCCTATCAGCAGATCGAGATACTTCGAACACTCGGGCCCGATGCCCTTCCCTACAATCGCCGCTTTGCGGCAGGTGAATTTACGCGCCGGTTGCTTCTTCCCGCCCACCGCGACGTACCCATCGGCGCAGCGCTCCTCAATCAACAAATCGTGGCCGGCCTGGGAAATTACCTGCGGGCGGAAATTCTCTTCGCGTGCCGCCTGAATCCGTGGCGCGCAATTAAAGACTTGAGCGATCGCGATCTGAACTGCTTGAAGCGGGCGATTCCTAAAGTAGCGCGACGGGCGTATGACTTTTCCTCAACTGCATCGGACCGAGATCGCGAACGCATGTCGGCCGATGAGTCGCTGGTTTACCAGCCCGGCCGCGAAATTGGCACGCGGCATATGGTTTTCCGGCGCACCAATCTGCCATGTTTGCGCTGCGGCGAACCAGTTCGACAACTCCGGCAAAAGACTTTCCATCCCAACGCGACTGAAGAGGACGATGAACGAACGCGCATAGTGTATTTTTGTCCGAAATGTCAGGGAGTTAATCGATACGACGGCCTGTTGTAAGTGCCCGCTAGTCAGTCGCGCCGGTAGACAAGCGAGTTGGGAACGCGCGCGATAGTGTCCGCGAGGAAACGTTTCACGTCGAGCGATATAACCATAGTCGGCCCGGAGAAATGTACTTTGGCCCCAACCTCGTCAATCAGATCGTCTACATGGTTGTGACTCTCGCCGGCCTTCCACGACGCAAAAACGCCCAGCACGTAAAAAGGGTCGAATCCCTCAGGAATCTTGCGCACAAGGTACGCCGCAATCAGACCACGCACGCTGGCAAGTTGCTCTTGCAACTTCTTTATAGCGTCGTCATCCAGATCATGCGGTTCAAAGCGATCGTGGACAGTCAGGTAGCCGGCTTGGTCCTGCAGCTGTTGCATCCGCAAGTAGAACTCTTCCGCGCGGGCGCGGCACGTCTCGGCTTCTATTGGCCTTCCCTGAGCTTGATAAAAGTTAAAGAGTAGCTCGCAAGCGTCACCCGTCAGTGAAGCATCGAGCTGCATTGCCTTTTCAAGGTACTCGACCCCCGCCGGGTCTTCCTGCTCAAGAAGAGTGCCGCCGATCGCCATATTCGCGCCCGCATGATTTGGATCCTGGCGAAATACTTCTTGAGCAATAGGTAACGCGGTGGCGGTGTCACTTAGATTGGCCGTGCACTTCGCCCGTTCCCATTGTTCATTGATCGTCAACGGTCGCGACGTGCTCGCTTCGTCCAGTTCCGCGAGTCGCTGTCTCGCCTGCTGCAAATAGTCGTGTGTCTGCTTCCACGCATCGACGACTTGCTCTCGCCACAAACGGTCATAGCTGTCCGTCACGTCTTTAGGAATTTCTCTCAAATAACGCTGCGCGGCAGTTTCCAGAACTAGGCCATTCTTCAAATCTATTGCTTGCGCCATCAGGTCGCGCGTCTGCGCGTCGCGGGTGAAGCCGATCCCCTCCAGCCGTTCAGCCAGAGCTGGATGCGTGTCTTCGTATCCCGTTTCGACGCTAAGCGACTGACGCAGCCACTTATCAACTTTCATCGGCGCGAGCGGCTGCTCCAGCTCCGTGAGCATTAGCGCGAATGGATTCTTTGGGGCTTGCGGCTGGTCACCGGCCCGCCGATAAAACTTCTCCCAGAGATCTCCTCGCAAGGCGCGTGTTTTCACCGCCAACTGCATGAGCATGCGCGCTGTGACGGTTTTACCGGACGTCTCAACCGCATAACGATCGGCTTCATACTCCTGCGCGCGCGCGAGCACAAAGGAATACGCGTCGAAGTAAGGCGCGTACCATTTTATGAACCGATCGAAAATGAACGAGGCGTAGTTACGTTCTTGCTCAATCCGGGTGAGAATCTGAGTCCAACTTTCTCTGATACGATAAATCCAACCAGTGAACCTGCCGTGCTTACCTGAGAGATGCCCGAACTCATGCGCGATCACGGCGCGAAACTCATCCGGCCCCATGCCCTTCAATAACGGCAAGCCGATAACCATGTAGTTGCTGGTCCAACCAAACATTCCAAATCTGGGAACCTGAACAATGCCGGCGTTGAATTCATCTGACAGCAGCACATGATGTACCTCTGGACCGGCGAGCGCGCGCCGCACTTCATCAACCAATTCAAACAGCGATGGCGCTTGCTCGCGTTGCACCTCCTTTCCGTCCGGCGGCGGAATGGTGATCCACATGGATCGCAACACGAGCCCCGCCACCACCAACGGTATCCAAATGACCTGCAGCAGCATCCAGTCAATGCGGCCAGTAACAAACATTGCCCAAATCACGCCCGCTACCAAAGCGAGCAGCGCCAGCACCACCGCAAAAAGGTATGCATAGCCAAGCGCGGCCACCAGGATGACCCTAAATCGGTACGCCGCGGGATCTTTCCGCGAGAGCTCTTCGAGTCGCTTAATGAGGAGTTGCCGGTCTTGTGGGGTTGTCACAATTCACTTTCAACATAATTAGAGCCTAAAATCAAGACTTGTTTTCTGGATAAGCAAAAGGAGACTGACGTGAACATAAAAGATTTCTTACTCGCTGAACTCGATCGTGAAGTGGAGCGTTCGCGGCGCGCCCTCGAACAAGTCCCGGAAGGAAAGTCGGATTGGAAGCCACACGAGAAGTCGATGGCGTTTGGCTATCTCGCCAACATGGTCGCGACGATTCCCATGTGGGTCACGCTGCAGCTCACGCAGGACGAACTCGACATCGCGCCCAAGGACGGCAGCAAGTTTGAGATGAAGCCGCTCAACACGAGTGCGGAGTATGTGGAAGCGCTCGACAAGGCCGCGGCCGGCGCGCGCGAAGCCTTCGAGAAAACTTCAGATGAACACCTGAACACCAATTGGCGATTGAAAGCCGGGGGTAATGTCGTCGCCGAAGCGACGCGTCACGAGATGATTCAGGACTCGCTACTTCACCTCGCGCACCATCGGGGACAGATGACGGTTTATTTGCGTCTGATGGGCGCAAAGGTGCCGGCCATCTACGGCCCGTCGGCGGATGACAAAGAATTTCGCTAAAAACTGACGCATACTAAGCCTGAAGCGGTTGCTCCGACTCGCAACTAATAGTGCAAACCGCCCCAGCAAAAAAACTATTGTCCTAAACCTTGGGGTTGCGTAGACTTTTATCCTCTTGCCCTCGTCTAACCCCGTGAGGGTCATGAATTTCAAAAATCCCCCAACCGCAAGCCAAACGTTAACGGCCCATTGCGTCATTGTCGCTGTGATCCTCCTGGCGCTTGTGGGATCACTCCAAAATGTCTCGGCGCAAACTGCCACACTCAATCTTAGAGATTTCGGCGCCATCGGTGATGGCATTACCGATGACGGCCCCGCGCTGCAGCAGGCGCTTGATACATTGGCGCAAGCCGGAGGAGGGACGTTGTTCGTTCCGGCCGGCCGCTATGCGATTCTGACTCCGGTTTCAAAAGACTTCACCGGACTGGCCGGTTCGATTGAGATCGCCGGCGTTGAGTCATCAACATTGGTCGATGTGACAGTAGCCGGCCACGAGTTAAGCCTCGGCCTCGATCTCGTGTCTGAGTTTCTACCCAAGACCGGCGCCGCAGCGACGGCAATAGCTCTATCGGGCCTAAACAGTTTTCTCATTCACGACATAAGTTTCATGGGGACTCCCGACGTAGCAACTGATGCCTTCGTCACGCTGTATCTTCAGGACGTTGAGAATGCGACCATTCACCATTGCGAGTTCTATGGTCTGAGCAGCATGATCGCCGGCGGTGCGATCGTCGAATCCGTTCGCAGTGGCTTGAAAATCAGTCAGACCAAGTTCCTCGGCTCAACGGGAAATAGCGGAGTCTATATGCCAGTCGTGGAGAATCTTGAGTGGAAGCACGTGGAGGTTGCCGACACAGTTTTCCTCGATTACGGACAACGGCCTGAGCTTTATGGCAAAACCGGATATGGTGCGCCGCTTTCCTGGATTAACGTGGGGAATGCTGCGGTCGTTATCAACACCTCAACCCGTAGAGAAGTAATAGTTAACCGCGTTTTCCTGGACGAAGGGGGGCTAAGCGGTCTAAGTGCCATGCCTGGGCGCTACCTGCCGGCGTCAGCTCCAATCGATCTAATTTACATCAGCGGATTACGCATGAATGTGTCAAACCTGCACACCTCCGGCAACTATCTTACGCAAGTTCAAGCAGTATTAATCGAAAACTCGCGCTACCAGTGGAGTCACAACGCCGATGCTGCGATCTCTTTGCTCGGAGTCCGAACTGCAATTATCGATCGCGCGGAATGCGTGGATAATGCACACACGATTCGCGCAGACGCGGCCACAGGTGAGCTGACAATCATCGACTCGATCTACGAAAATCTTGCCTCACAAGCTCAAGTCACGAACGTAATCAATACTGAGAATCCCGGCGAGGATCCGGTTCAATACGTGCGCGAACAATTCAGCTCGATGCTTGGACGCGCACCTGACGCCGCCGCTCATTTTTATTGGTCTGACGCGATCCTACGATGTGGAGACGACCCCAGTTGCCTGACAAATCGGCGCAGCCTCCTGAACTCTTATCTCAGCAGTTCGCCAAATCCGACTTTTGGAATCGAAGGCGAGGTGACGATCGATGGTGGCGCTCCTTTGGCTGACGCTCTTATTACGTTGAGTGGCTCGCAATCAGTGACAACGCGGACAGATGTTCAGGGTCGTTACAGCTTCTCTGGTCTCCCGACGAGTGGGGTTTACAGCCTTTCAGTTTCGAAAACACATCACACGTTCGACAATCCAACCGTAAGCATTAGCACGCCCGCCGGTAATCAAACGGTAAGTTTTCTCGGGCTACGGGATCGCTACACGATTTCAGGGCAAGTCGCTGACGCATCCGGAGAAGGCCTTCCTAACGCCGTCGTGACTGTGACCGGCGATCACGAGGCGGCTGCATTAACAGATGACAATGGAAGCTATTCTTTCCCGAATTTGCCGGGCGGAGGGAACTACACAATCACAGCATCGAAATCCAGCTATCTCTTCAATCCGCAAGCTCAGACCATTACGGATTTAAGCGTTAACCAGATTGCAAATTTTACGCTGGTGACCTACAGCGTTGGCGGGCGTATTACCAAATCGGACGGCTCCCCGATCGTGTCCGCGCTGGTCACTCTCTCAGGTGGAGCGAACAAATCTACGACGACGGATGCAAACGGAGATTACGGGTTTTCCTACTTGCCGGCGGCCGTTGCCTATACCGTCACCGTTTCGCGCATCAATTACACGTTTGCACAACCTGTCGTTAGCTTCGGCCCGCTCGATCAGAACCAAACTGCGAACTTCACCGGCAGCCCGGTCAAGTTCACGGTGAGCGGGCAATTAACTTCGGACAACGTGCCCCTCGCGGGTGTGACATTGACTCTTTCGGGTTCAGAGAATGGGGTCGCAGTTACCGGGCCAGACGGCCTGTATAGCTTTATGGTCTCAGCCGAAGGAACATACACGCTGACGCCGGCGCTTACTCATTACACCTTTGGTCCGGCAAACATAACCCTGCCTACCATCACCCAGGATGAGACTGTTGATTTCATTGGCACCTTGAACCGACATCGGATTCACGGGAGAGTGACCAACGTCAACAATCAGCCAATAAGCGGGGTCTCGGTGGCGCTGACAGGTTTTGCGAACGCCACTACCACCACTGACACTTCAGGAGACTTCTCTTTCCCAAATCTGGCTGAAGGGCAGTCGTACACCATAACGCCGAGTCTGAAATATTACGTATTCAACCCCCAAAGTCGGACGTTTGCTGATTTGAGCTCAGAAATGTATGCCCATTTCGTCCTGGATCCAGCCTACTACTCGATTTCAGGAGAAATAAAAAAGTCGGATGGCAGCCCGATGCCGGGAGCAACCGTTACGCTCGCAGGTCCGCGGGGAGCAGTCACTTCCTCAGATGCGAACGGCATTTATTCCTTTAACAACCTACCCGCCGCACCGAACTATCTTGTGACCGTGTCCCGTGTCAATTACGCGCTTACACCCGCCGCGAGCGTTATCGATCTGGATTCAGATAAGCAGGCTAACTTTACCGCCACACTCTTGAATTATCAGATCACTGGTCAGACTACCGTAAAAGGCATCGCCCTGCCCGGCGTTTCCATAACCATCACCGGCCCCCAGACCATTACCTACACCACGGATGCAGACGGCGAATCCTTTTTCAGTATGCCCGCTGAACAAACTTATACAGTTACGCCCTCACGTGAAAATTACACGTTCAGTCCGGCCAGCCGAACCTTCACCAACTTGAGCACGCATCACGTTGCCGAGTTCACCGCTACCCTGAATCCGGGAGTTCCGATGCTGGTAAGTCATCCGGACTCGACGCGTGCCATCGCATTCGATCCGATGCTGGGAATAATCGAGCCATTCAATCTAACGTACGATCATCCCTGGTCTGTCGATCGTCGGACCCGACTCGCGATCTTTGCCACCAATTTTGAACTCGCAACGGGTGAGACAGCCGCGAATGTTACGGCCGATGCTCAGGACGCTTCAGGACGGGTCTACACGCTGACAGTCGAATCGATTACCAAAGTTCCGGGCCAGCCATGGCTGAACTATCTGATAGTAAGACTTAGCGACGATCTGACGGACGTCGGCGATGTGCTGTTAAGAATCAAATATCGCAACATCTCAAGTAACCGAGTGCGCGTGGGAATCGGCCACATCGGCGGCGGCCCAGCCGACGATACTCATGCGATCCCGACGCCGGGAAGTGGGCCCTAGCGGCATAATTGCTCAGAGCAGGCTTAGCGTCAGTCGCGCTCCACAGGTCGCATGAACGTCCTTTCATACTTCGTGAAGTGTTTCGTGCTTTCAAAATGCTTCGTGACTTCGACGCAGTCCGGATCATTCCGCACGTCCCGCCGGTAGCTTTCATATGAATCGACACTCGGGAAGCTGAACAAGGCGATGGCGATATTGTCTGCGCCGGCTTCCCCGATGCCAGGAAAACTGAACGATGCGGAACGTGGCTCATCGCCCGGCACGAAGTAGCCCTGATGCTTGCCGCCGTATTTCTCGATCAGTCTCATCCAGACGCGCGCGTAATGCTCAAACTCAGCCCATCTTTCCTGATCAATTGTGTAACGAATGAAGCAGGTAACCACAGTCATTCTCCCTCTCCTTTTTTAAAAGGACGACAAGATATCAGACATTGGTGGCGGACGTTTTGGTAGCCGGTTGCGTTTCTTAGGGCCTTTCCCGTATCTTTTTGCATCCGCACAGAACGCTTATTGAAAGCGCCCCTGAAACACGACAAGGAACTCTCAGGAAAAAACCAAATGAAACGTTGCACTACTTGTAATCGGACTTTTACGGACGAGTCTTTGCTGTTCTGCGCAGATGATGGAACGCAGCTCGTCAGCGAAGCCGCGCCTGCAGAACCACTTAACGCAGCGCCAGCCTCGCTGCCGACAATCGCCGCGTCAGCGCCGTACACGCCGCCACCGCCTCCTCCTCCAGCCTCGAGTTATCAACCAACGCCGAAGAAGAAAAAGTGGCTGGCTCTGATCGCGCTGGCGCTCGGCCTGTTGGCTTTGCCGTTTCTCCTCTATAGCGTGAGCCAGCCGATTCTCTGGGAGTACGGCTTCCGCAACGCACGTTTAGGGCTGCTGGTTGTCAGCCTGTGGGGTATCGTGACGCTGTTCGGAACTGTCCTGATGATCCTTTCCCTGATTGTGGGGGCGGTTGCGCTGATTCTTTCGCTGCGACAGCCAACGCGATACGGCGGCAAGGCTTTGGCAGCGCTTGGCCCGGTCCTGAGCATTCTTTTAATGGTAGCGGTGATCGGCGCGTTCGCGTTTCGTCGTATGCAGGGCCCCACCCGGTACGACATAGACATCGCCGGCAATTCGAACGACAACTCCAACGAGAACTCAAATCGTTCGTACAACTCCAACTCGGCTTCTAACTCAAATTCCAACTCGAGTTCCTCATCCTCAACTGAGGAAACTGACGATGCGACCGACATGTCCGAGACTGACAAGTACCGTCTGTTCTACGCGGCGGCGAAGAGCGGCGATACAAGTTTGCAGCAGCGCGCGGCAAAAAAAGTTGGCATCGTTGACTCGGGCGGCATGCCCACTTCGACCTATCAAAGCTTCACCAAGGGAATGATCAACTGGGCATTCAAAGATAGCGCGTGGGTGCAAACGATCGACACGCCTGAGAAGGGCCGTGCCTATGCGGAGGCGCGTTTGGACTAGTCAAAGGGTTAACACCGACTGGAGCGGCGCGGGAAGATGGTCGCCGCAACTGGGATATGGAGATTAGAAACAAGTCGGCGATGAATGCCACTACTGATGACCGAAAGAAGCTGCTCCTCTGCATTTTAGGCGGCTTCGCATCGCTCATCGTGCTGGTGCTGGGCGCGTTGGCGTTGAACGGATTGGCGATTCAGGTCGGAAAAACGACTGCGGCCTGGATGGCTGTTGCCGGCTTCGCGGGTACGATTAGCTCGTTAGCAACCTTGTATAGTCACCGGAAGCCGTGACCGTACCGCGCTCGTTGGTAGCCGAAGCGGGCGTTAATAAGCGTGTCTAACATCAGCTCCGACAGGCATAATCCCTCCGGATTGCGCCATTTCGGTCGACTGTGGGAAGCCACGTTGGCGGAACCGCGCATCTAATAGCATTCTTAGGCCGGAGAACTAACTATTATGGCCGCAAAACCGCCCTTCGATCGTCTTAAAGCCTATAAACCAATGGCAATCGTAAATGCTCCGCCGCACGAGCGGAAGCATCTGCTCCGCCGCTTCTGGTTTCCCGCGGTGCTGCTGCTCGCCCTCGCGGCGGGCGGTCTGACGGGCATCATTGCGGCTTATCAGCTGAACTATTCGCAGGCGGCCAGTGAAGTTGCCGCGCTGGCGACGTACCGACCGAGCGTCGTGACCCGCATCTACGCGGACGATGGCAAGACGATCATCGGAGAGTTCGCTCTCGAAAAGCGTATCCCTCTTAAGTACGAAGAAATCCCCCCGAACATGAAGAATGCAATTCTCGCCGTCGAGGATGCACGCTTCTACGATCACATCGGCATCGATCCGGTGCGCATCATGGGCGCCGCGTGGAAGAACCTGACGACTGAGAAAGTGGAAGGCGGATCGACGCTGACCCAGCAATTGGCGAAGAACCTGTTTCTGACCAGGGAGCAGACCTATCGCCGCAAAATGAACGAATGGCTGCTGGCACTTCAGATTGAGCGTTACTACACGAAGCAGCAAATCATGGAGCTCTACGCGAACCACATTTTCGTGGGCGCGAACGCGTATGGCGTAGAGGCCGGCGCCCAGGTTTATTTCAACAAGCAGGCGAAGGACCTGTCCCTTGATGAAGCGGCATTGCTGGCTGCGATTCCAAAGGCCCCGGGTGAGTATTCGCCAACCTCAAATCCGGTAAAGGCAAAAGAGCGCCGCGATCTGGTTTTGGATCTGATGGCTCGCCATGGCTACGCAACGGAAGCCGAAGTGGCCGCCGCCAAAGCGAAACCGATTCAGCTTTCCGATTCGGCCTATTACCAGCCGCCCCAGGCGACGCATCCCGCTTTCGATTACGTCGTCGAATACATTCGCCAGGACCTGGAAGACAAGTTTACGACGCGCGTCGCGCAGACCGGTCTGTACGTCTATTCGACCATCAACGTAGACGCGCAGAAAAAGGCTTACGAAGTTGTGCGCGCGGGTTTGCGGCGGTACGACAAAGGCCGCGGCTGGCGCTCGTCTTATGAAGCGATTGCCACCTCGTCGAGCAATGGAATCCCTACGCAACAGGAACTGAACAGCTATAAATATCCGGATTGGTACCGCAACGACTATGTCGAAGGGCGCTACATCAAAGGCCTGGTAATGAAAGTCGGCGCTGACGCCACCGTGCGCTTCGGGAATTATACGGCCACCGTCACCACCGCCGACATGGGCTGGAGCGGCCGCTCGCCCAGCGGCGAATTCAAACCGGGTTATCTCGCCGAGTTCATCATCCGGAGCGTGGACAAAAAAGCACGACGTTTGAAAGTTGAGCTCACTCAAGTTCCCGCCGTCGAAGGCGCTCTGATGACGCTGAACGCGAAGACGGGCGAGATTGTCGCGATGCAGGGCGGCTACGATTTTCTCACTAACAAATTCAACAACGCGGTGCAGGCGTATCGACAGACCGGCTCAGCCTTCAAGCCTTTCATTTACACGGCCGCGATTGAATGGGGCATGACGCCGGAGACAACGGTCAGCGGCGCGCCCATCAGCATCGGCGGCTGGACTCCGCATAACTACAACGGCTCGACCAGCAACGGCGACATGCCTTTGAAGACCGCACTGGCGCAGTCGATGAACATTCCGGCCGTGCACCTGCTGCAAACCGTCGGTATTCAGACGGGCGCGCAGATGGTGCGTCGCTTTGGAATCAAGGTGCCGATGGCGCCTTACCTGCCGTCAGCTTTGGGCGCCACCGAAGTGCCACTCGATCAGATGGTTTCGGCGTACTCCGTCTTTCCGAACAAAGGCATTCGCGTCGATCCGCACATGGTGCGAAAAGTTTTAGATCGTGACGGCGCAGTTTTGGAAGAGTGGGAGAAGACGACGTACAAGGTCGTTAACGAGTACGTTGCGCTGACGATGGCGCAGATGATGCGCGGTGTGGTCACCGGGGGTACGGCCACCGCAGCGAGTTCCCTGCCGCATCCGATTGCCGGCAAGACGGGCACCGTGAACGATCACACCGACGTGTGGTTCATTGGCTACTCGCCGACCTACGTAACCGGCGTGTGGATGGGCTATCCCGGTCGCAAGAAAAACCTCGGCAACAACATGACCGGCGGAGTCGGCGCGCTTCCCTACTTCATCGATTTCATGCGCGACTTTCTGAAGGACAAGCCAAAGGAAGAATTTCCGAAGGCGCCTTCGATGCCGGAAGACATGCGCGAGATGTATCGGCAGCGGCAACGCGAACTTCAGCTCGAACGCGCGCAGATGTCCGTTACCGAGGAAACCGAAGAAACGGAAGAAGGCACTACCACTCAGCCGAGCGCGATAACGACTCCAAAATTAGAAGACACCACGCTGCCGCCGGCGCCGAAGCAGGATCAACCGGCCGAGCCACGAATCCCCGAACCGAAAAAGGCTGAGCCTGGACCGGAACCACCACCACCGGCACAGACTCGTCCGCGCGAAGCCGAACCGGCAAAGAAGAAGGGGAAGAAGGGTGAACCGGACGGACCCTAAGACAAGGTTCCCTTCAATCTGTCGAGCTTCGCAACCTCACGCAAAGGCCGTGAAGGGCGATGCTGCGAAGATGTTCTCTTGCATTCTGCCAATTAATCTTTGCACTCGCTCTCGCTCCGAGGGTGGAGGACTCGCCATGCCACGATAAATCTGCAATCCAATCGAGACTGCGGTCGTTGATGCCGAGACCAGTGGTTGATGAAAGGCAGCTCCAACGAGCGACAGAACACACCCGACCCCGATCGGCGCCCAATGCTTCAACTGTCGCCCGAATTGTGTTCCTCTGAGTTTAACTACTTGTGAGTTAAATTCCGTGGCCAGTTTTAATACTTGTACATCCAATGCTCTTGGGTCGTCTATGTGATCAAGTCGGTGCAATAGACTGAGTTGAGCTACCGTGTTATGGAAGGGCTCTCGCAGGTCGCGATAAAACTCCCTGATTTCCTTATAGCGTTGGGGCGTTACATCTAATATCTCGCGTGGGATTTCGGTTCTTATTATTGCCGTTGCAAGTTTACTCGTCGCATCCTCGGTACTGGTCACGTCGAATGCGTTGAGCGTATTTACCGTGAAATCAATTTGCTGATCGGTAACCGTCGTCACGCCGGACCGCCGGCCAACCCTGTCGGCGATATGGGAGAGAATGAGGTTACTCGCTGCTTCCCTCACGACGAGGTATTCTCCAGGTTTCTGGTACGCATCGGCCAGTCCGGGTATTACAAGGTCATATTCGACAAGAAGCTCCTGAATTTTCGGTACCGTCTTTGAGTAATGCTGAAAGACGTGATTCATAATCTGAACCTCTCCTTCAGGGCTTATCTCAATTATTATCTCTTTCTCGTTCGCGTTAGGGTCCTGTTCTGCAATTTGCTTAAAGGCCTTTTCAAGCCGGCTCAGATTAATGTCATCGACGAAGAGGTCTTGATTTTCTGGCGCTACCGTGTCGAAGGCGTCAGGCATTAAATCAATGACCTTCGCTATATCTTCTGAGGGGCTAAACTCTACGCCATTGGGAACAATTGTTTTGACCTCATCAAAGAAGAGGAGGTAGCTCCGCAGCCAGTCTGCCGGCGGTTCATAGGTCGGATAATAGAGAACGGAAAATCTCGAATCTGTCATGCCAGCATTTTGCCTAAAACATGCGGCAGCATCTTCCGCCACCAAGGCCAGTCGTGATCGACGTCCGCTCCCCACAAATCCAAAGTATGCGGAATGCCTTTCGACTTGAGGATGGCGGAAAGCTGCTTGCTCCGATCGGGATCTTCGTAAGAGCCCTGACCCGTCATGACGTAGATTGAATCGGCCTGACGCAGGATGGGCAGGTAGTGATCGTCTTCCAATTTCGAGAGGTAATCGACGGGATTGTTGAAATAGACGTTGTCATCGTAAAAGCCATCTAAAAAGTTCCGAATGTCGTAGCTGCCGCTCATCGGAATCGTGCCCTTGAAAAGATCCGGGTGCTTGAAGTATTCGTTCGCGGCCAGGTACGCGCCGAGGCTCGCGCCGGTGGTGATCGGCCGCGCAAACTGCTCTTCGTTATCGTTGCGGATCAGCGGCAGGACTTCTTCCGTGATGTATCGATCGTAACGAGTCAGCAACTCAGCTTTCAGCTTCGGCGGCATCTCTTTGTTCAGCAGACTCCACTTGTTCACGCTGTTGATTGAGTACGCGCGAATCTTGCCGTGCTCGATGAACGGCTTAATGGCATCCACCAAATAGAAGCGTTCGTACTCGAGATAATCCGCCGCTGCAGTCGGCAGCATGAGCAAAGTTTGACCGCCGGTGCCGTAACGCACGAGCGGCATTTCCATCTGCAAATTAGGGCTGAACCAACTGGTAATATGACGTTCCATTACCACCTCGATAGGCTTAGTTTGTGAAAGCGAAGCAGAGATATTGTCTTAGTTCGTGTTGACGCGCAAGCGCTGAGAGTTGGTAGTTAGAAGACTACAGTGTTAAGTGGTCCGCGGATTTCTCGACTGGCAATTCCTTCCGATTACTCCAGTCCTGAAACGAGCCGTCGTACAAGTGCGCGTCGTAACCAAGGTAACGCGCCACGAAGTAGAGAAGGGTCGCCTGTTGTCCGATATGACAATAGGTCGCGACGCTGTCGCTTTGCTTAACTCCCGCGTCCGCGAAAAGTTTGCGCAGAAAATCCGGACTCTCGAATTTCAGGTTCGCATCCTGAGTCACGCTTCCGAACGGAATGCTCTTCGCTCGAGGTATACGTCCCGCACGCGGCATATTGCCGGCTTGCGCGCCCGTGTAGAACTCGGAGTTTCGGGCATCCAGAATCGCGACATTGGGCTTGTCGAGATTGGCGCTGACCCAGGTCGAATCAACCACCAACTTTGGATTCGGACGCGGCGTCAACTTGCCGGGTTTTGGCGCGATCACCTCTGCGGTCACGGGCCGTTTTTCCGCCACCCACGCCGGCAATCCACCATCAAGGATCGAAGTGCGATCACCAAGACCGAGGTAATCCAGCGTGAAGTACACACGAGACGTGGGTGTCACCCAATCCTTACTGAAGTAAACGACGATGCGCGAGTTGTCGCTTATCCCAAGCTTCTCAAAGGTAGCTTTCAATTGTTCGACGGGCGGCAATTCAAGCGCGAGCCCTTGTCCGCGCGGCGTGGAGATATCGGACGTTTGAATGAACTGCGCGCCCGGAATGTGCGCGGCGTCGTATTCCTTCCGATCACCAACCTGAAGCAGCACCAGGGATTTGTCGTTTAGATGCTTCGCCACCCAATCGGTCGTTACGATCATTGATGAGCGCACCTTGGCGTGCGCATCATTGAGCCAAACGGGTGACGCCACCGCCAATACGGCAACGGCGAGTATCCATCGAAAGAGGTTCTGTTTCATCGCTCCTCCAAACTGCACGGTCAGATGACGCTTACCATACCGTTGTTTCGTGCTGCAAGTTAAGAGCGCCGAACGGTTTGGACTGTGTTATTGCTAAAGTTCTTATCAAACAAGCGGAAATCGTTGACACAAAAGACCGGTTTGGATAGTCTGCGCAGACTTCGCGTCTGCGACTGGTGAAGCAGCGGGCGTTTTTGCACATTCAATTCACGCCAGTCGGAAGGTTCTGGTAAAGACTAAGGAAGCAACCTGGAGTTACCGTATGGCTAACCGGCATTCCCGACTCGTGTTTCTGATTCTAGTGCTTGTGGTTCTGGGAGGGCGCACGCTACTTACCGCCCAGACACCTGCAGCTAGTCCGCTACCTTCTCCCCTACCGTCCGTTTCCCCGACTCCGGTTCCTGAGCCCAAAGTTGTTGCGGTCGAAGGAAAACTCCAATTGGACGATCTCATTAAGGTTCAGTTGGAAGGGTTGAATGAATGGGCAGAGCAAAACGATCCGACTAAGTTAGTTCCCTACATTAATGGCCTGGCAATACGCGGCAATTATCCTCAAGAGATCCATGCCAGCAAAAATCATTTGCAGTTTCATCTGGAAATCACTCCGGACAACAAGCAAATGTGGATCGATTTGCTGGGCGAGCCCCACACGGCAACAAAAAACGTAGCGTTCAGTGTCGGTCTCGAAGACAAATCACCTTTTGATTCCGCTATCGATCAGACCCGTCCCGTCTTGTTGACCGTGATTTCACCGGCCAATGGGTTGATTGCCCTCGTGGTCGTTCTCCTCACGTTGATTCTGCTGATTTGGCTGGCGCGCAAAACTAATCTTATTCGCGACGGCAGCGAGTGCCCGGTTCCGGGAAAGCTGAGGCCATATAACCTCGGCCGCACTCAAATGGCATTTTGGTTTTTCCTGATCTACGCGTCCTACATGACGATTTGGCTGATCACCGGCGCCCTCGACACGATTACCGCGTCGCTGCTCGCGCTAATGGGTATTAGCGCGGGAACCGCTTTGAGCGAAGCGATGATCGATTCAGGTAAGTTGAGCGCTAACGCCGTTCAGTTGCGGAGTCTCACTGCCGAAAAGCAATCGTTGGAACAAACAATTCCGGAGCTCCAGGCCCAGCTGGATGCACTCAACGCCAAGACTACCTTGTCGCCGGAAGACACCAGCAATCGAGACAGTTTGAACAAACAGCTGCAGGACCGCCGCGGGCGATTGGCGCTCATCAACCCACAACTGGAACAGCTGGCCGCATCAGCCGACGCGGCGGTCAGCAAGAACTTTATTCAAGACATCCTCCGGGACGCGAGCGGCTACAGCTTCCATCGATTCCAGATTTTCGCGTGGACGATTGTCCTGGGAATAATTTTCGTTTCGTCCGTTTACAACAATTTGACGATGCCCGATTTCAGCACCACTTTGTTGGGTCTGATGGGCCTCAGTTCCGGGACCTATATCGGGTTCAAGTTCCCGGAGAAGACTAGCTAAACGTTCCAAGCCGTAAAGGCTCAAATCGTGTGCAGTCGAGCGCGGCATATTGGATGAGTGGGGCGACACAAGATTAGTGACACCACTCGATCACGCTGATTCCACCAAGCGAGAAAGAAGGAGCAATGAGCAAAGGCCCTAAACAAGTTTTGATTATTCGGCACGGTGAAAAGGTAGGCGACCCCAAGAAGGACGACGACGGCGGAAACAACCTGTCGATACGTGGTGCGGCCCGCGCGACCGCTTTGCCGTCTCTATTCGTACCGGGGCAATCGCAGCTAGCTTGCGATCTTGTGCTTGATCTTAATCCGTTAATGTTTACCGGTAAATACGAGACGATACCTATCAAAGGAACGCGCCCGCGGTTTCCCACTCCCCAAACAATCATGGCCACGGCGCCTTCGAAACACAGCCAACGCCCGATCGAGACGGTCACGCCACTGGCGATCGCGCTGAACTTGCACATCTATGATCGTTTCGCGGACAAGGATGCCGAGATCCAAAAGATGATTAAGGCCATTCTCAACGATCATTCATTCGCCGGAGAGGTGGTTTTGATCTGCTGGCACCATGGCAAGATCCCCGAAATTGCCAAGGCCCTGGGTGTCGCGAAGCCACCCAAGTGGGACGGCAAGATTTTTGATCGGGTCTGGCAGATCACTTTTGCGAAAGGCAAAGCCAGTCTGGACGATTTGCCGCAGATGCTGTTGTATGGTGATTCGAAGAAGTAGCTTCCTTTTGTCTGAACCCAAAGCGCCAGTCCCAGGCCACAGGCAGTTCGGCAATTCAGTCTCAATCCTGGCGCGTTACGACCTTGCCAAAACTACGCGACGAACAGCTCATCCAGCGACGGCGCGCCATTGACCGCGGCTTGGCCTTCATCTACGAATCCGCATGCGATGCTGAGAACTTCGCGGATTATGGATTTGATTACCTCGGGTGTTTTCATTGCGTCGCCTCGACCTCGAAAGACCCAAAGCTTCGCCGGACCGCAACTGAGATGGGCCGTGAGCGCGCCAGACATTGGCGCCGGCAAAACTCAAAACTAACGCCGGATGCGGATGCCAACGAAGTGTTGCAGCTCGTCTACGGCAGCTACGCAGCGGACAGCCTGGGAGTCCGCAACAAGCGCTTCAAAGAACAACTTCGCCAGGCCGCCGCCAAATTTACGGCGCGCGACTATTTTGGCTTTGATCCCGCCACCGAGCCGCCTCCCGGCGATGTGCCGGAGGAATGCGCCTGCGAAACCATGAACGAACGCGGCCGCAAGAGATGCGTTAAGTGCCGGAAGCGTCTGACGATGACCACGCGATACGCGGTCTGGCAGGACGCCTTAATCGGCAGCTACATGGGTGAACAGCATGGCGTCAGATTGGGAACGTCCTATGCGGACGTAATCAAGTGGCTGAACATCATGCGACCCTACCCCAAGTTAGTTGGCGAGGATCCCTGGAATGTCTATGACGCCACGTACGCCGTCACCCATGTGGTCTACACGCTGAACAGTTACAGTTGCTATAAGCTTTCACCACGATGGCTGGCCGCTGAATATGCATTTCTGAAACAGAACCTAACGCAGGCGATCGCCTGGGAGGATCCAGAAACGATGGGTGAGTTTCTGGACACTTTAAAATCGTTTGGTTTGGGCGACAGCAATCGCCTCATCGTAAAGGGGATGAAATACCTGCTTGCGACGCAGAATGCTGACGGTAGCTGGGGCGATATGGAAGCCGATGATGTCTATAATCGCTATCATCCAACCTGGACAGCGATAGACGGCCTGCGTGAATACTCATGGCGAGGTACCAGATTGAGCTTTCCGAAAGTGGCGCCGTTACTGAGAACAACTCCCCACCATTCTCCACTGTGAAGAGTTCCGCATCGAGCGTTACAGCACCGCAGTTTCTTCCAACAGTTTGCCTGATGCGAATCGCTCGACGCCTAATTGCCTGGCATCGATCAAATCCGAACGCCCGTGGAGAATTAGATCAGCGGTGATGCGTCCCGAAGCCGGTGAATGCATGACGCCGTGACCGCTAAAGCCGTTCACGAAGTAAAGTCCCTCCACGTTCGGCGCAGGGCCAATAATCGCGTGATGATCGGGCGTCATTTCGTAGAGCCCGGCCCAGGCGCGCCGCGGATTCACCTCGGCTTCCGAAAGGACTGGGACCCGTGAAGCGGCGTGCGTCAGAATCTTTTCCACGAAGGCGCCATCGAAATCTGTTTTGAAACCAGGCGTCTCTTCAGGGTCGTTCCACGCAAGGAGAACTCCCTTCCCTTCACGACGAAAGTGAAAGCCGGTGGACATGTCTATCACCATCGGAAAACGTTTCGGCAGGTGATCGAAGGGTTCGGTGGGAACAAGTTGGCGCCGGAGCGGCTCAACGGGTAGTTCTGCACCGGCCATATTTGCGACCTGTGCGGCCCAAGCTCCCGCCGCATTCACAACGATGTGAGTTGAAACGAATCCGCGGGACGTTTGCACGCCGGAGATTCGGCGGGTAACGCCCGCCTCTAAACTTATTCCGGTCACCGCCGTATCCAGCCACAGGCGCACACCTTTCTCTCTCGCGCTCAGCATGAATCCCATCATCACGCTGTGCGGATCGACAAAGCCGTCCGTGGGACAAAACGTGCCGCCGAGAATGTCATCAACGCGGAGTTGCGGCACCATCTTCGCGATGTCCTCAGGTGTGACCCATTCAACATTCGTGACGCCCAAAGCGTTCTGCCGCTCGCGATTCGCTTTCAGGTAAGCGAGATGCTTTTCGTTGGTCGCGCAGAACAGATAGCCGTGCGCGCGATAATCTGCCGGATGACCCACGACCTCATCAAACTTCGCAAAGAAGTCGATCGAATACTTCGACATCTGAATGTTTACGGGAGTTGAGAACTGCGCGCGCACACCGCCCATGCTTTTGCCGGTCGAGCCCTTGCCCTGATGGGCTTCGCGCTCGATCACCAGCACATTTGTGCAGCCGGCCTGCGCGAGGTGATAAGCGACACTCGATCCGACAATGCCGCTTCCGATGATGACGACGTCCGCCGTTTCCATGCGGAGGCCAAATTAGAGATGATTAGCTTGAAAGTAAAGAGTCACGTGAAAGTAATCGGTAAGATTCACGCGCGTTGCGGACCGGGCGACCGCGTCCCGCCGCAATCAGACGAGGAACATTAAGATTATCTGTGCGACTGGAAGACCAGCCGGCCACCACGCAGACGCCGCCGCGGAAGTTTTCGGCTTGGTTGGTGTTGTCGGCGTACTTTCTTTTGCGGCGCAAACAAACTCCTCGGGATATGACGCAAGCTGCTCCCTAACCACAGCCGGCAGGTAACGTAGAAAGTCCGTCCCGTTAAATGATCGTTCAATCAGCTCACGGTTTGCCTTGCGCGTGTAATCGGTGAACTTTGCGGTCACGTCGCCGGCCGCCTTCGCGTTCATGTCGAGAATCTTCACGATCGAGCCGCAGGAGTAATCGAAAGCCTTCGCATCAATCGTTTTGATCTGCGGAGCTTGCAGCGTGCGGAAGTGGATTTTGTGACGCTTCTGGTCGTAGACGATGCGCCACTGCGTGTAATTGCCCTGCGCGACGTTATCCAGAATTTCAAACGCGTAATTTATCGCTTGCGCTTCGGCCCGCTCAGTTTTTCCGAATTCGTCGGCCTTCCGGGCGGCCCTGGTGAAACGCTCGAGCGAGCCGTTACCGCGCGCCCGCTCAACTGCGGTCGCCTTTGAATAATTGAGAGACCTTTCGTAAGTGTCATTGGTCAACGTCGAAAACGGAAGCGCTTCCCCGTGATGCGCCACCATCTTGCCGTTGAGAAATTCAATCGTGGCAGAGTTGCCGGCCTTGTCATTTACCAGGTAGTGCAGTCGTACCAACGAACTGATTCTTACCTTCTCCGAATTTTCGATGACCTCTGCGACGGTGGCCGAGGTATCGAGCTGATATTGAATCCATTCAAGCACATCTAGCGCCGGGCGCGAGTCTTCTGCCGGATACTGCGTTTCGTCTAGCCACATCAGCTCGATAACCAGACCCGCCTCGTTCAATCCACCTGAAGGGTTTTCCCGGCCATATTGATTGAAAGTGACGCTGCCGTACCGGGAAACCCACCGTGCGGGATTCGTACCTTCGAGGCTGGCGGACTTTGAAACATCGCGCTTGTTTACGAAAACCAGACCGTCACCGACCATCCAGTCATAGTTCTTGCCGAACAAAATCTCACCCTTGTTCTTGAGGCAGAAGGTTGTACACGCCTGAGCATTTCGCGGCGCGAGCCCAATTAGAATCGCGAAAGCAGTCAAGATCGAAGCGATGGTTCTTTTCACGACAGTTATTGTATTGGAGACCAGATGAGGTCAGTACCGGGAGCGCGAGCGACCGGGTCAGGGCTATCAAACTCGACGGTTGCTTGAATTGAGCACCCGGTCGCTACCGCTCCCGCACTGACTTGTACCATAGATGCAAAAAAGGCGAGAGCAGATAGCCCTCGCCTTGAAAAGAAGAGTCGGTGGAACGGAACCACAGACTGAAGTCTGTGCCACTCTTACGCCGGAGCCGGAGTCCCACCGGTAATCGGCGGCAGGATGGGCGTCAGCGGTTTTGATGTCGGCTCTTTCGGCGCCGGCAACTCCTGCTGAGTTCCCGATTCGGCTGACGAACCCGTGTCGTCGATCGGCAAGCCGGCGACAATGCGACGAATCTGCACGCCGTCCAACGATTCATACTCGAGCAGCACTTCCGCCAGCCGCACCATCGTGTCGCGATTCTCGTTAATGATCCGCGTCGCACGCTCGTACTGCTCGGTGACGATCTTGCGCACTTCGGAATCGATGCGTATGGCCGTCTCTTCCGAAAAATCGCGGTGTTGCGCAATCTCGCGGCCGAGGAAGATTTGCTCTTCCTTCTTGCCGAATGTCAGCGGCCCCAGCTCAGACATGCCGTACTCGCAAACCATCGCGCGCGCGAGTTCCGTCGCCTTTTCGATATCGTTCGACGCGCCGGTCGTAATGTTGCCGAGGAAAGTTTCTTCGGCAATCCGGCCGCCCATCAGAATCGAAATCTGGCCAAGCAAGTATTCCTTCGTGTAGTTGTGACGATCGCCTTCCGGCAGTTGTTGCGTCACACCCAGCGCCATGCCGCGCGGAATGATGGTGACCTTGTGCACCGGATCCGCATTCGGAACTTTCATGCCCACCAGCGTGTGCCCGGCTTCGTGATACGCCGTCACGCGTTTCTCTTCGTTCGAGATGACCATCGACTTGCGCTCAGCCCCCATCAGGACTTTGTCCTTGGCCAGCTCGAAATCGTACATCGCGACAACTTTCTTGTTGTAGCGTGCTGCGTTCAACGCCGCTTCATTCACGAGGTTCGCGAGGTCGGCGCCGGTGAATCCCGGCGTGCCGCGCGCAATGATCGTGATATCGACGTCTTCACCCAGCGGAATCTTGCGGGTGTGAACTTTCAGGATGCCTTCGCGGCCGCGCACGTCAGGTCTTGATACGACGACACGCCGATCGAAACGACCCGGTCGAAGCAGCGCCGGATCGAGTACGTCGGGCCGGTTGGTCGAAGCGATCAGGATCACCCCATCGTTCGATTCGAATCCGTCCATCTCAACCAGCAACTGATTCAAAGTCTGCTCGCGCTCGTCGTGACCGCCGCCGAGGCCCGCGCCACGATGACGACCGACGGCATCGATTTCGTCAATGAAGATGATGCATGGCGCGTTTTTCTTGCCCTGTTCGAACAAGTCGCGGACGCGCGAAGCGCCCACGCCGACGAACATCTCGACGAAATCCGAACCTGAGATCGAGAAGAACGGCACGTTTGCTTCGCCGGCAATCGCCCGCGCCAGCAAAGTCTTTCCGGTTCCCGGCGGGCCCATCATCAGAACGCCTTTGGGAATGCGGCCGCCGAGCTTCTGAAATTTCTGCGGTTCTTTCAGGAATTCGATAATTTCCTGAAGCTCTTCCTTCGCCTCTTCAACGCCGGCAACGTCCTTAAACGTCACGCGTTTCTGTTGATTGCTGAGCAGCTTCGCGCGCGACTTGCCGAACGAAAGGGCCTTGTTGCCGCCCGATTGCATCTGCCGCAGCATGAAAATCCAGAAACCGAAGATGAGAAGAAACGGCAGCAGGTAATAAAGCGCCGGCCACCAAAGGCTGGAACTTCCCTCCTCCTGAACGTTGACAACCTTCGGGTTGCCGTTCGCGTCCAGGCCGCGCGCCTCTTTCAGAATCTCTGCTTTCGTATGCTCGTTGGTAAGCTGCGCCACAAAAGTCTTGCCGGAAGTCTTCTCAACCGCAGTCGTCTCAGACTGCTTAACCGTCAATTGCGCCAGTTCACCCCGCTGAATCTTCTGTTCCAGCTGAGTAAGGTCAATAGCCGTTGTGTTTTTTGTGCCCGGATTGACGAGCTTATAGATGAGCAGCGCGCCCGCCACAATTAGCAGCCAAAAAATGATTTGTCTCGCAGTGGAACTCAAAACTTTCCTGCCTCCGTCGCCCATGATACCGTAATTTCCCTTTAAAGTCCCTTCCTAAGAGATCCGTCCTATATAAGAGTTTTAAGATGCCGTTTTGTTCCGATTCGGTGTCCCATTTAGCCGCGGTGGTAACGCTTTCCTCGACTTAGATGTTCGACGATTAAAGGTCAACAGCCCACTTTTGCAGGAAACTGTTGAGCCGCCGGGCAGCTCGATCGTGCGTCCGCCGCGGTTCTGAGTCACGAGATTCTCGACGGCGCGAACATGAACCAGCTCCAGCCGGCGCAAATCTCCGCGCCGCTGCTCTAACCAAAGTCGCAAAGCGCGCCGCCGCAGCGCGGGAGGAACGTCCGCCAGCAAGTCCGTCCGGAGTTGATGCAGTTTCGCACTGGTGTCAGTCGAAAGGTCTAACAATCGTTGGGCTGCGCTATCCAGAGCGCGGCTGTCGTCGCGCAGCAGTTCGGCTGTACGGGCCAACGCTTCGGTGATTCGAGGGTTGAAACTCCGCATTATTGGCAGAAGCTGCCGCCGCACACGGACCCGGGCGAATGCCTCATCTACGTTCATTTCGTCCTGGCGAAAGTCGATGCCGCGAGCGCGGCACAATCCTTCCGTATCGCGACGACCGGCCCATGCGAGCAGCGGTCGCGCCAGCATGCGTTTCCCCGCTCCGTTCAGCAGTCGCACCGGTTCCATTCCGCCCATACCATCGGTTCCGCTTCCGCGCAGCAGATTCAACAGCACCGTTTCCGCCTGATCGTCCATCGTGTGTGCCGTCAAGACGAGCTCTGCGCCCCGCTTTTGCGCCACTTCAGCAAACCACTTGTACCGAGTGAGCCGAGCGGCCTGTTCGAGATTGTCGCCGCTGCGTCGCGCAAGACTCTTTATCGGCGCTCGTTTAATTGTTGCTTCGTGGCCGAGCCTTGTCGCCAGCTCTCTTACCCAGCGAGCGTCGTCACCGCTTTTCTTGCGCAGGCGATGATCGAGATGCGCAACTACGATGCGGATGTTCAGCTTGTTTGCCTTGATTAGTTCATCGAGCGCCAGAAACAATCCGACCGAATCAGCGCCCCCTGAAACCCCGACAACAACGACCGCGTCTGAGAGCGGCAGCGTTAGAGTTCGCCACTCTCGCAAAAGAGCGCGAGCGAACTTGCTGATTGGCTGCTGGCGATGCGCATTACGGGCGACTGCTCGACCAGCCTGTTTTCTGTGACTCTTCATCCGCGGCGATTCTAACATCGAAAATAGAGCCATTAGCCCGCGGTTCGCGGCACGCATGCCTCCGTATGCCGACCGAATGCAAGCACGCCAGACGCGTGCGTACCGCTTCCTTGCTAACGCTTCCGAGCAAACGTAAGATCGATTCCCCGATGGAACTTACCGTTGGCATCACCGGCGCCTCCGGAGCGATCTACGCGCACAGAACTCTCGTGCACCTCGCCGCGAGCGGCGCCGTCGACCGCATCAACCTTATTCTTTCCGATTCAGCTAAGACCGTCGCGATGGTCGAACTCGGATTCGACCTGCGTTCGGCTGACGAGAAAAAGATCAACGAGTGGATCGGCTTGCCGTCCGATTCGAAGATGGTTCGCTTGCATCGCCTGGATAACATGGCCGCGACGCCATCTTCAGGATCACATCCGCAGGCCGGAATGATCATTGTGCCGTGCTCGATGGGTACACTGGGAGCGATTGCTTCGGGAGCCGGAACAAATCTGATTCATCGCGCCGCCGACGTGACCTTGAAAGAAGGGCGCAAACTGGTCATTGTCCCGCGCGAAACGCCTTACAATGCGATTCATCTCGAGAACATGCTGAAACTTTCGCGCGCCGGAGCTAGAATACTGGCAGCGAGCCCGGGGTTTTATCATCGGCCACAAACGATCGAAGCGCTGGTCGATCACTTATGCTTCCGCATTCTCGATCAGTTCAACGTTCCACACTCAACCACCACCCGTTGGAAAGGAGAATAGTCATGCTCAACCTCAAACAACTCGCACCGTATAGAGTTCACTTACTGTTTGCTGCTCTCACGATTGGCTGGTTCACCTTCGCCACATTCCTGCGCGTCCTTGACGGCGAGAATGCGCTCTGGGCGTTTTGGAATTCGGTAAAGGACGTAAAACTGATGGAGTTTGTCAGCGTGATTTGTATCTGGATCACGGTTGCGAGCCTGGTTAAAGAAAACAACGAACTGCGCGCCAAAGTACAACTACTGGAAAGTCGTCAGTAGCGTTTGATGCCGGCGTTAACGCAAAACATCCGCACCACGCTCGAGATGATTAAGATCGAGCACACGCTGTTTGCCCTGCCGTTTGCTTTTCTGGGCGCGGTGCTCGCCGCAGTTGGGATTCCCTCAGTCAGGCAAATTGTTTGGATTATCGTCGCCATGGTCGGAGCGCGCTCGACGGCGATGGCCTTCAATCGAATTGCCGACAAAGATTACGATGCGCGCAACCCGCGCACGAAGACGCGCGCGATTCCCGCGGGAATCCTTTCAACCGGATTCGTTTGGGGATTCATCATCATCAGTGCTGCGGTCTTCTTCCTGGCCGCAGCGATGCTCAATCGACTTACGTTGTTGCTATCGCCGGTCGCCCTCGCCAGCATCGTGCTTTATTCATACACCAAGCGTTGGACGGTGCTTTCTCACCTCGTCCTCGGCTGGTGCCTGGCGATTGCCCCGACCGGCGCCTGGATCGCCGTGCGGGGTGCGATCGACAGTCCCATTCCGCTCCTGTTGTCTCTGGTCGTGATGCTTTGGACGGCGGGCTTCGACGTGCTGTACGCGTGCCAGGACTTTGAATTCGATCGGCGTGAAGGTCTTTACTCGATTCCGGCTCGCTTTGGCATTGCTCGTTCGCTGTGGATTTCGCGAACGCTGCACGTGGGAGCATTCGCGGCGCTCGTTGCGCTATACTTGCTAACGAACCTGCCGGGGGTACTCGCAATAATTGGCGTGGCCGTGACGGGCATGTTGCTGGTTTACCAGCACACGCTGGTTCAGGCGGACGATTTGAGCAAACTCAACGCCGCGTTTTTTACGACGAATGCCTTTGTAAGTGTGATCCTGTTTCTCACATTTGCCGGTTCGTTATTACTTCGAATTTAGACCATGAGTTTTTCACACGACCCCAAACTAAACGAGATCAGCGCGAAAGTCCGAACCGGAGAACGCTTGACGTTCGAAGATGGCGTGGCGCTCTTCAACACGGACGATCTGAACGCGCTGGGCAAAGCTGCCGACACCGTGCGCCGGGAGAGGCATGGGCGGACAACCTACTTCAACGTCAACCGGCACCTCAATCCGACCAATATTTGTTACGTGGACTGTAAGTTCTGCGGCTTCTATCGCACCCCACGACAGCCCGACGCCTACACGCACAACATCGACGATTCGCTAAAGGTCGCGGGACAGGCGGTCAACGAAGGCGCAACAGAACTGCACATCACCGGCGGCCTGAACACAAAGCTGCCGTTCAGCTACTTCACCGATTTGCTTTCAGCGTTGAAAAGGCAGTACCCGCAGCTGCACCTGAAAGCTTTCACGATGGTTGAGCTGGATCACTTCGCGCGCTTTTATAAGATGAGCGACGGGGACGTGATTCAACAGTTGATGGATGCCGGTCTTGATTCATGTCCGGGCGGCGGCGCTGAGATTTTTCGCGAGCCAACCCGCTCGATGATTTGTTCGCACAAGTGCGACGCGCAGCGTTGGCTGGATCTGGCGGGCACGGTGCACAGCGCCGGACTGAAGACCAACGCGACGATGCTTTATGGTCACATCGAATCCGTTGAAGATCGTGTCGATCACATGGTTCGCCTGCGCGAGCAGCAGGACAAATCGGGCGGTTTTCAGTGTTTCATTCCACTCGCGTTCTATCCCGAGAACACACAACTTGCTCATCTACCCGGCCCCTCGGGAATCGATTCGCTGAAGACAATGGCCGTCTCGCGACTGATGCTCGACAACTTCGCGCATATCAAAGCGTACTGGGTGATGCTCGGCAAGCGGCTCGCGCAAGTCGCTTTACACTTTGGCGCAAACGACATCGACGGCACCATCACTGAAGGCGGCGAGCTGACGGAGAGCTACTCCATCGAGGCTAACAATGAAGTGAAGATGTCGAAGCCCGAACTGGTTCAACTGATTGAAGAAGCCGGCTTTCAAGCGGTCGAACGCGACACTATTTACAATCCAATTCAACACGCAGTTATCGCTTAGTTTATGACAGTACCAGCAACCGAAACCCGAACCATCACCCTCGCGCACTCGCCCGATTCGGACGATGCCTTCATGTTCTACGGGCTCGCGACCCATAAGATTGAAACCGGCGATCTCGAATTCGAGCACGTGCTCAAAGACATTCAGACCCTGAATGAAGCGGCCCACACGGAAACTTACGATGTCACCGCGATTAGCTTTCATGCCTACGCGTATGTCGCGGACAAGTATGCGCTGCTGCCGCATGGCGCTTCGATTGGCGACAACTATGGGCCGATCGTGGTCGCGAACGCGGAACTCGATGTTTCAGAGTTATCGAACGTGACGATTGCCGTGCCCGGCAAACTGACCAGCGCATTTCTCGCGCTCAGCATTCACACGCCGAACTTCAATTACGAAGTAGTGCCCTTCGATAAGATCATCGACGCCGTTACTGAAGGCCAGTGCGACGCGGGGTTGCTGATTCATGAAGGCCAGCTCTTCTATCACAATCTCGGTCTGCACAAAGTGCTCGACCTGGGCGAATGGTGGCACGAATACACGGACGGTTTGCCGCTGCCGATGGGCGGCAACGCAATTCGCAAAGAACTGGGCCAGGACACCATTCGGGAAGTTTCGAGCCTCCTCAAGGAAAGCATTCAGTACTCGCTCGACCATCGCGAAGACGCGCTGGAGTACGCGATGCAGTTTGCCCGCGACATGGATCCGGCGCTGGCCGATCGGTTTGTCGCGATGTGGGTAAACGACCTGACGCTGGACTACGGCGAACGCGGCCGTGAAGCTGTCCGCCGCCTGCTTACCGAAGGCTATGAACGCGGGATCATTCCACACGAAGTGAACGTGCAGTTCGCTGACTAAAGACCGCGTCCGTACGCACGCGTCTCGCGTGCGTACCCAGGTTGACATCGCGCCCAACTCCTCGGAGAATCGCGCTCACATGAAGGCTCCACGATTTCTTTTGCGCGGATTTCGCCGGCCAAGCGAAATGGCCCTGGCCGCGCTCGGACCGCTCGAGCGTCAGGTACTCGACGAGACGTGGCAGCGGGGCGAGGTCAGCGTGCGCGACATCTGTGTCGCTTTCGGCGACCAGGTCGCCTACACGACGATCATGACGACCCTCGATCGTCTTTATAAAAAGCATCTGCTTGCGCGGCGAAAATTGGGGCGCGCGTTTCTTTATTCGCCGGCCGTGAGCCGCGAACAACTCGAAACCGGAATTCGCGAGGACGTCATCGAAGGACTGTTCGACGGCACGGAAGGCATTCAGCCGGTGCTCGCCTGCATCGTCGACGCCGTCAGCGAACGCGATCGCGAACTTTTGGATGAGTTGGAGAGATTGGTGCAGGAAAAGAAACGGCAGCTGACAACTGAGTAATGTACGAACTGCTGGGAATCAGCCTGGGATTGGCCGCGTTACTAACCGTGAACGCAGTGACTTCGTTTGCGGGCACCGGTCTCTGGCGTCTGCTCAGAGCGCCACTGCAGCGCTGCTCTGCCCGCACGCGCGCCGAGTTGCTTTTCGCTTTCCGCGTCGCGCCGCTGTTGCTTTCGATGATGTTCGTGGCGGGATTCCTAATTCCTGCGTATCTGCTGCACGAGCCGTACGGCACAAATGAAGTCGTCTCTGGAAAATTGGCGACGCTCGCCGTTCTTTCGGCGACTGGCGTACTGCTGGCGGTTTCGCGCGGCGTGCGTTCGTGGCTGGCGACCCGGCGACTATTGAAGGCGTGGCTCAACGCGGCCACTCCGATCACGCTCGCGGGGGTTGCGATTCCAACCTTCAAACTCACGCACGCGTTTCCTGTGCTCGCCGTCGTCGGCAGCTTTCGTCCTCGTTTGTTCGTCACCGAACAAGTCCTGACCACGCTCACTGCGGATGAGCTTCACTCAGCCATCGCGCACGAGGTCGCCCATCTCAGTGCGCGCGACAACCTGAAACGCTCGTTGCTCCGCGCGTGTGGCGATGCGCTGCTGATGATTCCCTGCGGCCGATCGCTTGACCGCGCATGGGCCGAGACCGCTGAGTCTGCGGCTGACGAATACGCGGCCCGGACGAGTTCGTCGGCGGCCGTTAATATGGCCGCGGCCCTGGTGAAAGTCGCGCGCATGGTTCCGCACGGATCGCGCGCGGTCGTCCCGGTCGCAGCGTTTCTGGTCGGCAACGAAGAAGACCGGGGAATAAAAGCGCGTGTCAGGCGGCTTCTGGAGATCGCGTCAAACCACGAAATGGGTGCCCGAACCTTTGTGCGTCACCGGCGCTTACTGCCCCTCGCGTTGCTCTTGATGCCCTTGGCGATCGCCGTGGTTCATCACACTAACTCTGAAGTTCTCGCGTCTCTGCATCAGCTGATCGAACGCGTCGTTCATCTCTAATCAGCTAACCAAGCTGAGTTCACTGAGCTTTGGCTGCGGCGGTTATCTTCCCGTGTAGCATCAGGAACATAACGCCCGCAATTAACTGCGCCGCAATTCCAAACACGACCAGCGCGGTGATCGAGTAATCGTAGAGAATTCCCATCACGACGCTGCCGGCAAACCACAGCAACCCATACACGGCATTGAAAGCTCCGTAAGCAGTGCCGCGTTTGTTCATCGAAATGACTTGCGCGATGCCCGAACGAAGAATTGAATTCTGCGCCCCGAGACCGGTGGCCCAGCAGGCTGCGCTCAGCACTACGGCAACCGGTCCTCCCAGAAAACCGAGTGGCAGAGCGAACAAGGCCACCGCAATCGCCACCGCGAGTATGCGAAGGCCGTAGCGATCGAACAGTCGCCCAAAGACGAGCGCGCTCAACCCGGCCACACCCATCGCCACGGCGTAGTACAAAGGAATCGCCGCCGGCCTTGCCAGTTGCGCATTCTGAAAGTGATAAGCCAGCAGCGCAAAATCAACGAAGCCGCATGCCAGCAGTCCCGCGGCAACCACGTAGACCCAGAAAAAACCGGGCAGCCGTTTTTGAGTTAACTCCGGCGGGGGCTCCGGCTCTTCCGGCCGCATGGTGCGCGCGACGAACAACGTTGTGAACGCTACTACTCCCGGCAGGGCTAACCACAGAAACGCCGGTCCAAATGAATTTTCGCGCGCGACGATCGCGGCCATGAAAAGCGGGCCCAGGACTGCGCCCGTTTGATCCATCGCCGCGTGCAAGCCGAATCCCCAACCGTGGCCAACGGTTTTCGTCGCCCCGGACAACAGCACATCTTTCGAAGGCCCCCGCAGACCTTTGCCCGTGCGCTCGGCGACCACGAACAATGCCGCGCCTTGCCAGTTCTGCGCGAACGCCAGCCCAGGCACAACCGTCAGGTTCATAGCGTAACCAAGGAAAGTGATCGTCCAGTACGCGCGCGTTTTGTCCGCAAGCTTGCCTGAAACCAGACGCAGCGTCGCCGCGATCAACTCCCCGAACCCGGCGATAAGTCCCACTTGTGTCGCCGACGCGCCGAGGTCTTTCAGGTAAGGCCCAATGATGCTGTGCGCGCCTTCATAGGTCATGTCCGCGAACAAGCTCACAATGCCCATTGCGACAATGAACCTAATTGCGTGTTTACGATTGGAGGTCGCCGCCATCGGTTTTGTTTTTTCACAGACCCGCTCAGTGCCGTGAAACGGTTCTCACGTCACCGAACCTCATCCATTCGATCTCTCAGTCGTCCACGAGCCCTAGTAGTAGTTATCGGTCGAGCGTACGCTTGCCAAGCTGAAGGATTCACTTATCTCTCAGTCAAAACTAGCGTTGAGCAGTCTCAAGTATTCCTCAAGACTGATCAAGGGACAATAGAAACATTACGAGCATTCGATAACAGCTTCGGAGCAACTATGGATTGGATCAAAGTTCGACGGCTGGCAACGATGTCGCGCCTCGCTTGGTTATTAATGGCGGGCGTGATTGTCCTGGCGTTGTCGAACACGGTTTGGGCGCAGAACACCGCAACTATGTCCGGCACGGTCAAGGATGCGTTCGATGCCGCCGTACCAAACGCCGACGTGTCGCTGACGAACTCGCAGCAAGTCGTTTTGAAAGATGCAAAGACTGACGCGCAGGGCCGTTTCACATTCGATGGCATTCCGTCCGGCGTGTACGTGATCGTCGTGTCTCGACCTGACTTCAACACGCACCGCCGCGCGGTGGAACTGACTTCGGGACAAAACGTTTCGATAGACATCCTTCTGCAAGTCAATCAGATCAGTGAACAAGTCACCGTTACTTCCGAAGCAGGACTGGTCGCTGAAGCGCGCAGCGTCGCGCAACCGGTAAACGTCATGAACGAGGAGGAGATTCTGCAACGGGCCACCGAAGTTGTCGCGCAGGTCGTTGATGAAGAGCCGGGCGTGAACCTGCAGCGCACCGCGCCGTCACTCAGCGCGGTGTTTGTCCGCGGACTCACCGGCCGCAACGTCGGCGTTTACGTCGATGGCGTGCGCTACACGACCAGCGCGCAACGGGGCGGCGTCGGAACTTTTTTTAGCTTAATCGAACCTTCCAGCCTGGGCACGGTCGAAGTATTGCGCGGCCCCAGTAGTTCGCAATATGGCTCGGACGTGCTCGGCGGCGTCGTCAACTTCCTGTCTCACACGCCACGGTACGGCGCGAACGAAAGCGAATGGCACGGCAACACCAACGTCTTCTATTCGTCCGTCACGAACAGCTTCGGCGGCAATCAATTGTTAACCTACGGCACGCGCAATTTCGGGATTTTGTTCAATGTGAACGCGCGTCGGGTGAATCGCCTGCGACCGGGTGATGGCATCGATTCACATTCAGCCCTCACTCGCTTTCTTGGCATCTCTTCGAGTTTGTTAGGAAGCCGTTTGCCCGATACGGGCTTCACGCAATACGGCAGCTTGCTGCGTACAAACTTCAATCTCAGTGATAAGACGCAATTGCTTTTCAGTTATGCGCGGAATCAACAGGACGCCGGCAAGCGCTACGATCAACTTCTCGGCGGCGATGGGAATCTGATCGCCGACCTGCGGAACCTGATGACGGACTTTTTCTACGGCCGTCTCGTCCGGCAGGATTTAGGATTCTTCGACAACGCGTCATTCACCGTCTCTTACAACAGCCAGCGCGAGGAACGTGTCAATCAGGGTGGGCAGGGCAACCCGGTCGGAGCGATCACTTTTCAGCCTGAGCGCACCACGGTGCTCGGATTCAACTTCTTCGTTGACAAACAAATTGGCGATCGCAACACAGTTCTTTTCGGCGCCGACGTCTATCGAGATCACATTAACGCCAAGGGCGTAACTTTGGATCCGGTCACCCGGATCTTCACTCCTTCGCGGCCACGCATTCCGGACGGCGCCAGATATCTTTCGTACGGCGTGTTTGCGCAGGATGTTTTCACGGCGATTCCTGAGCGGCTTCGCCTCAGCGGCGCGATCCGCTACAACGTTGCATCCTACAGATCTCGCGCTGCTAATGCCGCAGTCGTCGGGGGACGACCATTGTTCCCTGATGACAGTGCGCGGTTCAGCGCCTTCTCAGGCCGGATCGGCGCGGTGGTCACACTCGGCGGTGGCTTCGATCTCGCCTTGAAATACGCGCGCGGTTTTCGCGCCCCGAACACAACGGATCTCGGCATCCTCGGCCTGGTGGGCACTGGTTTTGAAGTGGATGCCGGCACAGCGGCATCTCTCGGTGGATTCATCGGTACGACCGCGGGCGGTGATGCCGTGTCAACCGGAATTCCAGTCACGGGCTTAGGTCCGGAGACAACCGATAGTTTTGATTTCGGTCTACGTTACAGCCACAAGCGGGGCGCCTTTGAAGTCACGGCGTTCACCAGCAAGCTAAAGAACGTCTATTTCGATCAAGCCCTCGTGCTTCCTCCCGGCGCCGTGGGAACGTTCCTCGGCAGTGAACAGATCGTTGCGCAAAATGCGAACGGACTTGTATTTGTGGCCGCGGCGACCGGCCCCGTCGTGGTTAGGGTCAATTTTGACGATGCACGATTCACTGGCGTCGAAGTCAACGGACAAGCGCTGCTGAGCCGGCGATTCAGCCTCAATGGCAACTTCACGGCGATTCACTCCAAGAGCCTCGTCAACAATCTGCCACCGAATGTCGAAGGCGGCACGCCCGCGCCCACGGGTTTTCTGAGTCTGCGATATCAACGTAACAACGGGTTCTATGTGGAAGGTTACTCAACGATCGCGGGAACGCAGGACAGACTTTCGAGTTTGGATATTCCTGATCGGCGCACCGGTGCGGCGCGTTCGCGCGCACAGATTCAGAACTTCTTCCGCCGCGGCGCCTGTGTGCGCGGCATCACCACACCGGGAGCGACCGGCTGCGGTTCGGCGGGCGGCATTCTGATCTCCACCGGCGAGACACAAGCCCAGGTGCAGAATCGCGTACTGCCAATTGGCGCAACCATCAACGGCGTGACCGTGGTGAACAATGACACGCTCGTGCCGCTTTTCACCGAAGTTAAGTCTTATGCGCTGTTTGGACTGCGAGGAGCGTATCGCTTCGGGGACCACTCAGAGATCTTCGTTGATTTCGAGAACATCTTCGACAAGTCTTATCGCGGCATCAGTTGGGGAATCGACGGCGGCGGCCGTGGAGTGACCGTGCGGTATCGTTATAAGTTTTGATTTGGAGTGGCACAGACTTCAGTCTGTGATCCAAAGAATGAAATCACAGACTAAAGTCTGTGCCACTCCCTTCTACTTCCCAAACCAACCAATCGGCTTACCTGACAGATCAACCCAGACACTCTTCACCTGCGTGTAGAGATCCAGCGCGCCCTTGCCCATCTCGCGCCCATAGCCTGATTGCTTGTAGCCGCCAAACGGTGACGCAGCGTTCATCATGTTGTAGGTATTGATCCAGACGACACCGGCCTTAATCGCTTTGGCGAAGCGATGCGCGCGCGTAATGTTCTGCGTCCAGATTCCGGCCGACAACCCGTAGATCGTGTCGTTCGCTTTCTGAATCAGCTCGTCGTCATCTTTGAAAGTGATGACGCTTGAGACCGGACCGAAAATTTCTTCCTGCGCGACGCGCATCTTATTATCGACTTCGCTGAAGATTGTGGGTTGAAAGAAGTAGCCGTTCTTAAACTCTTCGGCCAGTTCCGGCGATCCGCCCCCGCTAAACACTGTCGCGCCTTCCTCGCGCGCGATGTCCACGTAACCTTTGATCCGACTTAACTGATCTGCCGAAACCTGCGGCCCCATCCCCGTCGCTTTGTCCATCGGATCGCCGACTTTCACTCTCTCGGCTTTCTCTTTGAAGCGGCTGAGAAATTCATCTTTCGCTTTTTCTTCGACGAAGATGCGCGAGCCGGCGCAACACACCTGGCCCTGATTGAAAAAGATTCCCATCATCGCGCCGTTCACCGCCTGGTCGAGATCGGCGTCAGCAAAAATGACGTTTGGCGCCTTGCCGCCGAGTTCGAGCGAGACCTTCGTGAGGTTTTCCGCTGCCGCTCGCGCAATTATTTTCCCGACTTCCGTCGAGCCGGTGAAAGCGATTTTGTCGATCCCCGGATGCGAAGCCAGCGCCGCGCCGGCCGTCTCTCCGTAACCGGTCACGATGTTGACGACGCCTTCGGGAAAGCCTGCTTCCTGAATCAGCTTCGCAAGTTCGAGCGCGGTCACCGGTGTCTGCTCCGCCGGCTTCAACACCACCGTGTTGCCCGCCGCTAATGCCGGCGCGAGTTTCCACGCCGCCATCAACAGAGGAAAATTCCACGGAATGATTTGGCCGCACACGCCGAGAGGCTCGCGCAGCGTGTAATTAAACATCTGCCCGGGCACAGGGATCGTCTCGCCTTCAATCTTCGTGGCCCAGCCAGCGAAGTATTCAAAGTTTTCGACTACGCCCGGCAAATCAATGTAGGTCGATTCCTTGATGGGCTTCCCGTTGTCGCGCGTTTCCAGTTCCGCGAGCTGCGCCGTGTCGCGTTCGATCAACTGCGAAAGTTTATAAAGCAGCCGCCCGCGATCGCGCGCGCTCATCTTTGACCATTTGCCTTCGTAAGCCTTGCGCGCGGCGGCGACGGCTTTATCGACATCGGCTTTGTCGGCTTCGGCAACCTCGGCGAACGTCTCGCCCGTCGCCGGATTCGGAGACGTGAAAGTCTTCCCTGATTCGGAATCGACAAATTGACCGTCAATGAAAAGCTGTTGACGCCGTGGTTCATTCTGCGCTGGTTGTGGTGTTGACATGAATAGAATTTAGCATTGTCGTGAAATCAGTACCACCTGCGGTAGCAGGTGGGTAATCGCTAACCCATCCGCTACCGCGGACGGTACTGACCTCATTGTCTGACGGCTTCATCGGGCGTATCTTTGCACTTCATGAACAATAACACCTGGCCCGAACTCATTCTCGAAGAATGGCAAGACACCCTTGCCACCGTCCACATGTGGACCCAAATTGTCGGCAAGATTCGCCTGGAGACCACGCCCCTCGTCAATCACTGGTGGAATGTGCCGATGTACGTGTCCGCGCGAGGCCTGACGACTTCGCCGATGCCTCTCGGTGATCGCATCTTCGAAATTGAGTTCGACTTCATCGATCACAAGTTGTGGATTGAGTGTAACGACGGCGCCACGGCAACTTTGGATTTGCGTCCTCAATCAGTCGCTGACTTTTATAAGGAATTGATGGCGGCGTTAAGCGGAGTCGGAATCGACGTTAAGATTTGGACGACGCCCGTCGAAGTTCCGGGACCTTCAACCGCCGTTCGCGAAGCCATTCCGTTCGAGCAGGATCAAACTCACAAGTCTTACGACGCCGAGTACGTGAATCGATTCTGGCACGCGCTGGTTTCCGTGGACGAGGTCTTTAAGGATTTTCGCACGCGCTTTCTCGGCAAAGTCAGTCCCGTGCATTTCTGGTGGGGCAGCTTCGATCACGCCGTCACGCGCTTCTCCGGCCGTCCCGCGCCGCCGCGCGAAGGCGCCGACAAGATCACCGCTGAAGGCTACTCACACGAAAATATCAGCCACGGTTTCTGGCCCGGAGGCAACGGCAACCAGGCCGCGTTCTATGCTTACTGTGCTCCCGAACCCGCAGGCCTCGGCGAAGTGAAAGTGAAACCCGCGGCGGCGTTCTATTCGAAAGAGATGAACGAATTCTTCCTGCCCTACGACGCTGTTCGCCAATCCCCTTCACCGGAAAAAGATTTGATGGACTTTTGTCAGAGCACGTACGAAGCGGCGGCGGATTTGGCGAAGTGGGATCGAAAAGCGTTGGAGAGATAGTGCAGGAAACAACTGCCCAGTTCAAAGCCACGTGCGTCTTCCTTTACATTGCATTCACCCTTCATGAGTTTCTACCATGCCTTTGGCTTGCAGGTCGCGCATCAACCGGACAAAGGCTCTAGAGAAGTGGTCACGTTCTTCCCAATGCGTAAAGTCACCAATATGGCGAGACCGCTGCACGTCAGCTGGCCATCCCGTTTTGATTGCGAAGACCGCATCATCCAACCGTACTGGAAACAATATCGTCTTATCTAGCTCTCTTTCGTTCTGCATCGCTGTTTCAACTTCTTTTTCAACCCAGTGACTGGACACCGAATTCTTAGACAAGACCAGCAGAAGTTTGTCGTAATGTCCAATCGACTCATCAATACGAGTCCGAATGCGGTCGCCAATCCTAAGGTCTTCCGGCGCGAACCAGCATCGGACACCTTGTTTGCGCAGCGCCGAGTGTAGCTTTACTGCAAAATCGTCATCCTTACTTGAGTAACTAATAAAACACGATTGAAAATGTCTACGATCTTGCATCGGCATGGCCAACGGGTCGGCGTTTACTTCAAACCAACCGCGTGCATTCGCAAGCGCATTCGAGGCCAACTGCGCGATTACCTCTATGATTCGCATCTGGTCCTCGGAATACTGTTGCGTACTAGTTGAATACAGCGTAACAGCTCCGAGAAGTCGGTCGTTCTTAAACAGCGGCGTTGCAAGCATCGACCGATAACCTGAGGCATAAGCAGCTTCCTCGGCACGGAAATCGAGTTGTGGATCAATCCGACAAATTGTTCGGCCCTTTTCAAGTACAAAACCGGTAACACCCTCCCCTATGGCGGTGGATCTGCCTTCGAATAATGTTCGATTTTGGCCAACTACCTTAGCAACATCTGCACGCGCCATGAATTCATCGTAGAGATAAACAACACAAGTGTCGAAGGGTAGAATTGAGCCAATTTTTGAGATGAGCCTCGACGTTATGTCATCGACCTGCAAAGACGATCCAAAGGCACGTGCAATTTCGTATAGCGTGTAGGCTTCTCGGTTCGCCTCGCTAATAGCCGTAAAACAAGAAGGGTTCAACGTCGAGGAGTTTTCGTCCTGTGACGCGAGACCGAGCACATACAATTTACTCTGTAAGCCTGAAAGATTGTCGAGAAACAGATCTACAAGACGTGGCTCGAACGCATTTCCAGACATTCTCACTAGAAGTTCACTGGCTTCTTTAGCCGTCATTCTAGCTCGGAACGGCGCGTCTTGCTGGACTGCGTCAAACATATCGGCAACGCTCAAAATCCGAGCTAGCACCGGAATGGCTTCAGCTTTTAATCCTTCGGGGTACCCGAGCCCGTCCCATTGCTCATGATGATATAGAATCGTCGGTAAGACCGGTCCGTAGAAGTCAACTCCCGCTAAAATTTGGTGCGCAATTGTTGTTCGCGTCTTTACTCGTTCGAACTCTGCCACCGTAAGGGCGCCAGGCTTATTAAGTATGTGATCTGGAATTGCTAGTTCTCCGATGTCATGCAATAAGGCTGCCATCGAGAGCGTAGCGATGTCTTTCTGCGAGAGACCACTAAGAACGGCTAGTTCAGTCGCGTATAGTTGCACGCGACGAAGATGTAGATGGGAGCGCGCTCCGACTCGAGCACCGATCGCACTCGCGATCCTTTCAATGACCGACACGTAGGTGGAAGACTTTTCTCGAGGAGAGTTCACGTACCATGCACCAGCTGTTCAAACTATACCCTAACTCTTGACTTCCGAAACAAGCGCGGCACGGTCTCAGGCGGACGCTACGTTCTCAGAACCCCGTCGTGCCCGCCAACAATTGCCTCAGAACGTACGGCAAAATTCCGCCGTGCAGGTAGTAATCGATCTCAATTGGGGTATCGATGCGCAGGATGACTGGAACCTGTTCTTGTGATCCATCGGCGCGATGGATCGTCAGCAGCACGTCCTGACGCGGTCGGACTTCAACGTTTTGCGATCCAGAATCAGAGGCTTCCAGGCCCGAGATATCAAACGTCTCAGTCCCATCGAGATTCAATGTCTGGGCGCTGACGCCCTCTTTGAACTGGCAAGGCAGGACGCCCATGCCGACCAGGTTGCTGCGATGAATGCGTTCGAAGCTTTGTGCGATGACGGCCTTCACTCCCAACAGAAGTGTGCCTTTCGCGGCCCAATCACGTGAAGAGCCGGTGCCGTACTCCTGTCCGGCGATCACGATAAGCGGCTTGCCTTCGCTCTGATACTTCATGGCCGCGTCATAGATGCTCATGCGCTCAGGCTCGGCTTCGGGGTTCTGCCAATAAAGGGTAACGCCGCCTTCCGTCCCCGGCACCATCAGGTTCTTGATGCGTACGTTCGCGAATGTGCCGCGCATCATCACTTCGTGATTGCCGCGTCGCGCGCCGTAGCTATTGAAGTCCTGCACATCAACGCGCTTCTGTTGCAGATAAACGCCGGCGGGCGAAGTCGCTTTGATCGCGCCCGCGGGACTGATGTGATCCGTGGTAACTGAATCGCCAAAGATCGCGAGGGGCCGCGCGCCATGAATGTCTTCCATCTCGCCCACATCGGCGCCGAAACCAGCGAAGAAAGGCGGTTCCTGAATGTAAGTCGAGTGCGTATCCCACTGATAGGTGAGCCCACTCGTCGTCGGAATCGAGTTCCACATCGGATTCTGATCGGCGAAGCTGCTGTACAGACGCCGATAGGTTTCGGGATCCATCGCTTCGCGCAACAGTGCGCCGATTTCTTCGGTTGTCGGCCAGATGTCGCTCAGAAAAACATCTTCGCCATCGTTTCCCTGCCCCAGCGAATCTTTCGACAAATCCTTTTCCACCGTGCCCGCCAGCGCGAACGCGACGACGAGGGGCGGGCTCATCAGAAAATTCGCTTTTAAGCTCTGGTGCACACGCGCTTCGAAATTGCGATTGCCGGAAAGCACGCTGGCCGCGATCAGATCGTGATCGGTGACGATGTCTTCAATCACCGGATCGAGCGGGCCCGAATTGCCGATGCAGGTCGTGCAGCCGTAGCCGACCAGATTGAAGCCAAGCTGATTGAGGTAAGGCTGCAAACCGGTCTTCTCAAGGTAATCGGTCACCACCCGTGAGCCCGGTGCGAGTGAAGTCTTCACCGTGGGCCGAACTTTCAGGCCCTTCTCGACCGCCTTCTTCGCGAGTAGTCCCGCCGCCAGCATTACGCTCGGATTCGAAGTGTTCGTGCACGAAGTGATCGCCGCGATCAAGACGTCGCCGTGGCCGAGATCGACGTGCGCCTTGGGAAACTCTTCCGGCAAGACTTCGTGAACGCGGTCGGGCGTCGGACGGTTGTTGACCATTTCCGTTTCCGTCCAGACGCTCGTGTCTTTGGTGCTGGTGTCTTTCGCGCTCGTTACCCCCGCGACCGGCAGAGGCGTCACCGCCCGCTGTTCGCCACCGCCGGCAACCACTGTGGAGTGCGCTGACGCGCCGATGTCCGCCGCGTAGCGCACGTTGATTTCGCCGTAAGGCTTGCCGTAACCGCCTGACTTCGCATCCTGCTGCAACAGATTGATGAAGCTGTTCTTCAAGTCCGGCAGTGGAATTCGATCCTGCGGCCGCTTCGGACCGGCCACGCTTGGCACGATCGTGTCGAGGTCGAGCTCGAGCAAAGTGCTGTAAGCAATTTCACCTTTGCGCGGCATGCCGAACATGCCCTGGGCTTTGAAGTAATTGCACACCGCGTCCACCTGCGCATCTTCTCGACCGGTCGCTTTCAGATACGCACAGGTCTGTTCGTCAGGCGGAAAGTAGCCCATCGTCGCGCCGTACTCCGGCGACATGTTCGCAATCGTGGCCCGATCGACTACCGATAGCGACGCGGCGCCATCGCCGTGAAACTCAACGAACTTGCCGACAACCTTTGCTTTGCGCAACATCTCAGTCACCGCGAGCACCAGATCAGTTGCCGTCACGCCTTCGCGCAACTGGCCGCTCATGTGCACGCCCACGACGTCCGGCGTCAGAAAGTAGACCGGCTGGCCCAGCATGGCCGCTTCGGCTTCAATGCCGCCGACCCCCCAGCCGACAACGGCGAGACCATTGATCATCGTGGTGTGCGAATCAGTTCCGACGACGCTGTCGGGATAGTAAACGCCGAACTTTTCCCAAACGCATTGGGCGAGATATTCGAGATTCACCTGGTGACAGATGCCGATGCCCGGCGGAATCACGCGAAAACCGTCAAACGCCTGCATGCCCCACTTCAGAAACTGATAGCGCGAGTTGTTCCGCTTGAACTCCACCTCCATGTTTTTGCGGAACGCGTCGCCGGTGCTCGAGTAGTCCACCTGCACCGAATGATCGATGACGAGATCGACCGGCACGAGCGGCTCAATAATCGCGGGATTCTTGTTAAGCCGCGTCACCGCCGAACGCATCGCCGCGAGATCGACCAGCAAAGGGACGCCGGTAAAATCCTGAAGCAACACGCGCGCGACCACGAACGGCACTTCTTCCGTCCGTTCGTCATTCGGTTTCCAATTAGCGATGGCGCGCACGTCTTCTTCGGTGATCTTGTTGCCATCGAAGTTGCGCAGCACGGATTCCAGGACGATGCGAATGCTTACCGGCAGCTTGGAAACCGGACCGACGCCTTCCTTTTCCAGTTGCGGCAATGAATAGAACTGGCCTTTGGTTCCCGAAGTTGGTGCGAATGATTGAAGCGTGTTGAAGAGATTATGCGGCATAGGTTCTCAGAGTTTGCAGAGCGCCCGCTTGTGGCGGACGATTCGTGCGCAATGTGCACGCACAAGGACGAAGAAAAGCGTCAAAGCTTCTCGCGCGAAACGTTTTGTTTGGGTAATTCAAATTCAATTTTAGGAGCGCGATCAGCAATCGTCAAGCACGCGCTTTCTCATTCACACCTCGGTTCAGCGAGGTGTGATCGGCTGACCACATGGTGCTGAACCGTTTTAACGGTTTCATTGAAGCCGTTGAAACGGCTGAGAATAAACAGGCTCCCCAACCACCTCGCTGAAGCGAGGTGTGAATGAAAATTAGTTTTCCCCAAGAGATCTTTAACCCTCTTTGCCGTCCCGTGTGACCATTTGTTATAGTCCGATGAGTTTCAATCCCCCTTAACACTTTAATCATGTGACCGATTCTGAACAGAGAATCGTCCGCAATGTTCTATTGAACGGAGAGTTCATCATGCCGAAGAAAACGCCGGAAGCTTTCGAATACTTGAGCAACGATCCAAACTTCGTACCGGATCCGGAAATCGAAGAATTCATGGAAGAAGAGATTGCGCACGCGCCGAAAGATCCGGAATTGTTGGCGCAACGCCTGCACAACAACACCGCGGCATCGCCCGCGGACACAGGTGGCGACCTGGACGCGGACTGGGAAGATGTAAACAACGCCGGCTCAGAAACCTTTGCCGGCGACAGTCCGACTCCGGATCAATCCCTCGTCGAAGAAAATGCCAAGGCGATCGGCGTTAGTTTTGAAGACAACGAAGAACTCGACTTTCTCGAGAAGATTGAAAAGCGGGATCGCGATCGATACGAACTGGAAGAGCAATCCAAGACACGCGACGATATGATCTAAATCGTACCCATGCCTCCGGCATGCTGCACGCCAGAGGCGTGCGCACCATACGCGACGAAGTGTAATTTCACGCCGCAAGATCTGTCTGACAATATTCAACGAAGCTGCGAAAGCAGCGGATGTATTTAAGCCCAAGGAGCAGCGGATGTATTTAAGCCCAAGGCGAGGCCTTGCGAGCCTTGGGTTGCGAGCGTTAGTAAAATTGAAGGAGCCTCGGAGCGGCGACCTTGAGTTAGGTTATCGGAAGAGCGCTAGCAAGATTTCTCTTCAGAATGGGTCCCTCAACGAGGCTTCGCGTTGGCTCTGACTCGAGACTCAAACTCGGGACTGAGATGTCGCCCGCTTCGCGGGCTCCGCTGGTCTATAACGGGCATGGTTTCCCAAGGCTCGCAAAGCATCGCCTTGGCTTAGCTAAGACCGCTGCTACGCAGCTCGAAGAGTTTTCGCTCACCCCCGGCTTTCTGGGCAAGACTCTCTTGATCAAACCTTCTGCGATGTTTATGCTCCTTCACCATGCGCAACCTGTTTGTTCTTTCCTTCATCATTTTTGGCTTTGCATCGACGGTGGCCGCGCAACCCTGCACGTCCGCGACGCCGGAATGCACGCGTTGGGTGAAGCTCGGCGGCGAATCTCGCTCACTCGTTTACAGCAATTATCCGCTGGATAAGAAAAACGAAAAAATTACGCGGGCGCTGATTGTCGTTCATGGCGCAGGACGTGACGCCGATAATTATTTTCGGACGACGCTGGCGGCCACCTTCCTCGCGAACGCCCTTGAGAACACGATCGCGATCTCGCCGCGCTTCGCTTCGAACAACGGCGGGTGCCCGGACACGCTGGCGGCGAATGAAGTCAATTGGCCGTGCGGCGGGGACAGTTGGCGTTCGGGCGGCGTGGCGACCAACAACGGACAACTCACGTCGTATGACTTTATGGACGCGATCGTGCGGGCGCTGACGCGCAAAGAGAACTTTCCGAACTTAAAATCGATCGTTATCTCCGGCCACTCTGCCGGTGGTCAGTTCGCCACGCGCTACGGGATGGCCAATCAGATTCACGATTCCGCCGGCGTTCCCATCACTTACGTTGTTTCGAACCCATCGAGCTATTCGTACCTGGATCCGGAACGGCCTGCCGGAGCGAACAACGAACAGCGGCCATTCGGCGAAGCGCGCAACTGCACGACGTACGACAATTGGCCCTATGGGTTTAAGAACCGAACGGGCTATGCCTCGAAGATTCCCGACGATCAGTTGAAGAAACAGATGGCCGCGCGGCCGATGACTTACTTGTTAGGTGAATTGGATGTTCTGCCGCTCGCCGGGTTTGATTCGTCATGTCCGGCGATGGCGCAGGGCCCGACGCGACTTGCTCGCGGCCAGGCGTACGCAGCCTACGTGAAAGCGAAATACAACGCCCCGCATCAGGTGGTCGTGGTTCCCCTGTGCGGTCACAACGCGCGCTGCGTGTTTACCTCAGAAGCTGCATTGCCGGTCTTGTTTCCGAAGATGTAGGAGCGCCCGCATCGGAGCGCCCGCATCCTTGCGGGCGGTTCGCAGGCATCCTGCCTGCGCACTCATTTCTTCCGTAACCTAGCACTGCTGAACGGCCAATCCTCCGGACGGTCACAGAGATTCGCTTTGAATGGATTGTTGTCGATGTACGCGACGGTGCTCGCGAACTGGGTTGGATTCCGAATAAACCGATCGAAGTATTCCTTCTGCCAAAAGCGCCTGGCCCGGTCGAGCATTTTGTTCGCCTCATTCGAAGTAAATGATTTGATCGAGTGCATGATTTTCGCCAGACCGTACCCAGCCGCTGGTGTGGCCAAGATGTGCACGTGGTTCCGCATGACAACCCAGGCGGATAATTTGTATTTCCTGACGTCGTGAAATAACAGCGCCTTCTCGACCATTTTTGCGACGTCAGGACTCTTTAGGTAGCAACTACCACAGCCCTGATCGAGATAAACTTCAATCCTGCGTCGGAATATCGCTGCGGCTTCGCCGCTTTGTTCGAGCTTCAGATCTTGTTTCCAACCAACAATCACGTCGCGCGAAGCGAATCGTAGAGTCTGAACGTAATGAATTGCGCGAGTTGCCCGCCGTCAAAGTGTGGAAGGTAGCCGCGGCTGTGCCAGCCTAAAGTTGGCGAGGGGTCTAGTGAGAGTTCCGTCTTCATACTTAAATGCGCGCAGGATGCGCGCGACCCGCCCGCAAGATGCGGGCGCTCCTTACGGAGTCGGGGATGGAGTTGCCGGAGCATGTACCCGTGGCTGCAAGGTCACACTGGTAATCACAATCTTGTCTGCGGGCCGCGGACTTCCTTCCACGGTCGGCGCGCTCATGATGATTTCCGCATTCTTGATCCCGTCAACAACTCTTCCGAAAACTGTGTACTGCTTGTCGAAGGCCGGCTGCTTCTTCAGCGTAATAAACCACTGACAATTCGCGCCGTCGATGTCGCCGGTGCGCGCTGCGCCGAGCGTGCCGCGTTCGTAGGGGATGTCGCTGAATTCAGCCTTTACGTTTGGATAAGGCGAATTACCGGTACCCCACATCGCCGCACTGCCTGTCTTGGTCAGCGGATCGCCGCCCTGGATAATTCCCAGTTCCTGATCGATGCGATGAATCGCCGTCCCGTCGTAGAACTTTTCGTTGATCAGTCTCTTGAATCGTTCGACGTGCTGCGGTGCGATATTCGGATAGAGCTCGATCACGATTCGGCCATAGTCGGCAGTCTCGATCACGGCGACTTGTGAGTCGGGTTCGGGTTTTGCCGACTTAACGTTCGAAGCGGCGCCCGAATTAGCGTTCGAATTCGCGCCGTTAGTGTTTGTCTTTGATTGATGGCAAGCGGTGAGCAAGCCGACAAGTGCGGCGCAACATACGAAAATAAAAAATCGTCTCGACAATTTGGTTTCTCCTCGACACGGAAAGCGGGCAGGATGCCCGCGCACCGCAGGCAGGGATGCCTGCGCTCCTAAAACAGCTTGTTGCTATCCAACAGAATCGTCACGGGCCCGTCGTTCACCAGTTCAACCTGCATCATAGCCTGAAACTTTCCCGTGGCCACATCGTCCACTGTTGCGCGCGCCTGGCGCACAAAGAAATCGTAGAGCGGCTCAGCGATTTCAGGCGACGCTGCTTCTATCCACGACGGCCGCAAACCACGACGCACATCGCCGTACAGAGTGAATTGCGAAATTATCAGCAACGCGCCACCCACATCCTTGACTGACAAATTCATCTTGCCCTCTTCATCATCAAAGATGCGCAGGTTCGCGATTTTATCAACCAGGTATGCTGCTTCGACTTTTGTGTCGTCGCGCGCGATCCCGAGCAGCACGACGAGACCAGTTCCGATCTCGCCAACCACCTCACCATCGACTGTAACTTTCGCGCGGGTGACGCGCTGGATCACGGCTCGCATCGGGTTCTACAGGAGATTTGGCAGAAGCAGGAAGTAGCCATTAATCATCAGGAGCGTGGCCGCGAAACCCGCGATTACCGCAAACTGCAGGATGCGACGCGAAGTTGCGAGGATGGAAACGGATGCCAGCACAATCGCAATTTGGAACAGGGCCTCGGCAAAATCGAAGTTCGGATCTTTCTTCTGCGCGATCTCACGTTGCGCTTCGAAGTCACGCGCGCGGGCCATTAGCTGTTTGCGCCCTTCACCCTTCAAAGGGTTACCAGGATCGGCTTTGTCCGGCTCATCGTCATACCGCTCGGCGGTCTTGCGGTACTCATTAATCTTCGTTTCCAGCACCTGGCGCGCGTCGGCCGGCATATTAGGATTTGTCTTCAATTCAACTTCAAGATCATCCGCCGCAGTACGCACCGTCGTCTGGCGAATCGTCTTCGCTTGATAAAAGGCCCAGGTGTCGCTGGCGTGAATGTTGTGGGCGATCATGTCTTCAAGGACATTGCCGCCGCCCAGACTCGTAATCGCCAGCAGCATAGCCATGAAGCCTATGATCAGGGCGGCCCGCCCCTTAAACTTCTCGTCGCCCTTTTCTTTGGCGTCGACTATTTGCTCGGCTGCGTCACTTGCTTCCATCGTTTTTATTGGTTCCGTTGTGAATTTTGGTTCGCTCAAGACCTGACATCAATGCGAACAGAGCTGATGCCATCATTTCTTCGGCGGTTTACTCGGCCGGATTTCGACACGGCTGACCAGCGAGCGATCGTCGTGGTGTAGCAGATCGAGGACGACGCGCGCGATGTCTTCGGGTTGTAATTGCCAACTCTTCTCAGCGCTGGGTGAGTCGCCGCCGAACTCAGTGTTCACTGACCCGGGCATGACATAGCTGACTTTGATGTTGTCGTGCCGCACCTCCTGCATCAACGCTTCACTAAAACCGTTCAAGCCAAACTTTGAGGCGTTGTAGGCGGCCATGCGTGGATGCGCGTTCACGCCCGCCAGCGAAGAAATGTTGATGATGTAGCCACCACCGCGCCGCTTCATCTCGGGAATTGCTTCACGGCAACAGTAGAAGACGCCGAAAACATTCGTCTCAAGCACCGCACGGAAATCTTCCGGCGGAGTTTCCTCGACCGGTGTCTTGAAAGTGCCTATGCCGGCGTTGTTGATGAGAATGTCGAGCCCGCCGAGTTCCTCGATAGTGTGCGCGATCAACCCTTTCACCTGGTCGTAATCGCGAACGTCACACACGAATCCGACTGCGCGACCTTTGTTAAGCTGATTCAGTTCGGTGACGGCGTCGTTGAGCTCGGTTGGATGGCGAGCGCTGATGCAGACCGAGACGCCTTCGCGAATCAATGCTTCCGCGATGCCACGGCCGATGCCTTTAGTGCCGCCGGTGATGACTGCCGTTTTGTTTTTAAGATCCATCCAAGCCTTTGTGCCTCGGTGTGATCTCTGTGTCTCTGTGGTAATCATTCATAACAAGATTTCACCACAGAGGCACAAAGGACTCACAGAGACACAGAGAGTTATTTAAGTTTTTCCCGCAGGCGCTCGTTCACAATCTTGGGGTTTGCTTTTCCTTTTGAAGCCTTCATCACCTGCCCGACGAAGAACCCAAACAGACCTTCTTTGCCACCGCGAAACTGTTCGACTTGTTTCGGATTGGCCGCGATCACTTCATCGATCACGCCGTCAATTTCGCCGGAATCGCTGACTTGAATCAGTCCGCGCTCTTCGACGATGGCGGCAGCAGGTTTGCCGGTCGCAAACATCTCAACCAAAACATCCTTGCCCTGCTTCCCACTAATCGTTCCTTCGTCAATCATGCGGACGAGCGCACCGAGCTCGACGGCCGGAACCGGGGATTTTTCGGCGCTCAAGCCGGCGTTCTCAAGTTCGCGCAGTAACTCAGATCGAATCCAGTTCGTCGTCGCGCGCGCATTACCGCCACTCGCTTCGACCGCCGCTTCATAATAATCCGCGAGCGAACGATCGCTTGTGAGTTGGGACGCGTCGGCGAAAGACAAACTGTACTGTTCAGTGAAGCGCTTCGCGCGCGGCCCTGGTAATTCCGGCATTGAGGCCTGGACCCGATCGATTAACTCACTGCTGACGATAAGCGGCGGCAGATCAGGCTCAGGAAAATAACGATAGTCGTGAGCCTCTTCCTTGGAACGCATCGGCCGCGTTTCGTTCGCGCGTTCATCCCACAGACGCGTTTCCTGCCTCAGCTGTCCGCCGGACTCGAGCGTCTTGATGTGACGCTCAACTTCGAATTCGATCGCCTTCTGCATGAAACGAACCGAGTTCAGGTTTTTCAGTTCCACTTTCGTGCCGAACGCTTTGTCGCCTTTGCGACGAATTGAGACGTTCGCTTCGCAGCGGAGGTTTCCCTTCTCCATGTCCGCTTCGGATGCGCCGACCCATTGCAACGCGCGCCGCACGTGATTCACGTAATCGTAGGCCTCCCAGGACGAACGGAAGTCGGGCTCAGTGACAATTTCAGCCAGGGGCGTGCCCGCGCGATTCAGATCGATGTAGGAATAGCGATCGACGTCCGGCAATCCTTCATGCACGTTCTTGCCCGCGTCTTCTTCAAGGTGCAGCCGAGTGATGCCGACCGTCATCGATTTCCAATCGCGCGCATGGCCGGCTTCGTCACGTTCAGCCGTCATGATTTCGAGCGTGCCGTTCATTGAGAACGGTTGATCATATTGCGAGATTTGGTAGCCCTTCGGCAGGTCGGGATAGAAATAATTCTTGCGCGCGAAGATCGAACGTTCCTGAATTTGAAGTCCGAGCGCCAAAGCGGCGCGCGCGCCCAGCTCAATCACCCGCCGATTCAAAACGGGGAGCGCACCCGGCACACCGAGGCACACCGGACACGTGTTCGCGTTCGGCTCATCGCCGAAGCGCGTCGAGCATCCGCAGAAAATTTTTGATTCGGTGCTGAGTTGGGCGTGGACTTCCAGCCCGATGATAGTTTCCCAAACGTTAGTCATTCGTCAGTTGTCCGTTGTCAGTTGTATTCGCTGCCGTTCCTTTTTACAACTGACCACGGACTACTGACAACTGGCGATCATGGTTCAAGCCAAATCTGCGGCACGCGCGCATCACGCGCTTCGTTTTCCAACGCTTGCCATTGCGCCATCAATCCCGCCCGTCGCATCAGCAAATCATCCATGCGACGAGTGAGATCCGCGTGTTGCATCGACTTGTCGGTATCGTAAGGCGCCGTCGGATAGCCATAGGGATTCTGACCCGGATAACCGTAAGGGCCCTGACCCGGATAGCCATAGGGATTCTGGTTCGGGTATCCGTACGGATTCTGACCTGGATAGCCGTAAGGATACTGGCCTTGAGGATAGCCGTAAGGGTTTTGTCCCGGATACCCATTTGGATATTGCCCGTTGGGATAACCGTAAGGATATTGCGGCGGTCCGAAGATCGGCGGAGTTGTCTGAGGGCGACCGCGGCGGCCCCAACGACGATTCCTTGACCACGGATCATAATTGGGCCAGTTCGGATAGACCTGCGTCACGCTTGGTGCAACGCGCGACGATTCATTAATTTCAGTTAGGCGCGCCCGAACGTAGTCGAGTTGATTATCAACCGTGGCAATCTCAGTGCGCAGTTCGCGGGAGCGCCCCCGCCAGTAAGATTCTTCGCGCGAGGTGGCCGCCGCCCGATCGCGTAGCCCGGAACGGAAGAGCCTTTCATCTTCTTGCTGGCGCATGCGCGTTTCGGCGACAGTCGGCAACCCCAATTGCAGACGGCGCTGTTCGTACGCTTGTTCGCTTTCAAGCCGCCGCTGCCGAATCGCAGCAAGGTCGCTGTTAGTCACGGTCTTGGTAGCCTGCGGTGCCGGCGCAGAAGGCTCAAGGGTTTGCTGAGCCTGGGCCCGCTGTTGGGCAATCTGACTGCGCTTGAAAAAACTTCCCCAGGGTTCCTTGTTAGCGCGTTCAGTGGCGCTAATATCAATCAAACTTACCAGTATGGTTTTTGAAAAACCGGGCGAGATTTCATAGGTTAGAGTCGTTCTGGTGACGGTGAACTCGTCAGGTATTTCCATCCGGTTGCCGTTGCGAAACACGAGGGTGTAAGCGCTGGCCGCAACTGCGAACGTGCAAATCAGCACGCAAACAATTCCTGATTTAAAGAGAAGTGAACGCACGGGGACCCCTGTTTCCAACAAACGATGCCTGAGCATGATAAGTACCGCCTTTCTAACTCCGCCAATTTTGGGGCCGCCGCACTCAGCCGGACGTTGGTGGATCCGCAATTACTTGTTCTGACTCGGTGAAGACCTCACGTAACTGTTGCGCGCCTTCACCGCAAGGTTCGGTTGGCGCACGCGCACACGAATCGCGCGACGTTCTCCATCGGCCACGCTCGCAGTCTTCGGGTAATAGCCAAGCGTGTATTGCCGGCGCAACTCTTCAGCGATGCGCGAGAATGAATCAGCTAGCTGCCGCGTGTCGTTCGCCTGGTAAAGACGGCCGCCGGACTTGTCGGCCAGCGCGTGCAAATAGAGATTCGCCCGATCGTAATCTTCCTTGGTTGTGCCGGGCAGGGGCGCGCCGTTGTTCGCGGGCGCGCTGTAAGTTTGCGTCGAGCTGGACGATCCAAAAATGCCTCGCCGCGTCGTCGTAGTAGTTACGGTACCCTGACCGCTGCCTTGCATCGCACGCATGTAATCGCTGGTGTCGTATTGAACTGGATAGATGAGCGCGTCCAACTCTTCGACTTGCTCCAAAGTGCTTTGATACGAAGCCTGCTGACTCGCCGTATCGACCCCGTCGGTGAAGAGTACGATCGCTTTGCGACCTTTGATCCGGTTCAAGCGTTCGGCGATCGTGAGGTTCACCGCGTCGTACAAGCGCGTCGCCGTCCCGCTATGCACAAATTCTTCGATCGTCTGCGCGATGAGTTCCAAATCGTTTGTCGGGTCGGTGAGCAGAAGCACTTCACTGTTGAAAGTGACAAGCAGCACGCGATCCTGCGGCCGCAGTTGCTTCGCGAATTCGAGTGCTGCCGCTTTGATCTCCGACAACTTGAACTGGGTCGATGCCGAAGTGTCGAGCACGAGCGCGACCGTGAAAGGCTTTTCGGCTGTCTCGAAGAACGCGATCGATTGTTCGTTGCCGTTCTCGAGCAGCGTGAAATCTTCGCGCTTGAGGTTCGGGATGAAGCGTCCCTGGCGGTCGAGAACACTTACCGGAACCGTTACCAGCGTTGTGTCAACGCGCAGGACATCGCCTTCACTGAGCTCTTCCGCGGTGGGTTCGGCCGCCGGATCATTAACCTCCGTCGTGTTCGAGGTCTGCGGCTGAGAACCCGCCTTCGCCAGTGTCGGTGGCCCTGTTGGTCGCACCGGGTCGGCGCCACTCAACGTCGGCGGTCCAATTTCCTCATCCTGTGATTGCGACGTGCTGACAAGCGCTTTCGCTGTTTGATTGTCCGTCTTGCGCGTACCTACGACGCGCGGGCGCGATGCAGAGGCGGCACTCCCGCCAGGCGCTGGCGAACTCGTTGAAAGTTGCGTTGAGTTGTTAGACGGCGCGGGCGAGGTTGATCGTTTCACCGAGCTTCGTGTGCCCTTGTCAGTCGAGGGCCTCGCCGGCCGGGGTTTGTTGTCCGGATCGCTCGCGGTGACGGAAGAGGTTTTCGCGTCCGATGAGTTTCGATTCACCCCTAACGAGCTCTCGTATGAATTCACTTTTTTCAGAACGTACGAGCCATGCGGACAGGCTGCGGACGTCAGGTAACCCACGATGACGTAACCGTCAGGAATTGGCACACCCTGGCAGATCCGGATCGTCGGCGTTGCCGGAGCTGTGTTGTTCTGGGACCGCCTCGGGTTTTGGCGTTGGCCAAGTCCCGTGGCAAACGTGGCGAGGACGAGCAAGCAAGCGACCAATGACTTCATGTCGCTACCCCCTTGACCGAATTGTTCGAGATTGGGGCCGCATTATACTCCCCGATTAGGATTAAAGATCAAGCGACGCAAAGATTCCTGTTCTAACGTAAAGAAAAGTCTGTTATCGCTGTGTCAGTTTGATGTAGAATCCGCGGGTTCACGAAAAACCCCTGGCACTTCATCAATTGCGGAAACAATTAGGTTCCGCAGCGGTGTTCACTGTTTCACAGGAGGAAACGACAACATGGCAAAGACAGTTTGCAAAATCCTCGGCGTGGTCTTTCTCATCGTGGGGGTCGCAGGATTTGTCGCGCCCGGCATGCTGGGGACACATTTGAGCCTCGCGCATAATCTGATTCACGTGATTTCGGGCGCGATTGCTCTGTATTTCGGCTTTGCCGGATCATACAGCGGCGCCAGGTCGTTCTGCCTGGCATTCGGAGCCGTCTATCTGCTCTTGGGCGTGGTCGGATTTGTCATGGGAACACCGGGAGCATCTGAGATGGCCGGCATGACGCATCAGGATCCCAGACTATGGAAACTGCTGCCGGGGACGCTTGAACTCGGGCAGATGGATCACATCGTGCACATTCTGCTGGGCGTGGTGTTCTTAGCCGGTGGGTTAATCGGACGACGCGACTAGCACCGGTTGCGGATCGAAGTTTTGGCGAGTGGATCGATTGCGGTCGGTGACCGCGACTCGGTCGCTCGCCATTTTTCTTTGAACCTCATCATTGCACGAAAAGGCAAGAGCGGTGGCAAGCCGACCTTCCTCACCCCGAGCTGATTACCGTTGAGATTGAGGTCCCCCTGTTAATGACCTTCAACCTGAAGCAATCGAGTGAGTTTAGAAGTCTCACAGTCGGGAAGGCGGGCTTGCTCCCGCTCTCGCGGCGACTGGCTCTTGTTCGTACGGGCAATGGCGGCAGCCACTGTCGCAGCAGTATCCGCGCTTTAAATGATAAGCGGCGGTAAAAACCATGGCGCCGCCCTCGACATAATAATCTTGCCCCTCCTGCAATAGCGGAAGGGAGTGTTGGTTCACGACCTCAGTAGGTTCTGATTCCGGAAGGTTGAGTTTCGCGATAGCTTCCCCCAGACATTTAGGGCAAAAGCAGTCCGTTCGTTCGTCGGCGATAGGCGGAACATGGGGCAACTGCGCGCACCAACAGCTCTCGTCAGCCTGTGCGGCGCCGCAAGTGAACACAGCCTGGCAGCGTGCGCAAATCTTTTCCTCTGTCGAATTCACGATCGCGCGGACCTCATCTTACTGCGATGCGCAGGCCGCCACGCGCCACAATCCCCGGACTGCGAAACCCATTCTCGAAGTAAGTGACATCGAATAGATTGTCGGCGCCGCCAAAGAACGTGAGCGTCACACGTTCGGACGCTCGTCGTTCGTAGCTCGCGAACAGATCGGCCTTCGTGTATCCGGGAAACGTTAGTTCCGAAGTACGGAAAGGAAAATTATTCTCAAAAATCGGAGCGAGATGGCTTCCCGTGTAATTCAGGTCGAGACTGACAACGAATGAGCGATAGCGCTGATTGATGTTCAAGCCGAAAAGATGTTCGGGAATGACGTATTCACGCTGCAGGCCGCTGCCACGCACAAATCGATCGCTGTTCGTGAATGTGTATGACGCGCGCCAGTCGGCGCCTCGCCACGGCGCGGCTTCGAGATAGGCTTCCACGCCACGCGCAAAGCCGCCCGGCCGATTCTCGTAGCCGCTAAACCGGCCTGTTCCCAACGGGTCGATTACGAAAAATGAATTGAATGCGATAACGCGCTGCAAGTGAGTGTAGAAGTAAGTCGCGCCGAATCGTGCGCGGTCGTTCGCGACGCGTTGATCGAACCCGGCATCAACACTGATCGATTGTTCCGCGCGCAAGGTCGGATCGCCGAAGCGCGTGAAGCCCGCCTGCGCGAAAGTGCCGGCGCCAAACCGCTCGAACAACGCCGGTGCGCGGAATCCATTCCCGACATGGGCGCGTAGTTTCGTGCCCGTTGAACGAACGAAGTAAGCGATCGAACCGTCACCGGTAATTGAACTCTCCGGGTTGATAGAGCTAAGAAATCCGGGTCGATCGGCGGCGCTAATCCGAAACCACTGGCCCCGGGCGGCGACTGAAATCTGCAACCGATCTTCCAACAGGAAAATCTGATCCTGCGCAAACACCGCCATCGTGCGCTGCCGATCGGTGGTGTTATTGAAAGCGCTGAAAGATGGAATCGACGATTGGAAGAACGATTCGCGCTCGTACTCGAATCCGGCGGTCAGCAGGTTGTGACGTCCTAATCGGAAGTTAGCGCGCGCGTCAAACGTATCCGTTGAGCCGTTGTTAACCGCCACGAACTCGAATTCGCCGAACGGATAAAACGTCGGGGACGAGAACCGCGGATCTATCCCCGGCCCGTTGTAGTTTTGACGACGCGAACCCACATGTTGATAGGCCACCGAATATGAGATCGCGTCAGTGACGTGATCACTGAAGCGGATAGCGCCAACCAGCAGCCGGTTTCGGCGGCCTAGATCAGGATTGTTGAAGTCCGCATTGAACGTCGTGCCTTCGATTGCGCGTGGATATTGACCGCCGGCGAATGCTGCCGGGAGAGCAAATGGGCTGTCATTAATGCGCGCGTTTGCAGTCGTCCCGTAAAAGTTAAAGCTCAGGGTTGAAGATCGTGTCGGATGCAATTGAAAGCGTCCAGAGCCCGCCGTATTGCCGTACTCGTCGTTGCCGTCAACCCCATTTCGCACATCGACGCGAGACAAACCAAAGCTGAAGCCCGCGCGTTTGCCCAAGCCGCCCGATCCACGCACGCGTTCACGAAACTGCGCCAGGCTGCCGCCATCAAAACCGAACTCAAAATAACGGTCCCCGCCAGTCGTCCCCGAAACGAGATTAATCGCACCGCCGATCGCATTCGAGCCGTAGATTGACGAGCCCGAACCGCGCAGCACTTCAACGCGATCCAAATCATTGGGCGCGAGATCAGCAAACAATGGCCCGGCCGCGCCGTTAATGTCAGCCGCATCGCGCACGCGTAAGCCGTCGAGCAACAGCGCCGTGTCGGATGTGCGCTGTCCCCGCAGACGTACGCTGGTTAATGCGCCGGGCGAACCTTGTTGCTGCACCCGCACTCCCGGAACGCCGCGCAGGCTCTCGCTCAATCCAACTTCACGTTTCGTTTCAATTGCCGAGTTTTCGAGCACGCTGATCGCTTTTGAGGTCTCATCGACAGTCTGGGCGATGCCGGTTCCGGTGACGCTTACGGTTTCATTGATCGCCTCGACAGAAAGGCGCACGTCACTCGCCCCTGTTTGGCCACGCTGGATAGTCACGCGTGAAGCAGATGCGGCGAAGCCGTTTGCTCTAACTTCCAAAACGTAATCACCCGCGGCAAGGTTCGTAAACGCGTACGTGCCGTTACCGTCCGTGGTCGTCGATAACTCACCGCCGCTGCGTGAGCGCAGGCGAACGTTTGCACCTTCAATGTTTGCGTTACGTTCGTCAGTGACGCGCCCGCGAAGTTCAGTGCCGCTTTGTGGAAAGGCTGTTGTTGCGCTGATTGCGATTGCGATGACTAAAAACAGGATTCTTTTCATCTTCACTCTCATCCTTCATCCTTGCTTCACGCCCTCCCTCACGGTCGGGCTACTTCCCCAAACTCACCCTACGGCTGTCATCGGCGGCAACGCCCGCCTCTAAACGTTACTGTGCACCGGCGTGATTCGCGGTGCGCCTGAGATCGGATGCGCGTCCACCAGCACTCGCAAGCCAAACACGTCGCGAAGCAACGCTTCGGTCAAGACCGCCTGCGGCGCGCCCGCCGCGACGACGCCCCCGGCTTCCATGAGAATCACCTGGTTCGAGAATTCAGCCGCGAGATTGACGTCGTGTGTCACCACCACCGCCGCAGACTCTTCATTGGCGCAGCGCGCTTTAATCAAACGCAGCATCGTCGCTTGATGCGCGAGATCAAGATTCGCCGTCGGTTCATCAAGCAGAAAGACGCGCGCTTCAGTCGCGAGCGCACGCGCGAGTACTGCACGCTGGCGTTCGCCACCCGATAACTCGTTCATCAAGCGGGACTCGAAACCCGCCAGTTCTGTTTCGCGAATTGAGTTTTGCGCCACCTCGATGTCGTGTTCGTTTTCCCAGCCCCAAGCTTTGGCGCCCGACCAGGCGTAGCGGCCGCCAAGAACAAATTCGAAAACGGTCACCGGAAATCGCAGGTCTGCTTCCTGGGCGACCATTCCGATTTGCCGCGCTACTACCCGCCGCGCAAAGGTCCGCAAAGGCTTGCCATCGAGCAGAACTTCACCGGAAGCCGGCGCGATGCTGCCGTTGAGCGCGCGCAGCAAGGTTGATTTGCCTGCGCCGTTCGGGCCGAGAATCGCGATCACGCTTCCTGGTTCAGCCCGCAGCGAAACGTCACGCACCGCGGTCCGCTCGTCGTAGTTGATTGAGATGTTCTTTGCTTCGAGCATCCGGAAAACTTTGTTCGTTTAGAGGCGGGCTAACTGCCCGCCGTTTTCAATTTGCGAAAGGGCCGGCGGGCGGTAGCCCGCCTCTAAACAGCCCCAGCTCCGCGTTTCAACAAGTACACAAACAAGGGCGCGCCAATCAGCGCGGTGATCGCGCCCACCGGCAATTCACGCGGCGCGATTAGCGTGCGCGCCAAAGTGTCGGCGACAATCACAAACGTCGCGCCCGCGATCGCCGCGGCGGGCACCACCAGACGGTTGTCGCTGCCGAACGACAGCCGCACCAGATGCGGAACGACAAGTCCGACATAGCCGACTGATCCGCTCGAGGCGACCGACGCGCCCACCAAAAGACTCGCGGCGGCGAAAACGATCAGACGCACGCGCGCGACTTCGACACCCAGGTCGAATGCGTCACGCTCACCGAGCATCATTAAATTCAGAGACCGCGCATTCAGCGTGAGCACCAGTCCGCCAACAATTGCGGTAACCACCGCGACCGTCAGCAAGCTCCCGGTGGTTCCGGACAAATCACCCAGCAACCAAAACGTGAACGAACGAATGCGCGTCGCGTCCATCACGGTTGTGATAAAAACGATTCCCGATGAAAGAAACGTGGTGACGATCACGCCCGCAAGAATTAGGCGTTCAGGCGTGGCGCCGGTGCGACCGCGCGCCAGACGGTAAACCACAAATGTCGCAGCGCCGGCGCCCGCAAACGCCATGATCGGACGGCTCCACTCATAGCCGGTGAAGAAGACGAGCGCCGCCATCGTGCCAACTGCCGCGCCGTTCGAGACACCGAGCAGGTACGGTTCCGCCAACGGATTTCGTAGCAACGCCTGATATGCCGCGCCGGCCGCGGCCAAACACATCCCGACCGCGCCCGCCAAAATGATTCGAGGCAGACGAATATCGAAAAGGATCGCGCGCTCTTCCGCCGACAACGCGCAATTCGAGCTTCCGGTCAGCGCACAAAGCGATCCCGCAAACGGCAGACGCTGACTACCGATCACCGCGGCGCCGATCAATGCGAGCACGAGTACAACCAACAGCGAACCGCAAATCAGCAGCGTTCGCTTCAGCGTTGCTCTTCCGATGATTTGAGTTCGGTTCACAGATTCGATTCAGCGGCTCGGCCCGCCGCACAGTGCTACGTTCACTTAAATGCTTCCGGATGTAATGCGCGCGCCAATTGCTCCAGTCCTTCAAACAGCCGTGGTCCGGGTCGCGCTAAAATGTCATCGTTGATTTTGTAAACTCGATTATTCCGAACGGCGGGAGAATTTCTCAGCGCCGGCACCGCGGTTGAGTTCGCATTCCCCACCGAGCCGCCCGTCGGCAGAATGATCGCGTCGGGTTGAGACGCGAGCGCTGCCTCATCGCTGTAACGGGGGAACGCGGTCGGCACATCAGCGGTGACCGAGACTCCACCGGCGCGCCGGATCAGATCCGTTAAGAACGCTTCGCGGCCGATCGTGTACAACGGCTCATCTGAAATCTGGTAGAAAACTTTGATCCGTGGCTGGTTTACCACGGCAGATTCAACGGCCTGCGTCCGACGACGTAAGTCCGCGGCGACTTGTTTGGCTTGCTCACCGGTGCCGAACAGTTCTCCCAGCGTCTCGATCGAACTAAGAATCTGATCGACGCTATTGGGGTTCGTCACGTAAACCGCAATCCGCTGTTCATCAAGCTGTTTAGCGAAGGTCTCAAGTTGTGAGGCCGTGGAGATAAGAACGATTTGAGGCTTAAGCGCGATGATGCGCTCAACGCTGGGCTGCATTGTGTCACCGACTTCCGCGACGGCTTCGGCAGCGGGCGGATAGTCGCAGTAACTGGTGCGGCCGACCAGACGATCCCCGGCGCCGACGGCGTAAACGATCTCTGTCAGATTTGGCGCGAGCGAAACGATGCGATCGATTTTTTGGGGTAGGCGAACCTGGCGGCCCGCTTCGTCGGTAACTTCCCGCGTTTGAGTTGTGGGTAAAACTGTTTGCCGGCGTGAACGATAACAAGCAGTTGCTGAGATCACTGTCGCGACGAGCAGAAACGCGACTAAGAAGGCTTTTTTCTCAGTGAATTCTCTGTGGTTCTCTGTGTCTCGAGATCTGTTTGGCGAATATCGACCACAAAGACCCGCAGAACCACAAAGGTCGCACAAAGAGGTTTGTTTTCCCCTAAAAATCAAAAAGCCCGTCACCTTCTGCCGCGAAATGGACAGGTGGCAACGGGATCTTTTTTGAGAAATTCCCACGGCGGCCTGAACACCTTTCGCGGGCGTTCAAAACTGCTACAGCGTCCGGGCAGGTCTCCTGGCTTTGTCATCGCTTCAGACTGGCGATGAACTTCACAGTGGCGCGACCGCGCGGGATTCACACCCGCTTCCCTATTCTCCCCGCTTCGATGCGGGGCACCTGAACGCAATTTCAAAAATCGCAAAGCTTAACGCGCCGGACGATAGCACCGGCTCAGGCACCTGTCAATGCTCACTTGAAAGCCACCCACTTTGCTTGCGCCGCGCGCGTCAAGTAACATTTGGCGCTCAATCAATCACTCATGATCAAAACTGTCGAATGGACCGATGAAGGCGTCCGCATGCTGGACCAGCGTCTGCTGCCGAACGAAGAGAAATACCTGACGCTTTATTCGTACGAGGAAGTCGCGGACGCGATTAAGAAGATGGTCGTGCGCGGCGCGCCGGCGATTGGGGTCGCCGCTGCGATGGGACTCGCGCTGGGTGCGTCACAGTCGGTCAGCACTTCCCTGCCCGACCTCGAATACGATTTCAAGTACATGTGTGACGTGATGGGCGCGACGCGCCCGACGGCCGTTAATCTGTTCTGGGCGATTGAACGGATGCGCGACGTGATCAAGAAAGCGAAAGCTGAGGGCGTGAGCGATATCGGCGAAGTTAGGGCCCGTTTGGTCAAAGAGGCGCAAACGATTTTTCAGGAAGACATTGATTCAAACCGCGCCATCGGCCGTCACGGCGCCGACCTGATCAATGATGGCGCGACTGTGCTGACGCACTGTAACGCGGGCGCGCTGGCTACGGCGGGTGATTACGGCACTGCGCTCGGCGTGATTCGCGGGGCGGTTGATGCGGGCAAGCGGGTCGCCGTAATTGCCGACGAAACGCGGCCGTTCTTGCAAGGTGCGCGACTGACCGCGTGGGAATTGAGCAAGGACAACATTCCGGTCACCGTAATCACGGATAACATGGCCGGTCACGTGATGAAGCAAGGCAAAGTCGATTGCGTTGTCGTCGGCGCCGATCGCATTGCCGCAAACGGTGATGCCGCGAACAAGATCGGAACATACATGGTAGCCGTGTTGGCAAAGCAACACGACATTCCATTCTATGTGGCGGCCCCGTTCTCCACAGTCGATCTCGCCACCGCCACCGGCGAAGACATCCCCATCGAGGAACGAGATCCAAGAGAAGTGACGCACTTGCGCGAACAGCAATTGACCCCGGATGGTGTTGACGTGCACAACTTCGCCTTTGATGTCACTCCAAACGAGATGATTGCGGCCATCATCACTGATCGCGGCGTGGCCCGAGCCCCTTACACCGAAAGCCTCCAAACGTTGGCTAACGCGCGTTCCGCCAGCGCACCATAAACCTGAGGAGGCGCGTATCGCCGAAAACATCAACCAAATGAAGCTTTCGTTGCCGCCCGATTTGTCGAAGGCCGTTGAAGCTGCGCTCGATGATTGGCAAGCCAATCGCAAGGTCGAGCAACTTTGGGCGCGAGACGCGACGCTCTGGACTGATGCAGGCGAAGACAAATGGCTCGGCTGGCTGAACATCGTTGATGAGCAGCAAAAAACCAATCGCCGATTTGTGAACTTTGCTGCTGAAGTAAAAGAGGCCGGCTTTTCTCATGTCCTGTTGCTCGGGATGGGCGGCTCCAGTCTCTGCCCCGAAGTGCTGGCGAAGTCGTTCGGAAGCATCGATGGATTTCCGCGGCTTCACGTTCTGGATTCAACCGATCCGGCGCAGGTCAAGGCAGTTGAGAATAAGATCCACATCAGCACCACGCTGTTCTTCGTCTCAAGTAAATCGGGCACCACTCTCGAACCGAACATCTTCAAACAATACTTCTTCAGCCGCGCGCAAGAAGTCGTCGGCAAAGAGAACGCGGGCAAACACTTCATCGCCATAACCGATCCTGGATCGAAGCTGCGTGAGGAAGCTGAACGCGATCAGTTCCGAAAGATCTTTCTGGGTGACCCGAGCATCGGCGGACGTTACTCGGCGCTTTCCGATTTCGGCATGGCGCCGGCAGCCGCGATGGGAATCGACGTCCCGTCGTTTCTGAATCGCACCGGTGAGATGGTCAAGGCGTGCCGCGCGGATGCGGTGAAAAATAATCCGGGCGCGATTCTCGGAGCCGTGCTGGGAACTGCGCACAAACAGGGTCGCGACAAACTGACAATTGTTTCCTCGCCTGGAATCCACGATCTGGGCGCGTGGCTGGAACAGCTAGTGGCGGAATCGACCGGTAAGAACGGCAACGGATTGATTCCCCTGGATCGTGAAGCGCTCGCAACGGCGGACGCATACGGCGACGATCGCGTGTTCGTATATATGCGATTGGAATCGGGGCCGGATTCGCGCCAGGACGAGGCAATCGCGGACCTGGAGCAGGCTGGTCATCCGGTAATCATTATTTCAGTCGCTGATGTTTACGACCTCGGGAAGGAATTCTTTCGCTGGGAATTCGCCACTGCGGTGGCTGGCTCGATCATCGGCATTAATCCTTTCGATCAGCCAGACGTCGAAGCCAGCAAGATCGAAACGCGCAAACTCACTGACGAGTACGAGCGCACCGGATCATTACCGCCTGAAACACCATTTTACGAAGACGACGACATCAAGTTATTCGCCGATGACAGAAATGCCACCGCAATGAAGAGCGCAACGACGGAGGCTTCTCTGCGCGGATATCTGAAAGCCCATGTCGATCGCCTGAAGCCGAATGATTACTTTGCGACCCTCGCTTACGTTGAGATGAATGAAGAGCATGAGCAACTTCTGCAAACACCGCGTCACGCCATCCGCGACACAAAACATGTCGCGACGTGCTTAGGATTCGGGCCGCGCTTTTTGCATTCAACCGGACAGGCGTATAAAGGTGGGCCAGACTCGGGAGTGTTTCTGCAAATAACCTGCGATGATGCGAATGATTTACCCGTGCCAAATCAGAAGTACACTTTTGGCGTCGTGAAAGCGGCGCAGGCGCGCGGCGACTTTGAAGTGCTAGCGGAACGCGGGCGACGCGCGTTGCGAATTCATTTAGGCGCCCATGTGGCGAAGGGATTGCAAAAGTTGGACGCGGAAATCAAGCGAGCGCTCGATTAGTGTCAGGACCGGGGTCCCCGCGCGGGCAGCCCGCGTGGGGTGGTGGATGCGACCGGATCAAAACAGAACTTGAATGGCAGATCCCATCGCTACCGCTCCGCGTTCTGACACGCCTGGTACACACATGCAACTGGGAATGATTGGTCTGGGCCGGATGGGCGCCAACATGGTGCGACGCTTAATGCGTGGCGGCCATGAATGTGTCGTCTGGGACATGAATCCGGCGAGCGTCCAGGCACTTGCCGGCCAAGGCGCGATAGGAGCCTCTTCGCTGGAAGAGTTCGTCGCCAAACTCAAACAACCGCGCGCAATTTGGATCATGGTGCCGGCCGGTGAGGCAACGGAAAAGACGGTTAACGATCTCGGCGCGCGGCTTCACTCCGGCGACACCGTCATTGACGGTGGCAACTCGTATTTCAAAGACGACGTGCGCCGATCGAAGGCGCTGCGCGAAAAAGGCATTAACTACGTCGATGTCGGTACCAGCGGCGGCGTGTGGGGACTGGAGCGTGGCTACTGCATGATGATCGGCGGCCCGAAAGAAGTCGTTGAGCATCTCGATCCGATCTTCAAAACGCTCGCTCCCGGTCGCGGAGAGATTCCGCGTACTACGGGACGCGAGAATGTTCCCGGCACAGTTGAAGACGGCTATCTCTACTGCGGTCCGTCAGGCGCCGGCCATTTTGTAAAGATGGTGCACAACGGTATCGAGTACGGTCTGATGCAGGCGTATGCCGAAGGCTTCGACATTTTTCACAATGCGAACTCAGAACAGTTGCCGGAAGATATTCGTTACGACTTGAACGTCGCCGACATCGCTGAAGTGTGGCGCCGCGGCAGCGTGATCTCGTCCTGGCTGCTTGATCTGACGGCGATGGCCCTGCTTGAAGATCCCGAACTGAAAAGCTACACCGGCTTTGTTCAGGATTCAGGTGAAGGCCGCTGGACTATTCAAGCCGCAATCGAAGAAGCCGTGCCCGCCGAAGTTCTGACGTCCGCGCTTTACACGCGTTTTCGTTCGCGGCAAGAGCACACGTTTGCCGAAAAGATTCTGTCCGCCATGCGCAAGAAGTTTGGCGGGCATCTGGAACCGCGCAGTGGCACTAAGTGACGATGCCGTCTGACGAAACACAACCTGCAGCCGCAGCTGAGATTGCCCCGCCGTGCATCATGGTCATCTTCGGTGCCTCTGGCGATCTCACCAAGCGAAAACTGATTCCCGCTCTCTACAATCTCAAACACAGCCAGTGCCTCTCTGACAATTTCGCCGTACTCGGTCTCGCGCGCGTGGAAATGAGCGACGACGAATTTCGCCGGCGCCTGCGCGCAGACATGGACGAGTTCGCCACCGACGAAATCAGTGACGACGAATGGCAATGGCTCGCGGAGCGCCTTTATTACATGACCGGGGATTTCGACGACGATCGGATGTACGCACGGGTGAAGGCCCGGGTCGAGGAACTCGATCAGAAGCATCAGGCCGCAGGAAATTGCGTTTTCTATCTCGCCACCGCGCCTCAGTACTTCGCGCCGATTGCGCAGCAGCTCGGCCGCGTCGGATTAACAACGGAACAGGGCGATCACTGGCGACGGGTGGTCATTGAAAAGCCGTTTGGGCGTGATCTCGAATCAGCACGGCAACTGAACCAGGAGATCAAGCAGGTCCTGGACGAAGATCAGATTTATCGCATCGATCACTATCTCGGGAAAGAAACCGTGCAGAACATCATGGTGTTCCGGTTTAGCAACGGCCTGTTCGAACCAATCTGGAATCGCCAGTACGTTGACAGCGTGCAGATTACCGCGGCGGAGAAGGTTGGCGTCGAACAACGCGGGGCTTACTACGAAAGCACAGGCGCGTTACGCGACATGGTGCCGAATCACCTGCTTCAGTTAGTAACGCTGACGGCGATGGAGCCTCCGGTTTCGTTTGAGGCAAATTCGGTGCGCGATGAGCAGGTGAAAGTGCTTCGCGCGATTCAATGCCCTACACCCGAAGAAGCAGCAAAACGAACGGTGCGCGGCCAATACGATGCGGGCGAGATTGATGAAAAGCCGGCGCCGGCTTATCGCGCGGAACCAAACGTCGCGCCCGATTCGAATGTCGAGACATACGTCGGGATAAAACTTTTGATCGATAACTGGCGTTGGGCTGACGTGCCGTTTTACCTGCGTACCGGAAAGCGTCTGCTCGCGCGCGACACAGAAATCGCCATTCGCTTCAAACGCGCGCCGTTCGTCCTCTTTCGTAACACGCCGATTGAACGCCTCAATCGCAATCGCCTCGTGCTGCACATTCAACCCGACGAAGGAATTTCCGTGCGCTTTGGCGCAAAGATTCCCGGCTCAACCATGAACATCGGCGCGGTCGATATGCAGTTTGATTACGAAGACTATTTTGGCGACACACCCAGCACTGGTTACGAACGTTTGTTGCACGACTGCATGGTGGGCGACGCGACGCTCTTCCAGCGCGCAGATCAAGTCGAAGCAGGATGGGCGGTAGTTGAACCGATTGTTCAAGCCTGGAAGCAAGCGCCGCCGGACTTTCCAAACTACAAGGCCGGGACGTGGGGACCGAAGGAAGCTGAAGAGCTGTTAACGCGCGACGGTCGTGAGTGGGAGTGGACTTCGGATCTTAGACGTCCTCACCGCGCGAAGTAAGACGGTACGCACGCCCCTGGCGTGCTGGCACGCGGGACGCGTGTGTACCGACGTCACGTAGATGGAACTGAGATGTATCTTTGAGTGCGATTAGCGCGACGCCAGCCAGGTTTGGTGTTGAATCGCTTCTCGTGTCGCTCAACGCATTCCCAGCAAAAGAAATGCAGTTTGCTATCGGGCCCGATGGACTCGATCACGTGGTTGGTTATCCGGTCACAACGCTCGCAACGTCTTACTGTCGGTTGTTCAGCCATATCAGTTGCCTGGATTATGAAACACTCACTCACTGACATCCAAGACGCCCCGGTACGATAGTTCACCATTGACGAGGCGCGCAGCACTCGTGAATGGATGTTCTTCCGACTTTCCTGCGCCCAGGATGTGGACCACCGTCACGCTCTTCGCTTTCAAATAATCCGCGATTAAGCTGCGATGACATTTCCACCAGACGGCTTCGGCGCACATAATCGCCGTCCGACTTTCTTTCGCCTCCCGGAGCAGCTGCTCAATGCCTTCGTGAAACTCGTCCGACTCCATGTGATCCGCGTACCCGCGAAACATTTCATTCCGCCAGGCCATATTAATTGAATCAGGTTTCGCACGGCGGCGGCCTCCAAGCTCAGGAGCGTGACGGTACTCGATTTCAGCTTCCGCCAGCACCGCCGCCAGGGTCGGTTTATTAAATTGCGGATAACGCCGCGACCCTGGATAAGTACGGACATCAACCAACGCGCCGACGCGAAACGACTGTAGCGCTGCGACGAACTCGTCGATGGGCCGTGTCGAATGGCCGATTGTCCAGACCGACAAGCTTGCGTTCGGATTCATGCTAACGATCGTACAACTAAAAGTAGTCGTGAAAATTACCGGCCCTTGCGAAAAAGTTTCTTGACACGCTCTGAGGCGCAGAGTATAAGCCGCGTGTCCTAAAGGCCTCTGACGCGCTAGCGCGTACTCACTAAACTGACGCGAGATCGTTTCATCGTTTCTGGCCTACTCGCGATCCGGCAACTCTGCTTTCGATCGTGGCAGTGGCGCCGAAGAAAGATTCCCAAACGAGGTAAATAGATATGTTTGGTTCACAAGTCATCGACGTTGCCATCGGCATGGTCTTCGTTTACCTGCTCCTGAGTTTGGTCTGCTCCGCGGCAAACGAATTAATCGAAACGGTAATGAAAAACCGCGCCGCGAAACTGGAGGAAGGAATTCGCTCCCTGCTCAACGACGAAGGGCTGGCGAACCAAGTATATAACCACACGCTGGTCAGCGGTCTCTATACCAAAGCCAAGGGGAAACCGTCCTACATTCCTTCACGCACATTTGCCTTGGCACTCCTGAATATCGTTGCTCCCGATGTCACTTCGCCGGGCGCCGGATCAAATCCGGTGCAAGCGGTGCGCGACACGGTTTCCAACCTGCCAGCCAATCACGCAGCCGCCCCAATCAAAGATGCCCTGCTGGCCCTGATCGATGACGCTCAAGGCGATATCAACAAACTGCGGTTGAATATTCAGAATTGGTACGACGGCGCAATGGATCGCGTTTCGGGTTGGTACAAGCGACGTGTGCACATAATCATTATGATCCTGGGCCTGCTGGTTACGATCGGTTTGAATGTCGATTCAATCGCCATTTTCAAGGCCCTCGCCAATGACAAGGCTTTGCGTGATTCGATGGTGGCCGCCGCAGATGCTTATGCCAAAGCCAATGCTTTGCCAACTCCCACACCGTCTCCCTCGACAACTCAGCCGCCGGGAAACTCTGCGACAGGTGCGGCAACTCAGCCGCCGGCAGACAGCACGGCAACTCCGACACCGGTCTCGTCGCCGACCCCAACACAGTCGCCAACTCCTTCGGACCCATGTTGGGCGCATGACTGCCAGGCGGATGAAAACTCTCCCAAGTGCAAGTTAAAGAAAAACCAGTGCCAACTTGAAAAACTGGGTCTGCCGATTGGGTGGAGACCACCTCGTGATCCTTTCCCCGGATTTATGCTCTGGAAGCCAGGCGTCCTGGGCACCTGGGGAACGCAGATTTATGAACACGGGTGGGGTTGGTTGCTGACTGCGCTGGCGATTTCTCTCGGTGCTCCGTTCTGGTTCGACCTGCTAAACAAGTTCATCGTCATTCGTTCGACGGTGAAACCGAAGGAGAAGAGTCAGGAGGAACAGTCGAAGGATTGATGAAGTCCTGGTTGCCGTGTTGGGTCGATAACGATGGGCATATCGATGACCAGGAAGAAATATTTTCGGAGACACGGGTCGGGCCAGGGTCCCACCGAACCGTAATTCCATCGACGTCCACCTGCCATAGATAAGGAGCATTTGCGATGCCAGATAACGAAGTGCCAATTGTGGAGATTAAGAAGACCGGGAGCGTGCCTCAGATACAACTCAGCTTTGGGTTCGCCCAATTCGCGAGCTTCCGGATCCTCCTTTGGGACACTAACGGACATAACCCAACCGAAGTAGCAAAGGCCACTAATGTCCCCGGTGAACCGGATACCTTTCCCATCGGGACTTCAGCAAGCGGACTTGATGGCCGTTACATAACGTGGCAGGCCTCTATTGCATCGCCGACCGGTGGGCCGGGCCAGCAGTTTAGTCAAACAGCGAAGTTCTTACAGGACGGCGCCAACTGTCCAACCGGGCCGTTCACTCAGAGTGGGCCGTTCTCAAATGTGACGGCTACCTTTGCCAACGCTCGTTTCAAGGTAGTGGATTAAGGGGATGAAAAACCAAACTAGCTCGTTGCACAAATTCGGCCTTGTTCTGTGCGCGCTCGGCGTCCTGTCAATGATCGTCTGCCCACCAGTCTTAGCGAGGGGCTCAAGCGTTAGTTTTCAGCAAGGGCACTTGCGGCCGATTCGCGTTCACATTCCTGAGACGGGACCGGCGACGATTGAAGGCGCTGCGACCCGTGATGCAGTCTCGTATAAGAGTGGTAATCGGTTCGTGGTTGTCGTTCCCCAGGCCTCGGTCGCATCGTTCCAGAACGACCTGAGCGGTCGCGAGGTTCTAAGCGTTAAGCTGGAACAACGGAGCGACGATATTGAGATCACATTCGTATTGCGGACCGGGGGCAGTGCTCGCGTCGTTCACGCTACGAATAGCCTTTCAGTGGTGTTCGCGCTCCCACAACTCGCGGCTTTGCGCACTAATAGCGACGCCTCGAATAACGAAACGCAACCGGCGCTCGCTCCGCCAGCGACTGCGGGCAGCCCAGCCCCGGAGAATAATTCTCTGATCATCACGCCGGCTGCAAGTACAAGTACGGTTGCTCCCGGGCCAAATGCTCCCGTTGTCGCGCCGCCTGTCCCTCCAGTTCCGCAGGCTTCGCCCACGCTAAGTAACCTTCTTCAGGGAATTGCCGGCCTTATCCCCGGCGCGAGTAAAGACCTCGAGGCTGGTTTTGGAAACATCGACCTGTCGATGCCGGAGTCGCCCGCTGCTACCGTCTTAGGCGTCACGCCGAACACGATAGTGCGACCCGGGACGCCGCGAGAATTTGCCACGTCTCTGCTGAACGGATTGGATAAGAACGGAAATTTCCAAACCGGACTGGCGATCGACACTGCGCCATTCATGCTATTCAATGGCAGGAACATTACCCTGCAGGATTACAATGATTATTACCTGACACGTTTGCTCAGCCGCACCCAATTCTCATTGGCAACGACCAAGGGCGCTGCCGCGGACGACACGGCCACACGTCTGGCTCTGGGCCTTAATGTGACCTTGTGGGACAAAGGCGACGCGCGAGTTTACCATCCGAAGCGCGGCGTGGACGGCGACGTTCTGACTTGCTTCAAGGCGAACATTCAGCCGCCCGATGCGCCAAGTTCCGCCATACCTTCACCCGCAGAGATTGCGGCGATCAACGCAAAGGCCATCGCCGCCAACAGCCAGGTAGCGGATGCCTGTCGCGACAAAGTGAGAAAGGCAAATTGGAATGCCACCAGCTGGGTGATCGCCTATGCTCCCAGTTGGATCACCAAGAACGGCCAAAACACTTCACTCAAATGGAACGGCGGCGCGTTTTGGAGTTCGTTCGCTTACGGTTTCGATGGGCTGCCGAGTCTAAGCAAGGTTGCACAGCTGATCCTTCACGCCCGGCACCGAACGAATGAACAAGTTGCCGATCCAGACCGGCCCGGACAGTTCGTGTCCCAGAACTCCAGCTTTTTCGGAGGACGATTTCGGGCAGGCAATCCCGACTTCGCGTTCAACCTGGAGGGTTCATACATTCGCAACCGCGTTCCGTCGAACCGGACCTTTACTTCAGGTCGGTTTGCCTTCGGCGCGGAGGCGAGGATCACAGACAACTTCTACCTTGTGGTCACGGGTGGGAATGGCCCAGGAGATGCAGGTGCACCGAAGAAGGGGTTCTTCATGAGCTCATTCAAATACGGATTCAACAAGAAGTCTCAGTTGAACCCGCAACCTCAGTAGATTTCGTCGTCGCGCGTTAGGACGGCATTGAATATCAGCACTAATAGAATTCAGTCATTCCACTTCAAACCAGGAGAGGCCGATGCCTGAACAAACTCAAGACTCAGCCGCCAATCCTTCGAACATGCCTCGAACCACCGCCGCAGGCAGAGGGCCGGGATCGGCCGAGGCCGGCGTCGGGTGGATTATCGCGATTATTGCGTATCTGGTTCTCTTCACCGTGTTTGTCGGCTATGCCATGGTGAAGATTTGGCCAGTAAGAACCCCATCCCGCGAAAACCCACCTGCGGCACAGCAACGTCCGTCGTCAACGGCGACCGACCAGGCGACGGCACCTGCGGCAGGCGCTACCACCCCGACCGCCTCGCCTGCCGGTCAATCGAGTCCGGTCGCCACAGCTCAGAATTCAACTGCACCGGCCGCGAGATCGACCGCATCGCCGACGCCGACGCCATCGCCATCCCCGGGCGCAGAACCTTCGCCTGTCACCTTCCTGGGCTATCAGCTCAGTTTGTGGGACGAGCAACGGCTTCTGTTCCTGGTGCTCTTGGGGGGCGCGCTCGGAACTCTGGTGCACTGTCTGCGCTCGATCTATTGGTACATCGGCAATCGCAGTCTGGTAAAGAGCTGGATCGCAATGTACTTCATGATGCCATTCGCAGGGTCTGCCCTGGCATTGGTGTTCTATTTACTCATTCGCGGCGGATTTTTCTCTCCCCAATCGTCGTTCCAGGAGACTAGTCCTTTTGGATTTGCCGCTTTCGCCGCTTTGATTGGCATGTTTAGCACGCAGGCTGTGCTCAAGCTCAAGGATGTGGCTGAGGTGCTATTGTCGAAGCCACAGGTTGGGGCGAACCCGCAACCACAACAATCGTTACCGGGTACTGGTGCAGCGCCGACGCCTCCGCCAGTTCCGGCAATTCCGCCTCCACCGCCAGCGCCGGATAATGCAACGACCCCGCCGGCGGTGGGGTGATGACGACAGATCCTCCACTGAAATGATTAGAAAAAGACAGTTCGAATAAAGGAGTAAACGATGGCTCAAGGTACCGTTATCCCTTCGGGTTTGAACCTCCGAGCAACACCAGGAGGCACGATCATGAAAGTACTTCCGCAAGGAACTACTGTTGAAATTCTGGAAGATCAAGGTAACTTTTTGAAGGTGAGCGTTGGCAGTGATGTCGGTTTTGTAGCCGCTAGCTTCATAAATCGAAACGCGGCTCAGGCAACTGATCCTCCCGCGGTTCCCGCAACGACTCCGAATCTGAACCTCGCCGGTTTGGCGGGAAAGATTCCTGACGCGGTGCTCGCGCAAATTCCCGCAGCCGCGTCGGAGTTTAATATCACGTCGAATCTACGGCTGGCGCACTTTCTCGCGCAGTGTGCGCTGGAATCTATGAACTTCACCGCCACCGTCGAAAACCTGAACTACAGCGCCCAACGCCTGCTGCAAGTATTTCCAAAGTACTTTAAAAACGTAGACGTGAATGCCTATGCTCGTAACCCTCAGAAAATCGGCAGCCGCGTCTATGCCAACCGAATGGGCAATGGCGACGAGGCTTCGGGAGACGGATTCAGGTATCGTGGCCGCGGCTACATTCAATTAACGGGCAAGAACAACTACACGAGCTTTACAGGTTTCGTCGGTGAAGACTGTGTCGCAAACCCGGATCTGGTTGCCACGAAGTTTCCGCTCGCTTCGGCGGCGTTCTTCTTTAACTCAAACAACATTTGGGCGATCTGCGATCAAGGCGCGAGCGATGCAGTCGTTACCAGCGTGACGAAACGCGTTAATGGCGGGACACACGGTCTTGCGGAAAGAATTCAAAACTTCAAGAAGTTCCGAGCGGCGCTAGGCGCCTAAAGCAGTCTGTCATCGCGCCGATAAATTTGGGTGCGGGTTGACCGGCGCCAGACTTGCTCCTTCACCTAAGCGTTGAATAGCGCGCCGGCGTTTTTTAGAAAGACATGTCCGCCCACGGGCAGTTTCTCGATCGAAGTTTTGTTTGCGCCGGTTAACGGCGAGTAGTTTTCTGCGACAACAACCGTCCCGTTCTTCTCTTTCGTTGTCGCGCACGTTTAATCAATCCATCAAGGGAGGCACTCTCAAAATGTCTGACCACCCGTTACGCGTGTATGAGGTTCTTGAAGAGGAATATGATCTATTGCATGGCGTGCCTTCGCCGTCTGTCGATTCGAAAAAGCCGGCCGAAGAGCGGCTAAAGAACATCATCAAAGAAAACCACAAGAAGAATCATGCTGCGATCTGTTTGTCCGGAGGCGGCATTCGCAGCGCGACTTTTGGTTTAGGAGTGCTTCAAGGCTTGGCCCACAACAACCTGCTGGACAAGTTCAATTACGTTTCAACAGTTTCGGGCGGAGGATACATCGGCAGTTGGTTGTCAGCCTGGATTCACCGCGAGGAGAAAGGCCTTCCAGGCGTGGCGAAACAGTTGCCCGGCGAGCACCCACCGTACGTGATGAAGCCCGAAGCGGAGCCCATTACGCATTTGCGCGCTTACAGCAACTACTTGACGCCTAAACTGGGCATGTTGTCGGCTGACACCTGGACGTTGGTCGCCATATGGATTAGAAATCTGCTTCTCAACTGGCTGGTGTTAATCCCACTTTTGCTCGCCGTGCTGGCCCTGCCTAGATTGTTCGTATCGCTTTCTCAGTTGTCACCTCCTGGTTACGTGAGAGTTGGCGCGCTGCTTCTGGCAATCATCCTGGGCGTGCAAATGATCGTTTACGTGGCGATTAGCCGGCCCACCATTGCCAAGAAAGATCGGGACCAAAAGAGCTTCCTCAAGTGGTGTTTCGTGCCCATGCTTTTGTCAGCAACCCTGCTCGCCTTGTATTGGGCCTGGTTCAATAATGCGAACACCGACTTAGAGAGAAGTCTGACGTTACACATTCTGGACGGGCGTTCCCGCATTCTTGGATTTATTGCTTTCGGCGTCGGGCTGCACCTCGCGGCTTGGGTCGTGTACACGATCTTGATGATCAGGTCACCTAAGCTGATTGTCAGTGAATTCGTCGGTCTCCTGTTCAATGGAATTGTCGGCGGCCTGATGCTCTTTGTGGTGTCGCTTCTCTTCCCTGAGCCAGCGAAAGAAATCAACCGGCTTTTGCTTTATTCGACGCTCGCCGTCCCGGTCTATTTGTTGCTGGTGTTTCTCGCCCTGAGCTTGTTCGTGGGCATCGCCAGCAGATGGACTAAGGATGAAGATCGCGAATGGTGGGCCAGGTACGGAGCGTGGGTTCTTATCGCCCTCGTTGTCTGGATCATCGGGAGTTTTCTCGTGGTGATGGGTCCCAGCGTGATAACTGATGTTTGGGCAAAACGTGTCGTACCCGCGGGCGGTGTGATTGGTGTTATCACCGCGCTCCTGGCACGTAGCGCGAAACTCCCGGCGAAGGGCGAGAAGTCGCAGGGTTGGATGGGACTGGTAATGCAACACGCATTGCCACTGGGAGCCATTGTGTTCGCCGCGGTGCTCGTGATGTCGTTATCGATTGCCACAGATGGCTTAATCGATCGGCTCGCGCCGTTTTGGAATTGGACTGGCTTGCTGTCAGCTAAAGCGATGGGCCACAGCTCGTTCGATGCATTTCGTCTAGACGTGCCGCGCACGCGAGAGATCTTGCTTTTCATGGGCGTGGCCGGCGGACTGGGCTTGCTCATGGCTCACGTGATCAATACAAACAAGTTTTCGTACCATGCGATGTATCGCAATCGCCTGATTCGCGCGTACCTCGGCGCGTCGCGTCAGAGCGTTGAGCGACGACCTAATAAATTTACCGGTTTTGATTCCGATGACAACGTGAACATGTGTGAGTTACGGCCCGAGATGCTGCATACGAAAAGCTTCAAGGAACCGAACGGGTTTAGCAGTCTCGTCAAGAAGTTACAGACCAAATCCGGTCCGGTCTCAGCTCACATCGTGGCGAACGTCTTGTCAGATTCGACAAAGCAACTGCTGAATCGGTATGACCCGGAGCTCGCGGGCGACCAGACAGGGAAACTGCTGGAAAGCGCGTTGATTAGGGATCTCAACAATGCCCTGCTGCAGTTCCCAATTATCCCATCGGCGATTCAAAGTGAATTTGGAATAGACCTCGAAGGAATGGACCCGGCCCCGACCAGCGTCAAATTTGTGAAGCGTAATCGACAAGCTCTCGAGACAGCTTTCAAAGATGACATTCGCCCGGCGAACTCCTACCAAAATATCGATCTGGAAGATCTCTCCCCGACGAGCGCCGAATTTGTGAAACGTAACAGTGAAGCCTTCGAAGCAGCATTCGAGGAGATTCTACCGGCGATCGTGTCGGACGTAGACATAAATTGGGAAGATCTCTCACCGACGAGCGCCGAATTTGTGACGCGTCACAGGCAAGCCTTCGAAGCAGCGCTCGAGGAGATTCGGCCGGCGATAGTGTCCTACCGACGTCCGCTACACATCGTAAACATCACCCTTAACCTGGTGGGCGGCGATCGACTTGCCTGGCAGCAGCGAAAAGCGGAGTCTTTTACTGTAAGCCCATTACATTGCGGCAGTTTCCAGATTCATACAGACGGGCGCACGGGACCGGCCTATGGTTCTTACCGGCGCACTTTCGATTACGGTGGCCAAAAGGATGGCGGCATTAGTCTCGGCACGGCAATGGCGATCTCGGGGGCCGCCGCCAGCCCCAACATGGGTTACTACTCTTCGCCCGTGGTCACGTTTCTGATGACGCTGTTCAATGTCAGGCTGGGTTGGTGGTTGGGAAATCCAGCACCTGCCGGAGAAGTCCCACTTAAGCTACGAGCCCGCGGCATCAAGCATTATTTCGAACTGGCACATCCCAAGTCTGCCGTCTACCCGATCATCGCCGAGGCTTTGGGCTGGACCGATGACAAGAATAACTATGTGTATCTGACTGACGGCGGACACTTCGAGAATCTTGGCCTTTACGAAATGGTTCTGCGCCGTTGCCGCCTGATTGTAATAAGCGACGCCGCCGGCGATCCCGATTTTCAGTACAACGATCTAGGGAATGCCGTGCAGAAGGTGCGTACCGACCTGGGCATTCCGATCGATTTTGGACCGATGAATCTCTTTCCGCGCAGCGAGAAGAAACCGGGAGTTTACTGCGCCATTGGAACAATCCGTTATTCTTGTATCGATAAGGGTGAGCCTGACGGAAAAATCATCTACCTTAAGCCGGCGTTTTATGGTGACGAGCCACGCGACATCTATCGCTATGCCATGACGCATGAGACTTTCCCGCAGCAAAGCACTGGTGACCAGTGGTTTGACGAATCACAATTCGAAAGCTACCGAAAGTTGGGCTCGTATATTGTTGACAAGATCTGCAATGCCGGAGCGGGGGAAGGTTCGTCCGCGTTAATTGATGCCGAACTCGACGGGCTTCTCAAAAAAGCGACTGCGGGATCACAGCTAAAAGTTTCAGAAGCTCCGGCGCATCAGCAAAACCTGCCTGACAGCGGTCTCGGTATTCTTATCGGCTAGAGTCATCAGACAAATCTGTCTGATCGCGGTCGAAGTGCTAGTTGCCGCTACCGGGTGGAATATTGCGCCAGCGTTTGCGGAAAGATGCGGACGCCTTCGGGCATCTTCGCCATCGGAATCTTGTTTGCACCTGTGAGAATGTCGCGCGCGGTCATGCCGTAAACCTGCGAGTTGTCTTCGTTGTCCGGCTGGATGACTACGCCTTTAAGCTCGAGTCCCGCGAAGGCACCCTTGCTGCGCGAGTAAGAAAGAATTTGAGCGTTCAACCTCAGGTCCGTCGAAGCACTCGCGGCCCTTCCCACCGGACCGGCAGCCGCGCTGCCTTCACCGCCAATCTCTAACTTGTTGCCGAGCAAACTTCCGACGGCTTCTTCATTCATAAACAAGAGAACGTAGTCGGTTGACGAGGCGCCAATCTGCAAACCGAAGCTGCCGCCGGTGAGATCGAAAAACGCCGGCGCGCTCCAGCCGCCCGCGACGCGGCGGCTAATGACCCCGGAGCCTCGTCGCCCGCCCACGATAAAGCCGCCCTTCAAGACACCGGGAAACACGGCGACGGCTTCAGCGCGCTGCAGCAGGTCGCGCGGAATGGATTTCTCGCGCGTCGCCATGATGGAATTGAAAACGCGGGTCGCGCGTTCTGACTGCTTGGCCGCAGCGAGAGCTTTCTTTGTGCTGCGTTCACGGCTGGTCTGCGCGAAGGCGGTAAACGGAATCAGCAGGACGAGCAGAATTATCAATCGACTTGCGAAGCGCTGCATCTATTCTCCTCTTATCAATACCAATGTTAAAGGCGAGCTACCGCCCGCTCTTTTGTCGGGCACTAGCCCGACTCTTAACCCTCACGCAAAGACCGGCCACTTTCATTTCCTGGCAGAGTACCTGGCTAACGTGCGCGGAAAGATCCGAACACTCGCAGGCATCCCGGTCAGCTTCCATTGTCGCGCCGGCGAAAGCACCCCGTCGGCTTTCATTCCATAAACCGGTTCGTTGTCGTTGTTATCGGGCGAAATCACCACGCCTTTGATTTCCAATCCGGCGAACAGGCCCTTGCTGCGCGAATAAGAAAGTATCTGAGCTTTCAATTGCGCATCGGTTGAAGCCGCCGCCGATCGGCCGATGGGACCGGCCGCGATGCTGCCTTCGCCCCCAATCTCGAACTTGTCCTGCATCAAGCTATCAACTGCGCCGGTGTTCATGAAAAGCAAAATCACATCTGTTTTGGAGGCCCCTATCTGCAATCCGAAGCTGGCCCCGTTCAAGTTGTAGAACGCCGGAGCGCTCCACCCGCCGGGTACTCGCCGGCTGATTACGCCGTGTCCGGTGCGGCCGCCGACAATAAAGCCGGCTTTCACCATTTCAAACACGGCCACAGCTTCCGCTTTGTCCAGCAGGTTCTGCGGAATTGCCTTATCGGGCACATTCATGATTTCTGTGAACGTATTAGCTGCGGATTGCGTCTCTTTCGCCGCTTTCGCGAGTTTGCTCGCATTCTTAGGGGGCGTTTGCGCAGACACAATTAAGCCAACACAAAGAACCGCGAGGACGACAACAACCGTAAGACGAAAAACCTTGATTGACTGATACATAACTCCCCTTTCTGTAACCACACCGAAACAGGGGGACTCATGATGACGTTTGCTCACTTGTTCGGAGCATACTTATAATCGCTCGCTCTGACAACGCGGTGCGCACGCGTCCCGCGTGCTAGCGCGCTGGAAACGCGCGTACCTAACATGCCCATCGGTACTCCATTTCATGAACGGACGTTTGCCCTGTGCGAAAGTCTCAACTATCGCGAGTGGTCGGGCTACTACGCCGTCAGCGCGTACGAGACGCATCACGATCATGAGTACAACGCGATTCGAAATGCCGCGGCGCTGATCGACATCTCGCCGCTGTATAAATATCGAGTCACGGGAAACGATGCGACGCGTCTGGTTGATCGAATCATAACGCGCGACATGCGCAAGGTTTCCGTCGGGCAGGTGATTTACACGCCCTGGTGTGACGAGCACGGCAAGGTGATCGACGACGGCACAGTCTCCCGGCTCGAAGAGAACGTCTATCGGTGGACAGCGGCCGATCCAAGTCTGCGCTGGTTCACGCAGAACGCGGCCGGGCTCGATGTTGAGATCGAAGACATTTCGGAATCGGTCGCCGCGCTCGCTCTGCAAGGTCCGACATCGGGTCGCCTCCTGAAAGCCGTTGTCGCCAACGCTGACATCGAGAACCTGAAGTACTTCCGCGTCACCAGAGGCACAATCGCGGGTGTGCCGGTGGAAGTTTCGCGCACCGGATACACCGGCGATCTCGGTTACGAAATTTGGCTGCCGGCAGCAGACGCGGTGAAGGTTTGGGACACACTGATCGATCAGGGCAAGCCGTTCGACATTAAACCCACCGGCATGCTCGCCTTGGATGTCGCGCGCATCGAAGCCGGGCTACTGCTCATCGATATCGACTTCAGCAGCAGCAAGAAAGCGCTGATCGATCCACAGAGATACTCACCGTATGAAATGGGACTCGGCCGCCTGGTCAGTCTCGACAAGCAGAAGTTTGTCGGGCGGGCGGCTTTGGTCGCCGAACAGAAGCGCGGGACCCCGCGGCACATCGTCGGCCTGGAAATTCACTGGCCTGAGGTTGAGACGATTTACGAGCACGTTGGTTTGCCGCCGGCTGTCTCGCCCATCGCGTCGCGCGTAGCGGTTCCTGTTTACAGCAACGGAACGCAACTGGGTAAAGCGACTTCAACCACCTGGTCGCCCACGTTGAAAACAATGATCGCGCTGGCCACTCTGGAAAGCGACTTCACCAAAGTCGGTTCGAAGGTTGAAGTCGAAATTACGGTGGAAGCCGTACGGCATCGAGTACCCGCCACGGTCACCAAGACGCCGTTTTACAATCCGAAGCATAAGATGGCGACGCCGATACTGTGACGGTTTCGGGTTCCTAGTATCGGGTTTCGAGTTTCGAGTTTCGGGTTTCGGGTTTCGAGTTTCGAGTTTATCGCTCCGTAGGAGCGGAATGTTTATAGAACCGTTCGAGTTCCGGAACTTCCGTAAGCTCCTTAGGAGCGGAATACCATTTCGCTCCTAAAAGGAGCTTACCTCAATCAAACTGGTGGCAAGCTATAAACATCTCGCTCCTAACGGAGCGACAACTTCGCAAGCCACTTGAAAGTCACCGAAGCGTGAATCAACCCGTCTCAATGAGCGATTCTCTGAACAAAATCATCGACAGCTACGACCCGAGCGCTCAACTCGAGCGTGCATCCACTATTCCCGCGCCGTGGTACACAGACGAACGCGTCTTTGAACTTGAACAGCGAACCGTGTTCAGCCAATCGTGGCAGGTAGCGGCCCGCGTCGATCAACTTCAGAAATCGGGTGACTACGTTACGACTGATATTGGCGATGAGCCGGTCGTGGTTGTTCGTGGCAGCGACAATCAGATAAGGGCCTTCTTCAATGTGTGCCGGCATCACGCCGCGGCGGTAATGACTGAGCCGCACGGCAACGCACCGCAGATGCGCTGCCCCTATCACGGCTGGACGTATTCACTCGAGGGCGAGCTCAAAGGCACTCCTGATTTCAGCGGTGTCTGCGATTTCGATCGCGGAGGCAACGGATTAATACCGGTTGAGGTGGCGGGTTGGCAGAACTGGATCCTGGTGCGGAGTAACGGCGGACAAACTATCGGTACGCAGGCCGCTGGCCTGCTGAGAACGCCGGAGGCTTGCGTACCGATTTCTGCCAACCGAACACTCGAAAATCAACCAATCGAGGATTGGCTCGGCAATCAACTGGTCAACGAAATCGGCGCGCTGGGACTCAGCAATCTTCAGTGGTTCGAACGCCGGAAATACATCATCGACTGCAATTGGAAGGTCTTTGTCGATAACTATCTTGACGGCGGCTATCACGTGCCGCATTTGCACAAAGGCCTGGACAGCGTGCTCGATTACAGCAACTACACGATCGAGTGCGGCGCACGTCACTGCCTGCAGAGTAGTCCCATGGTTACGACTGACGACGCCGATGTCGCCGCGACGCGGTCCGGCGAGCGCGCGCTCTACTACTGGATTTATCCGAACTTCATGATCAACTGCTACGACGGCGTGATGGATACCAACCTGGTGAGGCCCATCTCAGTTGATCGCACTGAAGTCATTTTCGATTTTTATTTCGCGGATGTTTCCGACGACGCACGGGCACAAAATCTGGCCAGCGTCGCCGTCGGCGATCGGATTCAGCAGGAAGACCTGGATATCTGCGCTTCGGTACAGCGCGGCTTAAAGTCGCGTGCTTATGATGCGGGGCGTTTGTCGGTTCGGCGGGAAGCCGGCGAACATCTCTTTCACCGGCTCCTGCACGCGGATTTGAAACGCGGAATTCTCTTAAAATGACTTCACGAAGCGCCGCCCGGGAGCTTTTTCAGGGCCTTGGTAATCGCGTGGCGCAAAGATCCTTCGTTCGCGGTCGGATCGCCGGTTATGACCCCGTCCGTATAAAGCAACACCTCACCAGTTCGGGCATCGACGATCCCAATATTGACCATTAGATACGCCGGCACACCTCCAACCAATAAACGAAAGGCTGTTTTGCCGGACGTCTGCTTTTGACCCTTGCCACGGATGAAAACAATGGCGTCGGCGTTCTTGTCGAGGTTTAGGTTCAGGACTTCATCACCCATCGTGAAGCGGGCCTTCTTAACGTCGCTGCGCTTCTTCATGATCTTCGGCAGCAGGTCATCATAACGGGACTGAATATCCGCGACGCCGTATTTCTGCTCGGCGGCGCCATCGCCCGGGCCGCTTAAAGTTGCGACCTGCTTGTTTGCCAGGGCATCGGAAACCATTTTCGCAACTCGCTCACTTACCGCTTCAGATTCAGCCGCCATGCCTTCGGGGCCTTTCATGCTGTCTCTGGTGATGTCGACTTTTGCCGGCAATACAACCACGTTCCGAATGGTGGTTTCTTTCTTGACGATCTTCGGATGCAGAAACTGGGCGGGCGCACTCAAGGGCACCAGCGACGCAGCAAACACAACGGCTGCGACAACAATCAAGCCTCGGAATCTGTGCAACAAATGTTGAGGATGGGAAATCATTTCTAAACTCTCCTTAAGGTTTCAATACGTCTTAGAATTCTTTCACGATCGAACGCAGTCGGCGCCAGCTCGATGTATTTTTCATAAGCCGTGAGGGCCTCCGCAGTTCGACCCAGCTTCTCGTAAAGCATGCCGAGTCCGCGATGCGCAGCCGGCACTGGTGCGTTCAAACCCAACGAACGCAAATACAACTCTTCAGCCTTTTGCTGATGAATCTTCCAATTTTCCTGGCCGGCCGGGGTCGCCAGCAGTTCACGCTCGAGTTCATCAGCCGTTCGCTTCTCCCGCTTTTTGGCCGCGTCCTTCTTGCCGCTGTTCGTCAATTCGCGCCCAGCCAACTGTGGCGACCGCGGGCCAAGGGTGCGAAACGCTTCGGCCAACAGAAAAACGTTCTCGGACGAGTCGGGCCGAAAGTCTACCAGCCGCTGCGCAAAGTAAACGGCCGAGCGATACCGCGCCGCATTAATCGCGAGCTGCACGTTGTGCCGCATCACCGGCTCCATTTTCCGGAAGTACGCTGCCTTCTCGCGATTCAACTCCATCTGAGGAGTTACCCGGTCAGCCCGCGTACCCAGATACGAGGTCAGGTACCTGACGCGCTCCTGCAATTCCGGATGATCGTTGTAAAAGAGTTTGATCTGCTCGCCTTCAATATCCTGGCTGAGCAGCTTCATCACATTGATCGCTTCTTCAGGCGGATACTCGGCTGAGATCATCATGTCCACCGCCCGATGATCGGCTTCGCGTTCCGAGTCGCGACTGTAACCGGCAATCATAGACATGACGATGAAAGGCGAGATCGCGGCGGCCAGACTAATGGCGGTGCCCACCATTCCGGGCGTAACCGAGCCGATGATCGCGATGACATTCATCGTCAGAAACTTCTTCCGGTTGCTGCGGTTTTGCATGTAGGTGTGGCGTCGCATGACGTGCGTCAGTTCGTGCGCCATGATCGCAGCCAGTTGTGATTCATTGTCGACCAGCGCCAGCAGACCCGTCGTGACATAGATCGATCCGTTGGGCAGCGCAAACGCGTTCGGTTCAGGATCGCGTAATGCGCGGAACTTCCAGGCTACATTGTCGAGAAACAGGCCTGCTGGAATGAGTGAGCGGCCAATGCGAGACAGGTAAGCATTTGTGGCTTCGTCTTCGAGTACGAGGCCGTCTTTTTCGAAACGGCGATCGAGCAGATTCACCTGCTCGAGGACCTCCAGATCGACGTCGCCGAACTTGAATTCTTCACGAACCGGCGGCGCGGTTGCTTCGACCGGTGCCTGCTTTTTCTGAGCAAAGGCGACGGGAGCAACTGAAGTAAACGCGACACAAAAGCACAGTGCCGCGACAATAAAACTTCTCTTCCTGAGAGTATTCATTTGGGGGAACCTCCACAGTCCTTTCAGAGGCCGGGGTGCGTAACGAAAACTTTCTCCGAATCCGCGGTTGTAGTCAAGCGCGCAGCCAGGCAAATGGTGAATTGTGTCCTCGCGTTGAAACCGCGCGTCAAAATGGCGCTTCTCACGTTAGGTTAACGCGGCAAGGGATCGGTGATATAAGCAGCGCGTGCCGATACTCACAGGCGAAAGCAGCAGCGAAACGTTTCCGTGTCCAAACTGCGCGGAGTTCATTGCCGGGAACTCGCTTCAATGTCGATACTGCGAGTTAATTATCCCTCCTGAATACGCCCGCGGCGCCGTCATGGCCCAAAACAAAATTAACCAGGCTTGCGACGAAGCAGGTTGGTTGCGCGCCTTCACCGCCGTGATGTGGGTGTTCTTTTTCGTCCGGTTCATTCCTTTTTTCGGCTTCGTCGGCGGAGGCGGCATGGTGATGACATTCTTCTTAACCCCGGTCTGGTTGATTTATTGGTGGGCTCGATTTGGTGAAATCAGAACAGCAGATGTGGACTACGCCGCAGCAAAGCGCAATTGGATCATTTCGTTGTTTCTTTGGCTCCTAATGATGGCCGTCCTTTTCACTATGGTAGTTCTGCCCATCGTCTTGACGGCGATCCGTTCATAACACGGTTACTGCCTGGCAACGCGGTACCGCACAAAGCTATTGAGCTAAACCACGCTGCTGTGATAATTGAGACTCCCAAATGAGTGCCCTTCCGATCATCATTGGCGCGCTGTGCGTCATTGCCATTTCTTATCGTTACTACTCAGCGTTCATCGCCGCCAAAGTTCTGGCCCTGGATGACACACGCCCGGTGCCGTCGCAGACGATGTACGACGGCCACAACTATTACCCGACAAACAAGTGGGTCCTGTTCGGACATCACTTTGCCGCGATTTCCGGCGCCGGGCCGCTGATTGGGCCGGTGCTGGCCGCGCAATTCGGATATTTGCCCGGACTGCTGTGGCTGGTCATCGGTGTCTGTCTCGGCGGCGCGGTCCACGACTTCATGATTCTCGTGGCCAGCATCAGGCGCAATGGCAAGTCGCTGGCTGAGATCGCGCGAACTGAAATCAGCGGCTTGTCAGGTTTCGTTGCGGGGCTCGCAATTCTCTTCATCGTGGTAATTGCGCTGGCCGGACTTGGTCTGGTGGTGGTGAATGCGCTGGCCGAATCGCCCTGGGGAACTTTCACGGTCGGCTTCACGATTCCGCTCGCGTTGTTCATGGGGCTTTACATGTACAAGTTCCGCAAAGGAAAGATTACGGAAGCGACCATCATCGGCGTGATCGGACTGTTGTTCGCAGTCTGGCTGGGCGGCAAGATTGCCGAGTCATCGTGGGCGGCAACCTTCACCCTTTCGCCGAACAAAGTGATTGTGATCATGGCAGCGTACGGCTTCATCGCTTCAGTGCTGCCGGTGTGGATGCTGCTCTGCCCGCGCGATTATCTTTCGTCGTATTTGAAAATCGGCACAGTCGCATTTCTCATTATCGGCGTGATAGTTGTCGCTCCAACATTGCAGATGCCACCCCTTACGCCGTTCGTTTCCGGCGGTGGCCCGATCGTTTCCGGAAAGCTCTACCCCTTTGTCTTCATCACGATTGCCTGCGGCGCCATCAGCGGTTTTCACGCGCTGATTTCATCCGGTACGACGCCAAAGATGATCGCGAAAGAAACTGACGCGCGCATGATCGGCTACGGCAGCATGCTGATCGAAGGCACCGTCGGCGTAGTGGCATTGATTGCGGCGGCGTCGTTGTTTCCCGGTGACTACTTCGCCATCAATACGGCGCAGCGAACTGATGCTCAACGTGCCAGTTACGTGCGCATGGTCGACGAACGTACACAGCAAGGTTTCAATCTGCAGCCGCAGGAACTCGACAAGCTGGAAGCAGAGTCAGGCGAGAAGGTTCGCGGCCGGACGGGCGGCGCGGTGACGCTGGCACTCGGCATCGCGAAGATTTTCGACGGCATTCCCGGCCTCGGCGGACTGATGAAGTACTGGTATCACTTCGCCATCATGTTTGAGGCCTTGTTCATCCTCACCACGATCGATACAGGCACACGGGTGGCCCGATTCCTTGTCGGCGAGTTCGGCGGGCGATTTTATCGGAAGCTTGAACAGCCGAACTGGCTACCGGGATCAATTCTCACCAGCGCCGTCGTCGTGACAGCGTGGGCGGCATTCATTTGGACGGGATCGATATCGACCATTTGGCCCATGTTTGGCATCGCCAATCAATTACTTGCCGCCGTCGCTTTGTGCGTGGCGACCACCGTAATCATCAACATGGGCAAAGCGCGCTACGCCTGGGTAACACTTGTGCCATTGTCGTTCGTGGGCAGCACGACGCTGGTGGCCGGGTATCAATCGATCCGCGATATCTTCTGGCCGCAGGCCCAAAACCCTCTTACATCGACGCAAGGCTACATCAACACTTCGCTGACGGCGCTCATCATGACCGCAGCTGTGATTGTGCTGGCGGACTCAATTCGAAAATGGGTGAGCGGACGGAGGACACCGCAACGCATCTCGGAGGCGGTTGCGGAAGCGTAGAAGGTCAATGCGTCCCTATGTGGATCGTGTGAGCCGGAGGCTGTAGCGACCGGATCAAAGACTCAATTTGGATGGCATTCGATTTCTGTCGCCCGCTAAAGCGGACTCAGGATCTTTTGGGACGTGATCCCCGGGTGACGCTCGGCTGCGCTCGCTCACAGGGGCTACCATCTGTCGCTGCTCCGCGGCTCGTTGATGCGCGTTGGACACTTCTGCGCCAATCGGCAATAATACGCCTTTAATCAGCCAGGCATTTTTCTCGCCTATCGCCCAAACGAAAAGGAAGGATTTTTTTGATCGTGAAATCGATGTCGAACTTTGTCGCGGCACAGCGCCGCCGAATCATTAGCTTTTTATTCGCAATTGTTGCTTTTTCCGTCGCGGCCCCGAGCGCCTTCGCACAGTCGCATGGCGGCGGCGAAGCGGCCCTCAAGCTGCCGGATCTTTCAAGCGTCTCGTTCCGCGGGATCGACGGACATAAGCTGCTGCTGATTGGCATCGTGTTCTGTTTTCTCGGCTTGCTGTTCGGTCTCTGGATTTACATTCAGTTGAAGAACCTGCCCGTGCATCGCTCGATGCGCGAAATCTCTGAACTGATTTACGAGACCTGCAAGACGTATCTGATCACCCAGGGCAAGTTCATCATGCTGCTCTGGGTTTTCATCGCGGCCATCGTCATTGCCTACTTTGGTATCCTGCGGCCCGTGCCGGATCACCCGGTTTTTCTGACGGTTCCGATCATTCTGCTTTTCAGTCTCATCGGTATCGCGGGCAGCTACGGCGTCGCCTGGTTCGGCATTCGGGTGAATACGTTTGCGAATTCGCGCACCGCGTTCGCCAGTCTCGAAGGCAAGCCCTTCCCGATTTACGCCATCCCACTAAAAGCCGGCATGAGCATCGGCATGCTGCTGATCAGCGTCGAGCTGCTCATCATGCTTTTCATTCTGCTGTTCGTTCCGGGTGACTATGCGGGCGCGTGCTTCATCGGCTTCGCGATCGGCGAGTCGCTGGGCGCGGCGGCGTTGAGAATTGCCGGCGGCATCTTTACCAAGATTGCCGACATCGGTTCTGACCTGATGAAGATCGTCTTCAAGATCAAGGAAGACGACGCGCGTAATCCTGGCGTGATTGCCGACTGCACTGGCGATAACGCCGGCGACTCAGTCGGACCCAGCGCCGACGGTTTTGAAACTTACGGCGTCACTGGCGTCGCGCTGATTACCTTCATTCTGCTCGCGGTGCCGAGCCCAACGGCCCAGGTTCAGTTGCTCGTCTGGATTTTCGTGATGCGCATCATGATGCTGGTCTCGAGCGCGGTGTCTTACTTCGTCAACGAAGCGCTTGCCAAGGCTCGCTACGGTAATGCCGGCGACATGAACTTCGAAAAGCCTTTGACGACGCTGGTATGGCTCACCTCGATCGTTTCGATCGTCCTGACCTACATCGTTTCGTTCCTGATGGTTCCCGACCTGGGCGGCGATACCAGTCTCTGGTGGAAGCTCGCCACTATCATTTCATGCGGAACGTTGGCCGGCGCGGTCATTCCCGAACTCGTCAAGGTCTTCACCTCGACCAGCTCGCGGCACGTGCAGGAAGTTGTGACGTCATCGCGCGAAGGCGGGCCGTCGCTGAATATTCTGTCGGGCCTGGTTGCCGGGAATTTTTCCGCGTTCTGGCTGGGCATCAGCATCGTGGGCCTGATGGCGATCGCATTTATCTTTAGCACGATGGGGCTGGAGGCGCTGATGGCTGCCCCGGCAGTCTTCGCGTTCGGTCTGGTGGCTTTCGGTTTCCTTGGCATGGGGCCGGTGACGATCGCCGTCGATTCCTACGGACCGGTGACGGACAACGCACAGTCGGTTTACGAACTGTCGCTGATCGAACAACAGCCGAACATCGTTGAGGAACTGAAGCGCGATCACAATGTTACGGTCGTGTTTGAACGCGCCAAACACCTGCTCGAAGAAAACGACGGTGCGGGAAACACGTTCAAAGCCACGGCAAAGCCGGTGCTCATCGGCACGGCGGTCGTCGGTGCCACGACGATGATCTTCTCGATCATCATGACTCTGACTGACGGTCTCAGAGATCAGGAAGCTCTGCAAAGTCTTTCGATTCTGCATGCGCCGTTTCTGCTGGGTCTGATTACCGGCGGCGCGATCATTTACTGGTTCACGGGCGCATCGATACAGGCCGTGACCACCGGCGCATACCGGGCGGTGGAGTTCATCAAAGCGAACATTAAGCTGGAAGGCGCCGAAAGGGCTTCAGTTGAAGACAGCAAGAAGGTCGTCCAGATCTGCACGCAGTACGCGCAGAAAGGCATGTTCAATATTTTTATGGGCGTGTTCTTCGCGACGCTTGCGTACGCGTTCGTCGAACCCTTCTTCTTTATCGGTTATCTGATTTCGATCGCGGTGTTTGGACTGTACCAGGCGATTTTCATGGCCAACGCCGGCGGCTCATGGGACAACGCCAAGAAGGTTGTGGAAGTCGATCTGAAAATGAAAGGCACGCCGCTTCACGACGCCACGGTGGTTGGCGACACGGTGGGCGATCCGTTCAAAGACACTTCATCCGTGGCGCTGAACCCGGTGATTAAGTTCACCACTTTGTTCGGTCTGCTCGCGGTTGAGTTGGCGGTCAGCGTCAGCAGCGACACCGGCCAGTTCGGCGCGAACGGTCTGGTCATTAGCCGCGTACTGGCGGCAATCTTCTTTCTGATCTCGCTCTACTTTGTGTGGCGTTCGTTCCACAAGATGCGCATTCACAGTGACGACATTACAGGGGCGGCGGTCACCGCTTACGGCAGCGCTTCGCCGGTCCGATATTGTCCAAAATGCCGGCAGTCTTACTCCGACCCGTCGCTGCAATACTGCCTGGAAGACGGCGCCCATCTGGTGAACAGTCTCGACGCCGCCGATTTGAACGCCACGCATGTTTTGCCCGGCGAGACCGTGGCCAGTCCAACGGTTCCTTCGGATCGCGCGCGCGATGATGGGGACTAAATTAAGTGACAACGTGAGCACCTAAGTCTTATTCTGTCGTTGTTAATACGCGATTGTCATGATTCGCTCGATTCTGTTTCCGACTGATTTCTCATCGGTAGCCAACAGCGCCTTTCCTCTGGCCGTGGCTATCGCGGCGCAGTTCGATGCGGTCGTGCAATCAATTCACATCGCGCACGGTGGCGATCCGCACATCACCGAAACTTCACGCTATGAGTTCCCGGGCCTGCCCACGGGTTCGTCGGCCGTTCGGGTGATCCAGACGATTATCCCGAAAGAAGAAGATGACCCGGCCCAGATCATCATGCGCTGCGCCGCCGAACGTGAGGGCGATTTGATCGTCATGGCTTCACATGGCCGTTCGGATGTGGCGCAATTCTTCCTGGGCCGTAGCGTGGCGGAACAGGTGGCGCGCGATTCCAAGGTGCCAACGATCATCGCCAGGCTGCACGGACCGCGACGCACGACGCGGCCGATCGATCGCTTTGCCACGATCGTTTTCGCGACTGACCTTTCCGAGAAATCCAAGGTGATTCTGCCCGTGACGACCGCGATCGCCCGCAAGACAAAAGCAAAAGTGGAAACGCTCTGCGTGTTTGCGGAGGGCGATGAAGAACCGGCGGATGGCGGAAAGGGCAAACTGGAACAGTTTTTTGAAGAAGCGGGCGCGACTGAGATGTTCGGCAAAGTGCGGCGTGTCCATGGAGGCGTTGCCGAAGCCGTCGTCGAACATGCCGGCCGTCACAAAGCCGACCTAATCGCGATCACCACTACGCTGTGCTGCGGCGGGGACGAGCGTCTGACCGGCACCGCTGAATTCATTATTCGAAACGCACCTTGTCCGGTATTATGTGTGAGACCATGACTTTCAAGTTTCAAGTCTCAAGTTCGCTTTGTTGAACGCCAGATTTGAACCTGAAACTTGAAACCTGAAACTTGAAATTAAGATGAGCACATCAATAGCAAAAAGTGAGACTCTTTTAGAAGTTGCCCTCGCGCCGTTCGATATCGTCCGTCAGGTCGGATTGGTAATCGGATTCAGTCTGCTGACGGCGCTGTCTGCTCAGATCGTCATTCCAATCGGCCCGGTGCCAGTTACCGGACAAACCTTCGCGGTGCTTCTGACCGGTGCCTTGTTGGGTTCGCGTCTGGGTGCGATGGCAATGATTGCTTATTTGATTGAAGGTGCGAGTGGTTTGCCGTTCTTCTACGGCGGCGGCGCTGGATTAGCCCATCTGTTCGGACCCACGGGCGGTTATCTGCTGTCGTTCCCCGCGGCGGCGTTCATTACCGGTGCGTTCGCTGAGCAAGGTTGGGATAGAAAGTATTTGACTTCGGTCGCCGCGATGTTCGTGGGCTCGCTGGTGATCATGCTCTGCGGCTGGCTCTGGTTTTCGTACTTGACCAAAACTTCGCCGCTCGTCGCTTTTCAGTTCACCGTCCTGAAGTTCATTCCGGGCGACATCATCAAGATCGCGCTCGCCGCAGCAGTGTTACCTACCGGCTGGAAACTGGTGGGTAAGAAACGCTAGTCATAACACTAATTCCATAAACAATGCTCCTGAGACCGGGTTGGTGTAATACGCCTCGATCTCTTTGAAGCCGAGCGAGCGATAAAGCGCGATCGCTTTCCCCATCTGCTCGGGAAGTGTGTCGAGCCGCATTCGTTCATAGCCTGCGTCGCGAGCCTCGTCAACGATCCGTTCCGCAAGTTCTCGGCCGCGGCCTTTGCCGTGAAACTGTGGACGTAGAAAAAGGCGCTTCATCTCGCAAACCCCGTCGCTCAGTTTGCGCAACGCGACACAGCCGACCAACTGATCATTCTCGTATGCCAGCAGCAACCGTCCGCTTGGAGGCGCATAGGCTCCCGGCAGTTCCGCTAATTCTTTCTCGAAATTCTGAAAGCACAGATCGAGACCGAGCCAGGCTTCATACTCACGGAAGAGTCCGCGCGCCTGTTGAGTGTGTTCCGTTGTGTGGGCTTGAATGATCTGCATAAGAGTAATCGACCTCCCCTCCCCCGTAAACGGGGAGGGGTTGGGGGTGGGGTTGCGGAGCGCGCCAACCCCTCTCCCTTACCCCTCGCCGCTTGCGGACAGGGGTACACAAAAAAACTCGGCCTGACACCGAAGTATCAGGCCGAGTCCTTTTCCATGTAAAGATACGAGTTGACTACGCGGTGAACGAAGATCCGCAGCCGCAGCTTCCGGTCGCGTTCGGATTAGTGAACGTGAAGCCTGCACCCATCACGTTTGTGACGTAATCGATCTGGACGCCGTTCAGGTATTGCGCGCTGAACATATCGACGAACAGGCGCACGCCTTTTTCGTCGAGCACAAAGTCGCCCTGGCGCGAAGCCTCTTCGATATTCAAACTGTATTGAAATCCCGAGCAGCCACCCGGCACGACACGTACGCGCAGGCCGGCGGTTTCCGGTAGGCCTTCTTCACTCGCCATAAACTTCTTAATTTCCACTGCTGCCGGTTCGGTGACGTTCAAGTTCACCGACGGTGCTCCCGGCGCCGCGGGGGCTGGAGAAGTCGTTATTGCTGGATTAGCTGACATATTTAAATCTTACTCCGTTCTCTATTTCTAAAAGTCGTTTATTAAGATCTTTGGACTTAGGGCTTTGTACTTTGAAAACCGGGCGAAGCACTAAGAACTAAGCACAAAGTACGCTTTGGATTCTACTGAGATTTTTTCAAAACAACAAGCTCGGGTTTCATCGCCTCGATCGAGACTTGCCGGGCCACTTCTTCAGCAACTTTGCGAAAAGCCTGAGCTTGCGGCGAGTCCGGCTGACCCACAACCACGGGCACGCCCTTGTCCCCGCCTTCGCGGACTTCAATGCCCATCGGCACCGAACCCAGGAATGGCACGCCGTACTGGGCGGCCAACTTTCCACCGCCGCCTTCACCGAAAATGTTGTAGCGTGTACCCGTGTCCGGCGCGATGAAGTAACTCATATTCTCAACCACACCGAGCACGGGTACGGCCACGGTTTCAAACATCCGCAGCGCGCGCCGCACATCGATGAGTGCGACTTCCTGCGGCGTAGTGACCAGCACCGCGCCCTGGACGGGAACGAGTTGAGCGAGACTTAGTTGGACGTCACCAGTGCCGGGCGGCATATCAACGATTAAGTAATCGAGTTCGCCCCACTTCACATCCGAAAGAAACTGCTTCACCAATCCGTGCAGAATTGGGCCCCGGACAATCAGAGGCTTGTCGCCCGGCTGCAGCACCGCCATCGAGATGAGCTTTATGCCGTAAGCTTCGACGGGAATGAGTTTGTTGACTTCAACTTCCGGCCGCGCGTTCGCGACGCCGAGCATGATCGGCACGTTAGGGCCATACACATCCGCATCCATCAAGCCGACTTTCGCGCCGTCGAGAGCGAGCGCAACGGCAAGATTCACGGCGACCGTCGATTTACCGACGCCGCCCTTACCGGATGACACGGCGACGATGTTCTTCACGCCGGGTACCGAAACCTTGTCGCCGAGGCCGCGGCCTTTCGGCACTTCGGCGTCCATGGTTACGGTTACCGACCGAACCCCTTCGATTGCCGTAACCAATTCACGCGCGGCGTTCTCCATTTCGCTTTTTACGGGGCATGCCGGCGTTGTCAGCACGATGCGAAACGAAACATCGCCGTTGTTGATAATCAGATCCTTGATAAAGCCAAGTGTGACGATATCTTTGTGCAGATCGGGATCTATGATCTGCCGCAGCGCATTAAGCACCACGTTTTCATTCAACTGAGACATGCGTCGATTATGCGAAGCGGCGAGTGATTTGTCGAACGGTGACACAGACTTCAGTCTTTATTGTCTTCGCTTTGGAATTCACAGACTGAAGTCTGTGCCACTAATGCACTTTGTAGATCACAAGATTGTCGTAAACCTGTTCGGTGTCCTCGAATACCTTCGGGAAATGCTGCTCGAAGACGCCTTCATTAAGATCAGGCAGCGCCTCGTTCTTGCGTACGCCGTCGTCGATCGCCACGTATGCAATCTTTTGTTCGCGCAGTAAGCGCTTCAGCGCTTCCGGATCGCTTTCCTCTAACATTTGCCGGTATAACAACTCGCGTTCGGGCACGTTGTACCCGGCGGTCCACGCGAACAATGTGTACCCGAGGTAAATCTTTCGCCCGCTAAAAAGAATCTGATGCGTCAGCAGTTGATGACTCAGAAACACGTCTTTGGGGTGCGTGTTCGTTAAGAGCCATTGACTGAGGCGATCACTTTTGTAAGGAACCGCCAACATCGGATCGTTGTGTAGCGGAAACAGATCCACAACTCCGCCGAAGACCGTCGTAATCGCGAGCACAATCGCCAACGCGATTCCGGCAATCTTCTGCTTCGCGATCTGCCAGAGGGCAAAAGCCGCATAGACGTTCACGCACGTCGCCCAAATGTTCAGCAGCTTGTGATTGTTGAAGATATCCATGCTGAGCTGAAACAGAAAAACGATGACGACGAGACTCGACAGCGCCAACAACAGACGCCGTTGAAAGCCGCTTGCGAAAACCACGGCGACGCCCAAAAGGATCCATTTCACGCCAAACGTCCAGCCCAGATACTTCAGCATGAGCCAAAACGTCGGGTTCTCTAACGTGTATCCCGGATTCAAAAGCGGATACGTCAGGGTGTTTCCTGAGCGCAGCAAGAGCACCTGCGGCAACCCGACTACAATGGCGGCCGCGAGCAACAGCACAGTGCCCAATCTGAACGGGACGAAGATCAACGGGCACCCAAAGATCGCAAGCGCGGCGATATAGGTCGGGCTGTTCCAATATGGCAGCAGACCGAGGATTGCACCGGCCAGCACCCACGCGAGTAACTCGCGTTTTGACTGGAGCGCAGGCGTCCCGCTTGCCCCGTCCTGCAACGGATACGGTTGCGCTCCAGTCACGACCTCATGATCAGAAGGTTGGTAGTTATTAACCCCGCTTGCTTCTGTCGACCCCAGTAGACTAAACCCTTGCGCTCCAGTTTCTTCTTCACGGCGAAAACAATGTGAACGGTATCGCTCAACCGCGAAGATAAGCGCGACAAACAGGAGCCCGATGCCGCTGATCAAATGGCGTTGATAGGCAAAAACGTTGGCAGAGAGGACGCCCCAGGTCTCCCCGCGGAATGGATATCCGGAGGCGAGAAATTCTGTGGCTCTGACAATCGAACTCAGCGCCCCGCGCATGCTCGACTGCGATTTGAGGAAAGGCAGATACGAGAGTGAACTCGAGAAAAAGAACAGCAGCGCACCGATCCGGCCGACGACGCGCGAATTGAACAGCACTTCGCCGAACGTCATGATCAGAATGAGCAACGCCAGCAGCGAAAGGATGCTGAGACTGTTGATGCTCCAGACGGGATTAAGGCCGAGAAACTCGAGATTCCCGGTTTGAAACCAGAACAGAAAGTGATAGCGGATGAACTCGCCCGGGAAGAAAGGATGCTCAGGCGGGAAGTTGCGCCCGAGCGCGAAGCCCTGCGTCACCGAAACATTCGCGCCGAAATCTGTCCAGGCCTTAAAAGCGATCTGAAACTGACTATTCTTGAAACTCAGCGTCGCGAACATCAACCACGTCGCGAAGATCAGGAACGCGCCGAGCCAGATCAGATCCCACCGCATGGTCCCGTTTGGCCGCGTCAATTCTCCGCTTTCCATCTGCGCCGGCCATCGCCGCGTAATCAACACGACGCCAATGAACAAGAGCAGGAAGACCAGATTCGCCGCGATCAGCGGCTGGCTGATTTTGTGGAATGCAATGGCGGCGAGAAATGTAATCCAGGTGCTGAGCAGCAATCCGACAAGAAACGCAGTCGCGATACGATGCTGAAGCGAGATGAACCGAAAGAATCGACGGCAAATGCAATCACCGAAGTAAGTGGCAGCGGCTAAGTAGATGAGTGCCAACATTCAGGATCGTGTTTGCAGCTTTGCGTTCCCTTTGCGGCATGAGGTCAGTACCGAGAGCGGACCGGGATCCCCGCGCGGGCAGCCCGCGTGGGGTGGTGGATGCGACCGGGTGACCTATGATGAACTCCGCCGCGACGTTACCTGAAACCCGGTCGCTAGCGCTCCCGGTACTGACCTCCTAATACCAAGGCGATGAGTTACGCAAAGGGTTCTCATCGCCGCCGAAGAGTATCGGTTATACTCCGCAATTCAATCAATGATTTATCTCGACAACAACGCCACCACGCAGGTGGCGCCGGAAGTGTTCGCGGCGATGCAACCCTTCCTGACTTCGCACTACGGCAATCCGTCTTCGGGGCACGCGCTCGGGCGCGAGTCGCGCGCGGCGGTGGAACAGGCGCGGAAGCAAGTTGCGGCTTTAATTGGCGCTCGCAACCCTAACGAGATTGCCTTCACCTCCTGCGGCTCTGAATCGAACAACTGGGCGATCGGAGGATTTCTCGAGCAGAATCCGACCCGTCGTCACATCATTACGACGCGCGTTGAGCATGAAGCCGTACGTAAGCTTTGCGAGCATCTCACCGGAATTGGTAGCGAAGTTAGCTGGCTGGAAGTCGACGAACAGGGCTCGCTGAATCCTGAAGATCTGCGAAAAGCTTTGCGACGCGATACGGGCATCGTTTCGATCATGCTGGCGAACAACGAGACGGGCGTTCTGTTTCCGATTGAAGAGATCGGACGCATCGTTCGCGAGCATTCTGACGCGGTATTCCACGTTGACGGCGTCCAGGCTGTCGGCAAGATTCCAATTACACTTCGCGATTGGGAAGTGGACCTGTTTTCAATTGCAGGTCACAAGTTTTATGCGCCAAAAGGCATCGGCGCACTCTACATTCGCGAAGGCTTAAAGCTGCCGCCCTTCATCATTGGTGGCGGACAGGAAGCGGGAAGGCGTTCTGGTACAGAAGCGGTGCCGAACATTGTCGCGCTCGGCCGCGCCAGCAGGTTGGCCCAGGAATTTACGGGTCACGAACAAATCAGGGCGCTGCGGGATCGGTTGGAAAGCACGATACTCAACACGATTCCGGGCACGACCGTAAACGGCGCTACTGCACCGGACAAAAAATTGCCCAACACGACCAATATTTCGTTCGAAGGCGTTCTCGGCCCGGACGTCGTTTCAATGCTGGACGCCGCGGGCATCTGTGTTTCAACCGGTTCAGCTTGTCATTCAGACTCCACTGACGCGTCTGCCGTGCTTAGCGCGATGAGGATTCCGACATTGCGAGCTCTTGGATCAATTCGCTTTTCGCTGGGGCGCTACACTACTGACGGCGACATCGATCAAACCCTCGAATTCCTCCCCGAAATCATTGAACATCTGCGAAATGAAACTCGATCCGCCCCAGCCAGTTAAGCCCGGCAAATTCAGTCCCAAAACCGGATAGATTTAGACGAAATTTCGCGGCAAAATGCTCGCCTGAAAACGAACTCCAGCGCGGGAAAAAGCGTATAATTACCTGACTCTTTTTCTCGTCAAAACCGCTACGAACAACGACAAGGGTAACGACCATGAGCGCCGCCATTCAAGCCACCAATCCCGACCTTCGAACCGAACTTCTGGACTGGCGTATGCGCCTGGAAGAGACCGCCAAAACCGCAAATGGAGATTTTCAATTGAATGGACTGCTACGCGAAGTTCAGTCGGCGATTGAAAATCTGAACCGCACTGAATCTTACGGCGTCTGCCGGGTCTGTCACGATTTGATCGGACAGGCCGCGATGACGGCGGACCCATTGGCGCGATTCTGTCTGAGCTGTCTGACGCCGCACCAATTGGAAGAGCTCGAACGGGACCTCGATCGCGCGTGGCTGATTCAGGGCGAATCCCTGCCAAAGCAGAACCTGAAGTTCAACGGCTGGGAAGTCGCCCATTATTATCAACCGGCAGGGCTCGTCGGCGGCGACTACTGTGATCTGATCGTAACTGACGCGGGCGAACTCTATTTCATGATCGGCGACGTGTCCGGCAAAGGAATCGCCGCGTCGTTTTTGATGAGCCGTCTGCACGCAATCTTTCGCAGCTTAATCAACACGGGTCTGTCGGTGACCGCACTGGTCGAGCGCGCCAATGGAGTATTCGCCGACACAACCATGCGGCCCTACTATGCGACGTTGGTTTGCGGCAAAGCATCCGCGGACGGCACGATCGAGATTTGTAACGCCGGCCACTGCGCTCCGCTGCATCTTCACGACGGTAGGGTCACGCCGATTCCGGCGACCGGATTGCCGCTCGGCATGTTCTGCAACCAAACGTATTCCGCCACCACGATTGATGCGGTGAAGGGCGACCGGTTAGTGCTCTACACCGATGGACTCTCTGAAACTCGAAATCATGATGAGGAGGAGTACGGCAAGGACCGGTTGCAAATGATGCTCAACGAGTTTCACGAACATCCGACAGACTCGCTCCTGACGCGGGTGGTTGATGATGCGCGAAAATTCGCGGAAGGGCTGCCCATCACAGACGATCTGACTTTGATGGCTATTGAACTGACCGGCCATTGATGGCGGTCTGGGCCCAATCTTCCCTGCTCTCGTTCTGCCGCAGATCACATTCAGCCATCCTTTTCCTGTGATAAGATGACCGGCTTTTCCCGCCCATCAGCGGAAGTGAGTTAGAATTAAAACTTCGGATGCTGGAAGATCAAAAAACAGAAGAACACGATCTGCGTAAAGGCGGGTCGCGGGACCGTCAACTTCCCAAGGCGCGCGACCAGCGAGTGAGCGTGCTGCAAACGTCCGACTACGTCGCGGTCTCTCCCTTCACTCCCCTGTCTCAGGCGATCGAAGCCATGAAAAGCGACGAAGGCGGTTGCGTAGTTGTTTCCGACGATGGGCGCGTAGCCGGAATCTTTACTGAGCGCGACTTGCTGACAAAAGTCATCGGCCAACAAGTTGATTTGAATTCACCGATTTCGCAGTGGATGCATCCCAAGGTCGAGATCCTTTCGCCGGATGCAACGGTGGGCGAGGCGGTGAAGATGATGAACGAAAAGGGCTTTCGGAACATCCCACTGGTCAAGAAAGGCGAGTTGATTGGATTAATCTCCGTGTTCGACATTATCACCTACCTGGCAGAGTGTTATCCGAAGGCGACCATGAATCTGCCGCCGCTGCCGGCGCAGGTGATGGACACGGTGGAGGGAGGCTAGGGCATTTCAGATCTCAGATTTGAGATTTTCTTTTTTAGCCAACGGCGTGCGGGAAGCAATCTCAAATCTGAAATCTAACATCGCATACACGGAGCATTCATGAGCGCAGTCTTAGAACCACCAGTCGATAACATCGACAAACATCTGGAAGAGCTCGACACCGTTACGATCCGGTTTGCCGGGGATTCAGGCGACGGCATGCAGTTGACCGGCACGCAGTTCACGAACACGTCGGCGATCATGGGCAACGACATCTCGACGTTGCCCGACTTTCCGGCCGAGATTCGCGCGCCCGCCGGCAGCTTACCGGGGGTCAGCGGTTTTCAGCTGAATTTTTCCAATCACGACATTCGCACTCCGGGCGATCAACCGAACGTCCTGGTGGCGATGAATCCCGCAGCGCTGAAAGTGAATCTGCCGGACCTGGAAGAAGGCGGCACCATCATCGTCAACACTGATGAGTTCACGAAAGACAATCTCGAGAAGGCCGCCTATCACTCGAACCCTCTCGAAGATGGCGCGCTTACGGGTTATCGCGTGCATCAATTACCGATCTCGACACTGAACATGAACGCGCTGAAAGGTGCGGTCGAGCTTTCACGTAAAGAGATGGCCCGCTCAAAGAACTTCTTCGCGCTCGGCGTTCTGTACTGGCTTTACGATCGGCCGCTTGAGCCGACCCTCGATTGGGTGCGCGCGAAGTTCAAGAAGAATCCGGAGCTGGTTAAGGCAAACGAAGTGGCGCTGAAAACCGGCTACAACTTCGCCGAAACTACCGAAGTTTTCACCACGCATTATCGGGTTAAGAAGGCCGTCATCGCGCCGGGACGTTACCGCAAGATTACGGGCAACGAAGCGACCGCCATCGGTTTTGTAGCCGCTGCCGAACTGGCAGGACGGCCGCTCTTCTACGGTTCGTATCCCATCACGCCGGCCTCGGACATTCTGCACGAGCTGGCGCGTCACAAGAATTTCGGCGTGAAGACGTTTCAAGCTGAAGACGAAATCGCCGCTGTTTGCGCCGCGATCGGCGCGAGCTTTGCCGGCCATATAGGGCTGACCGGAACCTCGGGGCCCGGAGTAGCTCTGAAGCAGGAAGCGATCGGATTGGCGGTGATGACTGAGTTGCCGCTCGTGATTGTAAATGTGCAGCGCGGTGGCCCATCTACCGGCCTGCCGACAAAAACCGAGCAAGCCGATCTGTTCCAGGCCGTCTGGGGTCGTAACGGCGAGTGTCCGGCGATCGTGATCGCTCCCGCCACTCCGGCTGATTGCTTCGACATGGCAATTGAGTCGGTGCGCCTGGCTTTCAAATATATGGTGCCGGTTTTCTATCTCTCTGATGGATACCTCGCGAACGGCGCGGAACCCTGGGCCGTGCCCGCCATCGAGAACCTGGCGCGTATCGATGTCAAATTCACCACCGACCCGTCGAACTTCATGCCCTACGCGCGCGACGAAGCAACGCTCGCGCGCCCGTGGGCCCTGCCCGGCACGCCGGGTTTGGAGCATCGCATCGGCGGCATCGAGAAGCAGCACATCACCGGGAACGTCAATTACGATCCCGAGAATCACCATTTGATGGTGAAGCTGCGCCAGGAAAAAGTTGATCGTGCCGTCGCAGACATTCCGCCGATCGAAGTGTTCGGCGACGAGACTGGAAAAGTTTTGGTGCTGGGCTGGGGATCGACTTACGGCTCGATCACTTCCGCGGTCGAAAAAATGCGCCACGAAGGAAAATCAGTTTCGAGCGCGCACCTGCGTCACTTGAATCCTTTTCCCAAGAACCTCGGCCAGGTCCTTTCCGGATTCGAAACGGTGATCATTCCCGAGATGAACCTCGGGCAGCTGTGGACGATGATTCGCGCCCGCTACTTAATCGACGCGGTCGCCTTCTCAAAGGTCAAAGGCCGGCCATTCCAGATTCGGGAGATCATGCGAAAGGTTGAAGAGTATTTGTGAGCTGGCGCGGCAGCCAGGAAGTTTGAGATGACAACAGCCGCTTCAAATATTGAGTCGCAGTCTTTCGTTGACACGTTTGAGGAAGGTCTTCGTTACTTCATGGGCGAAGGAGAGCTGAACAAAACCGTCACGCAACTCGGCTCGGACCTCGAGCGAAACGGCATTGAGTACATGGTAATCGGCGCTGTAGCGTTGACGGCGCATGGTTACCCACGGTTTACCGCGGACGTTGATTTGGTTTTTGACAACGGAAGGATTGGAAGTCTTCCATCGCGAACTCGTGGGGCTGGGCTGCTGGATGCAGTTCAACGAGGCACTAGTTTTCAGGAGCAATCATGAGCACACAAGGTAACGGTCCAAACGGCAACGGGCACGGCGTGAACGTCGATGCTTCGGTTTCGGCGGAAAGCGAAGGCGGCGTAGCGCTTTTTCAAATCGCGCCTCCGCCGGGTCAGATGACGAAGAAAGACTTCGTCTCAAATCAGGAAGTGCGCTGGTGTCCCGGCTGTGGTGACTACGCCATCCTCAACAACGTGCAAAAAGTTATGCCTGAACTCGGCATTCCACGCGAGAAGGTGGTTTTTGTTTCAGGCATCGGCTGTTCGTCGCGATTTCCCTACTACATGAATACGTACGGGTTTCACAGCATTCACGGACGCGCGCCCGCAATTGCCACCGGAATCAAAGCCGCGAATCCCGAACTGAGCGTGTGGGTGATAACCGGTGACGGCGATGCGCTTTCGATTGGCGGCAATCACTTCATGCACGTGCTGCGGCGCAACCTGGACATCAATTACATTCTTTTCAACAACCGGATTTACGGTCTCACCAAAGGCCAATACAGTCCGACGTCCGTCTTTGGCCAGCGCACAAAATCTACGCCGATGGGCGTTATTGATTATCCGGTGAATCCCCTGTCGCTGGCGATTGCGAGTGAGGCCACCTTCGTGGCGCGCTCGATCGATATCGACGTGAAGCACCTGGGGTCGGTGGTCGAGGCGGGGGCAAAGCACAAAGGCGTTTCTTTCATCGAGGTCTATCAGAACTGCAACATCTTTAACGACGGCGCCTTCGATTACTTTGCTGAGCGCAGCGTGCGCCAGGACAAGGTGCTCTATCTCGAACACGGCAAACCGATGATTTTCGGCAAAGATCGAAATCAGGGGATTCGGATGAATGGCGCGCATCCCGAAGTAGTCACGATCGGCGAGAACGGAATCACCGAAGCCGACATCCTGGTGCATGACATAAACCTTGAGGATCCTTCCGTCGCTTTCATGCTCGCGCGCATGGAGCAACCCGATTTTCCGCAGCCGGTTGGCATCTTCCGTGCGGTCGCCCGACCCAGTTACGATCAGATGATGACCGAACAAATTGATTCGGCCATCGCGAAGTCCGGCCCGGGCACTCTCGACAAACTGATCTATAGCGGCGACATGTGGACGGTCGAATAAAAATTCGAATTTCGAATTTCGAAATCTAAGTCATATGCTCTGTCCATCTTGCGGTTACGACAATATCGAAGGCACTGATCGTTGCGTAGAGTGCGTGACGTCACTGCGTCAGTTCGACGTGCCGCGGGCGGATCGCGCTGAAGGTCTCGCGCGCTCGGTGATGGAAGACGATCTCAACCAGATCGAACAGGAGTTCGTCGGCGTAGCCTCAGACACGCCGGCCGTCGAAGCGATCGACAAAATGAGAACTGCTCACGTCGGCTGCGCGCTGGTGATTGACGATGGACGGTTGCTGGGAATCTTCACTGAGCGTGACGTTCTTAACAAATTAACGGGTAAGAAAGCGCTCGCCCCGACCACACCCGTCAAAGAATTGATGAGCCCCGATCCCGAGACGCTTCGCGAGACCGACTCAGTCGCGACCGCGCTGAGCAAAATGTCGGTCGGCCGCTATCGCCATATTCCCGTGCGCAAGACCGACGGCACATTCGCCGTGACTTCCATCAAGCACGTTCTAAAGTACATCGCCAAAGAAGACTGGTAATGCGAACTTAAAAACTACGCGCATTTCTTCAGGAGGTACCACCCCCAATTGCCAACCCTGCACCGAGGCCTGAAGCTTTCAGCCCTGGTCTTCGTTTTTCTTTGTTCAGGCACTTCGTTCGCGCAACCCGGCAGCACCGACCCCGCCAAACAGCTCTATGAACAGGTGAAGGCGTTCAACCTGGATGGGGGCGCGGTTGCCGCAAAGTCTCTGACGTTTCAACGCGATCGCGCGAAGCTGGTCTTTGACGGTACGTTCTACTTCACCGCTCCAGTAAATGGCCGCGTCACCGGCGCCGTGTTCATCGGCGAAGGCAAGTTAAGCGCAGAGGTCCCGCCCAGCGAATTCGAAAAACATAATGTGAAGCGACTGCTCGGCGTCGACATAGTCGAATCGGATTTCAAGACTGCGGTCTTCCGATTCAGCGATGACACGGCCGAGCGTATCGGCAAGCCCTCATCCGAAGTCCCCGCTTCGGACCCTGAAGCGGCGAAGCTCGCGAAGGAACACGATGTCCGCATTCTCAAGCAAACGGGCGCCAACCTTCCGGCGCGCATTGCCCTGTCGATTCTGAATCAGGAGGACCCCGGCTTTTTCTTCGCCACGTTTGCTGGTGGGAAGCGTGGACAGTTCAGTCTGCTCATCGATCACCAAAGCCGTATTCCGGTTTCGACTTTTGGTATTAATGGCGGAGAGAAGGGCTTAATCTTCAGTTACAAATCGACCTATTACTACAACGAAGTATGGATGGCATTCCACGCGGAAGCGGATTACCGGCGCGGAACTGCGATATACCCTGACGCCTTTGATCTGGTCGATGTCAGACACTACGACCTGAATGTCGATTTGCGCGAACACAAGAAAGCACTCAAACTCTTCGCCACCGCAAAGGCAAAGATTCTGGCTCCAAAAGTGCGCGTCATATCGTTTGATATCGGCGAAGACCTGGGAGAGTTCGAAAATTGGCGTCTCAACAAACAGATGCGCTTGAAGGAAGCGCGCCTCGGCGGCAAAGAATTGGCGTTCGCCCAGGAAGATTGGGAAGGCAGCTTTACTTTGTTCCTGCCGGCAGAAGTTTCCGGCGAAATCCAATTAGAGCTCACCCTCGAGGGCGACTTTATGTTCGACGCCACAGGGGTCGCCGATTGTCACTACCCACGCACAAATGGCTCCTGGTTTCCGCGGCATGGCTATCTTGATCGCGCGACATTCGATTTGACGTTTCGCCACCCGAAAAAGCTGAGTGTGGCAAGCGCCGGTCTGAGAGTCTCGGAAGAACCCGAAGCGGAAGACAAAGACGTGGTGCGAACACGTTATCGGGTCGATCAACCCATCCCGGCCCTTACCTTTGCACTTGCCCCCTTTAGGCGCCATGCACAGACACTGAAGTCCGAGCAGGGCGGCGTAGGCGATCCCATCTCGGTTGAGTTTTATTCGCTTCCCGATGATCAAAAAACCATTAAAGAGAACGTAATACTCGCCGAATTGGATAACACGTTGAGGTATTTCACCAAGCGGTTCGGTCCTTATCCATACGGGGCATTTCGCGCCGCATATCATCCATTCGGTTATGGTCTCGGGTACCCTTCGCTGCTGATGATTCCTCCCAACGAACTTAATCGGAAGTACACCTACTACGCATTCATCGCACACGAAACCGCCCACCAATGGTGGGGCGATATAGTCTCGTGGCGATCGTACCGCGACCAATGGTTGAGCGAAGGGTTCGCAGAATACTCAGGGATTCTTTACACCGGCACGCGCACTGATCCTACTGTCGGACACCAGCTCCTGGCTCAGTTGCGGAATTCTCTTCGACTGGCGCCGCTAACGGAAACCGGCTTGGGGAAGGGGCGCGTGGTGGATGTCGGACCGATCATCCTGGGTCATCGCCTGAATACGCGGAAGACACAAGGCACGTATCAGAATTTGATCTACAACAAAGGCGCGCTGGTGCTTCGCATGTTGCATTTTCTGCTGAGCGATCCGGCCTCAGGTGAAAGTGGCGCCTTCTTCGTCATGATGACGGACTTCGTAAAGCGTTTTCAAAACCGCGCCGCTTCAACCGACGATTTCCGGCGGGTAGCCAACGAACATTTTGCCAAATCGCCGATCGGTCGGGACTATGGCCTCAACAATCTTGATTGGTTTTTTGAGCAGTATGTTCATGGCACTGAATTCCCGTCGTACGAAATGGAGTATCAGATTCAGGATCAACCCGACGGCAAATCGCTCTTAAGCGGTACGCTAAAACAGGAGAACGCGCCCGATGGTTGGTTCATGATTTTGCCGGTTTTGCTTTCGTTTGCCGGAAAACAGGAGGCGGAGGTGACGATTAACGCGCACGGCCCGGCGACAAAGTTTCAGATTACTCTGCCGGCGCGGCCAACCAAGGTTGAGTTGGATCCCAATCGCTGGGTGCTCGCCGATAACGTGTCGACTAAACGCGTGGGCAAGTGACAACGTGACTTTGGCATAGTTCGCCGGCGAAGCAATTGTTTTGTTCGAGTTGAATCTGCCCTGTCTCGACCTGTTCTCTTCAGTTATAATGTGCGGCCATTTTGAAGAATTGATTAGGTTGGAGCTCTCATGACTCAGTTTTCACGGATTTCGAAACCACTGTTCCTGCTGTTCACATTTATTGCTGTCTTTTCTTCCGTTGCGCTCGCGCAAGAAGCTAAGAAGCCCAAGACCAAGAAGCCGCTGCCAACCGGCACGCCGGTTTTGTGGCGCGACCCCGGGGACATCTCCAAACGCGACCTGCGGTGGGGGCCAGGGGCTGCCGACCTTGTGCCGGTAGCACCGTTCACCTTCGTCGAAGAAGACCCGACCGGCGCCTCACCAAAGTTCAGTGTGAAGGATGCGCGCGGCGTAAATTGGAACGTGAAGTTCGGCGTCGAAGCACAATCCGAAACGGTCGCGACGCGGATGGTGTGGGCAATGGGCTACTTCGCGGAAGAGGCTTACTACCTGGAGCGCGCCGAGATACAGAACTTGCCGCGGCTTTCGCGTGGTGATGAATTCATTAACGGCATCGTCGTCCGGGGCGCGCGCTTCGAACCGCGACGTAAGGGCGTAAGGCGTGGCGCGATTTGGGATTGGTTGAAGAACCCATTCGTGGGGACTCGCGAGTTGGACGGGTTAAAGGTTTTGATGGTGCTGCTCGCGAACTACGACACGAGGTTGGACAACAATCGCGTCCTTTACGATAAGCATGCCACCACCGGCGAAATGGAAGCGCGTTACGTCGTCACCGACATCGGCGCCACGCTCGGCAAAGTAGGCGGCCTCGGCGGCAAGCGCATCAAGAATTCGCTGCCGGAGTTTCAAACGAGTAAATTCATCGTCGGCGTAGACAAGGGCGTCGTCGAGTTCGATTACAACACCACGCCAAAAGGCGCCGGTAAGTTCGCTTCCCTTTTCAAACCGAGCTACGGCAAGAGCCAGGCGAACAAGGAAAAGGCGATGCGCCACATTCCGGTTGAAAACGCGCGCTGGATTGGTCGGATGCTGGCGGAACTTTCTGACGATCAGATTGACGACGCTTTTCGCGCCGCAGGCTATGACGACGCAACTCGCAAGGGTTTCGTGAAGGCGTTGCGCGAGCGAATCAAGGCGTTGGCGGCGCTGTAATTCTGAACTTCTTTAACTCTGTGGTAAGTATATGCAGTCTCAAAAAGCCATGATTAGAAAAGTCCTAACCCTTCGCTACGCGCTTCTCGCCATCGGCATCTTCGCGGTCGCGGTCGTTTGGAATTTTCCGACCGCCCGCATGTCGGAAGTCCCCGGCATCTCGATCCCGAATTTTGCGAAAGTAAACGATCACTATTATCGCGGTTCGCAACCGACTGCCGAACAGTTTGCGCAATTGAAACAATTCGGAATTAAGACCGTGATCGACCTGCGCGGAGACTACAAGAAGGACGAAGAAGCCTCAGTCCGCGATTTAGGCATGAACTTTTTCCGGATTCCTATGAAGACCCGCGTCGCGGCCACGGAGGAACAGACCGCTTATTTCCTGGGCCTGGTGAATGACCCCGCAAACTGGCCCGTGTATGTTCACTGCAAAGGCGGGCGTCACCGCACCGGCGCGATGACCGGTGTTTATCGCATCACTCACGACGGCTGGACTGCGAACCAGGTGTGGGAAGAGATGAAGAAATACGATTTTGAGAATGGTTTATTCGGCGGCCCCTCAGCGCAGAAGAAATACGTCTTTACCTTCTACCAACGCCGGTACGCGACGTCGAACGCCCAAAGGTAAAGGACGCCATCCGTCGGGGCCACCGGGGGAACACAAGCGTGTTGCTCGTCGGTCCATTATCATAACCCGGAGACCTCTCCAGGATTATTGACTTTCCGCGGAGCTTGTATTAATAACCGCTTCCTCAAGCCACTTATTCGCTCTTTAGCATGATTTTCAAAAGGAGCTCACCATGAGAAAACTACTCTCTTACTCTATCGGCGTCGTATTGTTCTTCGCGCTGATGTGCACTCCGTTTATGCCTACTGCGCAACGCACCGTTAAAGCCGAGCCCAAAACGCTGCAAGAAAAATGCGATGATTGTAGTGTCAGAAACAATCAGCGGTTTGAGCAATGTCTCGCCGTCCACGGCATCGACCACATACCGTGCTACGATCAGTTCAATGAAGGCGTGGTTATTTGCTTCAGAAACTTCTGTGAGCAATAAAAAGCACTAGGTGGACGGACACGCCACCTCCCGCGCCGGATACTCTTGCTGCAAATGGACGAGCCACCTCGGCGGCTTAGCACAACACTGATCGAATACGCCTGATTCGATATTTTCAACCCCGGCCTTATCGTTTGCGGTGATTTCTCGAGGAATTATTGCGGGTGAAGCTTAAAGGTTAAGAGTCATTCAGCCGGGTTAAGCGCGCAAAAGTAACCTCAACATTTGCATTGCGTTAGTCGACGCTCTTTTCCACCAGGTAAACTGCCCGAGATAGTCGCTTTTCAGAAGACAAACGATGGACGGCGTCGAAAAACTTCTGAAGATCTTCAAAACGCTGCTCTCCCTCGATCTTGATCAGTTCTTCACGATATCGCACACGGGCTTCGTGCCATCGGCCTGAAACCAGGGCGGCATTTTCCGTGACGTCCTCTTGCCGCACGAGTTGAAAACCAACTTTCTCAATCAATTGTTCATTAATACCGGGCGGCACGAACAAGAACAGGCCGATCGAACTGCGCAACGCCAGCTCATCATTAGTCACCGGGCCCGTAATCACCACCGGATCCGTGAACAGCGCACGCCCGCCGGATCGAAGCACTCGGCGCCATTCCCTAAAAACGCGTTCGCGCTCCGGAAAATGATTCATCGAGTCGATACAGATGAGGGCATCGAAAGATTCGTCTGCAAACGGCAAGCGAGCGTTCGCATCCGCGACCCTAAAGCTAACTAAGTGAGCCCCGTTCGATTCAGCCGCTTGAGTTGCGGTCGCCACGCCGCTTTCGTTGGCGTCAATGCCGGTTACGCGACAACCCACGCGATCGGCGAGGTAGCGGGCCGGTCCGCCGGCCCCGCTCGCTACTTCCAGAACATGCTTGTCATTTGAAAGGTTGAGCCAGGAAATGAATTGATCGCACTCGTCGACAGTCAGCCAACTGTTCTGGCCGATATCGTGGCCGAAAGCCTCTTTCCGAACCGCTGCCAGGACCTGGTTAGTAAAGTTGGCGTAAGCGTTGTAGAAGAGATCAACTCGTTCGTCCATCGTGAGATCCTAAGTCGACGTTGCATCTGCGGCTGGTCGGTGGTATCAACACGCGTCGCCGATGCCCTGGTAAACTTCGCGCCAGCGCCCGCCAACTTTCTTGAAGATCACGTAAGCGTACGCGTCGAAGCCGCCCTGGATCGTAAAGACTTCGCCGATGCCGTCTCCATCAACATCGAGTTGATCTACGTAATCAATGCTCGAGAGAAATTGTTCCGGCGGCGGTCGATATGCTTGAAACTTCACGAAGTCTCCGCGCACAGACGAGGCATCGCCTTTCGCAATCAGGAACAAGTCGCGTTCAAAGTTAATCGGCCCTTCGCTGCCACCGCTGGCGCGGCCGCGGGTGGTGACCATGAAGCTGCCGACGAATTCAGGTTTGCGGTCGCCGTCGATGTCTGTCGCCGTCAGATTCGTCACTTTGATCGAATCCAGCAGATTCGCCGGCGTGCGACGCTGCCGGTAAATCGTCCTGACCAGCTTTAACACTGCCGCCCGCTCTTCCGCGCCGGGCGCGCGTCGCGACGAAGCACGCTTCCCCAGTGAATCGGAGTTTGTCGCAAGCGCTCGCACCTGTCCGCCGAGCTGTGGCCCACCCGCGATGGTCACTTCCGAGTGAATGTTGTTGCAGCCTTCGCTCCATTTCTTAACCTTGACGGTACCTGCGTCACCGCCGCCGAAGATCAGACGATACGTTTTACCGGTCGCGAGATAGTTTTTCGCGAAAGCGGTCTCGTCTTGCTTGTTTTCTTCGCGGTAGGGCGGTCTGAGCTGCCGGCCGCTCACCAGCGCGACCGCATCCATATTTCCCTCTCCCGATTCACCTGACACGGCAAAAACAATGACGGGTTGCCGCCGCTGCGCCCTTACAGAACGCGAATTCGGCGCGCCGGGTGCGAAACTTAACAAAAGGAACAGAGTCGTGATCAAGCAGGATGCAGTAAGGTGTCTGAGAACTGGCAGTAATTGATCGGAAAGATTCACGATGATGGCCTCGGACAAATGAGGTAGAAGATCGCGCCACATCATACCATTGCGATCACGTGGCACAGACTTCAGTCGGTGTAATCACGGCACATCACAGACTGACGTCTGCGCCAGTACCGTTTGGCAAGCACAGTCACGGTCACTATACTCGACGGGCAAGCCCTAAAACGAGATTGTCTTTAGAAAAATCACAGCCGCGCAATCAACTGCTCAATGCGAGCGGCTTTCGCTTTGCAATCGTCGCCAGCCGCTGGAACGACGCGATCGTTTCGCGGCTAATCGACGGCGCGCAGAAGGCTTTGCAGCAGGCGTCCGCCGCGGATGACGCGGTGGAGTTGTTCCGCGTGCCGGGAACGTTTGAAATTCCTTTGTGCGCACAGAAGGCGGCCGAGTCGCGCAAGTTCGACGCAGTAATTTGTCTGGGCGTCGTAATTCGTGGCGACACGCCGCACTTTGAATACATTGCCGCGTCAGCGGCGCGCGGCATCAGTGAAGCGAGTTTGCGCACCGGCGTGCCTTTGCTGTTTGGCGTGATTACGGCCGACAATGTCGGACAGGCTGACCAACGCTCGCGCGACAACGAGAACAACAAGGGTTACGAAGCAGCGATGTCGGCGGTTGAATTAGTGAATCTTTACCGGGACACTTTTAGGAAGTGATGAGTTTCTCAGTCAGTTGTCCGTCGTCAGTTGTCAGTTGTATTTGAGCTCAGATGATTCGAGCCGGGTTACAACCAAGCAACTGACCACTGACTACTGACCACTGACCACTGAGTTATGGGTTCAAGACGTAAGGCGCGTGAGAGCGCCTTGCAAATGCTCTTTGCGGCTGATGTAGCGGCGACGCGTCCGGATGAACTGGCGCGCACCTTCTGGTCTGAATTGTCTGACGACGAGATGGACGAGCAGGCACGCGAGTTCGCCACGGCGCTGGCGGTCGGGACACTCGCGCACGTTGAAGAGGTGGACGCACGCATCCGTTCGCGCGCTGAACACTGGCGCATCGATCGCATGGCCACTGTGGATCGGAACGTCCTCCGGCTCGCTGTTTACGAGTTTCTTTACGAACCCACCCCGCGCACCGTCACAATAAATGAGGCGCTCGAAGTAGCGCGCCGCTTCTCGACCTTCGAAGCTACCCAATTCATCAACGGCATCCTCGACGCTATCAAACGTGATTTGGATCAGGAGCGACCCGAAACTGAGAGTGATAACCCACCGGAAGCGGAAGACCAGTCGTGACGGAATTCAACATCGAAGATTGATCTCGTTCGCAACCCGCAGGGTTGCAAGAAAGTAGCCGGGGGTCGCAGCGAAGCGTAGACCCCCGGAAGCGTCAGGTGGTATTCGCACCCTGAAGGGGTGCAAGATGAGTTCTGTGACCTTTTCAGGGTCAGAAATTCATAGAACGCGATCCGGGGATATCGCGCTGACGCGCTCAACCCCCGGCTACTCTCTTTCAGCCCTTTGGGCTGACCAAGGACGTTAATGCATCAGCTCGTTAACCAGTAGCTCGACTTGCATGCGTGGTGTTGCTTTGGAAGTTTTGATTCCCAGATCTGCTTCCGCAATTCGGACCATCTGCTGCACGATTCTGCGTCCATCGACGCGGTTCAGCATCTGGAGATAGCTCGACTGTTTGAACGGCGGCATCGGCACCTGGCGAAAGATCTCTTTAGGCGGTGCGCCTTTTGAAAGCAGCGCATGGGCCAGAGCCATGCGCCGGTATGTACTGGCAATCAAACCGATCAGCATCACCGGCGGCGCGCCGTCATCCAGCAGGTGTTGCAGGGTTTTCACCGCGCGGGCCCGGTTGCGCGCCAGCATGTGATCAGTCAATTCCCAATTCATCAACTCGCGCGAACGCCCGACCAATTCTTCGACCAGATCTAAAGTGATGTTTGCGGAAGGCAGCGCCGCCGTGGCGAGCTTGTTCAGTTCGTTGGCCAGGGACCGCACGTTCGAACCGACGAGTTCGACGATGCGACTTACGACCGCGGGCGCGGCATCGGCTTTCAATTCCGCCAGGTGTGTTCTCGCCCAAACCGAAAGTTCGGCATTATTCAGCGGCGGGAATTCAAACGCCGCGCCGCTCATCAACCTCTTCGCGAACTTCTTGCGCTTATCGCAATCATCGGTATTGAAGATGACGACGGAGGTTTCGACCGGCCGATCGATGTAACTCAGCAGAATTTCTTCAGTCGTTTCGTTCAGCTTTGAGAAATCCCTGATCAGCACGACGCGCCGGGGCGACATCATCGGCAATTGTTCCGCGGCGGCAATCGCGCTGCGTGCGTCGCCGGTTCTTAGGCTAAACGTGGAGTCGTTGAACTCGCGCAACAGAGTTTCGCGCAGCGCTTCGTCGGCAATGGCGCGCGCCGCCTGGTCGCGCAAATACGATTCAGGCCCGAAAAGAAAATAGACGGGCTCGATCTTTCCTTGCTTGAGTGACTGGAGGAGTTCCTTGCGGCTGCGTACAGGCATTTCTTGTCAGAACCATCTGCGGTAGCGGATGGTTGAACTCTCGAAGGTTTCAATCAACGATCAACCGCCCGCTCTCTCGACGGGCAGATTCTGACGGCTACTGCTTCACGCCAAATCCATTAACCAGGGTCGAGACAATCGATTCGGCAAAGCTGCGCGACATGCGCATCACAGCCGGATCCTCTTCATTGAAGAAATTTCGCGGGTCGTTCGCGAATTCAAACTCGCCGCGAAACACAAAGTTCTGGTTGTCGTAAAGTACGCGGTTCTGGTGCTGGTCACGCACCGTCACGGCGGCCACGATCGTCACCTCAAAGATGCGCGCGCGCGCTTTGTCGTCCAACAACACGCCGGAAAAATTGAAGCTCTTTACGACGCCGTCGACCACCGCATCGGCGCCTTCGCGTTCGCTCTGCACGCGCAAACCGTGACCGCGGCGAATCAGTTCTTTCATCACGGCTTCGGTGAAACGATGCTCGATCTTGAACCGCAGCGCGTTGTTCTGAAACGCGGGCACGGCGACGGTTTTGATGTGCGGCGGGAGCTGCGACTTCGTCACCGGCTTGTAGCATTCCGTGAAGCCAGACACGAATAGCAGAGATAAGAGCAAAACGGCCGCGCGAATTGTTCGTTTCATGATGTCTTTAAAAGAGCGTTGATAATACGTCAGCGTGCGTGTTATACGGAAGCCGCTCTTGTCGGAACCACCTGCGTTAGCGGGGTGGGTAATCTCCAGACCACTCAGATGAGACGAGGAACAGCATGACCGAGCCCATTCCGATTGGCCCGACGCTTTCGCAAATCGCGCAGATTTTTGTCAACGTTAAGGACCTCGACCGCGCGATCGCTTTTTACCGCGACATGCTGGGAATGAGATTTCTCTTCACGGCGCCGCCCGGCATGGCATTTTTTGACTGCGGCGGCATTCGCATCATGCTCGGCATTGCTGATCGGCCGGAGATCGATCATCCGGCATCGATCATCTACTACAAAGTCGATGACATCGAGAAGGTCTACGAAGTCTTCAACGCCCGCGGCATCGAGTTCATTGTGAAGCCTCATCTCGTGGCGCCAATGCCGACCTACGATCTTTGGCTCGCGGACTTTAAAGACTCAGAAGGAAACATCCTGGCGTTGATGAGTGAAGTCCCGCGCGAAGTGGCGTGAACAACTATTTCGCTTTGCAGTAGCAATTCAGGCTACCGCGTTCGCCATCGCAATTGATCATTGACGCACACTGGTTGGCATCAGCCAGCGACTGACAGTCTTTGACGCCGTTGCATTGACAGAATTTTCCGGCCTCGCAAGTGTACCGGCCTACCGGGTTGGTGTAAGTCTTAACCTTTCCCATTGCAGTTTCTGATTTTCCGTTCCCGGTAACGGGTGCGATCAGCAAGCGCTTGAACGGCCACTTTTTCATCGCATCGGCAGGTCGATGCCGAGCCATAAACCCGGAACCGCTCAGGCTCAATCTCTCGCCGTCAACGGTAATAAAAACTTGCTCAAATTCAGCGGCGCTCAAATCACGAAACTCATAAACCACGTTATTGCCACCGGTAAGAACCAAAGTGCCTTGCCCTTGCTTCGCGGCGGTGCCGCCGGTTGGGAAAGCCAATGTGCCCGCGCCGGTTTTCTGGAGGTCCCAGGTCTTGCCGCCATTAATTGTTTTCCAGACGCCACCGCCGGCTTGGGTCTGCGCGGCCTCTATATCGCCGCCTTCGAATTTCTGGATAAGTTGGGTTTCGCCGGCCGGTAGGCTGCGAATATTGGCGCCCGTAATGACGATGGACGGCAAGCGATTGCCGTCTTCGCTGACAATTCTTAAAGTCGGAGCTTGCTGGCTCTGACCCGCCAAAGCATTCGCGAGAACAAGCACGACGCCGATCATCGCGACCGATCCGAAAAGCGACCGGCGGGAATCGTGTTGCTTCCCTGGATTTGGATTCATGATGCGCTCCTCCATCACTGCTAAGACGTGACTCGGCTGCTGCCGAGTCCGCATTGAAAAAGTGGTGACATGCTACTCGCAGGATGCAGAATCGAGTATTGCAATCTTCTTATTTTGGGAGCAGTAAAGACTGGCTCAACCCAATTGCGGGTCAGGGGCGCGAGTGATTCTTTCCACTGCCAAACTCAAACCCATGATCAGGTAGAAGATCATCACGACTTCGGAATCGCCCCAGTTGTAATGGACGAGGCCACTGATCATGAAACCGACGAGTCCGCCCAGCGCGCCCAGCACCACGCCGCGTTCGATCCAATTTTCTTTAGCTAGCTGTCGCTGCAACCGCCAAAGCATGCGCGCGTAAAGCCCCATCAAAACAAGCCAGGCGATCAACGCGGGCACGCCCCGTTCGAGCGCGATTTGCAGATAATCGGAATGCATGTGGCCCATAGGCAGCCGACCGTTGTCGAACAGCTTCCACTCGCGCCAGTGTGCTTTTATCGAATCCATCCCCACGCCGACAAACAGATGCCGCGGACTGCTTTTCAAAAGTTGCAGACCTTCACGCTGAACCGTCTGTCGCCAGCGAATAGAATCGTCCTTTGAATCGAAGAACCCAACATTTCGCTTCTGTTGCAGCAAGAAAAGTCCCGCGACCACCAGCGGCAATGCACACGCGCCCACGATAATTAGCGCGCGCCATCGCAAACCGAGCAACGCCATCAAAATTGCGGACGCAAGGAAGGCGAGCCAGGACGCACGCACTACCGTTAACAGCAGCGCGCCGCACATAATCGCGAGCGCCAGGAGCAGGACAACTGTCCATTTGCTTCGCTTGCGCGGCAAAGCGATCAAGAGGCCAAGCCCGATCGATGCGAGCAATTGCAGGCTCTCGCTGTATGTTGTCCAGTGATTGAAGAAACCTGTCGCGCGACGATCGCGGCCGCGGCTCCACGATCCGATTCCTAGGCGTTCCTCGGCGGATGCGCCGGGCAGTAGGCCAGCGCGCGGAAGACGCAGAATCGGATTCCACTCGACCCGATAGATTTTGATTTGCGCCGGCTTGTCTACCGGCGTCCGGTCGAGCGCGGCGACAAGCTCGTCCGGGTTCGAGATGTGCTCGCCATTAATCTCTTCAATCGTGTCGCCGCTCTGGATTGGAGAGGGATCACTTTTCTCGCGAGTGACGAAGCGCGCCGATCTCAACGGACTGTTCGGAAGTACGTCGCTGACTTTGACGCCTCGACCGACTGCGTAGTTTTCGAAGGTAAAGAGTCCGCTTAACACGGCCGCGGAAATCAGCACGATTACCAACGCGCGAAGGAGGCGCGGCGACCGAACGTTCTGCGCAAACAGGTAAGCGATGGTAAACAGCATCGCCGCGCGCAATTTTCCGATTGAAACCAGCGGCTCGTAAGACAGAAACGAAGAAAGGCCGGTGAGGATGAAGAACGCGAGCAGCGGATAATCCAGCGGCGTTCGATGCAGTTTCGGCCGCGGCCAAACTGCCAGCCGCAACAGCCAGAACAGAATTCCCATCGCCCACGCAAACTGCGCCGCCGCGATCGAAATCGGCGCGGCGAACGCGAACAGAAAAAGCGTCGCCAGGATCGCTCGATCCAGCCAGGCACCGAGCGGACCAGGCGCAATCTCACGCGATTTCAGACGTTGAGACGGGGTCATGCGCTAGGATCGATCACCCAACGAGCCGCGGAGCGGCGGCAGAAGGTAGCCCCTGGGCGTGAGCCCGTGAGAGATACCTCAAAAAAGGTCTGAGCCCTGAAGGGGCGACAGAATCTTTCACTCATGTTTAGAATCACGAAGCTCGGATTATATTCGACGATGAAAGAAACACTTGCATGAATAATTGGACGCGCTCACTGCTTTTTATCTTACTTCTACCGTTCGCGGGGTTTTCCCAAACCAAAACCGTGCAGGAGTACATCGATCAGGTGACCACCCTGTCGAATCGAGCCGATGTCAAAGCAGCTAACGACTACATCGATCGCAACAGGGAAAGCATCCTGCGGGAATGGATCGCGATTACCGAAATCAATGCGCCTTCAGGACACGAACAACCACGCGCCAGGTACATCGAGAAGCTTCTGCGCAGTTATCAACTCGATGAAGTGCGATACGACTCCGCGGGCAATCTGATCGCGGTGCGCAAAGGAACGGGCGGCGGGCCGCGCATTGTCTTCGACGCGCACCTCGACACAGTCTTTCAGCCTGGCCTGCAAATCAAAGCGACTGTACGCGACGGCAAGGTGTATGCGCCCGGAGTTGGCGACGACACGCGCAACATCGAAGCGCTGCTGGCCACGATTCGCGCGTTGAACGACGCGAAGATCAAAACCAGAGGCGATCTCATCTTTGTGTTCACGGTCGAGGAAGAGACCACCTTCAAAGGCGTGAACGCTTTCATTCAAGATAACAAAGGCAAGGTGGATCACTACATCGCGCTCGACGGCGGTTACGAAGGTTTCACCTACGCCGGCATCGGCATCAACTGGTACCGGCATCATTTCATTGGCCCGGGCGGGCACACGCGATCGCGCACGCCACCGTATTCAGCGACGCTGCCGCTGGCCCGCGCGATCGATCGCATTTATCAGTTGAAAGTCCCGACGAACCCTTCGTCGAATCTGAATATCGGCATGCTGGGCGGCGCTGAAGTCGTCAACGCGAAGGCTGCGGATGCGTACTTTACCGTTGACCTGCGCTCAACGAGCAACGACGTGCTCGCCGATCTCGAGAAGCAGATTCAAACGATTCTCAACGAAGAGGCTGCGCGCGAAGGAATGACCGTTAAGACCGAAGTGATCTCGAAATCACAGGCGGCTTCGATTCCCGGACACCGCGAGTCTTATCTCGTGCGCATGTCCGAAGCCGTGCATCGCGTGATGGGATTCGACCCGCCCATTACGAACGCCGGCTCAAACAATTCCAGTCCGGTTCTAATCGCAGGCATCTCTTCGATCTCAACCGGCGCCGGTCCATGTGAAGAGACGCACGCGCTGACAGAGAACTGCGAAATCGAACCGCTCTACAAAGGGATTAAAAAGATTTTGTTGTTGGAGTTGGCGCTAGGGGGGAGTAACTAGCCGTCGCGACAGCTTTCAAGTCCCGTAGGGACAAAATGTTTATAGAATTGAGTTCGTAAAATAATTAGAACCCATTTATGGGCGACAGAACATTTCCCTCCTAGCGGAGCTTGGATAATCGCTCGTTTCGGAATGCGCTCCCATCAGTTCGTCATGACCCTTCACTTCTGCTCCGGCACAAAGTACCCGCGGCGGCTGCGCAGATAGAGGCCGACGCGGCGGGAAGCGACTTCAATCTGCCGGTATTCGCCGGGTTTGGCTTCGGCGAGCGGTTTTGTCGGGCGATACGTCACGACAAACTCGGCGCCGATTTCCCGCGCGACGTTTTCCGCCTTCGCTAACATCTCTTCAGGGGCCATGGGCAGAAAAATACTGCCGCCAGTTTCCGCGGCTAATTCCGTCAGCCACTTCTCACTGTTAACTGCTTCGGCTTCGTAGGCTTTGCGGCGACGCTTCATCGCGGGATCAAACCGGATGGCGACGCCGAAGGATGGCGAGCGCGTCGAGCCGGGCGGCAGTGTGGGATCGTGCGCCACAACAGGATTCTCCGAGTTAGGGCGCTGACCGATGGTCACATTCGATTTCTGGTTTGGGTCTTTCTGGCGGACAAGTGTCGTGTAACTGATGATATGAATTGTCGCGCGCGCCGCAGTTAGCTGCTTGACGGCGTCGGCAAATTGAATTTTGCCACCCGGCGTTTGCACCCCATCCGTAATTAAGACGACGTGACGGCTGCCTTCCGGCCGATCGGAAAGCAGTTCTGCTGCTTTGACCATCGACTCGAAAATCCTGGAGCGCTTCGCGGAAAACAACTTCCACTTCAGGATCTGCGCGACTTGATTGCGATCGTCTGTCCACGTCTGCAAAACGTCGGGGCGATCTCCCGATTGGAGGAGCGCAATAGCATCCCCTTTCCGCATCAGCGACAACACACGCAAAGCGACATCGCGTGTCAGACTCGTCTTCTTGGCCATTCCACCCACGCCGCCGAGATCACCGCCACCCGTATCGACCAGCAGTAAAACGTTCGCGGGAATATGCCGCACGCTTCGGATCTGTTGCGGCTTGCCGTCTTCCAAAACCAGCACGTCATCAATTTCAAGCCCGGCGTCCAAATGGCCTGCATTGTCGGTGGCGACAACCGGCAGACGGACTTCCTCAGTGAAAACTTTGACCGGGTCCTGGCCTTCTTTATCTTCGGGGGTCGGCGTTGGCGATGGCTTCGCAGTTTGAGCTGGTGCGATGGCGGCAGCAGAAATCAGCAGCGTCAAACCAAGAATAATAAATAAAGTGCGGCGCAAATTGTTCTCCTCTAACTGGTGAAGGTGTGCGAGGGTTTGATGCGTGCGCGGCGGCCGGGACGTTGCCTTCCGAAACTCAACCGCCTGATTTTCTCGCCTGAGCTTGAACCGCAGTAATGGCGATGGCGTCCACGATATCTTCCGGTTTGCAGCCGCGGGAAAGATCGTTCGCAGGACGGTCCAAGCCCTGCAAAATCGGGCCAATAGCTGTCGCCCCGGCCAGACGCTCAGTCAATTTGTAAGCGATGTTGCCCGCCTGTAGGTCAGGAAAGATGAGCACATTGGCGCGGCCCGCGACCGGCGAGCCAGGCGCCTTCGATTGACCAATGGCCGCCACGAGCGCGGCGTCGGCCTGGAGCTCGCCGTCAATCTCGATTTGCGGCGCGCGCGCGCGAACGGTCCGCGTCGCTTCGACGACTTTGTCGATCAGTTTGTGTTTCGCGCTGCCTTTAGTTGAAAACGACAGCATCGCGACGCGAGGCTCGGCGCCAATTAAGGCGCGGCAGGAATCAGCTGAGGCAATGGCGATTTCGGCGAGTTCGGCGGCGCTCGGCTCGATCACGACGCCGCAGTCGGCGTAGATCATGGCGCCGTTGTGACCGATGCTATCGTCGCGCAGGGCCATCAAGAAAAAACTCGACACCAGCTTGTAGCCCGGCCGCACACCGATACAGTGCAGCGCGGCGCGCACAGTGTGCGAGGTGGTGTTCGTCGCGCCCGCGACTGAACCGTCCGCGCGTCCGGCGCGCACCATCAGGTTTCCGTAGTAGAGCGGATCGCGTAAAGCAGTGCGGGCTTCGTCGAGCGTCATGCCCTTCGCGCGGCGCGCGTCGTACAGTAACGACACCATCTTGTCGAGGTCGCCCGCGCGCTGGTGATCGATCACCTCGACGCCGCCCAGGTCGGCGCCTGACTGTCGCGCCGCCTCGCGCAGCTTGTCTTCCGATCCCAGCACGGTAATGCGCGCCAGACGTTGTCGCGCCGCGGCGCCGGCCGCGATTAATGTCCGTGGATCTTCGCCTTCCGGCAACACGATGTGTTGCGGATCAGAAGCAGCACGTTGGCGGATTTGATCGAGAATGGACACGGTTACTGTCGGTGGTCAGTTGTCAGTGGTCAGTGATCAAAAGGCGTTCGAAATCTATCATGAGTCCGCAGAGGCTGAAAGGTTGCGGGGCGCAGAGCGGTCAATTAGACTTTTGTGAGCAACAGAACCGCGAAACGAATGAAGACGTATTTGCAACTGACCACTGACAACTAACTACCGACTAATCACAACTAACGACCATGTCCAAACTTAAACTTAAAAGCCGCATGAAGAACCTGCTCATGTTCCTCCCAAACATGATTGCCCTGTCGGGACGTCTGATGGTTGATAAGCGCGTGCCGGTCACTGAGCGCGCGTTATTCGCGGCCGCGGTCATCTATGCAATTATCCCGTTTGATTTTCTGCCGGACATGATTCCGTTTCTTGGGCAGATTGACGATCTGTTCCTGGTCGCGTTGACGCTGCTGCGATTGATCGGGCGCACTGATGACAAAGTCGTGCGCGAGCACTGGCGTGGCGGCGGTGACATCGTCGCCCTGGCGGAGTCAGCCGCGGCGATTGCTCCGGCGCTGATGCCGAAGCGCGTGTCGCGAGTCCTGTCGGCCAAAGTAAATCCCACTGCCGAAGGCACAGGCCTACTCGTTAAGGGTTCTAAAATGGAGCCGTTGTTTGTTGCCGAACCCGAACGTCAGTTGACGGAAGAAGACGAACACAAACGTCGCCGCAGCAGCATCCGTGAAGTGAAATCCGCCTGAAGGTTGGTCAGGCATTTCTCTCCCTCTGGGAGAGGGAGATAAAGCGCCCTAGGCAACCACTACTTTCAATTGGCGTGAGTTTGTCGTTTGAGGTGTGATTGTCTGCTCGCGTGCTTCGCGCTCTTCGCGTGACACGTGACGATAAAGAATGTCGCGCTGCTGGGGAATGAAACCGGCTTCGGTGATCAGGTAACGCAGCATCTCTTCCGACGCGCGATTGTGCGCGCCCGCCGCCGAGACGACATTCTCTTCAATCATGATCGAGCCCATGTCGTTCGCGCCGAAGCGTAACCCGACCTGGCCGAGACGCAGGCCCTGCGTCAGCCACGACGATTGGAAGTTTTCAATGTTGTCGAGAAACAGCACTGAGACGGCGAGCATCTTGAGATAATCAATTCCGGTCGGCTCGTCCTTAATCTTTCGTCCCAGCGCGGTGTTTTCACGCTGAAACGTCCACGGAATAAACGCGAAGAAGCCGCCCGTCTCATCCTGAACATCGCGGATCCTTTGCAAATGTCGCACGCGATGCTCCACGCGATCACCGATGCCGAACATCATCGTCGCCGATGATTTCAAACCAACTCGGTGGACAGCTCGCATCACGTCGAGCCATTCATCCGTCGTGCATTTTGTCGCGACGCGCTTCCGAACTTCGTCGTCGAGAATCTCTGCGCCGCCGCCCGGCAGACTATAGAGTCCCGCGTCCTTCAGCCGCCGCATAATCGTTTCGTAATCCAGACCGGTAATCAGGTGGATGTTGTGAATCTCAGGCGGCGAGAAGCAATGCAGTTGAAAGCCCGGATACTTCGCGCTGAGGTTGCGCAGCAGATCTTCATACCACTCAATTCCGAAATCAGGATGCAGCCCGCCCTGCATCAGAACGCCCGTGCCGCCCAGCGCGATAGTCTCGTCAATCTTTTCGCAAATCTCATCGAGCGTGCGCACGTAGGTGTCGGGCGCGCCCGGCCGTCGATAGAATGCGCAAAACGTGCAGACGACATTGCAGACGTTGGTATAGTTAACGTTTCGATCGATGATGTAGGTGACAATGTTGTCGGGATGCTTGCGCTTGCGAATCTCGTCCGCCGCCGCGCCTATTTTCGCGACGTCGTGCGACTCGAGCAGCGCCGTGCAATCGTCGGTAGTCAGTCGTACGCCGGCGAGCGCGCGATCGAGGATCGGTTGAATATCGGTGGTCGTCACGTTTGTAGTCTATTTAGTTGGCAGGCAATAGTACAACCGGCTCCCGGCCGTCGCGATCAAGCCAGAATAGCCTGTTTTGGGTCCGGCCTGGCTTTCGTCTGATAACTTACGGAACAATTCTAAACGCCGGGCGTCCAGTAGCTAGCGCAATTTTTCGTGGCCGTCGGGAAACGTCGAGGTTATCAGGCGCTTCAAAGCAACGAATCAAGCACTCGTCAGTTCACATTTGATGAGAACACCGGTGTTCGCAAGTTCGGCCCGGCTTCATCGTTCTCAACCCAAGTGCCGCGGTTATAAGAAAGGACGTAGCGATGTACCGTCGACTCGCATTGCTCCTGCTGCTCGCTCTGGTTCCCCTCATTTCGCAAACGACACCTGGGCAAGAGATCCAACGTCACTCAAATAGTGCGCCCGCCCCTTCGCCCTCGCCGACAATTGATCCCGCGGTTGAGAAGAAAGCACTCGATTTGCTGGAGTCTATCTCGGACCAGTCTGCCAAGTTTAACTCAGCCGCGAACCGAATACGCGCGTCCGCCGCGATTGCGGACTTGCTCTGGCGGAGGGATGAAAACCGCGCGCGCGCTTTGTTCAAGGGAGCGATCACGCAACTCGCGACGCATATTGCTGAGACGGACTTTGGTGACGTTGAGCGTTATCAGGAGATTTCGAGGTTTCACGAGCTCAGGCAAAATTTGGTGATGCGAATCGCCGCGCACGATCCGGAACTGGCGCTGACTGCACTTCGACAAACTCGCTTGCCCGGGACCGTCACACACCAGTGGCTTCCGCAGCAAGAATCCAACCTTGAGCTTACGCTTGCGAATTTCATTGTCGCGAAGAATCCGGAACTCGCGCTAAAAATTGCACGGGCCAGTCTGTCGCGCGGTGTGACCTGGAACCTCACTTCGTTGTTGTCGCAACTTGCGCAGAAGGACGTTAAGTCGGCGCAAGGTTTCTATGGCGAAATAGTCGCCCGTTTGAAGAGCGAGGACCTTGGTAAGAATTCAGATCCGGCAAATTATGCTTTACACCTTTTAAGTTCGTTCCAGCCACCGCAAGCGGATGAACAGACGTTTCGGGATCTCTTCACGATGGTGCTTTCTTCGTTATTCAGTCTTAATCGCGAAACGCAGAGCGGCATCAACATGGCGCAAAACTTTTATCACCAACTGGACGGGCTGATGCCGCTGGTTGAGAAGTATGCCGCTTCTCGCACCACAGACCTCCGTACCTGGATGCGAACGGTGGAACGCACACTCGATCCCGGCATGCAAATGTATAAGGAGCTAAGTCGTCTCAGCCAGACGGCAAGCCTCGACGACATCCTGGCGTTGGCTGAAAAGCAACCATCTGAATTCAAGACTATGGCCTATCAGCATGCGGCTGGGAAAGCATTGACCAGCGGCGACGTGACTCGTGCGAAAGAAATCATCGAGATGATCCCGGATCTGTTTCAACGCCGGCAGATGCTTGATCAGCTCGAGGCGCACAATGCGAGAAATCTGAAGGGCGACGACCAGCTGACCTCCGCGCGCGCTTTGATTGAGAAAGCGCGAACGGTAACGCGAAAAGTAGAATTAATAGCGCAAATCGCGAATTCACTTGCCGCTAACAATAAGAAAACCGAAGCGCTCGAGCTGTTGAATGACGGAAAGATTCTGGTCACGGCGACGCCGTCGTCCGCAGAGCAAGTGAAGGCCCAACTGCGTCTGGCCCAGGCCTACGCAGCGCTGGACCCCGATCAAGCCTTTGCCATTGTTCAGCCGTTGATCATTCGGTTGAATGAGTTGTTGGCAGCGGCTGCTGTTCTGGACGGAATAGATTTTCGCTATTTGAAAGACGGCGAATGGGAAATGCCGGGCGTGAATAATCTGGGAATGATCGTGAGCAGACTAAACCAAATCCTCACCGTTCTCGGCCGGATTGACTTCGATCGAGCGCTCTCGTTTGTCGCGCAGATAGACCGGCCGGAAATCCGCATCATGATCCAAATCGATATCGCCCAGGTAGTACTGACTGGTGGATCCGCGGACCAACGTTTCAATGGGCCAACCATGTTGCGAAGCCACATAATGAATTGACCGTGACTGATCCCAGACCACCGGTGAGCGGGAGCGGAAGCTCTCATACGACCGCTCATCCATCGGAAATCACCGGATAAGGTTGTCGACCGCAGAAGCTGCGAATAGTATTCTGCTGGCAAATGTCGCGACCGCTGATCATCGCCATTGATGGCCCGTCAGGTTCAGGCAAGTCCACGCTTGGACGGATGCTCGCGCGCGAGCTCGGTCTGCTTTACATCGATACCGGCTCAATGTATCGAGCGGTGGCGCTGGCGGTCATTGAAACAGCATTGAACGCGGCGGACGACGTCGCCGTCAGCGCGTTGGCCGAACGGGTTGATATCGATCTCGCGGGTGAACCTGATTCGCTGAAGGTGACGCTCGACGGGCGGGATGTGTCCGACCGGATTCGCGACGAAGATGTGACGCACACTTCTTCGATCGTCTCGACAATTCCGGCCGTACGTCGCGCCATGGTCTTACGGCAGCGCGCGATGGGTGAGCGCGGTGCGGTGATGAATGGCCGCGACATCGGCACGGTCGTTTTTCCCAACGCCGACGTAAAGTTTTTTCTTGATGCGGCCATCGAAGAAAGGGCGCAACGCCGGCTCGCTGAAGAGCGCGAACACAATCCGGCCGCGACCTACGAACAGACGCTGGCCGACATTACCGAACGCGACCGCCGCGATACGACGCGCGCCGACTCGCCATTGGTAGCGGCTGAAGACGCCATCATTGTGGATTCCAGCGGCATGTCGATTGACGACGTGTTTCAGAAGATGTTGGTGATTGTGAGGGAAAGGACGGCGGGATGAAGATTTCAACGTTCACGTTCAAGAAAGAAGCGCTCTGGACGATCGCCTTCTCGCTGGCACCTCTCGCGTTGGCGTTGCTCGTGATTCTGATAGTGCGCATCTTGCGCTGAACACCAATCGGCAATCGCAAATCTAAAATTTCAGGATGTTCACCGGAATCATTGAAGAGCTCGGTCGCGTGCGTGAAATCGAACGTCGCGGCGAAGACGCGCGCATCGTGATTGAAGCGCGCGCGGTTACCGAAGGTTCGCATGATGGCGATTCGATTTCCGTGAATGGAGTTTGTTTGACGGCGCTCGAGGTGGCGCCCGATTCATTTGCCGCTGACGTCTCGAAAGAGACGCTGTTCCGCTCGACGCTTGGCAACCTGCAAGCCGGCTCGCCGGTCAATCTCGAACGCGCGGTGACGCCGGCCACACGACTCGGGGGCCATATCGTCCAGGGCCATGTGGATGCACGCGGAGAGTTTCTAGCTTCAGAGAATCACGGCGATTCGTGGACGTTCCGATTCGCGTATCCGAAAGAGATTGCCCGTTATCTTGTCTTGAAAGGCTCTGTCGCAGTCGAGGGCATCAGTCTCACGATTGCGAATCTGACGGACGAACACTTCGACATCGCCGTGATTCCAAAGACGCTCGAGCTCACAAACTTTCCGCATCTGCAGCCAGGCGACGCGGTCAATCTCGAAGCCGACGTGATTGCGAAGTATGTCGAGCGAATTCTCAGTAACACCTCGCTTCAGCGAGGTGACGGCACTAGGGGTGCGACGGAATGAGCCGAATGAAACGGATAAAGCGATAGACCATGGTATTCGAGCGAGTCTTCACGGTCAACGATTACTACGATGGGCCTCATTCAGGAATCGCGAACTATTGCGGGCGTCCACATCATTATGAGTGCGAATGGGACCATGAAAAAGGTAACTACGGCAGTACATTCGTTCTGACACCAATCACCAATGAGACGCTTACGCTTGCACTCGAGCAGCATGAGATTTTCCTCCGTTGGGAGCGCGCGAACCTGCGTGGGGAGATCGTGGACTCAACACATCCGGCGTTGCCAGGCCAAAACGCACGGTACGCTGAACTAGAGGAAATCATCAAAGGATCCCTTGAAAATGCTTCTGGGTCGCGACACCGCGCGCGTGGTGTTTTTCGTCCAACCCCGGAACAGCAGCCGTCATTGCCCAAAGGAGTCATGAGGGAGCTTGAAGTCGAGTGGGCCAATGTCGCCTAACAAATCGTTGGACTGGAGCGGCGGGAGCGTGCTTCGCATCAAGCCTTCTAGGCGATCAGTCGAGCGTATAGTTACCGTTTCAACGGCTTTTTGGGGAAACGGTTGAAACCGTTAACAAAAAGGCGCCAGGCCGATCACCTCGCTGAAGCGAGGTGTGAATGAAATAGGCTCGTAAGTCGCCAAACACCAGCGTGACGCGTTAACATATTCCAACCCGAGTCTCAGGTTCCCGATTACCGAGTTCAGAAATGTCTTTTGCTTCCATTCCCGACGCCGCTGCCGACATTCGCGAAGGGCGAATGGTCATCATCGTGGATGATGAAGACCGCGAGAATGAAGGCGATCTGGTCTGTGCGGCTGAGAAAGTCACTCCTGAAGTCATCAACTTTATGGCGCGACACGCGCGCGGTCTGATCTGTCTGCCGCTGACCGAAGATCGCTGTGACGAATTACATCTGGCGCCGCAGGTTGCCGACAACACTTCTTTTCTCGGGACTGCGTTCACGGTTTCAATCGAAGCTCGCCGTGGCGTGACCACCGGTATCTCCGCTGCCGATCGCGCGACGACGATTTTGACGGCCGTCGATTCGCGTACGAAGCCGCAGGACCTGGCGCGACCGGGCCATGTGTTTCCGCTCCGCGCGAAGAAAGGCGGCGTGCTCGTGCGCCCCGGCCAGACGGAAGCGGCCGTGGACATCGCGCGTATTGCCGGTCTTTATCCCGCCGGCGTCATCTGCGAAATCATGAACGAAGACGGCACGATGGCGCGTCTGCCCCAACTCAAGGACTTCGCCGTCACACACGGTCTGAAGATCATCACCGTTGCCGACCTGGTTCGTTATCGAATTCAAAAAGAAGTGCTTGTGCGACGCGCCGTCGAAACTGATCTGCCGACGGTTTACGGAAAATTTCGGGCCATCGCTTTCGAGAACACAATCAACGGCGACGTGCATCTGGCGATGGTGATGGGCGACGTGCGCACCGACGATCCGGTGATGGTGCGCGTGCACACTGAAAACGTAACCTGCGACATGTTCGGCTCGACGATAGACGACACCGGTTACCAGCTGCGTCGCGCGTTGGAAAAAATTGCGGAAGCGGGCCAGGGTGTCGTGCTTTACCTGCGGCAAAGCGAGCACGGCCTCGATCTGATTCACCAGTTGCGCACCTATGCGCTGATGCAGGAGCGCGGCGCCAGCAAACGTGAAGCGAGCGCTGAAACGGGCTACGGCCTTAATCGCGATTACGGCATCGGCGCGCAGATTCTGCATGAACTCGGTCTGCGGAGGATTCTTCTCCTGACAAATCACCCCCCGAAGATTTCCGCGATCGAAGGTTTTGAATTGGAAGTGGTCGGTAACGTGCCGCTCGGCTCTCCCGCGACAAATGAGTCGGCGCTGAGTTCAATTGCGGATTTGGTGGCGAAGAGCACAGACTAAGTCTATGCTACGTTCTTGAAATCCCCCCGATTTCAGTTTGAAAAGACAGACGTCAGATGTTGGAGATCAGAGTTCAGACTATCGTTGGTAGACATCTGATTTCTGACATCTGACTTCTACTTTTCCCGCTCTCCTGTAAAATCTCAGTTACTGTTCAGCCGTGGTCGCGACTGCCGGTCAATGCCTGTGAACGATCAAGAGCCTGCCGAAACTAAACCCAGCGCGTCACCGTCGCCTGCGCTACGACGACGACGCCGGTTCCTAAACCGCCGCAATACCATCATTGTCGCCATCGTCGCCGCGGTCGGCATCGTGGCGCTGATTTTGATTGCCCTGTTGAGCTACCGGTTCGGTTACGTTGATGCGTACATCGCCAGCCAGGTAAAGAACACCCTCGCGACTTATGGGGTGCGCGCCGAGATACGAGAGTTCCGCACCGCTGTATCCGTAGGTCCGCAAACCGTCGAGATGCTCGGCGTCGAACTTTACGACGCCCAAACCGGCGAGAAGCTCGGCAAAATTGATCGGATGGTCGCGACCGTTCGCATCGAGGATCTTTACGCGCTGAACCTGCAGCGCAACCTCAACCTGGAGGATTTGCAGATCGAAGGGCTCGAGCTGTGGGTGAACTTCGACGCGCAAGGTCAATCCAACTTCCGCAACTTGCGGATGCCACCGCCCGAACCAAACAAGCGGATTCTGTTCGCGTACTCGACGGCTCGTATCGAGCTGAAGAATGGTCTGATTCACTACGGCGATGCGCTGCACAGTTTGTCGGGCGAAGCGCGCAACCTGCGGGCAACGATTCAACCCGACGATCCAAACGCGCCGGCGGAGAGTTGGATGAACACCGTTACGTTGACGTCCACGAACTCAACCTTCGCGTACGATGGCCGGCCCATCAACAACATCGATATCGACGCTCGTGGCCGCGTGAACCAAACGCGCGCTGAGATTCAGGAGCTGAACATCCGTTCGCCAGTTGCCGAAGCAAAACTTAACGGCGTGATGGATGATTGGCGCGCGCTGAAATACAACTTCAACGTTACCTCCACCGTCGATCTCACTCAGATGTCCGATGTCCTGGCCACCGGCACAGCGTTGCGCGGCGTTGGCAACTTCACCGCCACCATTACCGGTGAAGGCGATAAGTATCAGATCAATGGCGGTGTGAAATCCGATGCGCTGGCCGCCGGCAACATTCGTCTGCAAGGCCTGAACGTGACGGCCAAAGGATCGGGCCAGGGAGAAAGTTACGACTTCAACGGAAGCGCCGTCGCGCAGCTTTTGACCGCCGGCGACTTTCAGTTGAACTCGGTGCAAATAACCGGCGGCGTAATGGGCACGGGCTCAGACTTTCGCTGGGTCGGCGACCTGCGCGCGGCGGCGGAAAAGAGTTACGGCACAACCATAACCGGCCTGATTCTGCGCGATGCCGTTGCTGAATATCGCGGCGGAGTCTTAACGGTCACAGCGCCCCAACTAATCGGCAGCACGCTTACCACTGCCACCGCACGGGCCGCAGGTATCCAGGCCAACGACATTCGCGTCAGATCCGAAAACGGCGTCACCACGGCGACGGTTGCGACGGCAAAAGCCGGCAAGATTCAGTCGAAGGACGCGACGATTGATGGGCTGACCGCCAGGAACATCTCTGCCAACAGTCGCGGCGACGTCACCAACGTCACTGTCCAGGAAGTGCAAGTCGGCGCCATCCACGCTTCCGGCGTGCAAACGGGCAGCCTCAACATCGCCGGCGTACGACTGGCAGTTCGTAACGGACGCGTCCAGGGCGCCACCAACGACATCAATGCGGGAACGGTGAAGCTTGAGAACGGTCAGGTCGAGAACGTGAAGCTGGCGCGGCCATCGTTCACGCTCGAGCCTTCCGGAAGATATCGCGCCAGCGCGGATCTGAGTTTGGGTGGCGGCGTGCTGGGCGAGATGAAGCTTGGCCCGGCGCGTGCCGCGGTCGTCGCCTCGAGCGATCGGATCGAGCTGAAAGAGTTTGTGGCTGAAGCATTAGACGGACGCGCGAGCGGCAACGCCACGATTGCGCTGACAAAGACGGGCACGTCGCGAGTCTCGACCGACTTCAACAATTTCGATCTCGGCGCGCTCATCGCGATGCTCTCCGGACGCGCGGTGCCCGTTTCCAGCCGCGCCACTGGTCGTGCGGATCTCACTCTGACCGGCACAGATTTGGCGACTGCGACGGGAAACGTGAACGCGCAGTTGCAGGGCGCGCCTTCCGCAGCCGATTTCGCGCCGCTCTCGGGCGACGTTGCCATCACCGCCAATCGCGGAGTCTTTCAGATTGAGCGCGCGAACCTGCAAACAACGGCCACGAAACTGAACGCTGCGGGCCAGTTCTCGATCGAAGAACCGATTTCGAACCTGCGCGTCGATGTGGCTTCCACTGATGCGTCTGAGATTCAACGCTTGCTGATCTCGTCAGGCGCCCTGCCCGAGGTCGAACAGCAGTTTCAGACCTACGGAATCGATCTCGCCGGGAAACTAAATTTCAACGGCACATTGGCCGGCGCGTTGAAGGACCCGCTGGTAACCGGTCACGCCGAACTCGGCTCGCTGATCGTCAACGGGCGCGACCTCGGATCGTTAAACGCGGACATCGCTACTACGGCAATTGAAACGCGCGTAAACAACGGACGGCTGATTCAACCGAACGGCGGCGGGGCACAGTTCGCGCTGGTGATTCCGCGCGTGGGCGATAGCAACACGTCTATCGAAGCGACGCTCGACCGGATGAATACGGCAAACCTGATTGCCGCCATGCCCATGGCCGGTGGCACACGCGACCAATTCGGCAGCACCGAAGGAGAGGCATCGGGCTCAATAAAGATCAGCGGCATTCCCAACAAGATGACCGGTGTCGCCGACCTGCGCTTCGGCAAAGGACGTCTGGCCGGCGAGCCGCTTCAAAGCCTGACGGCGCGCGCGACGTTCGCCGGTTCGACCGTGAACATCGACAGCATTGATGCGGTGTTCGATGCCGGGCACATCGTTGGCAGCGGCAAGTACGACACGGAAACGAAAGCTTTCGACGTGAAGTTCAGCGGCGATGGCGTGCAGATCGAGCGCCTGGCGGCGCTTGCGAGCCGGCCGGGCATGCCCAAGTTCGGCGGGACGGCAAAGCTGACGGCCACCGCTTCAGGAATTTTCACGGACATCACTTCGTATCAAATCAACTTCAACGCCGACAGCACCGACGTCACTGTCGATGGCCGCCCCGCGGGCGCGCTGAAACTTGCCGGTGTCACCGAGAACAAGCAACTCAACATAACTTTCAGCACGACCGGATTGCTGGGCGAGCAGCCGCAAACAGTCACCGCGCGTGTCGATCTCTCAAATGAAAAACTTCCCGCCGTCGTTGAGTCGAACATTACCGGCGCCGATCTGACCCAGCTGCTGAAGATCATATTGCCCGAAACCCAAGTGGCTGTTACCGGCCGCGCGAGCGGCACGTTGAAACTATCCGGCAACCTGATGACTGAGAACGAAGCGGGCGAAGAGGTCCTTTCCTGGCGCGGTCTCAGCGGCTCAGCCACGTTCACTGAACTGACGTTGCGCGTCATTCGCGATCCTGGAAAAGATGAGATCACTTTGAATCCGACGGGACCGCTGGTCATCGACTTTGCGCCGAATGAAGTGACGTTTCGCGAGACGCGCTTCACCGGTCCCGGAACGAACGTGACAGTCGCCGGGACAGTTGCGACGGGCGTGGGCGGCCGGCAAAACCTGGCTATCAACGGCGACGTTAACCTGCGAATCTTCAGCAGTATCTCGCCGGACGTTTTCTCTTCAGGGGTGGCCAGGCTCTTCCTGCGCATCACCGGCAGTTACGAAGATCCACGCTTCCTGGGAACCGCCGAAGTTAACGGCGCCTCGGTCTCAGTGTTCTCCGGCGACCAGACGATCACTCTTTCCAACCTGACCGGTCTTATCCGATTCAATTCGAATCAGGCGCAAATCGAGCGGCTGGAAGGCACGTTGGGCGGCGGCAGAGTTACAGCTTCCGGCGGCGCGTTGCTGGCCGGCTCGGCGCGCGGCCGATTCGCCCTCAACCTGCGCGGCGAAAACGTCACGCTCAACTATCCGAAAGATTTTCGCTCAACCGTCACCGCCGATCTTTCGCTGAACGGAGACATGACCAGTCAGTTCATCACCGGCTATGTGAACGTGAAGCGGACTGAATACACCAAGGACGTCGATCTTGCAGATCTGATCGATCAGCGGCCTGAGACAACAATCGAAGAAGGCGGCCAGTTCTCGTTTGCCGAAACGGCAGTGCTGAGCGGCGTTAGGGTCGAAGGCCGGAACGCGCTCGTGATGCGCAACAACCTCGGCAATGTGGTCGCGTCCATCAACCTGCGTCTCGATGGCCCGATTGGTGCGCCGGCCATTCAAGGCCGGGTAACGGCAACCAGTGGCACGCTCAACTTCCGCAACAGTCCTTACGAGCTGACGCGCGGCCTGGTCGATTTTCCGGGACGACTCAGCGCCGATCCGATTCTCAACATCGCGGGCGAATCAGTGATTCGCGGCTATCGCGTCAGGGTTGGCATCACCGGCCCGCTGTCGAATCCGAACACTACCGTCGGTTCTGAGCCCGCCCTGCCACAGGCCGACGTCGTCTCGTTAATTCTTACCGGCTCGCTGTCTTCGAGTGAGCAGAACACTTCGGTGTTGGCCCAGTCAGGCCTGGGCACCGCGGCGAGCTTGTTAACGGATGCGATTATCAACACGCCGATATCGCGCGCGACGAACAAGTTGTTTGGCTTGAGCCGGCTGGAAATTAATCCGGTAATCAGTGGCACCGGAACGACACCGACGGCGCGACTTACGGTCGGACAGCGCATCAGTAAGGACGTTACGGTGACTTATTCGACCAGTCTCGCGTCGGATCCGAACCATGTCCTGGCCGTCGAGTATCGCGTCTCGAATCGTTTGTCGTTCATCGCGCAGTACGAACAAGGTTCGCAGCGGAATCTGAGCAACCGCAACAACAATTTCAGTTTTGAAATCAGGTTCAGGAAGAGATTTTGAAAAGACAGAAGGCAGCGGGCAATAGGCAAAAGGCAGTAGGCAGAAAGCAGAAGGCAGCGGGACGAGACGTCTCTTGCGGCCTTCTGCGTTCTGCCCGCTGCCTACTGTCCTTCTGCCTTTTGCTTACTGCCTTCTGCCTTCTGCCTTCCGCCGCCTTCGCTCAGGTCGGTGACTACGAACACCGTCCTGTGGCTTCCGTCGAGGTCGTGCTCGAAGGCACGCCGGCTGATCCTTCCGCTCAAGCTGAGTTCCTGTCGGTCGTGCGAATCAAAAGCGGCGGTGAATACACCGCGGTCGCCGCGCGACAGTCGCTTCATGATCTGTTCGCTTCCGATCGCGTCGCGAACGGGCGCATCGAAGTTACGGAAGTGCAGCCGGGCACCGCGAACAGCCCCATTCGCGTCCGCTTCATCATCACGAGACAACTGGTAATTGCGGGCGTCACCGTCCGCGTCGGCGAGGCGACCGGTGTTCCGATCGCGACGGATGAGATTCGCGCGCGCCTGAATCTACTTGAGCCGGGACGACGATTCTCGTTGCAGTCGATCGAACGAAACGCCGACGAGATTCAGGCTTACCTGCGCGATCGTGGTTACTACAACGCGAGCGTCGAACACACTGAAGAACCTGATCCGACCGACTCAACCGGCACGCGGCGGCGCGTTATCTACGCGGTAACGCCCGGTGCGCCCGCGCGCGTCGCGACCTTTGACATCGCGAAGGAGTTGAACGTCGAAGGCGTGGCGGAATCCGTCCGTCCGACTTTGAAACTTCAACCAGGCGCGCTGTTTACGCGCGACGTTTTGGGCGAAGATATGAACCGGATTCGACAGGCGCTGCTCGCAAAAGATTTTCTGTCGCCCACGCTGAAGGACCCGCGCGTCGAGCGTAATCCGGAAACAAACGAGATCACCATTGAAGTGACTGGTAATCCCGGGCCCCTGGTTCACATTGCTTTCAACAACTACAACCTCAAAGCGAAAACCCAGCGTGAACTGCTGCCGCTGAGGCGCGAAGGCAATCTCGACTATTCAGTGATTGAAGAAGGCGGGCGCCGCCTGCGCAATCGTCTGCAGGAAGACGGTTACTTCTTTGCTGAGATCACGCCGGTATGTACGGTGACTCCGGCGACGCCGAACACCGTGGACAACGGATCGAATGAAACCTGCCGCAACCTTGTCCCCGACGCGCTGACCGGGCACACGGTCACCGTCACTTACGATGTCACGCTAAACCGCCAGCTGAAACTGACGGACATTCGCATTACCGGAACCGACAAACTCGCGCCCGCGGACATTCTCGATTACTTGAAGTCGCGCAAGGCGAACGCCCTCTCGTTCCTGCCTTTCATCGGCGGGTTGGGTCGCGGCTTTACCAGCAACGCGCTGCTGGAAGAAGACCGCCGCACCGTCGAAGCCTACATGAAAGAAATGGGTTACCGGAAAGCACGCGCGACGGTGCTTCAGGGTATTTCGATCGCCGGTGAGGATCTAATCATCACCTTCAATGTCGAGGAAGGGCCCCTGACGCGCGTCGCAGAAACCGAAGTCCGGGGCGCGACGGTTTTCGATCAGGAACGTCTGCAAAAAGAGATCTCGATTGTGAAGCAGGCGCCTTACTCGCGTTCCCAGGTGCGCGGCGATGCGGCCCGTTTGCTGAACCTGTACGCCCGCGAAGGCTACATCGAAGCCGACATCCGCGTGGCCGTGGACGAATTGCCAAAGCAGGGCGATGACGAGCAAGTGCGCGTCGTCTTTAACGTGACCAAGGAAGGCGCCAAGGCAATCGTCAATGAGATTCTGGTCAACGGCGTGACCGGGAGCGCCGGCACCCAGCGCAAGAAGCGCGACGCGATCATTCGCGCGATTCCGCTGCATCCGGGCGATCCTTTGCGCGCCGATCGCATCACCGAAGCCGAACGCGCGCTGTATATGACCGACGCCTTCCGCCAGGTGCTGATCAGCCAACAGCCAGCGGGCGAAACGCCGACAGGTGAGAAAAAATACGACGTCGTCATCGACGTGGAAGAAACGAAGCCGCGGGTGATTGAATACGGCGGCGGGTTTTCGACCGACACCGGCGCCCTTGGTTTGATGGAACTGACGAACGTCAATTTCATGAACAAGCTGCGCACGGCGGCCGTTCGGCTGCGCGGCAGCCAGCGTCAGCAGATCGTCCGTTTCGAGTTTCTCGATCCGCGGTTCGCGCGCTATCGAAAAGACCAATTCGCACCGCTCGCTCTGTCACTTCAATATTTCCGCGACTCGACGATCACGCGTTTTTTCCGCTCAACAATCGATCGCGGCACCTTCGGCATCGTGCAGCGACTGGATGAGGATGGCAATCCGATTGACCAGTTTGGCAATCCTGCCGGTGAACCAGAAATCGATCGGCTGACCTTCACGGCTGAAACGCAGCGCGTCCTCAGCCAAAAACGGCACAGCATCCTGTTCCTGCGTTACGTGTACGAGGACGTGCGCCTCCGCAATATCGAGAGTCTGCTGCTCAAAGACGTCCTGCGGCCCGATCAGGTTGTGCGCATGTCGCGCTTCGGAACTTCGTTTGTAATGGATACGCGCGAGCGATGCGAACGGCGCTTGCCGGGCGTGGTGGTCAGCGGCGAGGAGGAACGCATCCGTTCCGGTGAAGTGTGCCGCTATAACCAGACCGACGCGACGCGCGGCCATTTCTTGTCGGCGGATTTCAGTTGGGCGGCGAAGGCCCTGGGCGGCAACACTTCGTTCATGCGTTTTCTTTCGACGTATCGCACGTACTACAAGTTCGGACCGCGCGGCACCGTACTGGCGGGGAACCTGACGGTGGGGCTGGCGCAGCTGTTTGACGTGCGCGATAAGAATGGCAATGGCCGCATCGACGACTTCGATCGCTTGCTGCCCATCAGCGAACGGTTTTTCTCGGGCGGTTCGACGACCCTGCGTGGATATCCGTTTGAAGAAGCTGGGCCGCGCCAGGTGATTGTTCCCGAAGGCGAGTTCCGCGACCGAGACAATAATGTGATTAGACTTGATCCCTTTACGGTGCCCATCGGCGGCAACGCTGAGGTCGTAGCGAACCTGGAAGCGCGCATCCCGTTGACGCGCGACGTGCAAATTGTGCCGTTCTACGACGGCGGCAACGTGTTCCGGAGTATCGGCGACATTTTTAGCCGGAAGCCGATCACCCCAACAGGCAATTTCGTCGAAGATGTGAACGCGCAAAACCTGCGCGTCCGCTGGAGTCATACGGTTGGGCTCGGTTTTCGATTCAAGACTCCGCTGGGCGGCGCGCTCGCGGTGGACTATGGATTTCTTTTGAATCCGTCGCGGTTCTTGATTCCGCAGAATCTGAATACGCCGAATCCGACCACAACCGTGTTCCAGATTCAGAAGGGACAATTCCAGTTCAGGTTTAGTCAGACTTTTTAGAAAGTGAGCGAGTGGGCAGTGAGCAGTAAGCAGAAAACAAGATTTGCGGCTTTGCCGCAGCACAGTGAAAGGCTACGCCTTTCCGTTCGCAACTTAAATTATCGAGGCGAGGCTACGCCTCGCCGGCTACCCACTGCCTACCGTTTGCTGCTCACGCTATTTCTGCTGCTCACTGCTCACTGCTCACTGCTCACTCGCGCGGAGGCGCAAACGACGCCTGACAAAATGGTCGCCAGCGTCACTAACGGGGCGCGCGCCACACCGGATCTCATCACTTATTCGGATCTCGTCTGGCAACTCGCGCTCGAACCTGACACGCCCTTCTCTGAACGGCCAGGTTCGGTGCAGCTGAACCGCGCCTTGCGCCTGGTTGAAGATCAACTGCTGATTTTGCAGGAGGCGCGCAAGCTGCCCAGCGCCGATACGACGGAAGCGAATGCGGCGCGCGATGCTGAAGTGGTCAAGAAACGCAACGAACTTGCGCAGGCATTTGGATCCGGAACGCGACTCGAGGAGCGGATGACTCGCGTCGGACTGACGAGCGAGCAACTCGATCTGATTCTACGCGATCGCGTCATGGTCGAGCAGTACCTCGATTTTCGTTTCCGCGCCTTTGCGGTGATAACCGATCGAGAAGTCGAGGACCGCTATAACCAAAAGTACGGACGCCTGCGAAACAGCGGCCAGATTGTTCCGACGCTGGAACAGGTGCGCGCTGCAATTACTCGCGATTTGACGGAAGAGAAGATCGAAACCGAAATCGACAAATTCATTGACGAATTGCGCGAGGCGCCGGGAACAGAGATTGTTGTTCTGAATCCGGTGTGAAACTGGTCGATCGTTTAGAGGCGGGCTGCCGCCCGCCACGTAATTGAAAACAGGCGGGCCGTAGCCCGCTTCTAAACATGTCAAACAACCAACAGCACTACAATCGCCCACGAATCGGACTCGCCCTTTCTGGCGGCGCCGCGCGCGGCATCGCTCATGTCGGAGTCCTGCGCGCGCTCGAGGAAAACAATATTCCTGTCGACGCGATTGCGGGTGCATCGGCGGGCGCATTGATTGGCGGCGCTTACGCCGCGGGGCTTTCAATTCCGCAGCTCGAAGAACTGGCGAAGAAGTTTCGCTGGCGTCACATGGGGCGGCCTTCTTTTTCCCGGCTGGGACTTCAATCGAACCAGCGCATGGAAACTTTTCTGCGCGCGATCTTGCCGGTGACTCGGTTCGAGGACCTCAAAATTCCTTTCGCCGCGCTGACGATGGATTTGCACAAGGGCTCGGCGGTTGTCCATCGCGATGAAGGCGACGTGCCGTTTGCGATTCGCGCCAGCACGTGCATCCCGGCGTTTTACGTTCCGGTTCGCGATCCGGATGGCCGGTGGTTGGTGGACGGAGGCCTGGTCGCAAGCCTGCCGATCAGTCACGTGCGCGCCTTCGACGTGGATTACGTGATCGCGAGCGATGTGAACTTTGACGGCGCCCGATTCTTTAACGGTCCGAAAACAGCGATGGGAGTGCTGGCGCACGTCTTTGTCGCCGTCGAAAAAGTCGTCGCTAATCAAGATCGTGGTGACGCTGATGTTCTGATCACTCCTAAAGTCGGTCACATCCGCTGGGATCAAACGCGGCGTGCTGACGAACTGGTTAGGCTGGGGTACGAAGCGGCCGCAGAATCCATCGATAAGATTAAGTCGCTCATCGAGCGCAAGCCCGCCCAAATATCCCCGGCGCTGGTCTAGATTCCGCACTTGTCCTAAATCATGACGTCCTTGTCTGGTTTTCCCCTCCCCGCCCGCGAGGAGGGGTTAGAAGCCGCATCTAAACTCTCCCCCGTCCCCACTCCGCCTGCGGAGAGGGGGGCCAGAAACCCTGGTTACTTTGTTCACCTTTAACCGCACAGTGCGGCATCTAAACACGCTCACTTTACGTGGCTCTAAACTTGCTCGGATTACTGGCGTCGAAACGTCTTGAGCTAAGCAAGCATTTTGAACTGACTCGTTCACTACAATTTCGCCCCCATTCACCGTTTCCTAGAGCTAACGGATTGAACTGATGGATCGCTCAGCGCTAGCCTCGGGGGCTTTGCGTTTGTTGACGGGAAGATTCTCGCGACAGAAGCAAAGCCCCAAAATTTCTTTTTCAAACGCCGCGCTTCAGCGGCGGCAGAAAGCCACAGCCCAACGCTGGCACAACCGGCGTGTGTTTCGCCGCACAATGCGAATCGCCGCGGTCGCTTGCGCCATCGCGACAGTTTCGCTCTCGGTTGTCTTGATTAGCTCGTACCGCTCGTACGCGCGCTTGGTTGATGAGCGCCTGACGCACGGTTATCTCACCAGCCGCGCCGGAATCTATGCGGCGCCCAGAACACTTCGAGCCGGGCAAAAAATCACACGCGCTGGATTGGCTGTCGCGCTGCGTCGCGCGGGATATATTGAAAGCGATGCGGTCAGCGAAGTGTGGAACGGTAGCTTTCGCGTTGAAGATGCCGCCATCGAGATCAAGCCGAGCAGTCGCGAAACCTCGCCTGCGGTTGTTCGCGTGACTTTCGATGGCCGCGGCCGCATTAGAGATCTATTGGGCGACGGTGTGACGCTGGATTCCTTTACGCTCGCGCCTGAGTCGCTCACGAACGACGCCTTCACGAAAGGCGCGGCGCGCCGGCAGCTGACTTTCAAGGACATTCCGCCGGTATTGGTCCACGCGATTACGTCTATTGAAGACCGTCGTTTCTTTGATCATCACGGGCTGGACATATTCGGCGTCGGGCGCGCGTTGATTCGGAACGCCGGCCAAGAACGTATCGGGCAAGGCGGCTCGAGCATCACGCAACAGCTCATCAAGAACACTTACCTGACGCCGGAACGGACCTTCCGGCGCAAGTACGCTGAAGCAATGCTCTCATTCAGTTTGGAACGCCGGCTGTCAAAGCAGGACATCTTCGCGCTGTACTGCAACGAAGTTTACCTGGGACAGCGGAATGTCGTCGGTGTGCGTGGCGTTGATCAAGCTGCGCGCGTCTATTTCGGAAAAGACTTGCAGGACCTGACTCTGGTTGAAGCCGCGACGCTGGCCGGAATGATTCAAAGTCCCGCGCGTTATTCACCGGTGCGTTCTCCCGACGAAACACGCATGCGACGCAACACGGTTTTGGCCACGATGGTGCGCGACGGTCACATCACTCTTGCGCAGGCAGCGGCCGCCGCGCAGGAACCATTGTCGCTGGCCAATTTCGATCCGGCACGTGAATCGTCGGCGCCATACTTCGTCGATTACGCGAACCGAGAAGCACCCGAAGGCGACAAGCAACTCGTCACCACGATTGATCTCGATCTACAAGCCGCCGCCGAACAAGCGACCAGGAAGCAGGTCGCACGGCTGGACGATACTTACAAAGCGCGTGGCGCAACTCCGCAGGTGGCGCTGGTTGCGCTCGATCCGAACACGGGCGAGGTTTTGGCGATGGTCGGCGGCCGGGACTATGCGGAATCGCAACTCAATCGCGCGACCGACGCCAAACGACAGCCGGGTTCGGTATTCAAGCCATTTGTTTATGCGGCGGCGCTCGAGAGCGGTATCTCGCCGCTCGCGAAGTTCACCGACGCGCCGCGATCGTTCACATACGCCGGCACGGCGAAATATCGTCCGGCGAATTTCGGCGGCGGCTTTTCGATGCGCGACGTGCCGATGCGGGATGGGCTCATCAACTCCCTCAATGTGGTGACGGTGGATGTCGCGATGCAGACGGGACTGGCGCGCACAGCAAACATCGCAAGCGACTTTGGCTTGCCTCGCCCTGAGCCGTTTCCGGCGCTGGCCCTCGGAACAACCGAGGTGACGCCGTTGCAAATGGCGGCCGCCTACGCCGTGTTCGCCAATGGCGGAAGCCGCATCCAGCCCCGTGTGGTGAAATCTTCAGGCGACGCGCAACCAGGCGCGCAAGTGATTCAGCCGAGCACCGCGTTCATCGTCACCAATATGCTCGAAGGCGTTATCGACCACGGCACCGCGACGCGTGCCCGGGCATTGCTCAGGAACACTGCGCTCGCCGGTAAGACAGGCACGTCGCGGGACGGTTGGTTCGTAGGCTATACGCCGAACCTGGTCGTGGCCGTTTGGGTTGGCTTTGACGATAACAAACAACTGGGGATGACGGGCGGCGAAGCAGCGCTGCCGATTTGGATGGATTTCATGAAATCGGCCGTCGATCTGCGGCCTGAGCTCGGTGGTAAATTATTTGCTCAGCCGGAAGACGTCGCGCTTGTTGATGTCGATCCGGCGTCGAATCAGATCACGATGGGCGCGTGCCCGCAACACGAGCGCATCGCAATTCTGCTCTCGCAACAACCTACGACCGAATGTCTCCGCCATAACCCGTCCTTCGATTTCGCCGAGTCGTCCGAGACCGTGGAACCTATGATGGCGAAGCACGATCGACGTTTTGTGAATCCGGCGAGACCTCCACTCGAGAAACTTACTAGTCCCGGTGAAACTCGCGTTGATACGGACGCTTCAGGACGACGCGTGCTGGTCAACGAAATGCGGTCTCTCGACCGTTAATCGGGTCACTTTCACCACAGATCATTTAGGGCGGTTTAGAGGCGGGCTACTGCCCGCCGGTTTAACGCAGGAATTGGCGGGCGGTAGCCCGCCTCTAAACTATCTCTAAAGTTCTTCTGTAGTGTCCTCTGTGGTAAAACTCCTGCTGACATGCCCAAACGCAAAATCATCGTTTACATCGCCACCTCCGCGGACGGTTTTATCGCGCGCAAGGATGGTGCGGTTGATTGGCTCGATCGGCCGGTGCCAAAAGGCGAGGACTACGGCATGGCCGCGTTCTACAAATCGATCGACACCATTTTGTATGGGCGAAAGACCTACGACACTGCAGTGAAGTTCGTCTCGGAAGGACTCGAGATACCGGATGACGGCCGGGACTGTCGAAATTACGTTTTCTCGCGCCGTCGGCCACCGAAGAAACTATTGCGCGGTTTTGAGTTCGTGAAAGAACCAATCAAGAAGTTCGCGAAGCGTCTGCGCGCGCGTAAGGGCAAAGACATTTGGATGATGGGGGGCGGCGGAATCATCGGTTCGTTTCTGGATGAAGGCGAGATCGACGAGTTCATCATCCACATGATGCCCACCTTCATCGGCGAAGGCATTCCGCTCATCGCGCCGCGCCATCGCACTGTGCCGCTAAAGCTGCTTTCAACGAAGAAGTATTCGGATGGCGTGTTGAGGCTGCACTACGCAGTGTCAAGAGTCCGACCTTCACGTCGGGCACGTAAACGCGCGCGCTAGTTTGGAAAGACCCGAGCGACTAAGAACTAAGAAAGTTTGGAGGCGGACTACTGCCCGTCTTCTTCGTCCCGTTAGGGACGAAAAGTTTATAGATCCAGGGCTAAAGAAATATTTTGAGCCCGTTTACGGGCGACAGAAGCATTTCGCTCCTTCGGAGCTCAGAAGAAATTAAAAGCAGCCGGTTCTATAAACATTGCGCCGCTACGCGGCTGAGAAAAAGGCGGGTGGTAGCCCGCCTCTAACAGAGCGCGCGCAAGCGCCTGTTCCTGACCATGAGGTTGACACGTCACGCTTCCGCCGGTTTCAACTTCTTAGGCTTGTTCTTCTTCGCCGTTTTCTCGTCCGGCGGCGGCTCTTCCGGTTCTTTGGTTAAGCGATTAATGATCATCTGTTGTGAGAAGCCGACAATGTTGCCGACCAGCCAGTAAAGCAACAGTCCCGAAGGCGCGCTCCACAGAATGTAGAGCATGAAGAGCGGCATGCCGATCGCCATCATCTTGCGTTGGAGCGGATCGGCCGAAGGCGCCGGCGTCAGCAACTGCAGGACGATCATTGAAGCCGTGAAGAGAACCGGCAGCGTGCGGATGAAGCCGAGCAGGTAAGGCTCAGGCGCGGAAAGATCAGGAATCCACAAAAATGACGCCTGACGAAAGTCTATCGAGATCGTCAAGGCCGTATAGAGCGCAAAAAGAAAAGGCATCTGAATCAAGAGCGGCAAACATCCGCCGAGCGGGTTCGCTTCTTTCATCAAACGCAGTTGCTCCATCTGCAACTCTTTCAAACGCGGATCGGTCTGCTTCATCCCCTTGAGCTTCTCTTGCAGCTCCTTCATCCGCGGCGCGTATTTCTGCGCCTTCTTCATCTTGCGCGACGACACCCACTTCAAGGGCATGAACAGCGAGTAAATGAAGACCGTGAAGAGGATGATCGCGACGCCGTAGCTGCCGGTCATGCGCTGCAGTTTTTCAATCGCCCAAAGAATTGGAATGGCGAGGGCGCGCCGCATGCCGCCGAGAAATCCGTAGTTGATTACTTCGCCGAGATCGACCTGGGGACCACCTGTCTGTTTAACTTGCGCACTGGCTTCGTCGAGTAGGCGGTGGTCTTTCGGGCCCACGTAGATGTCGGTTTTCGATCCGTCAGTCGGCACGGGTAGCAGGCCGGTGACCAGAAAGCGCTGCTCGGTATTCCCGTCGTATTTGTGCTCGTAAGCGGCGGTCCGGTATTCGAGACCCGTCGCCGGCTTGGCTAACACCCCGACCATTCCAAAATAAGTGTCATCGACGCCGGCCCATTGCACCTGGCCGTCGATCACTTCTTGATCGACAGGCTTCGGCACCGGCGACTTCAGACCGATCCCTTCCAACATCCAGTTGATGGTGCCGGTGTTGCGACGGTCAGCGTGCACTTCCAACGAAGGAATGCGGCGCGTCTCGCCGTTAATCATGGCGAGGCCTTCCGGGGGATAGAGATAGAAGCCGTAATAAGCGATGCCTTGATCGCCGATGCTGGGCCCGAGCGCGAGTTTCGCCGGAAGCGCCTGATTGTTGCGTGCGACCTTGACCTTCACTTCCGTGAGGTAGCGGTCGGGAAAGAATGTAATTTCCTTTGTGACATCAGTCCCGGTCGCCGAATCGTTCAACGTGAAAACGATGGATTGCCCGGCGGATGTCACATCGACCGTCGCGTCACCAGATTCTGAAACCGGGGCGGCAACTTTGAAGTTGTTTCCGGCGAGTGTGGTATCGAGCGTAGCGTCACCAGTGACAATCTGGTATGGCTGAAAAGTCTTTTCCGGCGCCACTGACTCCGGCCGTTTCGTTACGAGTTCCAGCGGTTTTGGATTATCACGCGTCGATCCTTCACCATAAATTTTCCGCAACGTTCCGTCACTGCGCTTAACCTGCTTTACGATCCAACTGGTGGCAACGGCGCCACGCGTGTCGAATGTCGCTTCGTAAAGCGGAGTGACCACGCGAATCTTACGCTGCTGAACCACCTCGGGTGTCGGTGTCGGCGAAGCCGCTGGTTGCGCGGATGAAGGAGTGGCGGTGGCGGCTGGTTGCGGTGTGGTTGACGGCGAAACTTGCGCAGACGCCTGCGCCGTCGATTGCGGCGAGGCCTGAGCCACCTGTTGATTAGCGTTGACGTTCGCGTTTGCGTTAGGCGGCGGCGGCGGAACCGGAGGAAAAAAATAGTTCCAACCAATCAGCACCGCGGCTGACGCGACTAACGCGAAAATGAATCGTTGTTGTGACTTCACTAGACCTACTTCACCGGATCGTAACCACTCGCGCAGAAAGGGTTACACCGAAGCAAACGCCATATCGCCATGCCGCTTCCGCGCAGTGCGCCATGCCGTTCAATTGCTTCGCGCGCATATTCAGAACACGTTGGAGTGAAACGGCAGGACGGCGGCAGCCACGGCGAGATTACTGCTTTGTAAAATTTCAATAACGAAACCAGTATGTACCGCATTTTGGAGTGCGGCGGCTTGACGCCGCTTTTCATCCACGAAAATCAACAGAAACTATCCTTTGCGCTCTGCCCGCGCCACCTGCTCCACGATCCTACGAAACTCTTTGAACCGAAGTTCTTCAGTCGAGGTCAGCAAAGACCGCTTGGCGTTGATGACCCAATCGTACCGCTGCCGAAGTGTTCCTAAGTCTGTTAGGCTGCGGCGAAACAGCTCGCGCAGCAAACGTTTCGCGCGAACCCGGTCGACCGACTTGCCGATGGCCTTGGTTGAGGCCGTCACGCCGAGCCGGTGCTCGGCCCCGTCATTTGCGCGTAAAAAAGCGGCCATCAAGCGGCCGTCATAGCGCTGCCCTTCGGCATAGACTTTTTGAAACTCAGCCCGCGCGCGCAGCCGGCGCTGTTTCGGCAGCGCAAAGCTCAATTTCGCCGGCGCGTCGTCGGTGGCTGCGATCAACTTTCTAATAATGCGACGGTGTCAGGCGCTTGCGGCCCTTGGCGCGGCGCCGCTTGAGCACGAGACGGCCGTTTTTAGTGGCCATGCGCGCGCGAAACCCGTGCGTCTTGGCGCGGCGTCGATTGTTCGGTTGAAACGTTCGCTTCGGCATAGACAGAAATCCCTTCGCTTAAGAAAACACTTAGCGTAGCGACGCCGTGAAGTGATGTCAAGGAAGGGAGCAACCCGCCTTGACGCGTTTGAAAATCGCGTGTTAGCCTTCAGAGTTTCAGACGCAAGTGCAGTTGGGTCACTTAACTAGGGCAGACGTTTTCAGTCCCCTGTGAGATCGAACCCCGACCTTATCGGGATTCGCATCTGACGAACCTTTTCCCAGCTAACAACGGAAGATGACTTATCCGCTCGGGTTTGCCGAAAACTCAATTCAACTTGTGCCTGACGGCACGCTGATCCTGCACGTCATCATAATCCTGGTGATGGTATGGATCCTGAACAAAACCCTTTACAAGCCAATCAACCGAATTCTCGAAGCGCGCGAGAAACGCACGCACGGTCGCATGAGCGAAGCGCAGGAAATTCTGACCGATGTCAGCGAGAAGGTTTCGAATTACGAACGGCAACTGCGACAGGCGCGCGCCGAAGGATATGCACTGGCTGAGCAGGAACGTACGGCGGCGATGCAGGAGCGGCAGGGTAAGCTGAACGAGATGCGACAGCAGCTTTCAGAATCGATCGCGCAAGAAAAGCAGACCATCAAAACCCAGGTCGAAGAAGCCCGTGTGACCTTAGACAGTGAATCGCGTCGCATCGCGCGCGAGATTGGTGAACGGGTTTTGGATCGGCCGGTGGGCGGGGGCGAAGTGAACTGACGAATGTTTGTGAATCTGGCATCGCTAATGATCTTCGCGTCTGAGGGCGGCGCCTGGTGGGACTATCCAGGTTTCGAGCTGTGGAAGTTCGTCAACCTCTTCGTGTTCGTCGCGATTCTTGTTTACATCCTGACGCGCAAAGTGAGACTCGGCGAAGCTTTCCGGACACGCCGGGAACAGATCAAGCAGGAACTGCAGCGCGCTCAGACAGAGCGCGACGCGGCGCTGGCGAAACTCAAAGAGGTCGAAGAGCGGCTGGCGCGGCTCGACACCGAAGTCACAACGATTCGGACGCAATCACAACGCGAAGCGGCCGAAGAGCGCGAGCGGATCGCGAAATCGACTGAACAGGAAATCGCCAAACTTGGTGAACAGGCTAAGCGCGAAATCGAAAGCGCGGGCAAAGCCGCGAAACACGATTTGCGAGTTTACGCCGCGGAAACTTCGGTCCGAATGGCGGAAGACATCATTCGGCGTGAAATGCGGCCCGAAGACGATGTGCGCATGATCTCGCGCAACGTTGACGAATTGGGAGGCGCGCCGCAATGAGCATCCAGACTATCGCGCGTCGTTACGCTGCGGCCCTGGCCGACGTCGTTCTCGAGCGCGGTGAAGCCAAAGAAATTCAGCAAGAGTTGCAGCAGTGGGCCGAACTGATTCTGACGAACGCGAATCTTGAGGAAGTGTTCCGCAATCCCACGATTCCCTTGGATAAGAAACGCGCGGTGCTGAAGCAATTGATCGAACGCGCCAAGCCACAACAGACAACCGCAAATTTCCTGAAGGTGCTGCTGCAGAATCAGCGCCTGACCGAACTTCCTGAGATCAATAGCAAATTTGCCGAGATTCTCGACCAACGCGCAGGCATGGTCGCCGCCACGGTCACCACCGCGCGACCCGTACCCGACGAAATACAAACACGGCTGAGTGAGAAACTGGTGTCCGTGACACAGAAAAAAGTGCGGCTGAATTTTGAACAAGACCCGGAATTGATCGGCGGGCTGGTGACGCGCATCGGCTCGACTATTTACGACGGCTCGGTGCGCAGCCAGTTGCAGCAGATTAAGGAAAGAATGGCGGGCTAAAAACCGGTCAGTTGTCAGTCGTCCGTTGTCAGTTGTTCTTCTGACAAAGCGAAGCCACTGACTACTGACAACTAAACAACGGACAGTTTTTATGGAACCAATCAAAGCAAACGAAATCAACGAAATCATCCGCAAGCAGATCGAGGACTTTGAAGCCGGCGTGACGGTGATGGAAGTCGGCACGGTGATCAAGGTCGGCGACGGCATCGCTGAGGCTCATGGCCTGGAGAAGGTCATGGCGAGCGAGCTGCTCGAGTTCCCGCACGACGTGCGCGGCCTGGCGCTGAACCTTGAAGAAGACAAAGTCGGCGTGGTGCTGTTTGGCGACTTTCAGAAGATCAAAGAAGGCGATCTGGTGAAGCGCACCGGGCGCATCATGCAGGTGCCCGTCGGACAGGCGCTGGTTGGCCGCGTGGTGGATGCTTTGGGAAATCCCGTTGACGACCGCGGCCCGATTCTGACGGAGGACTTCAATCCGGTTGAGACCATCGCTCCCGGCGTTGTTGATCGACAGCCGGTGAAAGAGGCTTTGCAGACTGGCTTGAAAGCGATCGACTCGATGGTGCCGATTGGTAGGGGACAGCGCGAGCTGATCATCGGTGATCGGCAGACGGGAAAGACAGCCATCGCGGTTGACACGATTATCAACCAGCGTGGCAAAGACGTGATTTGCATCTACGTCGCGGTGGGCCAGAAGGCTTCGACGGTGGCGCAGGTGGTGAAGACGCTGCAGGATGCCGGCGCAATGGAATACACGATCGTGGTCAAAGCGACCGCGTCGGATCCGGCGGCGATGCAGTTCCTGGCGCCGTATTCAGGTGCGGCGATGGGCGAATACTTCCGCGACCGCGGCCAGCACTCACTGACCATTTACGACGATCTTTCGAAACAGGCGGCCGCTTATCGCGAGATTTCGCTGCTGCTGCGCCGCCCGCCGGGTCGCGAAGCGTATCCGGGAGACGTGTTCTACCTGCACTCGCGTCTGCTCGAGCGCGCGGCCAAACTTTCCGATGCCAAGGGCGGCGGCTCAATGACGAGTTTGCCGGTGATCGAAACGCAGGCGGGTGACATCTCGGCTTACATTCCCACGAACGTTATCTCGATTACCGACGGTCAGATATTTTTGGAAGCGGATCTCTTCAACGCCGGTATTCGTCCGGCCATCGACGTCGGTAATTCGGTCTCGCGCGTGGGCGGGTCGGCTCAAGTAAAAATGATGAGACAGGTTGCCGGCGGTTTACGCCTCTCGCTGGCGCAGTATCGCGCGCTGGCGGCCTTTGCTCAGTTCGGATCAGATCTGGACAAAGCGACGCAGGCGCAACTCGCGCTCGGTGAACGGCTGACGGAAATCTTGAAACAGCCGCAGTATCAGCCGATGGACGTCGAGAAACAGGTGCTGATCATTTGGGCGGCGAACAACGGTTACCTCGACGATGTTGCAGTTCCGGACGTGAAAGCGTTCGAGACTGAGCTGCAGCGCTTTGTAGAGAACTCGCAACCGGGGCTGTTACAGACATTGCGCGAAAAGAAAAACATCGATGCCGAAGTTGAAAAGGACCTGCACCAGGGCCTGAAGGATTTCGTGCAGACGTGGGCGGAACGGGCACAAGCGGTGGCGGCTTAAAGCGATGCGACCCATAGGTCCCATACGACCTATGAGTCCCATACGACTCATTTCTTAATGGCAAATCTTCTAGACATTCGCCGGCGCATTAAGTCGGTAAAGAACACGCAGCAGATCACCAAGGCCATGAAGATGGTGTCTGCGGCGAAGTTGAAGCGCGCGCAGAATCGCGTCATCAACGCGCGTCCGTTTGCCGACAAGATGAACCAGGTGCTGAGTGAACTCGCCGCCCAAACGAGTGAAGACTTTCACCATCCGCTGCTCGATCAGCGCGGCGACGAGCGTTACCTGGTGGTGCTGGTGACCGCGGACAAAGGTTTGTGCGGCGCTTTCAACACGAACCTGATCAAGGCAGCCCAGGTTTTCGTCAAAGCGAACCCGGACAAACAAATCGAGTGGGTCACCGTGGGCCGCAAGGGGCGCGATTTTTACCGCCGGCGCGACGCGAACATCGCTAACGAATACATCGGCCTGACCGGCAAAGGCCGCGTCGATTTCGAAGAAGCTCTGGACGTCGCCAAGGACATCATCAACCGGTTCACTGAAGACAAATCGATCGACAAAGTCTTTCTAATCTTCGCCGAATTCAAATCGGTCCTGACGCAGCGCATCGTCACTGAGCAGCTTCTCCCAATTTCAAAGACCACCGAAACAACTGACGGCGATGCCGCGCAAAAGAAAGATTACATCTACGAACAGGAACCCGCCGAAATCTTCAGCCGGCTGCTGCCGAGCCTGATCGAAACGCAGATTTTCCGTGCGTTACTCGAATCGATCGCGTCAGAACAGGGCGCGCGCATGACGGCCATGGAAGCGGCTTCAAAGAACGCGGGCGAACTAATTTCGACGCTGACGCTCAACATGAACCGCGTGCGCCAGGCCGCCATCACGCGCGAGATCATCGAAATCGTTTCGGGCGCCTCCGCGCTCTAACTACGCGTCCTCGATGTAGTCGCGCCTCAAAGGACTTTCCAACTCTTCAGACTAAGACCCTCTACGGCATCGTCTTCTTTAAGATGAGCGTCGCCAAACGTTGCGTTAAATTTGCAGCAGAAATTCCTAGAGGTAGCGGCAGGCGGAATTAGCACCGAGGGAACTAGCGGTTGTCGCCACGACCGCGACGGCCACGCCGCCCGCGCCCCTCACTTTTTATCTGCTGAAATTGCTGCCACTGGTCGGCGCTGAGGACTTGCTGTAAACGTTGATCGGCTTGCTGCCTGATCTCATTCACGCGCGGTTCCGATTCCTTACGAAGGTTCTGCAATTGTTGGCGAGTATCAGAGAATATCTGTTGGACTTTCGTCTTCTGATCGTCGTTCAGCTGCAGGCGCGTGGCGAGCTGTTCGATGCGATTCTCCGGCGACGTTCGACGGTGGGTCCAGCCACGGTAGACTTGTAACGCCAGCAGGCCGGCAACGAACCCGAGCACGAAGATCACCACCGCCGCCACTCGCACCTGCCATTTACTGCGAATCTTTTCAGCCATAGTTACCTCGCCTCTTCCTCGTCGTAGATCGCGCTGAGCACCTCTTCATTCGTCATTTCTTCATCAGACTCGTCGAACACAACAGTTTCCGCTGAAGATGGAATTAGCGCCGCCGTCTGCACGGGCGTCGATTCTTCCGCCGGAATGACAAAGGTCAGCGCCGCCAACACAGCCGTCGTCGCGGCCATTGAGCTAACTAACCCGCCGGTCGCGCTCCAAAGGCGACGCAGATTCCATACGCCGGCGGTCGCCTGCTGTTCACGCCACGCCGCGAGCACGCGGGTTTCAAAGAAGGGATTCGCATTGAGCGCGTTGGCACTCGTTTCCTCCGCACGCTCATTAAGCAGCAAAGCGGAAATCCGCGCCGCCTCGAAAGCGCGCGCGCAATCAACACAGCTCGCGGTGTGCGCGCGTATCGCTTGCAGGTCGGTTTCCGGCAGCGCCGCCAGCGACGTGTTGTCGAGAATGTTTGTGATGTGTTTGTCGTTCATCGTGTCACCTTCTCTTGGTGTTTCTCAGTGGTTCTCCGTGTCTCTGTGGTGACCATGGCCAAAGGCAAGATTCACTACAAAGGCACAGAGGACCCACAAAGAGAACCACAGAGAATTTTCATTTCAACAATTTCTCCAGCGCTTCTCGCGCCTTCTTCCGTGCGCGAAAGGCCCGCACTTTAACTTTCGATTCTGACCATCCGGTTACTTCCACTACTTCATTTACCGAAGCTCCTTCGCCATCGATCATCGTCAGGGCCAGGCGATCCTCAGGCGCCAACGTCTCCAAAACTTTTTCCGCCAAATCGGCGGCCACGACTTTCTGTTCCGCGTTCGGCGATTGCGCCTCTACTGGGCTAGACACATTTTCCAGCCACGCGGTTTCATCTTCGCTCAGATCGGAAGTTACAAGTTCCGGCCGGCGTTTCGCGGCACGCAGCAGGTTCAAACAGGTATTCGTGGCGATTCGCGTCAGCCATCCTTCCATCGAGCCATGGCCGGCGAAGCTTTTCAGATGCGCGAATGCTTTCAGGAAAGTCTCCTGTGCGGCTTCTTCAGCCTGACTTCGGTCGCGAAAGAAGCGGTGCGCAACGTGGAACACGCGCGGGCTGAAGCGGCGAACGATTTCGGCAAAGGCGGACTCGTCGGCATCGCGCGCGAGGCGGGCCAGTTCAACTTCGGACGCTTGTTCGTAGTCGTGCGGCAGCAGTGCTCCTCAATCGAAGTTGACGGACCGCTGGGGATCGATCCGTCATTTCGGTTGGGGGACTTATTTGTTGTCACGCGATCCACCGAACCCGCGGCGTCCGCCGCGACGTTCTTTGGACTGCGCTTTCAACTGATCGAGCTGCGCCTTCTGCTCAGCGGTTAAGACAGACAGCATTTCCTGATGGATTTGAAATCTCGCGCCCATCAGCTTGGCCTCGAGGCCCGCCATCTCCGTCAGTTTCTGAGTAGCCAGCGCTTCGTTGAACGTACCGCCTTCATTCAACTGACGCAACTCCTGTCGCTTTGCGCGCAGCTGTTCGCGCAGCGGTTTGTTCGTCGAGGCGGAGCTCTCGCGAATTTGCTTCAGTTTGGCTTTCTGATCGTCCGTAAGATTCAGCCGATTAAAGAAAGCGCCACCTCCGCGATGACCACCCTTCCCGCCCTGGCCGTGCCAGGCACGTCGAGAGCCTTTACCGTCCTGCGTTTCGGTCTTCACCGATTGCGCAACGGCAATTGAAGCAGCCAGGACAACAGCAGAGAGAGAGGCTATTGCCAACAACTTAACTTTTCCAAGTTTTCTCATTCGTTAACTCCTTGTTCTGATTGTGAGGCCCATAGCCTCTCAACAGGGCCAGACACCGCAGGAAGCTAGTTCGTTACAAGTGCCTTTTGAATGTCTGCATCAACGAGCCGCGGAGCGGCGGCAGATGGCTTTGTAACGACATCCGCTTCGTTGGTGTCTAGCCAATTAGCGCCGCATTGTGACTATCGGCGGCGATTACTCAAACGCAGTTATAGGAAGAACAAATGGCGACTGAATTCGTTAGACAACAACCTTTGGTAAGCGGTTTCGGCGGGTCGCGAGTCCTGGGCGTGCTCAGCTCCGCTTGGCGCAGACTGCTCAGCAGAAAGAAGTATTGGATTGCCGCGCTTGGCGGCGCCGCATTTGTCGCGGCGGCAGCCTTCTATTTTTGGGGTAATCAATCCAGCGCCGCGCAATATCTGTCGGCGCGCGTCGATCGCGGCAACCTGCGCAACACTGTTACGGCCACCGGCACTCTTCAGGCCGTGACGACTGTGCAGGTCGGCAGCCAGGCGTCGGGGACCATCTCGTCGCTCACCGCTGATTACAACTCAGTGGTGAAGAAAGGACAGGTCATCGCGCAGCTCGATCCGTCCGTAGCCAGGGCTCAGGTCGATCAGGCGCGAGCGAATCTGCTACAGGCGCAGGCCAGTCTTCAGCAAGCGCGTGCTGCGGTAACGAATTCGCGCGCCGGCGTCAGCGACGCACAAGCGCGAGCCCAGGGCGCGCGATCCACTGTCCAAAATAATCAGGCGGGTGTGACGGCGGCGCAGGCGAACCTCGCGGTGCTGAAAGCACAACAGGACGACGCGCTCAGTTTTCTGCGACAACAACAGTCGCTAAACAGAAGCGGCGTGATTGCCCAACGTGAAGTAGATGTGGCGCAGACTGCCTATCAAACGGCGACCGCCAGATACGATCAGGGCGTCGCGCAATTGAACCAGGCGAAATTAAGCGAACAGGTGGCGGCTAGCTCAGGCGTCGCGCAATCACAGGCCCAGGTGCAGCAGTCGCAGGCAGGCGTTCAGCAGTCACAGGCGCAAGTACAGGCGGCCGAGGCGCAGGTGCAGCAGGCCGCAGCCGCGTTACAACTCGCACAGGTGAATCTCGCGCATACGACGATCACTTCGCCCATCGACGGCGTCGTGGTTTCGCGCGACGTGAATGTCGGCCAGACCGTAGCCGCGAGTTTATCGGCGCCGACCCTGTTCACGATCGCCAACGACCTGACGAAGATGCAGGTAATCGCCAACATTGATCAGGCCGACATTGGGCTGGTTGAAAATGCGAAGTCAGTGAAGTTCAGTGTCGATGCGTTTCCCGGAAAAGAGTTCGAAGGAAAGATCGAACAGATGCGGCTGAATCCACAGAACGTTCAGAACGTCGTTACCTATAACGTCGTGATCGGCGTAGACAATCCGGAACAGAAGCTGAAGCCGGGAATGACCTCGAACCTGACGTTCACCATTGATGAGCGCAACAACGTCCTGAAGGTCCCCAATGGAGCACTGCGCTTTACGCCGCAGGATGCAACCGGACAACGGAATGGTAACGGCAATGGGCAGGGCCGTCGCCAGTCAGGCGTCACGCGCGGCGACGCTTCGCAAGGCGGCGGCCGTGGCGATGTCCAGTTCGCACGGCCAACTGATCCCGTCCTCGCCGGCCAGACCCGAATCGTCTGGGTGCTGGGCCAGGACGGCAAGCCGGATCGCCGTCGAATCAAAGTTGGTCTGACCGACGGCACGGCGACAGAAGTCGTTGAAGGCAATCTGATCGAAGGCGAGATCGTTATCACCGGTCAGACGCAATCGAGCGCCGGCTCGAACACGAATCAAACGTCAGCACCAGGATTCGGCGGCGCGCCGAGAACCGGTGGCGGCGGGCGTGGCGGACGTAGGTAACCAAGATCTTCGTGGCTTCTCTGTGCGACCTCTGTGTCTCTGTGGTGAATGCTCCTAAATTAGATCAACCACGGAGACCCGGAGGAACACAAAGGTTCACGGAGGAATCGAGAAAAAGATCATGCAAGCAGTTCAGGAAATCACAAAAGTTAATCCGGCGGTCATCGGCTCGATCCAGATGTCCGAGGCGCGGCCGGTAATTCAACTTGAGCACATCCACAAAACTTACACGATGGGTGACGTTCAGGTGCACGCGTTGCGCGGAGCGTCCCTCACGATTCGGGAAGGCGAGTTCGTCGCGATCATGGGCGCGTCCGGCTCTGGTAAGTCAACCACAATGAACATCCTGGGCTGTCTGGATCGGCCGACGAAGGGGAGTTACATCCTTGACGGTCAGGACGTTTCACAAATGTCGAAGGACGAACGCGCTGACATCCGCTCGCGCAAGATCGGTTTCGTGTTCCAGGGCTTCAATCTCCTGTCGCGCACCTCGGCTTTGGAAAACGTTGAACTGCCGATGCTCTACGCGGGTGTCAGCAGTGCGGAACGTCATCGCCGCGCCCTGGAGAGTTTGGCGGCTGTCGGTCTGGCTGGTCGTGAACAGAGTCATCCGAATCAACTATCGGGTGGTCAGCAACAACGCGTCGCGGTCGCGCGCGCGTTGGTTAACGATCCGGCATTGATTCTGGCGGACGAGCCCACCGGTAACCTTGATTCGCGCACGTCAGTGGAAGTGATGGAAATATTTCAACGGCTGAACCGTGAACGCGGTATCACGCTGGTGCTTGTCACGCACGAATCCGACATCGCGCAGTACGCCAAGCGCGTGGTCGTCTTTAAAGACGGCAAAATTCGCAAAGATTTTCAGGTCGAAGATCAGCGCGATGCCGCAGAAGAGTTGAAGAATCTGCCGGCCATTGAAGAGGACGAAGACGAAACTGAGTAACTCATCATGGATTTTCTAAACATCATTCGAGTGGCCTTTCGTGCTTTGCAGCGCAATAAAATGCGCGCGGCGCTGACGATGCTGGGCATCATCATCGGCGTGTCGGCCGTGGTGGCCATGGTCAGTATCGGTCAGGGAGCGCAGGCCGCCGTGCAGGCGCAGATCGACAGCATCGGAACGAACCTGCTGTTTGTCAGCGCCGGCGCGCAGAACGTCGGCGGTGTGCGAAGCGGCACAGGCGACAGCGGCACAAACACTTTGACGGTCGAAGATCTCGAGGCCATCAAACGCGAAGTCCCGAGCGTCTCGATGGTGACTCCCACAGTCAATGCGCGCAGCCAGCTGGTCGTCGCCAACATGAACTGGAACACGTCGATTCAGGGGGTCAGCGAACAATACCCAGACGTTCGTAAGTGGCCGATTCAAAGTGGCGAATTCTTTTCAGATTCGGATGTGCGTACGGCAGGGCGAGTGCTGGTCATCGGCCAGACGATTGCCGACAACCTGTTCGCCGGCTCGGATCCTATCGGGCAGACGATTCGCGTGCAAAACCTTCCGTTCCGAGTTATCGGAGTGATGGCGCGCAAGGGCCAGGACGCGCAGGGGCGCGATCAGGACGATGTCGCTTTCACGCCGTACACGACTGTGCAAAAGAAAATTCTTGGCAGCCCGCGTTTGCAGATTGCCTACGTGTCGGCCGTTTCACCGGATGCGACTTACACGGCGCAAGCGCAAATAACTGAGCTGTTACGACAGCGGCATAAGCTTGGGCCGAATGAGCCGGACGATTTTACCGTCCGCAACATGTCGGATATCGCGGAAGCGGCGAGTGAAACAAACAGCACGATGACGATGCTGCTGGCGTGTATTGCCGGAGTCTCGCTCCTGGTCGGCGGCATCGGAATAATGAACATCATGTTGGTCTCAGTAACTGAACGCACGCGCGAGATCGGCATTCGGATGGCGATTGGCGCGCGCTCGTCGGCTGTCCGCAGCCAGTTTCTGATTGAATCAGTCGTGCTTAGTGTGACCGGTGGATTGGTTGGGATTCTTCTGGGTGTCGCCCTGTCACTCGCGATACCCGCGATGCTGGGCTGGCCCACGCTGATTTCGACGATGGCAATCGTCGGTTCAGTCATCTTCTCAGGCGCGGTGGGAATCTTCTTCGGTTATTACCCGGCGCGCAAAGCCGCGGCCCTCGATCCGATCGAAGCACTTCGATATGAGTAGAGGTGACGCCGGTCATTGACCCGGCAAAATCCGGGCGTCAATCAAGCCCGGGCGCGCCAGCCCATTACCCTTGTCATGCTGTGTTGCTCGTCGCAGTTAGCGGTCGTTCCAACACCAATTCAATATTCATCTGATCCAGCACGTCGCTAATCGGATTCGCCAAGCCGTAGCCGTCGATTCGCTTTGGCTGATCTACACCTGGTTCGACTTTCCGTGCCGGCGATTTGTCGATTTGATCCAATATAGCGTCCGACACACCCGCGAAGATCAAACCGACGGCATGCTGCCCCGAATCAACCAACAATGAACCGCTGTCGCCTTTAGCAACGAACTTTGTAAATCTGGATTTGTCAGGTTCGATCAGAATCTGATCAGAGAAGCATGCCGCGCGGCCGGTGCGATCGTACTGAATCCAGATGTCCAGATAGATTGAAGCGACGCGTCCTTCAGAATAGCCCGTGGTCCGTCCAAACTTCCGCACGGCTTCGTCAATTTCGATATCGTTAGTCGCCACGTAACCCTGGACCGCGCCAATTAACGGAATCACGGGATTGTGCCGCTCCGCGCCCCAAAGCCTGGCGATGGCGACATCAATGTGGTTCGACGCCTTCTGGTCGTCGAACGTCAGCCTGGAAAAGTCCACCAGTATCCCGATCGGTCGACTGCCCGTTGGTTCACCGGGGCTCGGCTGCATGATCAGGTCGCTCTCATCGACTGTCGCTTTCTGCAGGTCGGCAAAGACATGCGAATTGCTCAGGAGGTAAATCTCTTTCCGGCGGCGAAACTTACTCTTGCGTGTACAAAAATAGCCGATGGTCCCACTCTGCCCTGCCAGGTTTGTATTGGCGCCGCTGATTCCGCCTACGATTATTTCCTGACGTCCCCGGATACCGTTTGGATACTGATCCGGCGTCGCAGAGGGACTTGCTCCGGCCTCTGACAAAAAAACCGCCGCCGGCATTTCGATCGGAACAAGCGGAACACCGCGAAAACTATTAGGTAGCGGCGCCGCTCCTGCGCCGGTCCATAACTCTTCATTCGCATCATTGAGAAATACCTGGATGCAGTATCTGTTATCGGGGAGCCTCCCGATTCCTACGGCATGGATCGTCCGGGAAAAGCCAGGCCGCAGGTATTGCGAGCTTAATTCACGTTTGATCCGGGCGACTTGTTTCAGCCCATAGTCGGTGGGTCGTGGCCGCCGCCTCAAGCCTCTTGCGCGCATGTATCTGCTCACCAGAAACCAGGTCAGCCAGGCCACCGCCAATGCGACTACGATCCAGATCATCTCATCGGTGTAGTAGTAGGTGGTGGTTCCGCTGGCATCGGAAACCTTCCACATCTCATGTTTACCCAGCACAAGTAGAAACATGTTTAGGCTCACAGAAGATCAATGGTGGGCCAGTCTGAACCAATTGGGTGACAGAAATCATCCTGATTTATGGCGCCACCTTTTACTCTTTGGTCGCCGCCACCTTCGATGACCGGCGCCAGGTCAAATTGTTTACCGCTCGGGCTGGCGAGGTACCGGTAATAGTCAGGCATGTCGCTGTAAACGGCTTTGGCGCTGTAGTCCATGTTCTTGATGTCGATCCTAAACGGTAAACCCGCAACGCGTTTCAGCGTATGGCTTTCTTCCTGGTCGCCGATGCGAATGGTGAAGTTAACCTCGTCGCCTTCAATCTTGACGCCAATCGTTTCGGCGATATTGCCAAAGGCCTCGCGTTCAGTGACCGCGCCGCTGGGGTCCTTTTCCACCTTATCGAAGAAGAGGTTTTGATCGAGTTTGTGCGTGTAGAACAGGCCATTGCTGATATACAGTTTCGTCAGCGGATAACGTTGTGCGCCTGCCGGGCTGAGATCGGTTTCGCCGTGCAGGGAATTCATGTTTACGATCCAGCGGAAATCATTAAAGTCATCGGACTCAAGCCGGTTGAAATCTCCGTGCTGATAAATTTCATAGCCGGCAATCGCCGGATTGCCTGCCGCCTTGATTTCAATCTGCACGTCGTCTTTCGGAAGGTTCTGGTAGACAGCGATGTCCTCATAAGTGATGACGTCGCTATCCGTCCCTTCCTTAAAAACGGGTTGTTGAATACTGACGGTGAGGGTGTGTTTGTCGTCGCGAATAACGCCGATTTCACCCCTCTGGCGATCCTTGTTGAAGCAGATAATCCCCAGGCCGGTGAATCGCACTAACGCGGTAGCGGAACCTTCTTGTACAGACATCATGTTCTCCTATCTTTGAGTTGAAAAAAGCTTTCAGATTAGAGTGACGTTTGAGCCTCGAAACGTAACCCCGTTAAATAAGAATCAAAAACTACGGACTATCGGCAAAGCCAGGCACGTCCAATTCTCACGCAGGTAAAACTTTTTTCTCTGGACACGGATTTCATAGGTTTACCGTGCAAATAGACTCGCCATACATATCTGGCCCTCACAGAGGCGACGGTACATTGATTCAGGATGGTACGTTCGTACTCCACAGGCTCCTGTAGTTCGACCTCAGCGACCAAAGGAGGCTCTGAATATTGGGCGATGATCTTGGTTCGTTCGCCTTCAATTCTCCGCCGCCATGTACCGCGATATTGACTGAGAATCGTCTCCCTGGCGTGACTCCGATCAGCTTCTGAGCATTCTGAAGTCGGCGTTGGTTTCGGCGTCGGTGTCGGCGTCGGCGTCAGCTTGGGCGTCGGCGTTGGTTTCGGCGTCGGCGTTGGAGTCCACTTGGGCGTCGGAGTTGGCGTCGGCCTGGGCGGCGGTGTCGCGTCGGATTGGAAGAAGTCAGCAGTCGGTTCATTGCGCCGCAAACTGTCATAGGAGCGGCGGGGCGGGTTGAACCTCGACTGGTCTCTCGGAGCAATGGTGTAACTGCCGCCCGCCGGTAAATTGACAAAAGTGTAATAGCCGTTTCTATCCGTCGTCGCCGACTTAACGATTGAGCCTACGAGCGAAATTGTGATGCCGCCCCGAGGCCCCGCCAGCGACATCACTCGCCCGCTGATTATGTAAACGCTTGGCGATGGGGATGGCGACGGAGATGGCGACGGTGTCGGAGTTGGCGATGGCGACGGAGTCGGCGACGGTGTCGGGGTTGGTGATGGCGACGGAGATGGCGACGGGGTCGGAGATGGCGATGGTGTCGGTTTGGGCACCCATTCAACACGAGTCCAGCGGTTGAAGGCCGCCGCGCAAACCGCGATCGTTGCCACCAACAGCGCACTGATCAAAACACGCCGCCATTTCAGTTTGCGCAGCTGTTTTCTCAGCCCATCATCTTTTTCTTTCAGCCTCCGGGCAGCCTCGCTCCAGTGATTGCTGTTCGGATCAATATCAACGAGTGGCATTCCGTCGGCCAGGCAGAAACCCGACGAATCGTCCGCGTAATAGGCTCCACATTTTGGACAGACACGCATGTCAGTACTTCGCATGACCTCCGAATAGTGAAAATGCCGCCCAGTAAAAAGGCGCGGTTGTTTCAGAGCGTCTTAACACTTCGAGTTGCGCCTGCCGCAGACTTTCCGCCGACGTCATTCCGTCATGCTTGCGGCCACGGTGGAAAGCGATCATCAAGTCTCGCGTGGCTGCGGACTCGACCTTCCACTGGCTCGCCACAACTACGGGCGCTCCCAAGGCGAGAAAAGTGCGCGCGATTCCAATCGCACCTTCACTTCGGTTGTGGCGTTCGTAGGCAGTCTCACACGCCGACAAAACCACCAGTTTGCCGCGTGGCAACTTCAGCGCGCCCAATTCACTCGATCGCAACTCAACATCGGCGAGCAGCAGCTTGGAGTTTGCCGGCGCCTGTGCATTCGCGACGAAGTGCCCGGCAAAGTGCGCTACTTCGACGTCAAGAATATTTGCGAGGAACTTCTGTTTCGTTCCTTCACGGCCCAGAAGTTGAATCGATCGCGGGTAGCTTCCGGAAATCGTCCTGGCTTCATCTTCTGCCGCGGGCAAATCCGGCAGGCCGGGATTCTCTTCGCGATCAAAGGTTGGGTTGCCAACGCTGAGCAAGCGTTCGTTCCTCACCGAAGATTTCCGGCGCGCGTTCTCAGAAGCGAGGACAAGAATCGATGCGCTCGGCGCATAGAACAAAACGTGTTCTTCCAACAGGTATTTGCCTTCGCGGGAAACCAGCGCCGCGAATGAAAGCTGGTGCAGGAATTTGTCTGCCACAAGGCAAATCTGTTTTTGCCGATCAAGGCCGGGCGGAATCAGAAGTTCGTAGAGTTCGCGACCGGCACGTTCGATTTCCGTCTTCGGCGCCCGGCCCAGGATCAGCGCCTGGTACTCAACGACCTTCTGCTCGAGATCGGCCGTGGAGATCTGCCGCTCCTGAAAATCAAATTGCGTTCTTGAGACGGTCCAGATTGCCAGGCGCGCCGGCAGCACTGCGTATTTCACCAGCTGCACTTCTTCGGGAATGCGCTTTTGTATTTCGCCGAGGTCGAGCGGCTGGGCAACGGCGGCGAAACTGTTTTCGACTTCAGCGATCGTTTTTGGCGAGGTAACGAAATGCAAAAGTGAGCGGGCTTTTGACGCTTCGGCGAATGCAAACGCGCGCCGGTGGTCGCCCGCTCGCAACGCGGCTTCGGTCGCCGCGTCAAAGATGTCCTGCTGATCCGCAAAAAACGCCTGGCGCGAGTCGTCTTCGCGAATATTCTGGCGGTACTCCTCGGTCAGCTTTCTTATAATCTCTAGTTCATCGGCGAAGCGCTGCTCGTCACCTGTCTGCTGAAAACATTCGAGCCTTCCCTTGTGAATCCGATAGGCGTTCAGCGATATTTCCCGCGCGCGCCCGTACAGTTGCAGCCCCTGATCGTAATGGCCCAAAGCTTCCGCGCAGTTTCTTCCCTGCCGATTGATGTCGCCCAATAAACGATATATTTCAGCCTGGCTTTCCGCGGATTCAGGGCCGCGCTTCAGCGCGATTTGCAAAGATCGGTTTGCATGTTGCAGTGCACCATTCAGGTCGTTGCTCGCCAGCGATGCTTCGATCACGTGATCGAGGGAATCGTTTAGACGAACGTCATTCCACTGACTGGCTTCGGCAAAACTCAGCATCTCGCGGCTGACGCTGAGGGACGTTGCCGCAAGACCAAGGTTAAGAGTCAACTCTGCGAGCGTCCCGCGATCGCGCCAATACTGGGCGCTGCTGTTGTAATAGGCGCTCTGATCGGCAAAGCGTTTTCCGGAAAACAGCAGCGCCAGATCCAATTCACCGAGCTTCGCATAGTGCTTCGCCAACGCGTCGTCCGCATGCTGGATCTCGAAGGCATTCTGCGTAGCCTCAGCCACGCGCAATGCCGCTCGCAGGTTTCGCGCGGATTCCGAAAGCCGGCCTTGAGTGTAGTCATTCATCGCCAGCCAGTAGTAAGCGGGTGGCAGGAGCGCCTGAAAATTTTTGGCAGTAGAGTCTTTGACGATTGCGCTCAGCCGCGCGCTCGACTCATCAATTCGCCCCGCGTAGCGCAGGAATTGCGCCGCCCAATGCTCGGCAATGGCCGCGGCACATCGGTCGTCGAGCCGGACGAAACGATCTCGGCTCGCTTCATACAAAGCAATCGCGCCCGCCCGGTCCTTTGCAAACAACTGCTCGGCATTTGCGAGATCTGCATACGCCTGAATCAGCCCTTCGAGTTTTTCCTCACCGGCGTGCGCATAGAAGTTCGCGAACTCAAAAAAAAAGCGTCGTTGTGCTGCGCTTGCTCGTAATGGCCGATGAAGGTCAGCGCCTCGAGCGCTTCTTTGGCCGTTCGATCGTCGCGTGACTGCTTTGCAGAGAGGTAACGACGGGAGAGTTGCAGCGGCACGGTGACCCGTCGCAGCAGTCCCTTGGTCTCGTTGTGGATGTTTTGCGCGCGCTGATAGTCCTGCTGCCGAAATGCCGAAAGAAAATCCAACAGAACCTGATCATCCTTTTTAAAGTGCGCCTGTTGATTCGGCAAGGCGGCGAGGCGTTTGCGCGCTTCATCGGCCCACGCCGACGAAGAGTCCTTTTGTAAGTAAAGCGTCCACGATTCCTTCGCCTGGTGCGGGAGCCCCATCTCTTCTAACACCAGCGACCTGTTGAAGAGCGCCTCGAGCAGATTTGGATCGAGTTGTGTGGCGCGGGTGAACTCTTCCAGGCTCCGGGCCAGCTCTTCGAGTTTCTTTTCCCGCGCGCCGGATTTCGCCAGCTCGAAATGCGCTGAACCCAAATCGTTGTGAATGCGCGCGTCGTTTGGATTGAATTTCAGCGCCGTTTCGAATTGCCGGATCGCCTCGGGGTGATTCTGCTGGGTGAGATAAAAGATTCCGAGCGCGTGATGCGTCTGTGCGTTTGGCGATTTTTCGGTGGCTGCGATTAGATTGTTCTGGATGCGACGCAGCCGCTGCGATTCGTGCGAATCCGGCGCGCCACGCAACTCTGTCAAAGGCGCATAACCAAATCCGGAAATGCGTGACTGCGTCGGCCGCGACTGCTGGTAAAGCGATCGGAGCTCAGCCAGATCATCGGGCGTGCCGGGCCTGGTCAAGTAGATCCCGAGGACGACTGCGGCAATCAGGAGGACGGCAAACGCGCCGGCGTAAGCAGGCTGCCGGAAGAATTGAGTGACGGAATTGAGGAAAGAAGCAGGACGTGGCGCGAGTTGCGCATCTTGAATCCGCGCCCGGTTTCTTAACTGTTTCGTGAGTTCGATTTTGAAACGGCGTTCCGGATCGTATACCAGCGTGCTCTCAAAGCTCGCCGCGTCTTCGGCACTCAAGCGGCCAAGCACATAGTCGTTAATGATTTGGTCTTCCGCGAGTTCCATTTGCACACAGAAATCCTCGTCATCGAACAGTCGCGCTTCGATCTCCTCGAGCGTCTTTTCATCCGCAATTCGACCCAAAAGATAATCCTGGATGATCGCGGGGTTGTTAACAGATTGGGCCATGAACCCTCCGCCCTATTTAGCGTGCCGAATTCGGACGAAACGTAACGCCGTATTCTCCGCCGGTACGCACGCCTCCTGCGCGCTTGCGGGCCTGCGTGCCGAATTCATGAATTCATGCATTGCTGGACACAGACTTTCAGTTCCTGTTTTATGCGCATGACTCGCATGCGCAGCGCAGTCTGCGTCGTTTTCAGTTGCTCTGAAAGGCGCCGGCGCAGCTCGATTTTTTGACGCCGGGCTTCGGAAAAATATTCCAGCAACAACTCCCGGCTTTCAGGCGCCAGCTTGCCGAGGCACTGATCCAGGCATTCGTTTGAGAAACTTGTCTCCTCAGGCTCTGGGGCTGCGACGGTGACTTCATCGATGTCGAGATGCGGCCGATCTTTGCGCAGAGACTCGCGATAAACGTTCCGGGCGACGCCGTAGCAGTACGCCATCTTATTTTCGATCGGCTCGTCCTCGATTTTGATAATGACGCGATTGATCGTTTCATCCGCCAGCTCGTCGGCAAAGCAGCACCGGCGCTGCGAAAAGAAAGTGCACAGGCGAAAGCGCAGGCGCTCATACGCGTCGCCGGCCCGATCCTGGTCTGGACTTAGCCACGCGAGAAACCCTTCGAATCGTTCGCGCGTTACTTCCTTTTTCACTTTGAGTTCCGCCAGTTGAGCTGGGGTGGTTCAGAGTAGTCAGGGAATTCGGCGACAGCATAGCTCAATTATCAAAGCTTAGACAGTTAAAAGGCCTTGCTGAAGAAATGGCAGAAGCCCGAGCCGGTGAAAGGCTCGGGCTCCCCCAAGTGAGGTGAAAGCGGTTCAGTTATATGCGGCGCGCCTCAGTTATGTTTGATAGGGCCACTCCCGCCAGAGATTGCCAGTCCTGACGTATAACCACCACTATTGCTCGTGACGATACTTAGCGCCCCATTCACCGGGTTGATTATTACTAACTGGCCCCCGAACGCCGCATAAAGTCCGCCATTGGCTGTAAAACCCATCCCGCCTTGCGTCGACGTGTTCGGCATCTGCTGGCCCCCCGCCACGGTCAATGGTATCGCTTGCGGGTTGTTGCTCGGGTTAGTCTTGTCTAGCTTCCAGAGCTTTCGGCTATTAGTGTCTAATGCGAAGAGTTCCCCGGCTGGGTTGAACGCCAGGGCCGAGAAGGAACCACCGCTGGGCATAGATCCTACGATGGCGACGACCCCCGAGGCAGGATTTATCGTGACTAACTTCCATCCGCTGCCGTCCTTGCAGGAGGCATACAAAGAGCCGCCCTTGTCATAGGCGAGATCGCCTTCGCCCAAGCAGTACCACCTGTTGCCGGCCATGTAGAGCGGCGTTCCATAGAGGAGGTTCTCGAAGCGATTCACTCCGTAATTGGGCCCGATGACAAAGATATACGATTTGTAACCGTTGGTCAGGGAGGCGGAGGTGAGCGCGTACAGCGTGTCGTTCGCGCCGAGCGCGATGCCGTCAAAATTCATAGTCATCCCGCCCAGATACTTCGGTGTATGTGGATTACTGTTCGTTCCATCGACCGCGTTAATGTCCGAAACAGTACCGCCTGCCGTTGAGATTATTCTCGGTGGAGTGCCGGTCGATGCCGCTATGTCAGCCACTTTGATCGCGGTGGCCTTCTCCACCTTTTTCACCTCAGCGCTGATGGCGCCTCTCCTTTGTGCGGCGGCGCCCGACGCATCGAGGATGAGGAGGATGAGTACAACTGTTAGGGTTGGTGTCTGCTTCATAAGAGTTCGTCCTTTCTTGTCACGATGCCGCGTGCCGACATCGTTTTCTGTCATGGAATCTGACTGCATCCATGTGTGAATCTTCTTGGCAGAAACGTAACGCTACTGCGGGACAAACTTTTCGTTCCGGTTGTCTTGAGTTGGCGGCTCAGTCGGGATGATTCAAGTTCGAATGGTGAGCGAAGCGGCGTTTTCCTGAAGTGGAAGCAGAAAGGGTCAAATCTGATTGGTCAACGGCAGAAGCCCGAGCCGGTGAAGAGTTCGGGCTCCTGGTTGAGCGATTGGGATGCTTGTCGTTTTCAGTTCACGACAGCCTTTGAGGAAAACGCACGACCCGTCCAGAACCTCGACACTTACATCGTCATGGTCTGGACAGGGCGCAGGCTCTGTTTAAGCGCCAAAACGAAGAGGTAACGGATTTTTCCCAGAGGGTATGACTTCAAGTTGGACGTAATGGAACGTTTCCAACGCCAGACCTACGGGCAACTTCCCCAACTCCCGGAGCCGGGAATGGCTGGCGAGATGATATTCAAGATGGGATTGCCGCCGTTGGCGGAAGTACCCCACGCATAAAAAGCGTTACCCCACGAGAACCCCCACGAACCGATCTGAGTCCCATCCGCCGGGTACGGCGCTATGGAATTTGCCTGACATGCCAATTTTTTACACTTGCCATCGCTCGTCACGCCGCCGTCCACTTGTGGCGAGCAGCCATTGCATACCCAGCCTGCCGGACACTTCTGCTGAGTAACTGCAGCTACTGGGGCATTACAAATTAGTTTTCCAGCCGTGCCGTCCGCGTTGTTGGTTCCAATGGCGCCTATGTACCCGTAACCACGCACGCATCCTCCCGACCAGTTCGTACTGGCGCACACGGCGGTCGCGTTTTCAATGGAACTCTTACCGGAAACGAGGTCGGAACATTTTTTTGAACACTTGCTCGGCGCATTAACGTCGAAGAGTCCGTACGTTGCAATGACGCCGTAGTTATGAACGATGCCACTATTCCAGCCCCCCTTCGAGGCGACGCAGGTACACTTCTTCGTGGGAGCGGGATTCAATTCGCCTTCAAATCCCGCAAGTCGCACGATCGGTTGCGCGAACATCCGGCTTACACGGCGTGTCCCCGTGGGCCGCTCTTGAAGCGCTTGCTGCGCTACACCAGGACCGACAATCACGGCCACGACGACTAGAGCAAAAACGAAAGTTAGTAGTTTCTTCATGGTCATTCTCCTTTTTGGTGAGTTGTGAGTGAGTTACCCGCTGCGGCGACGGAACCGATGCCGTTCACTTTGGGTAACGTTTATCCTCCATGTGGAACAGGAGCACGGGCGTTCGCTTCGAATTCGCTTACGCCAATAAGTGCTCGTCCTGGCCGAAACGTAACTCGCCGCTAAGAAAGTTTTTCCACAGTTGTGTCTTGAAGTTGGGCGCTGAAAGCCCAGTTGCTCAAATTCGACCGGTGGGGGAAGCCGGCGTAGTGCTGAATGCAGAAGAGTCAAATCTGATTGGTCAACGGGCAGAAGCCCGAGCCGGTGAAGGCTCGGGCTTCTGCTTGGGTGAGGAATGCTCGTAAATGTTCGACCGCTTAAATCGATAGGGTTGTCCGTCTTTAACCAGCGGGCTACCGGTCGAGCGCAAGAACCGGAAGGGAAATGCTTTCAGTTCTTGACACTGATATCGATCAATTCGGCGGAGTCTTTGATCAACCCACTTCGTTTAAAGGTGTAGCAACGAATGACTTCACAGCTGCGACAGTCTTTGGTCGTGAAGGTGTACTTAATGCAGATCGTGACGACGTCGCTACAGTGTCCCTTGGGCGGCGGCGGAATCTGGATTTGCATCGGAAAGGCGATGCCGTTAACCGCGGCACCGGGTGGGTACCACCAAATCGCTTCGTGTCCGTTGGAGATAGGAGTCGTCGCGGTAAAGTTGCCCACGTTCGAGGCGCTGACTATCGACGCATTCACGGGGCCTGAAGTGCCACAGCTTGTCGACGAATAAGAAATCGAGGTGCTGAGAACATTAGCTACCACGCGAACGAAAGCGGCTGACGAATTAACGGACAACTGCGGCGTGAAATTGTAGATGCCGCCTCCGGCGTAAGTAAGACTCTTCAGATCTGTCTTTGCCTGAAAGCCATGGCAGCACTCGCCTTGGGGAAGGTAACAACCGACTACTTCTTTCCGTGCCGTTGAAGAGCAACCGGCCTTGTTGGTCACGGTGACGGAAATGGTGCCGACACCTGAAGAAGACCAGGTCACACTCACGCTCTGACCCGTCGACGAACCATTGATCGTGCCGCCGCTGACAGTCCATGAATAAGCGAGGCCACCGGCGCCGGCAACAGAATAAGTCGCAGTTTGACTACCGCACGAACTGGGCGGCCCGGTGATCACCGGGACAGGTGGCGCAGGATTGACGGTGATCAACTGCGTGGCACAATTTGTAGTGCCGTTTGTGCAGAGCTTAACCGTAAACGTACCCGCCGTGGTGTAAGTGTGAGCGGGATTCTGTTGGTTACTGATCGAGCCATCGCCGAAATCCCAATTCCACGATGAAGCGCCGCCAGGACCAGTGAAAAGATTTGATCTGCCGGCGCACGTCTTTTCCGGCCCGCCGATTATCGGGACCGGGACTGCGCGAATGCAGACGTTGTCGATTACACCGTAAGAGGTGTCCGGCCCATTATTGATGTTAAGTTGGTTCTCGACGTTGATTGTCAGGACTTGTGAAGCAATCGCGGGCGCCACAAAGCTGAACGTGCCAGGCGTCCAAACAGTTGCAGAAGCTAAAGTCATCGGCGAAAGAAATATCGTGTCCGTCGCTCCCCATTGCGTGGGGGCAACTGGCGAGAGCCGAATCCTGATCCTGCCGTCCGGCTGTTTGTTTGAGCCAGGCACTACCCTGAACGAGATTGTGCCGTTGTAGGTCTGCCCCGGCACGAGGGTAATGGTTTGTTTCAGGCCTTCGCCGATAGCGGGGTTCATGTTTCCCCACATGCCTACCTGGCCCGGAAGACCCCAGTCGGGCGTCCCATAGGCTGTGCTCCAGGGGCCGACGCTGCCCGTGAAGGTACCGTTGCTGACTACATTTCCGGGGCAGTCAATCGTCTGTGCGCGCACGGTTCTATGCGACGCAACAAACAGAGAGATTAAGCAGCACGCGATCAGCGACGCGGTTGCGAGCAATAGTGTCGATCTTTTGACTTGGCGATACATCATTTGTCTCCTTGGGAACAGATTCGCATGCAGTTTTGATTTGCGTGCGTTCATCTGTGGGTGACTTTTCTTCGGAGAACGTAACGCCGCCCGACGGAAAGAGGACGGAAGCTTGGCGAGCTGCTTTAGGAGAGGTGTGGTGACAGAGATTTCGCAAGACCCGATCGCGGAACGTCAGCCCCAGAAGCAAACTGTAGGTGCCGGTGTTCGACAACGATCGGCCAGAGGATGCGGCAAAGAAGACAGGTCAGCGTGGCTCGCGGTTTCGATTTGCCGCCGACGCGACCCGGCCGTCGCAAGTTTGTCGAAGAGTTCTGCTGCATCATTGTCTGGTTCCTCCATCGATTTTCGATTTGTATTTCAACTCAATGTGATTAAAGCGCCGGAAACATAACGCTTGCGAACGAACCCGTCCGCGTGTGCGTAAAGCATTTAGGCGGGCACACAGGAGTTAGGTTAATCTCACCTTTTTAATGGTCGAGGAAGAAACACTTAAATCTCGCGCAGAGTCCCGAGGCCTCGACGGCCACGATGCTCTGCGAAGCGTGAAGCCGGCGCACTCCAAAAATCGTCTTTCCCGTTACGGCCCAGTCCTGCTGTGGGCCGCCCTCATCTTCGTTTTCTCCTCCGGTCTGTTTTCCGGTTCGCGCACCTCGTCAGTTCTTCGACCACTCGTGCTTTGGGTTTATCCGAGCGCCACTGACACCGCGCTGGCATTTGTCCATGGCTTGGTCCGAAAAACCAGTCACTTCGTGGAGTATGCGATCCTCGCGCTGCTTCTGGCGCGGGCCTTTCGCACGTCACTCCGCGAGTTTTTGCGAAACCACTGGTTCGCGGTAACACTAACTTGTGTCGCCCTCTACGCCCTGAGCGACGAGTTTCACCAGAGTTTCGTCTCGACGCGTACGCCTTCGATTTACGATTGCCTGATTGATACGGCGGGTGGTCTGGCGGCGCTCACGATAGTCGCTTGGCGCACACGAAGGCATCAATATTTAAAGGGGGAGCTTCATTAGTTCTCAACTGCTCCGTAAGAGCAGGATGTCTATAGTTCCTGCGCGGCATTCCGACCCAGCTCTTGGCGGAGCGAAGAAATCGCCGCCCATCAAAGGCTGGTTTACCGCAGTGTGCTGCGCCAAAGGCGCTTTTTGCGGCTCAAATTTGAACCCGCCGCGCGCTTTCGCCGTATAATGCTAGCCAAGACATTTCAAGGAGAACACTGATGGGAATTCTTGACCGACTTAGTCCGAGTGCACAGTTCATCGAAGTCATCGAATGGCTTGATGATTCGGGCAACACGATGCTTTACCGGTTTCCGGTGCGCGACCAGGAAATCAAAAACGGCGCGCAGTTAATCGTCCGCGAATCGCAGACGGCAGTCTTTGTCCACGAAGGACAGGTCGCGGATGTGTTCGGGCCGGGCCGCTACACGGTCGACGGCGGCAACACTCCGATCCTTTCGAAACTCGGCGCCTGGAAGTATGGCTTCAACTCGCCGATGAAATCGGAAGTTTATTTCGTCAGCACCAAGCAGTTCACCGACATGAAGTGGGGCACGTCGAATCCGGTGATGATGCGTGACTCGGATTTCGGGATGGTGCGCCTGCGCGCGTTCGGCATCTATTCGATTCGCGTCGGCGATCCGCGCGAGCTCATCAAACAGGTTGCCGGCACCAACGCTCGCTTCGTCACGGAAGACATCGAAGGCCAGTTGCGGCGTACTCTGGTGAGCGGTTTTTCCGACGCGCTCGGCGAATCCAAAATCGCAGCGCTCGATCTCGCTTCAAACTATGACGAGTTGAGCCGCTTCTCGAAACAGAAACTCCAGGACGAATTTAAATCGCTCGGCTTTGAGCTGACGAAGTTCGTCGTCGAAAATATTTCGCTGCCGCAGGAAGTCGAAGCGGCAATGGACAAGCGCACCTCGATGGGTGTCCTCGGGGACATGGGCAAGTACACGCAATTCGAAGCGGCGCAGGCCATGCGCGACGCGGCGCAAAACCCGGGTGGTGGCGCGGGCCTGGGCGCAGGCCTCGGCGCGGGATTCGCAGTCGGTAACGTGATGGCCGGTGCGATGACTGACGCAATGAAACAGCGCGGCGCAACCGTTTCGGAAGGCGCCGGCGCGACGTCAGCAGCCACTCAGAAATGCATTAAGTGCGGCGCTGCAATAGCGGCAGGCGCGAAATTCTGTAATGAATGCGGCGCGTCGCAATCGCCGGCAAAGTGCGCCAAATGCCAGAATGATCTAAAGCCCGACGCTAAGTTCTGCGACGAGTGCGGAACCAAGGTCGAGTAAGCGGCTGCGGTGTGCCTTCCCGGAGCCTCACGCTGGTCAGCGGATTACTACTGTTCGGCGATTGCCTCTGGCGGGTCTTCGTCAATGGTAAGCGATTCGAGAGTCTTTAAGACCTCCTGCGCACGCGGCGAAGCTACTTTCTGAAATATTTGAAGCGCTTCACCTAAGAGTTTATGTGCCTCAGGCAGTCTCCCATCAGCAGCGCTGATCTTGGCGAGACTCTGCAGCGTCTCGCCCACGTCACCTAACTCGTTCAGCGCACGTAGAATTTCGAGACTCTCAGAATAATACTGCCATGCCCCCGCGTGATCTTTCCGATCGGCCGCCAGCTCTCCCAAATTGCGCAAGTTATAGGCGACGCCTCTCTGATCTCCCAGCCTTTCGCTGAGCTGCAAGCTCTCGTTATAGTTCTGCTCGGCGCCTGACAGATTGCCCGACGATTCCTCGACGTCGCCCATCAAACGCAGCATCATGGCAACTCCCTTGAGGTTCTCGTTCTTTCTTTCACTCTCCAATCCGCGGGTCAATAGTGATCGGGCCTCTTCGTAGTTGCCCTGGCGAAGCGCGACAGAGCCCAAAAGTCCCAGGGTGCTGCCAATGCCCTTGTCGTTGAGTTTTTCAAACAAAGCGAGGGCCTGTTCGTATTCCTTGCGCGCCTCGTCCAACTTTCCCGCCCTAAAAGCGACGTAACCGAGCCTGGTTTGGTAATAGGCAATTTGGGACTGGTTTTTCGAGTGCTTCAGTGCTTCATTAAGATATTGCTTTTCGGACTCGGCATTACCCTGAAGCCGCGCCAAATCTGCGAGTTCGCCGAAGTTGCGCGCCGACCAACTGGTGGGGGTCTGGGTAGCGGCCAAACTCTTCAGGTAATGCGTTTGCGCAGACTCCAGATTGCCTTCTCGCAAGGCGACCGTCCCCAGAATATGCAGCAGGTAGCCGGTTCCCTCATCGTTGTTAAGCTTTCTGGTAATCTCGAGAGCTTCATTCCCGATCTGAGCGGCCTCAGAGTACTCTCCGCGGCGCGCGCGAAGCTCGATGCTGCGGGCGGCAAACTTCACCACCTCTTCTCCCGCTGCGGCGAAGCCGGCGGCGCGCATACTCTGGTCGCTGCAAAAGATCGCGTCATCCACATGGCCCGCCGAAGCCAACCAGCCACCGGCAAGTGCGATGCTTTCCCCGATCCTGATGACGTGGCCCCAATCTTTCATTTCAAAAGCGAGGGTCAGCGACTTCAGGACATTAGTGCGCTCAGACTCCAAAGCCGCAGTGCCTTCATTTGTGGATGCAGAATGGCTCTGGACATAGTTCTCAAAGTATTCGATGAATCGTCGTCTTATTTGATCGGCTTCCGACGAATCGTCCAGCAGAGTGCGCGTCATCACGCGAATTATCTCGTGTAGGCTGAGCCGCTTCATGTCACCAGACTCTTCGACGAGCCGAAGAGACTTAAGTCTGGTGACCGCGCGGCTATATCTACCGGTAGATCTGCCAATACCAGCAACGTGCTTAAGCGCATCCAGAGACGCGCTCGGCACAAAGAGCGACAGCGCCAGCAGGGTGATGCGAGCGTCTTTATTCATCGCGCGCGAACCGATGGAGAGTTTGAACGCACTTTCTCTTACCTGCTCGGGACCACCCGCGAAATCGTTGAGCGCGCGAATCGGATCGGTTTGGGAATTCAGATATCCCAGCAAGAGTTGCAGCGTCAGCGGAAATCCGTCCGTAAGGCTGTAGATGCGATCGCGTTCACTTGAAAGAAACTCCGTATTCTCTGTTCTCACCCGCGTCCAACGGTCGAGAAACTCCTGGGTCTCAACGGGCGAGAGCCCCGTTAGCAAAACGTTGCGCGCCGAGCTTATACGTTGCCGGCTGGTGACGAGCAACGGGCAGGGCGGCGACGATATCAAGGCATTTTCGATTTCAGTGAATTCGCGATCGGGAAGCCGTTCGAGCCCATCCAACACAATCAGCGCAGTGGACGCGCTAACCAGTGAACGCAATTGACTAACCTTGTCGCCGAACGATACCGGCGTTGTATTCTCCTGATTCAGCCTTCTCAAAATATCGCTGACTAGAGTTGACGCCGTCGGCAACGCGCTTTCGTACGTGCCCACCAGGATCACCTTGCGCGAGGAACCGCTTTCGAAAGTGCGGGCGACTTCCGCTGCTAAAGTCGTCTTGCCGGCCCCCCCGGGCCCCCACAGGGCGATCGCACGCAGGTCTCTTCCGACTAGTTCTTGTCGGAGCCAATCGGCGAGGTTATGCCCTTCACGATCACTTCGCGGAACAAACCCAATATCCGGAACGGTGAATGATTGGGTCGAGATGGCATTTTCGAAAACTGGAAGCGACTCGGACGCGGATGGCGTCTCTCTGATCACATCGAGCAGTTTCTCAGCACTTGCAGAGAACTCCGAGCGATTGCGAAAGTCGACGAAGCGGAGCGGCTTAAGCATTGTGGGAATCTCTGCGTCCTGCAAATAAACCGGTATAAGTTTTTGCGTCTCTCCAACCGCCAGCCAGGACTTGAGAATCAAAGCGTCGTCGCTTTCGACGAGGGCCGGCGAAACTATCAGAACTACTCGGCGACTGCGGCCCAGGGCACTCTGGTTCTTCGGAGGTAAGACTTCGCCTTTTTTAGCCGGCGGCGCAGTGCGAAACAGTCGCATCTTACGACCCCCAACTCGTTCCTTTGCGAGCCGACGCTCGAGCATCTCCGCGAAATCGCTATCTTCGGGACTCGCGGCGATAAAGACATCGTAGTTAAACAAAGTCTCGTTACTAAATTCAGCAACGATCGCGTCGCTCTGAACCTCTTTAGGCGGCGCTAAACCGGTAACGGCGTGCTCGGTTAAATAGCCCGTGAGACGCTCGAACGCCGCCAGCAGGCTGACTTGTTGACCTGGTCGATCGCGGAAAGTTGCCAGCACCTCCTCATAAGCATAAAACGGGACGTAGGGCACCTCTACCAATCCCCAATACTGCTCGCGTTTCTCTTCGGGAATATGCGTTAAGATCGGATCAAACATGTCGCGAGCGTACTGCAGTCTCAGCGATCGCTTTTCAAGTTCCGCGTTATCTGTGCGCGTGGGCACAGGAAAAATTCGCAACTCGGGCTGGCGGCGGGTTGCACCAATCGCGCGTGCTACGGTCGAAGCACCTTCGATGCTTTGGCTGTTGAGCGTAAAGCACACGACGAGTATGTCAGGCATCTGCACGGTGCAAATACCCGCGGTATCACTGACGCCCGTACGACTGTCAATCAGGATATAGTCGTATTCGGAGCGCATCTTCTGTTTCATCGCCTCCAGGAACTGAGCGCCCCCCAATAAGTCGTAAAAACTCTGCCAGTTGAAGGAATTCACGCGCTCTGAATAAGAAGCACCCTGGCGGCCGGCGGGCACAAAATCTAGTGTTCCTTTCTTTGACTTCCACTCGAAGTCCCAGCGCAACGACGTTGCGTAAGGCAGAATGTTAGCGTGGGGTTTCATCCACTCCTTGTCGACCTCACCGGAGGCAGTCCCGTGAGCGCGTGCGGCAGCGTTGAGCGCGTAGTCAATCACAAAATCGATCACGCCGTTCGATGAGGTAAAGTCCTTATCTACAAGGAACGGAAGGAAGTAACGGTGCAGGCCGGGAGCTTCCAGATCCCAATCCAACACCAGCACACGATTCCCCTTACTCGCGAGAATCCAGGCAACATTCGCGAGCAACATCGACCGGCCCGTTCCTCCTTTGTAGGAATAGAACGTAATTATCTTGCCTAAGGCAGAAGTCAGTGCCATGTGATTATGATCCGGGAACAGGCAGTGATGGCATGGAGGGGCTTGACGTCACTGCGACCGGTCTCTTGGCCTGCATGTGTTTCAGTTGATCCAATCCGCGGTTCAGCAGTTCCATCTGGATCTTGCCTAAACTCGTGACCAGTTTTCCCTCGAACTCAGCGGAGCTGTTAACCGGAAACAAAAAGTTGCTGTGAGCCCCGCGGAGTGATTTGGTTTCGAAGACGGTCCCGACGACCTCACTTATCTCCTGGAACTTCCTTTGCGTTTCTTTGTCGCAGCTATTGAGACAAACGAGCATTACCGAATGGAGCGAGTCATAGGAATCGTAGTCGCTGACGAGTGCCGCATACGTATCGGCGCTCAGGGCCCAAGAATCGACGATGATGGCGGCGATACGGTTCTTCTTTTTCGTGTCGCTTAGCCATTTCGTCAAGTCTTGTTCTAAGCCCACTATGCTCGAGACAAATCCCTCGCGACTGGCAATCGTTTGCGCCCTCAAGCTGATTCTTTCATCCGGCTCGTAAGGAGCCCAGTCTAACCAGCCTTCGCCGTAACCCTGAACGTGTCTTCTCACCTTCAGCATTTCTTCGCGCGTCCCCACCACAAACAGGAATTCAACGTAATCCGGGACCTTCTTGCTTTGGTCAGCCCCCACTGCAGCCGCCCTGGTTTGCTTCTTGTTGTGAAATGCACTCTGCACCGCGGAGACCGAAACGAGATCCGGGACCTGCGGGAGCGGGTGCTTCCTCGTAAGTTCGAGCATCCTGTCCGCAAAGCCCATAACGAACTCTTTGTATGCATCCTGAAATTTGTTCAGCTTGAAGACCTCGAGCCCAGCGTCGATGTACTCGATCGGGTCATGCTTATAGTGAAAGACTATGTCGCTTACGTCAGGGCCGAGCCTATCGAAACTGTCTTCGAGGTATGTCTTTCGTACGAACATGACCGGCATTACCAGCGACGGCGCATTCTTTCCGGCTTTAGTGTCGCGGTATGACTTTACCCGGCGCCGGAAGACTTCCCATTCCTGGCCACAGTACTCTCGGGTGAAAAAGTTTGGGGAATAGATCGGCACGAGGATCTTGCAGGTGCGCAGGGCCGCGTCGGCCTCTGCCGTCCAAAGGTCGGCTGTGTTGGTACTCCACGTATCGAGAAAACCACCTTGAGTGGCGCCGCGGTGGTGCAATGCTGCCTCAAGATTTTCGTGAAACTTCAGGATGAGATTCTCCTGATCGTTCTCACGATCTTCACGCGCGTAGCTGAGGAAGAACAGGTATTCTTTCATGGCTAGCAGGTCCTAAGGTCGCGGAAGCTACCATCAATGCCTGGGCTGCGTTTGAGCGGCGCAATTGGATAGGCGCCGTGTACAGCTAAAAACTGGTCGTCTTGAGGTAGTACAATAGTCCAACCGGGAGCTTATTGTCACCATTTCTTGAAGCAGTTGTATTGACAGCGACTATATACTGAGGTCGTGGAGTAACCCGCACTTCGTTTTTCGAAATGTCAGCTCAAGCCAATTCAAATCCGACACCGCTGGCTGTCGAGAGTGAAGCCGTCAGAGCTTACCTGCCGATGATTCAGTCGGTAATCACGCGGCTCGCGGGGAACAGCGCCAGCTGCAAAACGTGGTGTGTTACTTTGATCTCGGCGCTCACCGTGCTCGCGATTGATAAAGGGAAACCCAACGCAATTCTGATTGCCTTCATCCCCGCGGGGGTGTTTTTCTTTCTTGACGCTTACTACCTTTCGCTTGAGCGGGACTTTCGCGATCTCTACAACGGCTTCGTCAAGAAGCTTCATGACGGCCAGGCAGCCAAATCAGATCTTTATATCCTCAAACCGGAAAACTACGGGCTAATCCATCGCACTGGTGCGATGATCTCAACCATCTTTTCGCTTTCAATCACGCCGTTTTATGGAGTCCTCCTTCTCGCGATATTGATTGCTAAACGAGCGATATCGCCGTAAATCGTGGATTCGCGCAAATTGACCGTCACCAACCCAGCGATCTCTTCGCTATACTCAGATCCCCCGCTCACCTGTCCCGCCTCATCACCCAGGGAGGACATTCATTTTGGAACGAACAAAGGGATTAGTGCGGGTGCGCGCGCGCCTGCCGTTGAAGCTGCCGGTCGCCGTATCCTGTCGAGAGAGCGCCGAGTACCAATGGATTGAAAGATCCCGACTCGTCGACGTGAATCAGTTCGGCGCCGGTTTCACTCTGACGCGGCCGATCGAGGTCGGACGGTTGGTACGTCTTTCGATTCCGCTTCCGCATCAACTTCGTTGTTACGATCAATTTGAAGTGCAGCCGTATTCAGTCTGGGGATTGGTGCGCCACATTTATGTCGTCAGCCAGGAGCCGCGCTGGTTCCGGATCGGCGTTGCGTTCATCGGCAAGCACGCTCCGGCCAGCTATGAAGAAGATCCGACGCGTCGATATGAACCGCTTCCGATGCAGACTGGCAAGAGCTCTCTTTGGAAGTTGACGCGACGCCCGTTCGCCCAAAAAGAACGCAGAGAAGCGAGACTGATCATTCCTCTGGAAGTGCTCGTTGAGACACTGGACGAAAACGGTCACCCTTCGTTGCAGGAGCACACCGTTTTCGAGACTGTCAGCAGTTTGGGAGCATGCATTCCGAGCAATCTTGACGTCGGCGTCGGTCGCGTCCTCCGCATCAGCAGCGTCACGGATCCGGTTTCGATCTTTGCCGCGATCCGCTCGCGTGAAGTCGCAACCGACGGCATTACGCGGTTGGGTCTGGAGTTCATCGCAGATCGTTGGCCGCTTCAGCGCGAGGTGGGCTTCACCTATCAAAAGACTTCATGAGTATTTTGCGGGCACCGGGCGGATCCCCCCGGCCAGTCAACTGTTGGCCAGCCGCCCCTCGGGGTGTATCCTTGGCCGTCTCTGACCCCCTGGCCAATGCTCAACGGTTTCAAAGCTCCGCGCCGAGTTGTCATTAGCGGCATGGGGTGTGTCACGCCCATCGGCATTGGCCGAAAAGCGTTCTGGAACTCACTACAAACCGGCGTCAGCGGCGTGCGGCGCATCGAGTCGTTCGATGTTTCTGATTCGCCGGTGAAGATTGCGGCCGAAGTCCGCGACTTTGATTGGCAGGCACAGCTCACCGCGAAGGATCGCAAGCACGTACCGCGGACAGTGCCGCTCGGCCTGGCCGCGGCACGCGAAGCTTTTCAGGACGCGGGCTTCGAAATTGAGAACCTCTCGGTTGAAGAACGCCAACGCGTCGGAGTGGAGTTGGGCACGGGCGGGGGCGGCCTGCCGTTCGTCGAAGAGCATTACGCCATTTGGTACAACGGCCGCTCGCATTCAAAGGCCAGCATCTACATCATTCCCGCGGCCACGCACGGCACACTGTCGAGCGAACTTTCAATGGCGTTCGGCTTGCGGGGACTGTCGCATGTCGTCTCGACGGGTTGCACCAGCTCGACCGATGCGATCGCTTATGCCGCGCAACACGTCGCGCTGGGACGACAGGACGTGATGCTGGCAGGTGGCGTTGACGCGCCCCTCGCGCCGGGAATTCTTGCCGGCTTCAATCTGCTGACAGTGCTGACAACCGACTGGAACGATGATCCCGAGCACGCGTCGCGTCCATTCACGCGCAATCGATCAGGAATGGTCTTAGGGGAAGGCGCCTGGATGTACGTGCTGGAAACTTACGAAGCCGCGAAAGAGCGTGGCGCGAAAATTTACGCCGAGATCATCGGTTATGGATCGACCTGCGATGCTTATCATCGTGTGCGTTTGCAGGAAGGCGGCGATGAGCCGGCGCGCGCTATGACGCTGGCGATGCAGGACGGTGGTGTGACGCCCGGGGATATTGACTACGTAAATCTCCACGGCACTTCCACCATGCTGAACGATCGCATCGAAACCAACGCGTTGAAGCTTGCGCTGAACTCCAACTCGCCTCGCATTCCCATGTCCGCGACCAAGTCACAGATCGGGCATCCGCAGGGCGCCAGCGGCGCGGCCGGACTGGGCGCGACCCTGAGTGCAATGGAAACTGGAATCATCCCTCCCACAATTAATCTCGATGCGCCAGATCCGGATTGCGATCTAGACTATGTTCCCCTCACGGCGCGCGAAGCCAAAGTGCGCACCGCGCTTTGCAACTGCATTGGTTTTGGATCGAAGAACAGCGCGTTGGTGATTAGAAAAGTCTAGGCGCGAAGTTGTTCCAAGCGGACGACGTCAGCTTTGTCCTGGGGTCTTCCGACTGCAGTCTTATTCTGAATCAGGTGGAACCGCCCGATTACCGGAACTCTTATGCCCTCGATCTCGACTAGAATTTTTCCTTGATCGGCATCCTGATAATCCACGCCCGTAATTTTGAGTCAGAATGGGGCTTTTCTCGGAATCAATGTTCGAAAAGTTTCGTCAGCGCAGTCTCGAACCTGAAAACCTCGACAAGGGCACCTACACGCCTGAAGAGTATGAAGGCTGTCTGGTTGAGCTGCGGCGAGTGAACCGTTGGTTGGGTGATGCGAAGACCCTGCAGGATTTGTTTCTGACGGAGATTGCAGCACGAAACCTGCAATCGTTCTCGGTTTTGGATGTGGGCGCAGGCTCAGGCGAGTTATTGCGCGTGGCAGCAAACTGGGCACGCGAAACGAATCGCACAGCGCATTTCGTCGGACTCGAATTGAACGAGCGTTCCGCGAGATCGATTCTCGAAGAGTCGCAGGAGTTTCCCGAGATTCATTCCGTTCGCGGGGATGGCTTGCGGCTCCCTTTCGCCGACGGCGCTTTTGATTACACGATTCAGTCGCTGACGCTGCACCACTTTGACGATGAGAGCGGCGTCAAACTCTTACGGGAAATGGGACGTGTGGCTACGCGGGGAGTGTTTGTGATCGATCTTCATCGATCTCGGATGGCGTACTTCTTTTACACAACTCTGGGTAAACTGTTTCTGCACAACCGTTTGATACGGGAAGACGGCGCGCTGTCGATTCTGAAAGGTTGGAAGGCTGATGAGTTGGAAGCGCTCGGACGAAAAGCCGGAATGCAGAACGTGAAAGTTCAAGAGCATTTTCCGGCGAGGTTGGTTTTGAGGGGCGTGGCTCAATCTCCCTCTCCCTTTGGGAGAGGACCGGGGTGAGGGTGCACCGGATAGCGAGCACGCCGGTATTAGACTCCGCCTTTCGTGAGGCTAAGCCTCACGAAAAGAAGAGAGAGACTGTTCCGTTCGCCCGTAACTCCTCACCCTAACCCTCTCCCAAAGGGAGAGGGAATATGTATGAGCATGAATTCAGATTACGACGTAATCATCGCCGGCGGCGGCCCCGCGGGCTCGAGCGCCGCGATTCATCTCGCGCTGCGAGGCGCGCGCGTGTTGCTCGCCGAACAGAAGAAATTTCCCCGACCGAAATTGTGCGGCGAGTTCATCTCGCCGGAATGCTTTACGCAGTTCGAACGGCTCGGCGTCTCGGATCAGATGCTCGCGAGCAGTCCCTCACCCTTAACCGAAACAGTTTTTTATTCACAGGCCGGCGCCCGCGTTTCAGTTCCCAGCACCTGGTTCAGCAAGGGTGGAGTCGCCCTGGGGCTGAGTCGCGCGGAGATGGACGAGCGGCTGTTGCGACGCGCTGCCGAAGTTGGTGTCGATGTGCGGGAAGAAACTTCCGTTACAAGTTTGAACTTCGAAAGCGGGCGAGTCACGGGCGTAAATCTCAAAGCCCACAATTCTGAAGAGTTAGTGCGTGCCCCCATTACGATTGACGCAACTGGCCGCGCGCGAGTGTTGGCGCGCATGGCGGAAAAGAACGGCTCCGGGCGCTCTCAACAACGCGAGCTGGTTGCTTTCAAAGCGCATCTTCAAAACACGGGCGTCGCGCCCGGCGCATGCGAAATCTACTTTTATCGCGGGGGTTACGGCGGACTCAGCTCCATCGAAAACGGTTTGAGCAATCTGTGTTTTATCGTCAATGCGCGCGACGTCCGCCGGTGCCAATCGAATGCCGATCGCGTCGTGCGTTCCGTCGTCTGTCGCAATCAACGTGCTTCCCTTACCCTGCGCGAAGCCGTGGCCCACTCTGCTTGGCTGGCTGTTTCACTCGAAGGTTTTGGTCGCCATTCGCCGGCGCCGGTCGATGGGCTACTCACCATCGGCGATGCAGCTTCATTCATCGATCCGTTTACCGGCAGCGGGATGTTGATGGCACTCGAAAGTGGCGAACTCGTCGCAAACATCATCATGCCGCGTCTGCCGCAACTCCATGAACTTCAGCGTCGCTCCCTGTCTGACCAGTATTGCGCGGCCTATGGGCGACAGTTCAACTCACGCCTGCGCCTGTGCTCGTTGATTCGCCGGGCGGCCTTTGCGCCGGGGGTCGCCGATTTCGCGATCCGTCTTTTCGGCGCCAGTGACAGCTTGCGAAAGCGAGTCGCCCGCGCCACCCGCTCGCAGCCGAAACGAAACTTCTCGTCGGCCCGGGAGTTTAAATAAAGTGGCACGGGCGTCCCGCCCGTCAAATCACGCGCAAGATGCGCTTGCCACGTGGAATGCAGCAGGCCGATTCAGCACTAAAGCCTTGCCACAATCGCAGTTTTGCGGTACAAACAGCGCGCATGTACCTGCTGCAAGTGAGTTTGCCGATGGCGGCGCTTGCTGGTTTTAAAGTGTTCCAAAGCGCGGAACCATCGCCCCAGAAGCCGCGCGCTTGAAACCTATAGGTCTCTCAAAGTTTTCATATTTGATTCAATCAGCTTCGACACGACTTCGTAAACGAAGAAGGAGAACCGCAAATGTTTTCTTCCAGTAACTGGCGCCGGGCGTCGATCCGGATTCTGTTGGTTGGTCTTTCAATCATTTCCTGTGTGAGTTTCGCGATGGCGCAATCCCAGTCAAACGCGGCTGACTTGCAGGGTTATGTGCGTGACCCGAACAACGCGGTTGTGGTGGGCGCTACCATTACGGCGCGCAACCCAGCCACCAACTTTTCGCGCTCAACCACCAGCAACGACGAAGGCTACTACCAATTGGTGAGCCTCCCGCCGGGTGACTACGAAGTTTCTGTGGAAGCTCCGAACTACAAGAAATCGGTGGTGCCGGATTATAAACTCACGGTTGGCGCCCGGGCGGATTTGGATGTGACGCTTGAGCTCGGCCAGGTTACCGAGATCGTAAATGTCACGGCTGAGAACCAGCCGATCGTGGAAACCACTAAAACTACCGTCTCCAACACAATCGAGAGCGAGCGAATTGAGAACCTGCCAATCAACCAGCGCGACTACCTTGGTTTCTCAACTACGATTTCAACCGTGAACCGTGGCAACGATCGACCCATCGGTCCGGCGCCCTCTTCAGGGTTGAACATCGGTGGCCAGCGCGGCCGGTCAACATTGGTCCAGGTCGACGGCGCCGACAATACTGACAATTCGGTCAACGCGGCCCGGTCCACCGTCAGTCAGGAAGCCGTGCAGGAGTTCCAGGTGGCCACCAATTCGTACGCGGCTGAGTTTGGACGCGCCACTGGCGGCATCATCAATGTCGTCACAAAGGGCGGCACCAATGATTTTCGTGGCAACGTCTTCGGATTCATTCGTCACAAGTCGATCCAGGCGCGCAACGCTCTGGCGCCAATCATCGACAACGACCCGGACAAGAAACCGCCCTTCACCCGCGCTCAATACGGCGCCACGTTGGGTGGTCCGATTGTGAAAAACCGGACCTTCTTTTTTACGGCTTTCGAACAACGTCGCCGCCAGGAGTCAGGCTTCTTTACTTCTGATGTGGCCGGCCGGCTCGGCGGCTCAGCGACCATCCCGGTGATTCCCGGCGTCAACCCGGTCGCCCGCACCTTCACCAACATCACGCCCGCTCAGGCAACATTCATTAACAACCTCGTCGCCACGGGTGTGGGTGCGAATATCTGTCTGGCACGGACGTATGCCTTCTTTACTTCCGTGGCCGGCTCCGTTGGTCTGAATGGCGCAAGCGGTCTGACCAGTCCTAACGATGGAAGTGTTTGCCCGGCTTTCAGTCCGATTGCACCGGGTGTGATTGGCGGCCGTTTTCTATTATCCGGAACACCGGTTCCGACGCTCGCCAATAATTTGGCGGCGCCCGGCTTCATCACTGTGAACGCTAATGGAGATCCGGTCGGATTCAGACCATTGAACCAGTTGCGTCGCGTCTTCCCCATCGCAGAGGAGACGACTTTTTTCTCAATTCGTGGCGATCACAAGATTAATTCAAGCAATCAATTGACGATGCGCTTTGGTTACAACCCAAGCGACATCACCGGTATTCAGGACGAGTCGCAGAACCAAACGCTTGGCCAGAACGATTTCTCGCGCACCGGCATTCAGACCTTGCGCGACACTTCGTTTAGCACGAATCTGGCATCGACTTTATCAAGCACGATGGTGAACGAGGCTCGTTTCCAATTCGCCCGGCGTAAAGCGACCTTTGATTCACAAACTCCGAGTGTGGCGCTTCAGATTTCGGGCTCGGCTTTTATCGGCTCTAATCCATTCTCGCCGGTTGACCGCGTCGAGGATCGCTTTCAGATTGCCGACAATCTCACCTGGATTCACGGCAACCATACGATGAAGTTTGGAGCTGACTTCAATTTCATCAACGTCGATGCCACTTTTGAATTGAACTTCCCCGGTCTCTTTAACTTCAGCACCTTCAACTTGCAGCCGGTGATTACCGGGTTGCCGGCCAGCGCGCCTCCGCTTGAGCCAGTGCAGTCGTATGGTCTCGGCTTCCCGAGCGTTTTCATTCAAGGTTTCGGCGATCCGCGCAGCTCAATTAAGAACCGTCCCATCGCATTCTTTGCTCAGGATTCATGGAAGATCAGAAAGAACCTGACGCTTAATTACGGTGTGCGGTATGACGTCGAGCTGACGGATACCATCGCGCCGATTCCTTTCACCGATCCGCTTACGGGTATCAGCATTTCGGCCGCCGCGTTTCAGTCCCTCCAGGACGGGCTGAATGTGCAACAGGGATTCCCGCGGGATACCAATAACATTGCGCCACGGTTCGGTCTGGCCTGGGACGTTAAGGGCGACGGGAAGACGGTTGTGCGCGCGGCTTATGGACTTTTCTATGATCATCCGCTGTTGGCGGTCGCATTCAACTCAGACATCGCCGACGCGTCGCAACAGCAGCAATACACAAACGTGCTGCCGATAAGCCCGGCGCCGAATGCAACCTTGAACCTGCTGAATATTTTCCAGGGAACGGTTTGCACCGCGGCGACGACGAATCCTTTCTGTGGCGGGGCGACGACCCCAGGTGCGGCAGCTACGGCGCAGTACCTGCCCGGCCGTCTGACTTTTAATGATCAGACGTTTGTCGGGTTCGGCCCCGTATTTCCGTTCACGCTGAACGTCGCGAAAGACTTTCAGTATGCGTATGCCAACCAGGCCAACTTTTCCATCGAACGGCAGTTGGGTACGAACCTTTCGTTGTCAGCGAGCTGGATCTTTGTCGGCGCCCATCACCTCCCGCACCCGCAGGACGTGAATGCACCGCGGGCAGATTTAATCGGCGAGAACTTCCGTCGCTTCTCCGCCAACAACCCGGTGCTTTGTCCAACCGGCTGTCCGACGGGACGAGCGCCGACGGGTTTGGCGGAAGCAGTCCTGTTCCCGATTCCAACCGCCAGCAACGCGCTGTACACAGTCCGCATCCCGGGCCTTGTGGCGGTGAATAATACTAATGGCCAGGTGATCGTCAGTCCGCTGGCGGCCAACTTCTTCCGGCCGAACGCGCCTAACTACTTCTTCCTGGCTGCCAACGGCGTCAGCAAGGCGGTGTTTGACAGTCAAATCGGTGGATCGGTCCGCACACCGGGAGCGATCACTCCGTTCGGCGATGTTAGTGCGCAGTTGTCAGACGGCAATTCAAACTACAATGCGATGAACCTCGAGCTGAGGCGACGCTTCTCGCGCAACATGCAGTTCCTGGCGTCGTACACGTGGTCGCATTCAATCGACGACTCATCGGATTTACAGACGCTGCTGAAACCACTAAACAATCGTAACTTCGCCCTCGACCGTTCCGACTCGTTGTTTGATCAACGCCACCGGTTTGTGTTCAGCGGCATGGTGACTTCGCCGACTTCATGGCGCAGTGCCGACAGCATGGTCCGGCGTTTCTTCGCTGACTTCACCGTTGCACCGATCCTCGAGATCTCCTCGGGACGGCCTTTCAACATCCTGACCGGTATCGATCAGAACCTTGATCTGCAGAGCTCGAACGAACGGCCCAGCGTGGCTGCCGATGGCACGCTTGTCCTGCCCACCTTCCTCACCGATGGAAGTCTGGGGCGCAACATGGGCACCACTCATAGTTATGCTTCGCTCGACCTGCGGGTGATGAGATCCATACGGGTAGGCGAACGGGTCCGCGTTGATCTGATTGGCGAGGGTTTCAACCTCTTCAACCGTTTCAACGAAGCGGCCGCGAATCCGTTCTTCGATGTCGTGAACGCTTTCGGGCAACGCAGCGGCAGCAAGTACTACAGCCGCCCGACCGCCGCCTACGATCCCCGGCAGTTTCAGTTTGGGATCAAGGTCAATTTCTGATCTGAACGCAAACCAAGCAACAGGGGCCGGTGCTTAATTGCGCCGGCCTTTTTTTGTGAGAGCTCTTCAATGTCAGAAGCGCAAATTTGTGGGAAAAACCGCTCAGACCACCATCGTAGAAACGCAAAAGAAAAGCTGTTATCAACCAGCCCAAAAGTTTATTGACTTTTGCAATAATCCGCACTATCGTCCGCGCCAAATGTAAGGCTGAATCCCGGGCTTACAAGCGCACCTCGCCGAATTCAGTCTTCATAGACCTTTCGTAATCGGAAGATATCCCAACTAATTCGGCAGGATTGTCTTTGCGTTCTGTCTAACGAAAGAGGTTCCGCATGAACACCAATCACATAACGCGCTCGTTGCTGGTAGCCGTCCTGAAGTGTGGGTTGACGGTGATTTCCATAACCGCCCTTGCCATAAATGCCGCGGCACAGACAAATACGTTTCCTGCCAGTGGTAATGCGGGAGTCGGAACAACAACGCCAGATCAATATGCCAACATCCACATTTCACAAGGACCGACCGCCGGACTGGATATTCAGTCATCCGACACCGCTGGTTGGGCGAGACTGCGTTTCAGGACCAGCACTCGCACTTATGGCTGGTTTGCGGGCGATGCATCGCAGGGGGAGGCTCCAAACAAGATTGGTCTCTATGACTACACGGCCAACGCCTTCCGGATGATGATCGACAGCTCCGGCAACGTCGGGATTGGAACGACATCGCCCACCTCACGGCTGCACGTTGGCGGTGCCAGTGACAATCTCTTTGCGGTGGTCGGAACGGGTTCAGGGGCGAGCGACACGGTCGCCCACTTTTCCAGTGCGGTGGGGACTAACCTGATAGTTCGCAGTAACGGCTACATCGGCATCGGTAACGTCTCGCCTTCTTATAAGCTTGATGTCGCCGGGCAGATTCGCTCATCGAGTGGCGGCTTTGTTTTTCCCGATGGCACGGTGCAGTCCACAGCGGCCACAGGTGGAGGCAGCGGCGGCCATTGGTCAAATGCCAGCGGCGGTATCAACTACTCTGCGGGCAACGTCGCCATTGGCACGTCAACTCCTGCGGCTCTTTTGGACGTCCGAAACAGCGATGGGTACTTTTACGCAGGATTCGGTTACGGCGCAAACAAGGACTCGTTCCTTCGAGCGGGAAACTTGACGACCGGAGTCATGCACATTGGCGACCTCAACACGTCGAAAACTCTACTTCAAGAAGGCGGTGGCAATGTCGGCATTGCTACGAACAATCCTACGGAAAAATTGGAAGTCTACGGCAATCTCAAAGTTTCGGGCACCGGAAACATCACCGCGGCAGGTACGATCGAGGGCGGGAATATCAAAGCCAAATACCAGGATATCGCTGAATGGGTGCCAACAGCAGAGCAACTTCCGCCGGGCACAGTAGTAGTGCTCGACACAACGAAACTCAACCAGGTCGTTTCCTCAACCGCCGCCTACGACACGCGCGTCGCCGGAGTGATCTCTGAACAGCCGGGTATTACTTTGGGCGAAAGTGGCGAAGGCAAAGTTCTGGTTGCCACCACCGGGCGTGTGCGGGTGAAAGTTGACGCCTCGCGCGGGCCAATCCAGATCGGTGATCTCCTGGTCACGAGCGACATTCCGGGTGTCGCGATGAGATCAGATCCGGTCGAATTTGCCGGACGTAAGATGCACATGCCGGGAACGATCATCGGCAAAGCGCTCGCGCCTTTTCCCAAAGGCCGGGGCGAGATTCTGGTGCTGTTGAGTTTGCAATGAGGCCCCGGCGTCCGGCCGCTCAGAGAGCCGCAACAGCAACTTGAGAGTCAACCATGCGTAAACAAAAAGCGATTTTTGCAGCAGTGTTCTCGCTGATTGCAGTCGTTTCGACGCTGGTTGTCACCATCTGGCTTAAACGCGGCACAAATTCGGCACCCCCGCCGCGAATCGAGGTGATTCAAATAACAATTCGCCCGACGGGATTTGAACCCAGCGACCTGCAACACCCAAGCCAGCCTTTCCTTTTGTCCCTTGATAATCAGAGCGGGTTGGACAACCTGACCTTGGAAATGTACCGGGAGGCTGGACCCAGCCTCACCAGGATTTACGAGTCGAAGCTGTCATTAAGATCTCTTCGAAAACGAGAGATCCAGGATCTCGAGCCCGGCAGTTACGTTTTGAAAGAAGCAAATCACCCGCGCTGGGCATGCCGGATAACGATAACGCCGAAGTAGTTTTCCGTTCAGCTGAAATTAGAGGCCTCTAATGAACCGAACACCCCAAAGGCGAGACGCACAGAAGATCCACACCTTCGTTCTGTCTCCCGTAACATTGCTCAATGTTGTGATGCTGATAGCGGTTCTCGGCGTCAATGTGATGGCTCAGAACAACAGTAATACCGATGGCGCCACTCCGATGTCGCTCACACCAGGGTCGCCCGCGGGCTCATATGCGCTCGGCGGCTTCGACAATATCAACTTATTCAACGGCAACCTGAATTTTCACTTGCCTCTGCTTTCTGTGAACGGCCGGGGAGACGCGCGAATGCAGATCACCTTGCCGATTGAGAAACGCTGGCGCGTCGGATCTTTTGTGGCTCCTATTTTTGCGCCCAACGCTGGGGACACTATTTATTGGGCTGAGTCGAATTGGTGGTCCGGCCTGAAGCCGGGCTACGGCCCCGGAGTTCTTCACGGTCGAGTTAGCTACATGCCCGCTCCGTTTTGTGACTTTTCTAATCAGACCTCAGGAAGCGGAGGCCGCATATTAACTCGGCTGACCTTCACTACGCCTGACGGCACTGAATACGAGCTTCGCGATCAAGCCACGGGAGGCAAACCAATAGATCACAATTCACCGTGCGTTCAATGGGGTGCTTCGCGCGGCCAGATCTTCACCTCGGCCGATGGGACGGCTGCGACTTTTATTTCGGACACGACGATTTACGACAACGCGTGGGCCCAGGGAGAAGCCTACTCGGTGTTCTATCCGACCGGAATCCTGGTTTTGAGGAATGGCACGCGCTATCGAATCGAAAACGGCCTGGTGAAGTGGATGCGCGATCGCAACGGGAACAAATTGACTTTTGCTTATGATAACCATGAAGACCCGCAGTACGTTCCGGCGAATCGCGTCATTAGCATCACGGACTCACTCAATCGCCAAGTGACCGTAACCTACGATGTCCAGGAGCAGCCTTACGGGCTCTGCGACCAAATCGGCCTGCACGGCTTCGGCGGAGCACCCAGGACAATTCGTGTCTGTCGCACGAACCTGGGCAATGCATTGCGCGCGGACGCGACCCTGCAAACCGACTTGCAATTGTTCCCGCAGTTCAATGGTTCGTGCAGCACCTGCACCTTTAACCCGCCGGTGACTTCCGCGGTCTGGCTTCCGGATGGCCGCGCTTATCGTTTCTATTACAACAGCTACGGTGAACTGGCACGCGTTCTGTTACCGACCGGTGGCGCTCACGAATATGACTATGCCGCCGGCCTGACGAACGGCCCCGCCAGCGGCGCCTGGTTGGCCGGTCATGCGGCTTCATCATCTCAGGCAGACTCGCTGTATCGTCGCGTGGTTGAGAAACGCATCTATACCGAAGGGAGCGTGCTCGTAAACCGAAGTCGCTTCAGCCGGCCGGAAAGCATGTTTGGATGCTCAGGATCGAATTGTGTCCAGACGAGCGGATTCGTGGACCTTGATAACTTAGGGCCTTCAGAAAATCTCCTTACGCGCACGCGCCACTATTTTTACGGCGCTGCGGCCGACTATCAGGACTGGAGTCAGGATGGTTATCCAAAATGGCGGACCGGCAAAGAACACAAAACGGAATCGATCGATAGTGACGGCGTCACGGTTTTGCGGCGAACCACACAATCCTGGCAGCAGCGCGCCCCGGTAAGCTGGTGGAGCTCCTTCTGCCCGATGTGTGGGTCTAATTCTGACGAAGAGCCCCCCAACGACCCCCGGATCAGCGAAACTCAGACGGAACTCACAGATACATCTCCCGTCTTAGTCTCGAAGCGGATCATCGGCTACGACGACTCCGTTCCTTTCAACAACCAGAACAGTGTGAAGGAATACGATTTCGGCAACGGCGAACCGGGGCCGCTCATGCGGGAAACACGTACCACCTTTATTACGTCGCCCACATACACCAGCACCAGTGTCAGGCTGTTAAGTTTGCCCCAACAGGTCTCAATTTGGGATGGCGAGAACAAGGAGCGCGCGCGCACAGATTTCGAATATGACAACTACGTTTCCGACCCCGGGAATTTTCATGCGCCTCTGATGCCGCGCGGCAACATCAGCGGCCAGTGCGACGGCACAACTCAGAATTGCCCGAACGGTCCAAATTTTGGGTCGCAGGATTACCACACCCGCGGAAATGTTACGAAGCTAACGCGCTATCTGTTACATCCCAGCGGCAACGGCAGCGTAATTGGCGCGGTCGCCAGTCACTCGCACTACGACGTGGCCGGAAACGTGGTGAAACTGATCGACCCACGGAGCACGGTCGCAAATCTTATCGCGACCACCATCCACTTTGACGATCGGTTCGGCGCACCTGACGGTGATGCGCGAAACAACAGTGGCGCCACGGAACTCAATAACGCCGGGCAGTACAGCTACGCGTTTCCCACTTTGACGACCAATGCGCTCGGACACACCGCCTACACTCAATTTGATTTCTATCTGGGACTGCCGGTGGACGGCGAGGACGCCAACGGCATCGTCTCGAGCGGAATCTACAACGATCCGCTCGATCGGCCGAAGCAAATGATTCGCGCAGTCAACGGCGGAGTCAACGTAAAAAGCCAGACAACTTTCACCTATGACGACGTAAACCGTCTCCTCACGACGACGAGCGATCAAGACAGTTATGGAGACAACATTCTGAAGACGGAAATTTCCTACGATGGTCTGGGCCGCACGACTGAGCAACGACAGTATGAAACCGGCGCGAACTACATCGCGGTCCAAACTCAGTACGACGCGTTGGGACGCGCCTTTAAGACCTCAAATCCGTTTCGTCCGTGGCAAGGCGAGAGCGCGATCTGGACCACAACCGGCTTTGACGCGCTCGGACGCGTGATCACCGTCACCACGCCGGACAATGCGATCGTGGGTACTTCATATTCGGGCAACACCTTTACGGTGAGCGATCAAGCCGGGAAGCAACGGAAGAGCGTTACCGACGGCTTGGGACGACTGGCGCAAGTCGTGGAAGCCCCGAATGATCCAAACTTTCAATACGTGACGATTTATGCCTACGGCGCGCTGGACGATCTTCGGACCATCACCCAGGGAACGCAGACACCGCGGAGTTTCACTTATGACTCGTTGATGCGGCCCACCTCAACCTGGAACCCGGAAAGCGGCACCGTCAGTTATCAGTACGACAACAACGGCAACGTAATTCAGAAGACAGACGCGCGCGGAATCGTGACCAGCTTTCTGCCCTACGACGCGCTCAACCGCCCGACTACGAAGAACTATTCGGATGGCACTCCAAGCGTGACTTACAGTTACGACTCGACGAGCATCTCAAATGGTAAAGGGCGCCTGGCTTTGGTGACTTCCAGTGTTTCGACTTACAGCTACAGCGGCTACGACGCGATGGGCCGGCCCCTCGGGGGCACCCAGACGATTGGCTCACGCGATTATTCCATGACCAGTACTTATGACCTGGCGGGACACGTTAAGACTTTGGGGTATCCCTCAGGTCGTGGAGTGACATACAACTACGACAATGCCGGGCGGCTGGCAGATAAGGACTCCCAGAATCTGGCGTTTACCGGCAACCTCGGTGGCACCCCGCGCAATTACGCGACCGGCATCGCCTATGCTAGTAACGGTGGCTGGACACGCGAGACCTTTGGTACGGATACGCTGCTCTACAACAAGCGGCATTTCAACGTGCGGCAACAGCTTTACGACATGCGGGTCTCGACGGTCAATGACGAGTTCAATTGGAACCGCGGGGCGATTGTTAACTATTACTCGCTGTCCAACTATGGCTTTGGCACGAGCGGCCCCGACAACAACGCAAATCTGTACGTGCAGCAGCATTGGGTCCCGAATGACGATGCGATCAGCAGCCACACCTTCATGCAGCAGAATTATGATTACGATGCAGTAAATCGGCTGAAGTGGGTGGGTGAATATCAGAACGGCACCACCCCGACCGGCAGCCAAAACTTCGGGTACGATCCCTATGGCAATCGCACCTTGACGGGCTCGGGCACCGGCATCAATAACCTGCCGTTCGAAGTTGAAACGGCCACGAACCGCTTGCTGGCGCCCGGTGATTTGAGTTTGCCGGATACTTCGAGACGCATGCAATACGATCCGGCCGGCAATTTGAAGACCGATACTTACACCGGTCAGGGCGCGCGCACTTACGATGCTGAGAACCGCATGATTACCAGCGCCGGGACCTCGCCCGCAACCTATGCGTACGATGCGGCCGGTCATCGAGTGAAGAGGATTGTAGGCACGACTGAGACGTGGCAGGTTTACGGCCTCAGCGGCGAATTGATTGCCGAATACGCGGCGGACACCGCGGCGGCGACTCCGCAAAAGGAGTATGGCTATCGGAACGGAGAGTTGCTGATCACCGCCACGATCAATGCCGCCGGATGGGGACCCCCTCCCACCTACACTGGACCCAATCCACTTTCGACTGGCGATCAAATGACGCTCGAGAATTTGACTGAGTTACGCACGGCGGTGAATCAACTGCGGCAGCATGCAGGATTGCAGCCGTTCAACTTCACGGTCGATCCGAATCCCCAGCGTAACTTAACCACGATCAAGGCCGATCACATTCGACAACTGCGCACGGCCGTGGAACAGGCGCGTTTGGCCCTGGGACTTTCGACGGGCGGTTATGCCCACCCGACGCTGACGGAGGGTGTGAGCGCGATTTTTGCGATCGACTTTCAGGAGCTGCGCAATCAGATCGCGTCGGCCTGGAACACTGGGACAGGCGGGGTTGAAATTCGCTGGCTGGTCACCGATCAGGTCGGCACGCCGCGAATGATTTTTGATCAGAGCGGAAGCCTGACGGTGACGGACCAAAATGGCAACTACGTCAGCGGCGTGACTCGGCATGATTACTTGCCTTTTGGCGAAGAATTGTTTGCCGGCTCGGGTGGACGTACGACGGGGAAAGGTTACGCCGCCGGCGATAATGTGCGGCAAAAGTTCACGCAGAAAGAACGCGATCCCGAAACCGGCCTCGATTACTTTGGGGCCAGGTACTACGCGGGCCAGATGGGACGCTTCACAACTCCCGATCCGTTCATGCCAAGTGCCGAAGTTACCGACCCGCAGACTTGGAATCGCTACTCGTATGTGCTCAACAATCCTCTTAGATTTGTTGATCCTCTGGGTCTGTCTTACGAAGACTTGAGCGAAGAACAGCGCAGGGTGTTCAGCACCTACGCTGCGAAGCACAACGACGGCGGAAAGCTCACTGATGCGCAGGTTTATGCAACCCTGGACGAATCACAAATGACGACGTTCGAGTCCATTACCCAGGCGCTTGAAAAAACAACGCTAACGAACGATAAGACTGGGAAGAGCATGGGAAACGCCTTGAGTTTAGTGGCCAGCGTGGATGAGATCGTCGGCGAAAACGTTGGCGGGAAGAACCACCATAGACTCTATGTCAACCTGACAAGCACCGCCGTCGGCACCCTGGAGAAAGCTAAGGAATTTGGTGGAGGGCTTTTCAATGGTTTGGCCGCGGATCACAAGAGATATGGAAAGGATGGCACAGTGATCACCGAGTTTTCAGACAATGTGCGTCAAGGCGGAGGGAAACCAAGCATCCAAATATCGTACGCGAAGGATCGAGTCCAGGCGGACATTGACATAGATTATCGCGGGCTCGGTTCAGGCCACACGAACCATTACAACTCTGACGTGCGCCAGGTCGGGCCGGAGAAAAAGGGCGGTGCGCCCATCAACAACTACCAACTCCACGTCGATCGATGGCCCGGCTTGCGCCAGTGGTGGGAGCAAAAGACTCGGTCCAACGACTACTATAAAGGAAAGAGTAAGACTTAAGAGCGATATGAAACTAATCTTACGAACTCTACTGGTTTCTTCACTAGTATTGGCTTCGGCCGCTGTGGCTACCAGCGATCGCTCAGTCGCTCATAATGCCGCTTTGAAGCGGAGCTCTATCAAAGAGCCCGCCGCGGTCAAAGGGCGCAACCTCGACGAGGACACCAAAGTGAAGGATACGCTTGAGTCGCTTATTGATCTCATCTTTAAAGAGCGAAAAGTGAGAGACGCCTTCGCGCGATACTTTCTCTTTTCTAATTTGTCTTCTGAGCAAAAGCGTATGATCGATCCGACTAGCTTGCATTATTCGGACGAAGTTGCAGCGTTGGATGCTGGAACTGTGGCGCGCATTTTTTCTACGGGATGGGACTACGAATATCAGAGCGTGGTGCTTGCTTTAGGGATGAAACCACTTTCTGACTTTGAGGAGGCCGTCGAGCAAGCCGGCAGCGAAGTTGATAATGAGCGTAAGCGAATCTTACGTAAACGAGGTCTTAGTGAGGAGGACTTCTATACTCTTCTTGATCGAAAAGCTGTCAAGGACCGCAAGCTACTAGAGAACGAGTTGACCACTCTTGAGCTTATCAATGCCGATATCGATCGCTTCATCGCGCAACGAACGAATCATGCTGTCCTTAGCCAGAACCTTTTGGAGATGAAAACAAGCCTCAGCATTAACAAGGTTAACCGGGCTGGATGCGTCGTGTATGCAGTCAAAATCAAACCAATATTCACAGTAGTCTTTATCCAGGAGCATCATGGGGCGAAGATGATTAGCTTTGGCGACACTCATTGAGGTTTCGCCGGGAGAACCCCCACTAGGCTTCGTTAATCTCACTTCCTGCAATTGTTACTGGCCCGGCAAGGAAACAAGTTCAAAATACAGTCCGTGGGTCCTCATGACCGGAGTTGGTGATTTCTTAGCGCGTCAGGCAATCCAGGTAAACCGCTCCGCGTGGCCGCGCATCCGAATACGAGACTTTTCTCTCCTCTTGTTAGTTTCCGCCGAAATCTGAAAGAATCACGTCCATGTATCGAACCCTCTTGCTTGTAATCGCTGCGATGATCGCCCTGGCTGCCGCCGGTTTAACGGCCGCGCAATCGAGTCGGCCGCGGCGGGTGAAGCCACCCGAAACCCTTCTCGGACCTGAGCCGACGCCCGCTCCGGCAACGAACAAGAACGCGCCGCTGCTCGACGTGAAACCCACGAAGCCCGTCGGCGCCCCTCCGGTTTCGAGCGACACCACCCACGCGTTTCAGTTGTTTCAGCAGAAACAGTACGCAGCTGCCGCTAAAGAGGCGAAAGAGATTGCCGCCGCCGATCCCACAAATGCTGAGGCGTGGAAGCTCGCCGGCTTTTCAGAATTCTATTTGAAGCAATACGCCGAAGCCGCCAACGATTTGCAGAAGGCTCTGGATCTTCAGCGCGCAGCGAAAGAGGAAGATCCGAACACCGTCGATGCCCTCGCCGAAAGTTACGTGCTCGCCGAGCGTTTTGAACAATCACTACCGTTACTGAATTCGATCATCAGTCGACCGGGCAAGACTCCCGATCCGTTGTTTCTCTATTATCGCGGTCTCGCGGAATTCAAGACCGGGAAGACGGCTGACGCTGAAAAGTCTTTCAATGCAGCCGTTAAGGCCAACCCGCGCAACACTGCCTCGCTTTTTTATCTCGGCCGGATGGCTTATGAACGGAAAGATTTCGATGCAGCGATCGCCTGGCTCAACCGCGCCACGACGAGCGACGCTCGATTGGCCGACGCGTGGGCGCTCTTGACGTACTCATACTTGAATCGCGGCGCCGCGGCTTCAGGCCCGACAGCCGAAAGCGACTTCCTTTCAGCCATTCGTGCCGGAGAAACACTCGCGCGACTGCGGCCTGATGAGAACTCAGCTGCTTTGCTGGCCCAGGCTTTGATTCGCGCCCAGCAATACCCGCGCGCCGCTACGGTGCTTGAACCGTACGCCACGAAGCCGGACACCAAAGGCACTACTTTGTATCTGCTCGGCGTGTCACATACGCAGACGAAGAATTATCCGAAGGCGATACTCGCGCTCGAGCGAGCTGCTGAAAAAACGCCGGACGACGTGAATATCTATCGCATGCTCGGTTACGACTACGAAGTTTCCAAGCAATACGGGAAAGCGCTGGTCGCGTACGAGCGCGGGCTCAAACTGGTGCCGAATGATCCCGATTTGAAGGAATCTGCGGAGCGCGTCCGTCCCTTTGCAAAAACCTGAGGCTGCATTAGCATCTGTCGCATGAAAACAAATCGCGCGTGGCGGAGTCTGGCGCTCCGATTTTCAATCACCCTCATTGCGCTCGGGTTCTGTGCCAGCGCGGTTAGAGCCGCGTCGTGGCACGGGCTCGAACCATTAAAGTCGCGCCGCGCCGACGTTCTCCAGGCTTTAGGAAAGCCCCTCAGCGACCCGTTCGGCGGTCCCTTGACGTTCCAGATCCTCGGCGGTACGGCTTCCGTGAGCTTTGTGGATGCGAATTTTGTCCGCACCAAGAAGCTGCAACCCGCACTTGAAGGAACGGTTCTGCAAATCATCCTGCAGCACGAACGTTCCGCTGATACTCCGGACTCGATGGGTTTGCTCAAGAATCGTGACTTTACACGCGAAGAGGCCAAGGATGCGCTGATTTTCCGCAACCTGAAGGAAGGGATTGTCTACACATTCCTGAACGGAAAACTCAAGACCACGCGTTACACCTTCTCGGAAAATCAGATTGGCCGCGCGCGCGGAAGGTAAAGTCCCTGGCGGACCGGTGGCAACTTCAGACTCGTGTAACGCGTCTTTAAAACCAGACGTCCAGACAACTCGACGGGAGATTCTTCACACATGCTTAAAAAGCACGCTTTTGCTGCCGTTTTCGCGCTTTTCTTCATAGTCAGCGCTCTGCCGGTTGCGGCACAACGACCGCTGGCACCTGACGATGATCCCCAAAAGGCCGCTACCCCGCCACCGGCCCCACCAACCGTCAGGGCCAAGTATGAAGGTGGAGTCTTTGGTTACACCAAGAAGAAGACCGGCACCCTCACAATCGACAGCGCTAATAATCGGCTGGTGTTTAGCGATGGCAAGGGCAAGGAAATGTTTCACATTCCTTTTGGCTCAATCACCGGGGCGTACGGTGATTCACATTACAAGCAACCCGCCGCAGCCACTGTCGCGAGCCACATACCTTTTTACGGCTTACCGGCCAGCTTCATTAAAACCAAGGTGCGTTACCTGACGATCCAATACGATGATCCCGATAGCAAGGCTGCGGGTGTCACGAGCTTTCGGTTGGATAACAAAGAACTCATCGATTCAGTTCTCTACACCGTCGCGACCAAAGCTGGTTTGAAGAAGCGCGGCGACATCTACGTGCGCAAGAAAGAGTAACCTTCTCTTTCTTCACCGTCCGACTACTAACCGCCACGGTAGAGACTTCGTCTCCGGTTGCGGTACAATCACGCCTTACCAAATGCAGGAAATCTGTACCAAGACCGAAGAGTTAGCTAACGGGATTCTTCAAGGAGCCGGCTTTGACCTGCGCGCTTCCGCCGCAGAATCCGAACAAGGTTGCCTCCTCTCAATCGACGGGCCCGACAACGGTCTATTGTTGAATCAAGGCGGCGAACTGCTGGATGCGTTACAACAGATTCTGAATCAGGCTTATGGGCGCGACTTGCCGAAAGGCCAACGAATCATTTGCGATGCTGACAATTTCCGGGCGGCACGCGAGGCCGAGTTACGCGCCATGGCACAACACGCGGCGCGGCAGGTGCGCTCCTCATCGTCGTCATTCGTGTTCGGCCCCATGGATTCGAACGAACGTCGCGTGATTCATCTCACCTTAGCCGAAGAGTCTGACCTCTACACGGAATCCATCGGCGAAGGTAACGCTCGCCGCCTGCGCGTCAGTCTCAAGGCTTCCGCGAGTTCGTCTTAGGTTTTCCCTCCGCTATATCCCATGAGTTTCGAAGCGGATTCGATCGTGGCTTTATCCACGCCGCCGGGGCGCGGTGGGATCGGTGTCATCCGCGTCAGCGGACCGGCCTCTTTGTCCATTCTTCGCCGCATGACGAATCCCGAGCTGGTCGATCCCGAGCCAAATTACCTCACGCTGCGAGACGTAGTCGATCCGTTTTCCCGTGAACCGTTGGACCACGCGCTCGTCTGCTTTTTTAAGGCGCCCCACTCATTCACCGGCGAAGACGTTGTTGAGTTTCATTGCCACGGCTCGCCTGTCTTGTTACGTCGAATCATCGACAGCATCCTCCAGCTCGATGCGCGTCTGGCAAACCCCGGCGAGTTTTCGTTGCGCGCGGTGATGAACGGCCGTTTACAACTAAGCCAGGCCGAAGCGATCCGCGATTTGATCGAAGCACAGACCGACTCAGCTGCACAGCAGGCGACGCGACAATTGGCGGGCGAGATCTCACATCGCCTTCAACCGGCGAAAGAACAACTGCTCAAGATCATCGTGCGGCTGGAATCATCACTCGAGTTTGTCGAAGATGATCTGCCTAAACTTGAGAGACACGAGATCGAGCATGCACTCGAATCCTTACGCGCAGACCTCCAATCCCTGGCTCATACGTTTGCTCGCGGACAACTGCTTCGCGAGGGTTTGACGGTCGCTCTGGTGGGGCGGCCGAATGCCGGTAAGTCAAGTCTTTTCAATAGGTTACTGGGACGCGAACGGGCTATTGTCACGCCGATTCCTGGCACCACTCGCGACACGATCTCTGAGCCGATCGGTTTGGAAGGCGTCCCGGTCACCCTTGTCGACACGGCAGGAATTCGCGTGACGACTGAACAGATCGAATCGATCGGAGTTGATCGAACGCGGCGCGCCGCTGCTGATGCTGATTTGCTAATCGTGGTGATTGACGGCTCGCAACGCACGAACGAAGAAGACGAGGCGGTGCTCGAACAGGCGGCGAGCAAGACTCACGTGATCGCTCTGAACAAGAGCGACCTGCCAACTTTTTCAAGCGGCTGGGTCCATGATCGACTGCAGACAAATGACGGGCCCACCCCCACCGTCTCGGTCTCAGCAACCACCGAAGCAGGTCTCTCGGATCTGCGCGCCGCGATCCTCAAGCCCTTCGCTAACGGCAACGGTGCCGGCGAGGGTTTGATGATCACTAACGCTCGGCATCACGATCTTCTGGTGCGAGCGATCAATTCGATTGCCTCATCTCAGGAACTCATTCGTAATGATGCGAGTGAAGAGATCGTTTTGATTGGTTTGCATAACGCATTAAGATTCATCGGTGAGATAACCGGAGAGACAACGACCGAGGATATGCTCGGCCAGATCTTCTCGACGTTTTGTATCGGCAAGTAAGCGCGTGTGATTTTTCGGAAATGATCTTCGACGAAGCTTTTGATGTGATCGTGATTGGCGCCGGGCATGCCGGCTGCGAAGCTGCGTCCGCCGCGGCGCGGCTGGGCGCGAACACTGCGCTCCTGACGCTGAACCTCGATCTGATCGGACAGATGTCGTGCAATCCCGCGATCGGCGGAATCGGCAAGGGACATCTAGTTCGAGAGATCGATGCCCTCGGCGGAATCATGGCACGCGTCATCGATCGAACCGGCATTCAATTCCGTCTGCTGAATCGTTCCCGTGGGCCGGCGGTCCAGGCGCCCCGTGCACAAGCTGATCGAACTCTGTATCGAGTCGAAATGCGACGCACGCTCGAGGCGACCCCCAACCTTAGTCTCAGACAGGGGCTGGTAACCGATCTACTCGTGGTCGCAGATCGAATCTGCGGGGTTGAACTGCAGGACGCGCGAAGGCTGGGAGCTAAGTCAGTAATCGTCGCGACCGGCACCTTCCTGAACGGCAAGATTCACACTGGGCGCAAGACCTATGCAGGCGGACGCACCGGCGAGCCTGCATCGACCGAATTGCCTGCTGCACTGCGACGTCTCGGATTTCCGGTTGGAAGACTCAAAACCGGAACGCCGCCCCGAATCGATGGCCGCACCATCGAGTGGGACGCGTTTGAACCCCAACCGCCCGATGAACGGCCGGTCCCCTTTTCGTTTTCGACTGACGAAATCGAACAGGTACAGCTTAATTGCTATCTGGCTTATACGAACCAGGATCTGCATGAGAAGATTCGCGCGAACCTGCACGAATCCCCTCTCTACTCGGGCGCCATCCAAGGGGTAGGTCCGCGGTATTGTCCGTCCATCGAAGATAAGGTCGTAAAGTTTCCCGAGAAGACGCGTCATCAATTGTTCGTGGAGCCAGAAGGCTTCAATACGAACGAGGTTTATTTGAACGGGCTCTCGACTTCTCTGCCGGCACAGCTTCAGCAAGAGATGGTCAACCTGATTCCGGGCATGGACGAGGCGCAGATCATTCGCCCCGGCTACGCCATCGAATATGACTTCGTTGACCCGAGAGAGCTTTCCCCTTTCCTGGAGACCGCTCGGGTTAAGGGACTCTTTTTGGCCGGGCAGATTAACGGTACGACTGGATACGAAGAGGCAGCCTGCCAGGGACTGATCGCCGGAATAAACGCGGGGTTGGCGGCCACCGGTCGCCCACTATTCCGCGTGCAGCGGGAAGAATCATACATCGGCGTCTTGATTGATGACTTGATAACCCAGGGTGTCGACGAGCCATACCGGATGTTCACGTCACGGTCTGAGCACCGGCTCGCTTTGCGCCATGACAACGCGGACGCGCGGTTGGAACCCAAAGGTCGCGAGTTGGGCTTGGTCGGAGATAGCGAGTGGGAGCGATTCAACCAGAGGCGCGACGGGCTGGCGAAAGCGCGCGAACTACTGGCAGCGACAAAACTCCGTCGCACAGATCCAGCGTACCTGGAGATGTCCAGATTGACGGGACAGGACCTGGGCGACTCGATCACACTCACACAGCTCGCGCTCAGGCCCAACATCACCCGGGACCAGATCGTCGAGCTGCTCCCTGCGTCTGAGCGGGCAGCCGTTCGGCCTCGCGATGTGGAAACGGCGCTCGCCGATTACCTGTACGCCGGTTATCTCGACTCGCAGAACAACGCGTCGCGTCGACTGCGTCAGCATGATGCGCTGTCAATTCCGGAGAGTCTTTCCTTCCAGGCAGTAGGGAGCCTATCGCACGAGATGATCGAGCGGCTTGAACGCATGCGGCCCCGCAACTTTGGCGACGCGCGAAAAATTCCCGGCCTAACACCGGCAGCACTGTCTAACCTTCTTGTCTATCTCACCGCGGCGCAGCAGGCCAAAGCAATCACACACTAGCATTTACGTTGCGTTTCACGTGTAACGAGCTGGGACCTGAGCCAGACCGTTACACGTGAAACAGCCTATTCAGCAACCTTGTCGTGTGTTAAGGTGTCACCTTACATTTGTCGGCGAGCGGTAGTTTGAATGGGTAAAACACTTGCCATAGCTAACCAGAAGGGCGGGGTCGGAAAAACGACCACCGCTATTAACCTGGCTGCTGGCCTGGCAAAGGCCGGTAAGCGCACGCTATTGGTCGATGTCGATCCGCAGGCGAATGCGACGTCCGGTCTGGGAATCGCCCGAGAATCTATCCATCGCAATGTCTATCACGCGCTAATCCTTGGCGACGAACTCCGGGGTCTCATCGTTAAAACTGATTTTGAGGTTGACCTGGTTCCTTCGGACCGCAACCTCGCGGGCGCCGAAGTCGAGATAATTGAACTCCCAGAGCGCGAGTACCTTTTGGCAAAGTCGCTCGAACCGATCAAGAGTGACTACGATTACATCCTGCTTGATTGTCCGCCGGCGCTAAACCTTCTCACCGTCAATGCCCTGGCGGCGGCCGATTCCCTCCTGGTTCCGATTCAGTGTGAATACTATGCGCTTGAAGGCGTCACCGCCCTTTTCAACACGCTGACCTCAATTCGGCGAGCGGTGAACCCAACCCTGAAGATCGAGGGGCTCCTCCTCACGATGTACGACGACCGAATCAAACTTTCCTCGGCCGTGGCCGCTGACCTTAGGAGCTTCTACGGCAATCTCGTTTTGGAGACCATTATTCCCAGGAACGTTCGTTTGGCCGAAGCGCCCAGTCATGGTATGCCGGTGATTCACTACGACCCGCGCTCCCGCGGCGCCGAAAGCTATTTGCAGTTGACACAGGAGGTTCTAACGCATGAACAGGAAACCGTTGGGGAGGGGCCTGAGCGCCCTGATTTCCACAGCGCCGTCGCCGCAGGATAACGAGGAACTTCGCGAGATTGAGATCGATCTGATCACGCCGGGTGAACAGCAACCCCGGACCAGCTTCGACGAGGCTAAACTCCAGGAGTTGGCCCAATCAATCCGTGTCAGCGGCATCATCCAGCCGCTCCTCGTAAGAAGGCGCGGCGGCCGGTTCGAGTTAGTGGCTGGCGAAAGACGATGGAGAGCTGCTCAACTTGCCGGCCTCAGCCGCGTCCCGGCGATTGTTCGCGAGATAGCGGATGAGAACCTCCTGGAACTGGCTCTAATCGAGAATATCCAGCGCCAGGAACTGAATGCGATCGAGGAAGCGAATGCTTATAAGAGACTGATTGAGTCGCTCGGACTAACACAAGAGGAAGTTGCAAGTCGTGTCGGCAGGGACCGAACCTTTATCACGAATTACCTTCGCATCCTCAAACTCCCAACCGAAATTCAGTCGCTTCTCGAGCAGGAAAAACTGACATTCGGACACGCACGCGCCCTCCTTGGAGTTTCGGATCCTCATCTTCAACGCCGCTTCGCTCAGAGGATATGTAAGAACAACTGGTCGGTGAGAGAGACGGAAAGTCGAATCAGAAACTTAACCAGGCAGGAAAAGCCATCTTCGACACCTCCACCGCAACTTGCCGATCCGAATGTGCGCGCCGCCGAGGCAAAGCTACGAAGGCGCTTGGGAACGCAGGTGAGGATCGTCGCCGCCAAGACCGGGGCCGCCGGTCGAATCGAGATCGAGTTCTACAGTGCGGAAGATTTGAATCGGCTTTACGACCTTCTTGTCTCGTCCGAACAATCGCTTGCGACGACCGCTTTTGGGTAGCGCTTTATAGTATGCGTTGTATTAGAAAGTACAATCAGTCTGCCCCGCTCACTACACGGATAAAAGCCCCAATCGGGACTGCGCGAGCCCTTGGGCCCAAACCACAAAAAGAATAAGGATCGCGCCCGCGCGAACCTTTCTCCGGTTCGGATTTATCGTGGCGAATTGAGCCCCCAGAAGCGCGGTGAAAGTTCCTGTCTGTTTTCCTTGCCTCAACTTTTCGCGCTGTGTTAGGTTCGCCCTTCGAAACATTGACCGCACGACTTAGCCCCTCAAGTCACTATTGTTGTACTAAGTAGTGCTTGTTATTTCCCTTCATGTATACAGGACATCAAGACGCCCAGTGGCGACCATTTTTCCAGGCAGTTGAGCGCAGGTTAGGTGAACAAGCATTCGAGACTTGGTTCCGTCCCTTGCGCCTGCAGCGGAACGGTGACGACAGGGTCCTCCAAATTGCGGCTCCGAACGACGTGGTGCGCGACTGGATACTCGCCAAGTATGCTGACACTCTCGAACAGTCGCTGAACGAGTCGCAGTTGGGAGCGCTGCGCATCGAATGGGCAAGCGACCCTAAGACGACCGCTACTGTCACCCCAGAGTCAGCGTCCGCGGGATCGATTCAACAGACTATTAGTCGGCAGCTCGCCCCGCCAACCGAGGATTTTTTTCCGGAAGCCGGCAACCTCAACGAGAAATACACTTTTCCAAATTTCGTGGTCGCATCGTGCAATCGGCTCGCCCATGCTGCCGCGATGGCTATTGCCGACGCTCCCGGGAAAACGTACAACCCGCTTTATGTGTACGGCGGCGTTGGTCTCGGCAAGACGCACTTGATCCAGGCGGCCGGTCACGCGATCCGCGCTGCCAATCCCAATCTGAGGATTGCTTATCTTTCGCTTGAGCGGTTCATGAACGAGTTGATCAGCGCGATCCGTTACGGCTACGACAAGACGAATGCGTTTCGCGAGCGATATCGCAGTATTGATGTCCTGCTAATCGACGATGTGCAATTCATCGCCGGAAAAGAGCGGACGCAGGAAGAATTTTTTCACACCTTCAATGCGCTGTACGATCGCCAGAAGCAAATTGTGCTTACGTCAGATTGTCCGCCTCGAGATATTCCGGAAATCGAGGAGCGCCTGCATTCGCGATTTGAGTGGGGTCTGATCGCTGACATTGAGCCGCCTGATCTGGAAACCAAAGTTGTAATCATCAAACGCAAAGCAGAAGCGCATCGCGTCAATCTGCCGGACGACGTTGCGCTGCTACTGGCGCGGCGCAGCAAGCACAACATCCGCGAACTCGAAGGCTCGTTGATCCGTCTACTCGCGATGTCATCGCTTCGTGGTGTTCCGCTGACGAAGACTCTGGCCGAGGAGTCGTTCCGCGGCGTCTCAAATCAACCGATTGAACATGAAGTATCGATCGTTCGAATTCAACAGCTGGTGGCGCAGCACTACAAAATCGATGTGGAAAACCTGAAGGCTCGTTCGAATGTCCGTCACGTCTTATTGCCGCGACAGGTTGCCATGTATTTGTGCAAGCGGTTGGCGAAGAAAAGTTATCCCGAGATCGCCAAGCACTTCGGCGGCAAGCACCACACGACTGTGATTCACTCTGTGGAAAAGATCGAGAAAGAGATGAATTCAAATGGTGACCTGGCTGCTACTTTGAACCGGCTGATCGAAGCTGTGAATGCTTAAGCCGGATCACCACCGTTCTTCACACTGCGGCTGACAGCAAAAGACGAATGATGGATCAGTAATTACCGATGTGGACGACTGAAGCTATGACGAGTTGCACAGTTTCACATGGTCTTACTACTACTACTATCTTTACGTTCTCAATAGATCTTAATGTAAGTAGAAGAACGGTTCTGAACTTCTACAGCGCTGTGATATAAAGCAGCAAAAGTTTTAAAACCGAGGAGCAACAGATGCAATTCGTAATCGCGCGAAATGCTTTACAAAAAGAATTGGCTTTTGTGCAGGGGATTGTGGAACGCAAGAACACGATTCCTGTGCTCGCAAACATTTTGATCGAGTCGGCCGGTGAAGACGCTATTCGAATCAGTGGAACGGATCTCGATGTAACGATTCGCTGTGATGCTGACGCGCAGGAGATTTCCACACAAGGAGCGATCTGTGTTCCGGCGCGAAAACTGTTCGACATCGCCCGCTTGCTTCCCGACGCTCCGGTGAGTTTTCGCAAGGAAGAAAACGAATGGGTAACGGTCGAATGTGATCGATCAAAGTTCCGCTTGCCCGGTGTCTCCAAAGAGACTTTTCCTGAACTACCAGGTTTCAAATCCACACCTTTGAAGCTGCCTTCTTCCGTTATCAGGATGTTGATTGAGCGAACGATTTTCGCGATTACCCAGGAGGAAGGTCGCTACACACTCTCAGGCGCAAAATTCGAATTAGATAAGAAGAGTGTGAAGATGGTGACCACTGATGGTCATCGATTGGCGTATGTTTCCACCGAATCTGCAAACGGCAGCGGCGAAACCCTGGATGTGTTAATTCCGCGGAAAACATTGGCCGAATTGACGAAACTGACGTCGGATTTCGACGGCGATATCAATCTCGGAGCCGATGAAAACCATGTGTATTTCCAGGTGGGCTCGCGTCTGTTGATTTCACGTTTGTTGTCGGGCCAGTTTCCCAATTACGAGATGGTGATGCCAAAGGGCAATGATCGGACGGCCACCTTCGACACGTTGGGTTTGAATCAGGCGATACGTCGCGTGGCGTTGATGGCTGACGATCGGTCGCACGCGATTCGAATGCATCTGGCGAAAGAGCAGTTACTAATCAGTTCGCAAAACGCCGAAGAAGGCGAAGCCCGGGAAACCCTGGCCACGAACTTCAGCGGAGATGAAACCGAGATTGGATTCAATGCTCAGTATCTGCAGGACTTTTTAAATGTGGTCGGTTCTGAGCAGGTGAACTTTGAATTCAAAGACGGGAATTCACAGGCGCAGCTTAGACCTGTGACTGAGGAAAAGTACGACTACCGCTACGTGGTCATGCCAATGCGACTGTGATCACAATCCCAACTGATTTCTAAAAGGAGCGCTGTTAAAAGGCGCTCCTTTTTCTTTGGAGTCTCCGGCCTCTTGCACGTGGTTGAAAGCCCGTTCTCGTCAACGCGCCTATGTTAAAATTCATCGATGTTTCTCAGGTCAATCGAAGCAATCCAGTTCCGTAATTTGTCTGGCGAAATTACCTGGGGAAACGGCCTCAATATCCTTCACGGAAACAACGCTCAAGGCAAAACGAACTGGCTTGAAGCGGTTTACATGCTCGCGCACGCAAAATCGTTTCGCACTCACCACCTCAAGGAATCAGTGAAGTTCGGCGAGCGCGAAGCGGCCGTTAAAGGCGTCGTTACCACGGGCAAAGATTTTGAACGTGAACTTCAGGTCAGCCTCAACGGCACCACCAAACAAACGCTTATCAACGGCAAGCGCGAATCTATCGCGCGCTATGCTGCGCATCTTTATGCTGTTTGTTTCACCGCGGACGAACTGGAAGTAATCCGCGGGGGTCCGGAAGCCCGTCGAAGTTTTCTCGATCGCGGAGCGATCTCGCTTCATCCACCGTATGCGCAGACCATCGCCGACTACAACAAAGTCATCAAGCAGAAGAAGCGTCTCCTGCAGCAAGCCGCGGAGGATCGGGTCAGCCTCGACGCGCTCGCGAATCTCGTGCAACCGTGGAATCAACAGCTAATCAGTCTCGCCACCCAGATTCATCGCGCGCGAAACCGTTACGTCGAACTGCTGAACGAAGCACTCGATCACAATCTCTTTCACGACGACATCTCCATCCGTTACGTTTCGTCGCTCGAAGGCAAAGGCGATCTCGCGGATTACCGGTCGCTGGTCACGGCTCGTCTGCAAATCAGGATGGAGGCGGAACTCTTTGCCGGCGCCTGCTTGATAGGTCCTCATCGGGATGACCTTCTGGTGCTTTTTGGTGGCCGCGACATTCGCAGTTTTGGCAGCTCCGGACAACAGCGTAGTGCATTGATAACACTTGATTTAGCGGCGATTTCCGTGTACTATTCGAAGCATCAGAATTACCCGATTTTCCTCATTGATGACGTGGACGCTGAACTCGACGGAAACCGCATTAACCGCTTGCTGGAATACCTCGACGGACGCACTCAAACCTTCATCACTACATCAAAGAGAAGTCACTTTGAGCGGTTCGAAAGCCGGGCAAGCTTTTATGAGGTCTGCGCCGGAGTTGCGACTGCGGAACAGACATTGAATGCAGTATCAGTGAGCGCGTGATGCCATCTGATAAGAACGACAAGAGCGGTAAAGGGAAAGACGACTTGGCGACACCAATATCAAAATTGAAGAACAAAAAAGAGACTTACGACGCTTCGACGATCGCGGTGCTTGAAGGTCGCGAAGCGGTGCGCAAACGGCCCGCAATGTACATCGGATCAACCGGCGAGTTGGGACTCCATCACCTGGTTTACGAGGTTGTTGATAACTCAATCGATGAAGCGTTGGCCGGCTATTGCGACGCCATCGACGTGGCAATACACCTCGACAACTCGGTCACGGTGATCGACAACGGCCGCGGCATTCCGGTGGACATGATGAAGAAAGAGCGGAAGTCCGCCGCCGAAGTCGTCATGACCAAGCTGCATGCCGGCGGGAAGTTCGATTCGAATGCTTACAAAGTGTCGGGTGGACTACACGGCGTGGGCGTGTCGTGCGTGAACTTCCTTTCTGAGACTCTGCATCTCGAAATCTGGCGCGATGGCCGAACCTACGAGCAGGAATACGAGCGGGGAATTCCGGTAACCAAACTCGATCCCGACAAGCCGACGGGCAAGACCCGCAAGCGCGGCACCAAGATCACCTTCAAGCCGGACACGCAAATCTTCGACACGACTGAATTTAGTTTCGACAAATTGTCCGAGCGACTGCGTGAGAAAGCGTTTCTCAATAAAGGCATTCGCATCACGATCAAGGACGAGCGCGAAGAACCTGAGAAATCGCACGAGTTCTATTACCGCGGCGGCATCGCCGAATTTGTGAAGCACCTGAATAAGAGCCGCAACGTTCTGCACGATAAGCCTATCTATTTTGAAAAGGTCGCCGACGCGCTCTCTATCGAAGTCGCGATTCAATACAACGACGGCTACGACGAAAAGGTCTATTCGTTCGCGAACAATATCAACACCGTCGACGGTGGCACGCACCTCTCCGGATTTCGCTCAGCGTTCACCCGCACGATCAACGCGTACGCGCAATCATCGGGCCTGGCGAAGAACTTCAAAGGCTCTTTAACGGGCGACGACGTGCGCGAAGGTCTGGTCGCGGTTATCTCGTGCAAACTGCCGCAGCCGCAGTTTGAAGGCCAGACAAAAGGAAAGCTCAATTCAGATGTTAAGGGCGCCGTCGAGTCTTTTCTGAATGAACGTTTGACGGATTTTCTGCAGCAGAATCCCACCGTCGCACGTCGCATTGTCGGCAAGTCTACCGACGCGGCTCGCGCCCGTGAAGCGGCTCGCAAGGCCCGCGAAATTGTGCGTAAAGGCGCGTTGGGCTCGACCATGTTGCCGGGCAAACTCGCGGATTGTCAGGAGCGCGATCCGGCGCTTTCGGAAATCTACATCGTCGAGGGCGATTCGGCCGGCGGTTCCGCCAAGCAGGGCCGCGACCGCAAGAACCAGGCGATTCTGCCTTTGAAGGGCAAGATTCTGAACGTGGAAAAAGCGCGTGAAGACAAAATGCTCGCGCACGGAGAAATCAAAGCGCTGATCATGGCGCTCGGGACCGGCTTTGGCCGCAAGAGTGACACCGGCAAAGATGATCGCGACGGCTTCGACGTCAACAAGCTGCGTTATCACAAGATCATCCTAATGACTGATGCCGATGTTGACGGCTCGCACATCCGCACGCTGCTGCTGACTTTCTTCTTTCGCCAAATGCCGCAACTGGTCGAACAGGGTTTTGTCTATATCGCCCAGCCGCCGCTCTACAAAGTTAAGCGCGGTAAGAAGGAAGAATACATAAAAGATGAGACCGGCATGGTCCATTTCCTGATGCGCCAAGCGACGGCCGACATGAAAGTGACGTCGTCGTCGAGTAAGGATGTGATCGAAGGCGCCCAGCTCATCAAGTCGCTCGAACGGATGGTCGAATTCAAACGTTACTGCGAAAAATCGACGCGTCGCATGCGTGGCGACTCTCATCTGCTGGATGTTCTGTTGACTGCGTTCGGCGGTAAGAAGGGTGTTCTGCGTCAGGAGGGCGCCACGCTCAAGCGCGTGTTCCAGGACGGCGACCTGATGGCCAAAGTCGAAGGCGTGATTGCGAAGGCCGGTTACAAGACTGAGCTCGCGGACGACGAAGAGCACGGCCTTTGGGAGATCGATACGACAACCATTTCCGGCGTGCCCGTGCGCATCGACTGGAACTTTGCCAGCCTCGTGGAATTTCAAAAGGCCGTCGAGCTGTTCATGAAGCTTGAAGATCGGCTCGCGCCGCCGTTCGTCGCGGGGGAAAACGGCACCAGCGAAGAGATCGCTACGCGCGATGCTTTGCTTGAACGCGTGCTCACAGCCGCCAAAAAGGACCTCACGATTCAGCGTTACAAGGGCTTGGGCGAAATGAATCCCGAGCAGCTTTGGGAAACGACGATGAATCCCGATACGCGTACGCTGCTGCAAGTTCGCATTGATGATGCGGTCGAGACCGATGAAATCTTCACCGTGCTCATGGGCGACCAGGTCGAACCCCGCCGGAAATTCATCGAAGACAACGCACTGGATGTAAGGAACTTGGACATCTGAGCAGTGAGCAGCGAGCAGTGAGCAGTGAGGTCAGTACCACCTGCGGTAGCGGGTGGGTTCAAGACATTTAAGCGCGCGGCCTCGATGGCCGCGCGTCGTTCTTTCCGCTTCAAGTGAGGACTCTTAGGTATGAAACGTCTGCTTTTTCTCTCGCTAACCCTTGTCTCAATTCTTGCCCTGACCGTGCTGATCGGAGCACAACCCAAACCAATTACGCGCACCGTAAAAGGTCAGGTGCTTACTTCTTCCGATATGCCGGCGGTAAAGATCGAGTTTGATAAATCCTTCCGGTACATCGGTAGTCAGAGTTTTGTGCTTTACGATGTGGCCAATGCCGAGCAGCACTTCTTTGTCGATGCTGACAAGGACGGCCGCATCAAGCGCTTCTACTGGGTGCAATTTGAAGGCTACCTGCCCAGCAACACTCATTCTTACAATTACAAATCGCCGAAAGTCGTTAACGCCGGCGGCTTTGATTTCTTTGCCGACGCCAACGCGCGAAGTCTGACCGGCAATCTGGGACGCCCTGATTCCGACGGCGCCCGCGCCCGCGCGTTTCTGTCCGCAAAGGGTTTCCGGCCGGCGGGCACAGAATTCCTTTCGCAGCGTCTGGTTCATCTGATTGACCAGGCAAAGCGCAACGAGCTCATGATCATTTACGTCGAAGATCTCACCGGGACGGGTCTGACTGCGGCCGACTTAAGTGAAGGCGGTTCGGCCCGCGCCCGCTGGCCGGAAATTTCCCAGGGGCTGCTGGACCGCGCGCTGAAAAACATGAAGGTGAATAAGTGGGCCGTTGCGTGGCGGGATTGGAGGGAACGTTGAGCGACATATCCCACAGGGACGAAATGGCTGACAATTCAACCAAGCTGCGAAGCAGCGGATATGTCTAAGCCCAAGGCGAGGCCTTGCGAGCCTTGGGTTACCGACAAGAGTCTTTGAGGGAGCCGCGGAGCGGTGACCAATCAGTTCAAAGGGTCAGTCGCGTCAATTCAACCTGGAATGATGACTTTGAACTCGAAACGGTATGTCGCCCGCTTCGCAGGCACCGCTGATCTATAACGGGCATGGTTCCCAACGCTCGCAAGACCTCGCCTTGGGCTTAGCTAAGACCGCTGCTACGCAGCTCGACGAGTTTGTTCGCTCAACCCGTCTTTTGGGCAAAGCCAAGAATATTATTAGGAAGAGGGAAAGATGAAAATCAAAATCATTGTGCTAACAGCACTGTTAACGTTTAGCGCAATCGGGCTCGCGCAACCACGGAAAAAGGAAGTCACTCCCAATGTGATTGTGAAGGGCTTGTATGCGGCGCATAAGAGCGGCGCTAGTCCGTTTTTTCAAACGAAGAACCGCGCCCTCGTCGACAGATACTTTAGAAAAGATTTGGCGGATCTGATTTGGAAAGACGCCGTCTCTGCCAAAGGCGAGGTCGGGGCCATTGACTTCGATCCGCTGTACGGCTCGCAAGACCCGCAAATTACGCACTTCATCATTATGGACACCGGCTGGGGAGGCGACAGTAAGTACGGTCCCGCTGATGAGGCGGTGGTGCAGGTTACCTTCAAAGACTCAGGCAAAGAACGAATGGTTTCGTACCAGTTCAAACAAGGGAAGGACAAAGTCTGGAAGATTTACGATGTTCACTATCGAAGCACCGATAGTAGAGTCAAATTAGCGGAGCTATTGGCCGGAGCGAGCGCTGCTTCTGAAACCTCGGCGAGCCAATCCGAGGTGCAACAGATCCGGGGTGAGCTGCAGGTAGGAAAAACCCAATCGCTGATCTTGTATTTTGGCTCGGAAAGTGGCGACTATGCTGCGTACTGTTTTGCCAACAACTCGAGAGCCGGTCGTGCCATCCTGGCTGCGTGTAGAAATAGACAGCAGTGCGAAGCCTGGGCCACCGTCAGTGAATACGCGTGTAAAGTTCCGGGCCTCGAAGCGGATCTTTCATCCAGCGGCAAAATCGAAAGAGTCCGATCAGTTAAATCGCTCGGACGTAGACGGTAATCAGGAGGTGCCGCATGCATCTCAGCTCACCGCGACATTTTAATTCTGCCAGTCCGCGGAGCGGACGCCAGCATAAAGCCTGGGGCGCAAGCCCCAGGATCGCGTCAAGCAAAAGCAAGCAAGCCCGCGAAGCGGGCGGCAGCCGAATCATCTGGACGAATGTTAAGCGTTACGGCTATCACCCGCTTCGCGGGTTCAATTGATATTTGTGGTACTTGACCTGGGGCTCACGCCCCAGGCTCTATAATGACGTCCGCTCCGCGGACTAAAAGAGGTGAGCCAGCGGTCGCGTCACCGCGCTAGAAGCGGCGGTGTGAATGAGACGCTTCCTCGAAGAATTACGTTAGCGCGACGACTGTCTCACCTACCTTCCAGCTGCTTCAGCTTTTCCTGGGCGTTCTTATTCCGCGGGTCGAGCTCTAAAGCCTTCCGGTAATTCGCGATCGCGAGCTCCTTATCGCCGTTTGTCATGTAACCCTCGCCCAGGCTGTCATAGACGCCCGCGAGCGCGGGATAGAACTCGACGTTTAGCTTGAACATCGCGATCGCTTCCTTCAGCCTCTTTGCTCGCATCAGAACATAGGCGAGCGAGTTAATCCTTCCGACGCTGACTGCGACGTTCGCGGGTTGTTCTTTCTTAATCTTTCGATAAGCTTCAATGGCTTCATCGATGCGCCCCGCTTCGAGCATCTCAAAGGGAACGGATCTATCCGACTCAAGACGATCGACTTTAAGCGGTGTGCCGCTTTGAGGAATTACTTTGAGCGACGTTGCGATCACCGACGAGCCATTGAGGTTGATGCCCTCGACCGCGAGCGTCGAGAACTCGTATTTGAGAGGAACGCCGCGACGTACGAAGGTTGTGTCAGAGATCGGCAGCAGCTCGAACCTCTCGTCCCCCGTCGCATAAACGAACAGCTTCGCCGGTTTGCCGGCTTCGCCCGGTTCAGTCTTAACGGTAAGCACGCGATCGGGATTAATCAGAAAGCGACCGGTGTAGCCTTCCAGCTTCTCCGCATTCATCGAAATAATTTCGTGCGGCGCGGGCAGGTACTCGTCCCAGCCATATTCGCGCGCGACCGCGCGGACGACTTCGTTAAGAATCGCGCCGTTGTCTGAGTTAACCATCACCACGACGCCGTATCCTTTATCACGGCTCACGACCATCTGGGCCCTGAAGCCTTCGTCGGCGCCGTCATGACCAAAATAGAGCGCGCTGCCAAACTTCTGAATAAAGAACCCGAGGCCGGCGGTGTCCATGAACGCCGTCGTCATCAAATCGGTGGATTCTTTTGACAGAACTTTATTTGATCGCCCGGCCAGCGACAGCTGCATCTCGATCGCGAACTTCGCCAAATCAGTCGGCGTGGTCCAAAGCCCGGCCGCGGCCATCTCCGGGTAAACGTGAATCTTGCCTTCGACTTCCTTGCCATCTCTGCGATACCCGGTGGCGGCTTTCGGGCGCCAGCTGGCCGGCAGCGGTTGGCTGTAAGTGCTGTTCGTCATCTTGAGCGGCTTGAGCACTGTCTCGCGCGCGATTTCGGGATAAGGCTTCTTTTCGATATCCATGAGCGCGAGCTGCGTGATCGTTGTGCCGCCACCTGAGTAGCGATAGCGCGTGCCGGGCTCGACATCCACCCGCACCGCCGCAGTGTTAGCGGGCTTCGCGCCGTCCAACACCTGGACCAGCGTCGGCACCGTTTCATTTACCGCGTAACCGGGAAAGCCGTGCACGGTCGTGCCGGCGGTGTGACTGAGAAGGTTTTTGAGCGTGACTTTCTTTTTCGCGGTGAAGTCGTTTTCCGGCAGCTTCCACGTCGTGAGTTTGTCGTTGATATTCGCGTCGAGCGAAATCTTTCCCTGCTCAACCTTCTTCATTGCCACCATGGCGTTGACTGATTTGCTAATCGAGCCGGCCTGGAAAAGCGTCTCGGTGGTTACCGGCTCTTTCGTTTCCAAATCTTTGACGCCGTAGCTGCGCGCCCAGTGGATTTTGAAATCCTTGATGACGGCCACACTCAGCCCGGGGGCTTTGTAAAACTTCATGCGTTCTTCGATCGTCCAGGCGGGGTCGCCTTTGATCAGCACCGGCGGAAGCAAGCCCTGTTCGACACGTCTTATTTCCGCGTCGAGATTGGTTTGACTCTGGCCGAGCGCAAAAACTGGGAAGATAAGCGTGAGTGTGAGCAGCTTGCAGAAAAAAGCTTTCATAAAAACCTCGAAGAAGGAGTTTGACGACTACCGCGATTACATCCGGGGATTGTTTTCTACCACGACGGTAAGGACATGAACAAGACGACCCGCTTCGGGCTCTTATAACGGGCTGCGCGCAAGTAAGAGGTGCGCGTGCAGTTTAGCCCTCTCCCTCTGGGAGAGGGTTGGGTGAGGGTGCGAAGCTTAGCGGACGTTTGAATTTAGCCCAGTGCTTCAGCGCTGGGATCGAGGTTGTAAATTGATCCCACAGCCTTTTAGCGGGCGAAAGAACCAGGTGAACGGCTTCAATCCCGCTCTGCTAACTTCTTAACTCGAAACTCGAAACTCTGAACTCGAAACTGATATTCGCCCACCGCCCACTGCCCACCGCTCACTGTCAACGCCCATTGCCCTGAGTGAGGCCCATCACATACAGCTCCCACTTCGGTTTGAAAGTTCGCATGTCCGGATTGCCCAGCACGCGGGCGAGCGTTTGATAACCGCTGGGGTCGGTCTTCTGATGCGCATAAAACTCTCGATAGAACTTCTGGAGCAGACCTTTCTGCTGCAGGTAATAGAGCAGGTAACGCGACTGTGCGTAGTGCGAGCCGCTCTCAAAGTTGTAGAACTCCGGCTCACTCATACCCATCAGTTTTCGGAACGCTGGGACGCGGCCGGCTTTGATGTCAGCCTGCAAACCAGGTAGTCGCCAGTTGGTGAAACCGTGGATGCGGCCATTGACTTCGCCGCTCTGCTCGTACAGTGAACCGAGGCCTTCATTCAACCAGGGCGGACAGTTGGGAAAATTCGCTTCGACAAACGGATGGACGATTTCATGGACGAGGGTGCCGCCGCCGGTCGAGATGTTCATCACGAGGGCTTTGTGAGTCTTCGAGTAATAGCCATACGGCGTATCCGGCTTATACCCGAACAGCAGTTTCGCATTCCGTTCGTAAGACGCCGCATCCTTGAACAGCCAGATATCAATAATCCCTTTCGGATCTTTCGAAAAGTATTCCTGCTTCAGTTTGTCGACTGCCCACTTCACCGTGCGGATTGAATGCTGCTTCACATCGTCCGCCGGCTCATCTCCGATTACGACAAACGGCCTCTGCACCACAATCGTGAAGTCTTCGGAAGGAAGCTTTTTCTTGAGCTGCTCGATGTGGGTTCCAAACTCCGCGTCAGTGAAGCCCGTAGCAGTTGGTTCTTCCGCGGGTATGGCCTGACCAGTTGGAGTGAGGTCAGAACCGCCTGCGTCAGCGGGCGGGTCGTTGTCAGTACCGAGAGCGGCCCGGGGTCCCCGCGCGGGCATCCCGCGTGGAGTGGTGGATGCGACCGGATCAGGTGGCGACCGCAAATGCGAGTCAGTACCACCTGCGGTAGCGGGTGGGTTTGCGTTGCCGTAAACGCCGGATACGAACGCCCCAGCGACTAAGAAAAGAAAAGCTAGCTTTATCCGATTGGCCATGGTGACGGGTGACCGTTTAGACGCGCGGTGAAACCGCTTCGCTTCCCGCAAACATGAATGTTGCCAGCCCTGCGGCTTTGCCGCCGCACAGTGCGGTAAGCCTTCGGCTTACCGGCTAAGTCTCAGAGCACGTCGAGGCCACGCCTATGGACAGCGGATTACGTCCATACTGTGCTGTTGATTACGTAACGAGAAATCTGTGAAGTTTTCGCAGAAGCAATGCCGGCTTTCGCGTCTCACACTCCCAAACGATCAGAACTTTCCATCCTTCACGTCTGAGCGCCCGAAGATTTCTCCGATCACGTTCGACATTCGACAGTCGTTTTGTTCGCCAGAACTGGGCATTAGTTGCGGGCACGACGCTTCCATACCTGCAGTTGTGCATGTGAAAGAAGCAACCATGCACATCGATGATTTTTCGATGTCGCACGAGAACAATGTCTGGCTTGCCAGGAAGGGTAGGTTTGTGAAGGCGGTACCTGTAGCCTAAACCGTGAACAATCGAACGGACTATTTTTTCAGGCTTGGTGTCGCGACTCCTGATTCGCGACATGTTGAAACTGCGCTTTGCTGGATCATGAACGTCCATTTATCTGCGATCCACTTGGCAGAGCTCATCGACAAAACCCGCGCAGTCGATATCTGGCTGCCCTTGTCGTGCGTAATACGATGAAAACCTCGCAACAACGTCCTTGATAAAAGACGGAGAGATCTGAAGGGCGGGAGCCGCAAATTCCTCCCCAAACCGGTCATGCGCTACCGAGTAAAGTTTTCTGAAATTCACGAAACCTCCGTCAAAAAAGGAGGTGCGCGGCAGCCAGTGATAGTTATCTGAGTAATTATTCGCAAGCAGCTTCTCAACTCTATTCTGACGGGTCTTGTTGTTCGCTCCCTCAAGTATGGGGGTAAGGACTGTTTGAAAGCTCTCAACTTCTACTAAGAGTACTTGGTCACTCTTAGGCTGTCCGGTTTCCCTTACCACGAGGTCGCATGCTGGACTGAGTACAACGAACCTCTTGTCGTCACCGCGCTTAACAATGTTTCCGGTTCGAAGCCCCGGCGAAAAAGGAGGATAGATGTAGACTTCCTCAGGAAATGAATGTTCAACCTCCTCGTCGAGCAATTGCAGTAAGTGACTGAGGGTGTATCGCAACAGCGCCTTCTCAGTTCGCGGTGAATCAACACGGCCGTAGTCGACCCAAGTTTGTCGCTGCGGCAACAGGTTTTTCGTAAATACATCGTTGAGGCTTTTTTCAATCACGCCTCTTCCGCCCATGATTCTTGTCAGGCCGGAACAATGAATGTCCCAAAACATGTCGAACAACGCAGAGTATTCAATTTCGCCCTTCTTGAAGACGCCAAAATAGGAGAGTTGAGGATCTGCGTTCTCGGGCGTACCGGTAAAGACAGCGATCGGAATCCGAAAATGTAAATCGGTTATCTTTTGAGCAACCTTATTTCCATCCGCATTCTCCTTGAGTCGGAGATCAATTATCGCTCCATCGAAAGAGCTATTTAGGATCTGCAATGCCTCTTCAAGTGTCTTGCAGACGGTTGAGCGAATATCGCGATTGTTTTGTCGCGTATATGTCTCGATCGAATCTTGGAAGGTGGCCAAGTCTTGGTCGTTGTCTTCAACCAAGAGTAATTGAAAAGGCTCCATACGTGATCATTCGCCTTTCGGTTGCAAGCGGAAGTAAGCACCATTCGTCGACTCAAGGACCTCCAGTTCGAGTCCGTTTCGTGAAGCAGCCTCTCCCGCAATTGCCAGTCCAAGCCCGGTTCCGTCCGGTTTGGTCGAAAACTCTGGCTCGAAGATGACTTCTGTCTCGATAAGATGGGGTTCGATGCCGGGTCCAGTATCTCGATAGTCGACATACTGTAGCCTCCCCTCCTCAGCGTATACCGTCACCGTAATCGCGCGTGGCCCCGAGGCCTTTTCCTTCATCCAAAAGAGGCTGTTATCGGCTAAGTTCGTGAAAATAGCGTAAATGTCTTGCCGCCAACATTCGAAACGGAAGTCTTCGGGTCCGACAACGTCAACAGTGATTTTGTGTTCCTGAAAATCCGAATGGAAAACGGCAAACACCTCCTCAATTGTTCGCTTGAGTGGCAATTCTTGCTTAGCTGAACGTCTTCCAGCAGCCAGAGGATCAAGCCGTCCGAATAATCTGACCAAAATTTCGGCGTTATGACCTATTCCATCAGCGATCGAAAGTAAGCGTTGAAGGCTCACGGAATCGTTATACTCAACATACTGGTCATACCAGAACCTTAGATTTGGGATCTGGTTCTTGAAGTAGTTTAGAGGACGTCTCCCTTCGTGAAGAACAACATTAACGATTTTCCCAAGGGTCGCCTGGCCTTGGTAAATTGCGACGGCCCGACGTATATCTTCCGCAATCTTATTTTTCTGTTCTTCATCTTTACTAATAATACTAATGATTTCATCGGTAATCCGGTCATCTATACCGCCTTTAGATAGTTTGGCACGTACGTCACTTTTCAACTCCTCGAAACCGAAGAGCCTTTCTAATTCCCGTTCAATTTTTACGACTGGTCGACTTAATCCTTCGTTCCTTCGGTACTCAAAGCGTCGTACTTCTAACTCACCAATTACTTTTTTTGTTATCGCTTTCAACTTTTGGAAAGCGGCGTCTTCCCGGAGGCCATCTCGAGCACTCTTCTCGACAAGTCCCGACTGCTCTTCGGATTGAATCAACACGTAACCGATAGCTTGATTACTCCCGATCCGGAGTGACGGGTTTTGCACTCGTTGTTCATTGAGCTTTAGCCAGTCGAAATCAGCGTCACCCAATGGCCTAATCCTAAAACCATTTCTGTAAACTCCGACGCCGTTGTAGTCATTTAGAAGCTTTCTTGCTTGGTTCTTTCCAACATAGGTCCCAGTTTCATCTTTCAGACCGCGATGAATGAGCAGTTCAATTGCTTGCGGTTCTCGATCATAAACCCGAATGTCAAAGACCAATTCGCCGCATTCCGAGGGTGATCCCAAATCGAAAGAAATATCCTCGTGAACTGTGTTACGAACTTTTTGGTTTGAATATTGCAAACTTCCAGTCCCACCAGCGGTCACTCGGCCCGCAATTCGGTAATCAAATAGCTCGAATACTGGATATGGTTCGATCACTTCGGTGAAGATGTCTGTTTCGAAGAAACCAATGATCGATAACTGAATCTTAAACCTATCAATGTCATCGTTTTCTGTGAGTCGAACACTTACTGGTGAAATCAGTTTCTTTAACTCGAAGCGCAACTTATCGAATTCTGATTTATCCCAAGCGGCTACGAACTCCTGACCGCCGCTAATTGTCAGGCGTGTGCCGGGAGAGTCTTCTGAGGTTTTTGTTTCTACGAGCACATCAACGTCATCCAGATACTGAGCGTCAGCAAAACGATCCCACTGAATATAGACCGTCGTCTTTGCCCGGTCTGCAGTCACCGTTTCAAGTAGTAGATCGGCGCCAAGAATCGACGCCGCGTAGCGGCCAACACCCTTCCGCCCTTGCATGATCCTCCCTCCCGGACTCTTCTGGCGCAGAAGCTTGTCGTCTGTAGAGGGAACCATCCATTTATTGATAACCGTGTCACGCGACATACCATGCCCGTGGTCTTCAATACAGATTGATGTTACTTGGTGATCTGTTGATGTCTTGAATTCAAGGTTCACGTCGGGCGAATCAGCGTCGTAGGAGTTCTTAACCAGTTCTACGATGGCAGCATAGCGGTCTTGAATAAGGTCGCGTCCAATCGTCAAAATATGACGGCCCGCGGGACGAACTTTATGAACGTCGGTTTCTAACATGAGTTCTCTCTTCCTCTACTTTTGAGAGTTTCGCCTTTGTTTTGCTAATACAAGATCGATAAACGTCTGAACATTCATGATCTCCCTGCGTTGAGCTCGCGTGTATGTGAGTAGAAGTCTATCCGGGATTACGAGAGTTAGACACCGTCTACGCATCGCATCGGTCTGGTTCGTAGAAATTGCGGGCTCGAGTGTGCACAGGTGCTTGTCTGGAATGCGATCGGCCTCATCTAAAACCTGTCGCCATCGATCCTTGCTTGTTGACTTTACCCCTAGCATTATGAGCAGACCGGCTTCGAATGCGGTGTTGTGGTATTCCCTTTCACCGGGGAAAATAAAGTCGGCTTTTGTTTTTCCCTCCGTTCGCGATTGTGCTTTAAATCTCAACCGATGCCGCGTGAACAGTTCTTCGAGATGATTCTGCAAAGCGAATCCCATTCGTGACTTGCGACGGTTCTGTACTGACAGGGAATACGCGACGAATTCGTCAACGCTATCGAAGCCTTTTTCCAAACGTTCGCCAACAATCACGTTTTCGAGAGCCCGAAACAGCTGTTCCTCTCGATCGAGCCAGCGGATGAGCGCTTCGTCTGGACTAAACGGATCAACTTCGACTTGCGTTCGAGCAAAGGTTGACATCTCCTTTGTTATTGGGAATATGCGCCCGTAGCGGTCAAGCATTAACTGCTGATCGTTTGGCTCGGCGGGCACCGAAACCTCTAAGCCTAACTCATCAATGATCTGTCGTTGAAGCAGAGCGACCGTCTGCTGATGGAGTTGTTCCTCGGGAACGGCGTCAAAAGAGAGAGATGCTCTTTCGATTCCGAAAAGCACGCGGGCTGCACGAAGCCACCCCGAATTCTTTTGAAATACAAGGCCGAACAAATCCCCGGACGAGGCTCTCACCAGTAAAAACCAATCGCCGACGTTCGCACGCTCCAGAAACTTCCCCTCGTAATAGAAGCGCCATTCACTCCGACCGGTTCTTGATGCGCTCTTCTCTCGAGCGTCGTAGAACGTAAAGTTCCCGCTCTCGCTTACGGGAGCTTCGTCATCGGAAAAGTAATGCCAAGTAAGAGTCCCACGCGTGGATTCGCGAATGCCGAAGAACTCGCGGAGGTCATTGTCGCCGTTTAGTTCATGCTGGTTCGAGCCTCGATCCGGCAGGTCGACTGTGACCAGTTGTTTGTGCGCGACTCTACTGAAAATGGATGAGAGATTCACGACGCGGACATTGTCCTTAACCGGAGACGATTGGACAAGGGTAAATGTCGGCGGGACAAAACTAAGATCGATTTCCCACGTTCTTGGCAAAGCTTAGAGGCAGAATCATTGAGAGCGCGCGGGCTTGGGACGGGGGTTGAAAGGGCGTAAGTTCGAATTCAGGATCGGCTGAAGGCTCAAGGCGCAGTGTGGTGACGACTCGCTTCGCGATCTTTTGTACAACGGGTACCACAACGGAGTTTCCGAACTGCCTGTAAGCTTGAGTATCGGAAACCGGTATTCTGAAATTTTTGGGGAATCCCATCAGCCGTGCGCACTCGCGTGGCGTTAGTCTTCTAGGGTTCCTGTCGGGCCCTTGGGAAATTAGAATCTCAGAACCATCTTTGTGATAGCGAGCACTAAGAGTTCGAGCTACGTCATCAGCGGTGAATACGCTGAACCCAAACCCGTTGCCGGCAGCCTTATGTTTTCTTGCATACTCCTGCAAGTAGTTCCAAAGGTGATCGCTAAGTGTGTACTTGCGGTCAACGTGCGACGCGAGAACGGTGCTCAACTTGGGGCCATTCTCTGGAAAGATTGGAAATGTGAAGGACCTGGGTTCGCGAAAACCGACCAAATAAATCCGTTCACGATGTTGTGGCACGACAGACTGAGCATCGATGATTGCCGCGTGTACGTCATAGCCCAATTCTTTGGTTAACGTGTTGTAAATAACGTCGTAGGTTTTCCCTTGGTCATGTCGGTATAGATGCTTGACGTTCTCCAGTACAAAGGCCGCGGGACGGTGATGATCGATTATCTTCGCGATATAGGAAAACAGGTTCCCCTGCTTTTCATCTTCAAAACCGTGTTTTCTACCTAAACTGTTCTTCTTTGAAACGCCCGCGAGACTGAAAGGCTGGCAAGGGAAACCTGCACAAAGTATGTCGAACGGCTTTATGCCGGCAATATCGACTTCCCTGATATCGCTAAAGGGTTTTTCGCCGAAGTTTGCTTCGTAAGTTCTTTGCGAAAACTTATCCCAGTCGCAGGAGAAAACGCACTTGCCACCGGCACGCTGGAATGCGATTCGAAAACCACCGATGCCGCAGAATAGATCGATGAAACGAAACTTCTTTTTAGGCGAGTTCTTCAAATGTGTAAGTGCTGGATAAATATTTTAGAGGCTTCTTTCATTGAAGCGACTACTTTAGCAGAGCAGTCAAGTGATGAGAATCGTCGTCGCGCTCAAGTTCGGCATAAAACACAACATGAGTTCCCTCGTGCGTTTTCTTACCTTCTATGAATGCTCCCGCACTACTTCACGAGATGACTTGTCGTGGCGAATGCCGAGCAGTCTTGGGTGGCGGAGTTTGTTGTATTTAGTCCACTGAATGAAGCCGACTTGGACGACGATTTTTGGACGGACCCAGTGAGCGCGGAGGCGCGGTAGGCCGACGGCTTTGGTGAACGGGGGTTTCGGAATCTCAAGCTTGTCGAGTTGGGCGCGGAGATTGAGGAGCAGTTCAGTGTTAAAGCCGGTGCCGATCTTGCCCGCAAAGACAAAGTCGGCTGGCGCATCCGCGGACGCAGACCCACCCGCTACCGCAGGTGGTACTGACTTGGGTGTTAGGTTGTCGCTGGATCCGGTCGCTAAGCTCCGCACCCTCACCCGACCTAAAGCTGCGCTCCCTCTCCCCGGCCCTCTCCCAAGGGGAGAGGGAGTGGAACCAGAGGGATTGGAGATCGAGGCCGATCCGCCCACTGACGCAGGCGGTTCTGACTTCGAGGCGTATTCGTAATAACCTACCAACAGAGCGCCGAGGCCGACGCGTTTTCCTTGTGGATCGGTGAAGCCGCCGACGACAAATTCCTGGGACAGCTCGACCTTCATCTTTAACCAGTTGGGCGAGCGGCGTGACTCGTAAATCGAACCGCGGCGTTTGGCGATCACACCCTCCCAACCTTCACGCTGCGCACGTTCCCAAGGCTGTTCATCGTTGTCAGCTGAATCCTTCAAAGCAGTGACTCGATGGAGTGGCGGCTTAAGCGGCAGCTTCTTCAACAGCGTCTGGCGTTCTTCGAGCGGTAGCTTCATCGTGTCTCGGCCGTCGAGCCAAAGGATGTCGAACACGTGATAAGCAGCACGCGAGGACGCGATTTTCTCGCCCTCTCCGCACGCGGAGAGGGGGTTGGGGGGCGACGAGCCATGTGCGTCAACCCCACCCCTTCCCCCTCCCCGCTCGCGGGGAGGGGAATACGTTACTGCGTGCCAATCGATCTCGCCGTCGAGGATTAAATCGCGATGCGGAAGTTGGGCGATTGCGCGCGCCAGGGCGGGAATGTTTTGGGGCAGACGATTGCGTGAGAACAACTCGACCTTCGCACCACGCTTGTAGGCGAGCAGGCGGATGCCATCGAACTTTCGTTCAAAGATCCATTCCGGTCCGGTGAAGCGCTCCTGGGTGAGCGTGGCAGCCATCGGTTGGATCCATTCGGGAAATTTTGGCATTAAGGGATTTTACAGTGAGCGGAATCTCAGTTTCGAGTTCAGAGTTTCAAGTTTCGAGTTAAGAAACAGAAGCAGAAATAGGAAGCCAGTGAACATCGGGGGTAAACCGCCCTTCCTAACCTTGAGGCATTTCAGGTTGCGGTTTTCTGTCGCCGGCTAAAGCCGGCTTTGAAATTCATCCTAATCTGCGATCCCAGCGCTGAAGCGCTGGGCTACTTTCAAACGTCCGCTTCGCGGACGCAATCCAAAGCGCCGTCTAGAGCACCCCACGCGAGATGCTCGCGCGGGGACCCCGCGAGCCGGCGCACTCCACATTTGCTGACGCAAACCCTCACCCCGGCCCTCTCCCAGCGGGAGAGGGAGAAGAATACAAAGCGCCGTCGAGCCGGCGCACTCCAAAAGCAGTGCAGGATGCGCGCGATCCGCTAAGCTTCGCACCCTCACCCCGCCTCTCCCAGGGGGAGAGGGAGAAGAAGAATTCAAAGCGCCGTTGAGCCGGCGCTCCAAATGCAGGCGAGGACGCCTGCGTACCCAGGCGGCGCCAAGACCGATCAGAGAGACGCTGCGCATCTGAAGCCGACAAACTCGCGAGCGCCGTCGGGTGGGTGAGAGTCGCGGTAAGTGACTCGCAGATTCAAGGGAGCGCCGCCGAAGCTGCCGCCGCGTATCACTCGGCGCGTGGTTACGTCTTCGGGATCCTGCTCCAAACCAAGGCTGCGTTGGCCACCTGTCAAAAGCGCCTGACCGCCGAGCGGATTCATCTGCGGTCCGCCGGAATAAGGACGCCACTCATCAGCGAGGAATTCCCAGACATTGCCGGCCATGTCGAACAGGCCGTAACCGTTAGCCGGATAGCTCCCGACGGCGGTGGTAGTCTTAAAGCCGCTGCCGCCGTAGTTCGCGCGCGTTTTGTCTGCGGGTTCGTCGCCCCACGGAAAGCTCTTGTTCGGCAAACCGCCACGCGCGGCGTATTCCCATTCGGCTTCAGTCGGCAGGCGCTTGTCCTGCGACCGGCAGTACGCCACGGCCGCGTACCAACTGACATTCACTACCGGATGATTCGATTTGCCTTTGGGAAAGTTGGTGTCAACCCAGTCTTTCAGGTAGTTACCGTTGTGAAATTGTCTGGGTATGCGCGCGGCGGTCCATTCAGGATGTCTGCGCACGAACCTCTGAAAATCCAGGTTCGTCACTTCATGTTTGTCGAGATAGAACGAACTGATCGTGACCTGATGCCGCGGCGTTTCCGCCTGAATAAGATCGGGATGCTTTGTTATGTTGAAGGCGGCGGCAATTTCCTGAACCTTTGACGCATCGGTGCCCATTTCGAAAGTCGCGCCGGCAATACGCACCATGGATTTGCGATTGGGTGTTTGAGGATGAGCGACAGCGAAGGCAGTAAAAGGAGTAGGACCGATTTTTTCATGTTCGTGATTGTAGGTGCGGTCAGCAGTGGGGATAAAGCCGAGCAGGCAGAACTCGGTTTCGAGTTATTAAATAGAAGGTGAGAGCCAACCACAAAGCGGTCTGTCGCCGGCTAAATCCGGCTCTGAAATTTGTTGGGGGACGCTGATCCCGGCGCTGAAGCGCTGGGCTACTGTCAAAAGTCCGCTTCGCGGACGCAATCCAAAGCGCCGTCGAGCCGGCGCACTCCAAATGCGCGCAGGATGCGCGCGACCCGCTAAGCTTCGCACCCTCACCTCACCTCTCCCAGAGGGAGAGGAACTAATCAGGGATGCAGGCGCTCCCGCAAGTCGCGCACTCCAAATTACTTTCGTTCTTCACCAGGACGGTAAGCGGATTCGAGGTTGGCGCGGATTTCACTCAACGTGAACCAAGCCGGTTTGAACTCGCCGCGCGCGTATAACTCGGCTTGATCGAAGTAGTGTGGACTCTTCGGATTACCGCTGGCGCCGAAAGTGTGAACCGACAACGCTCGTACGCGCGGGCCAAACTCGACGACGCTCACATAGCTTGCGCCCGCGACTCCGTAGAAACGTTTCTGTGGGTTTATCGGAATAGACTGGAAAGTAAACACGCCACCATCGGAACCGCTGATGCCGGGCACGGGAAGGCTGGGGCGCGCATCGCTGAAGGGTTCGTTCTTGCTTTCGTCATAGCGTTGCAGGCGATTGAGGTCGCCCCATTTCACTCTCCAGGTGCCAAAGTCCTTTTCCAGCGTGTCGAGAGCTTCGCTTAGTGCGGCGACACGAACTTGAGCGGTCACCGGCGTCTGCGTTGCCCGGTTAACCCGATCTCGCCAACGATTGAAGATCGTCATCGCGATTGAATCGATGGTGGCGCGGTGGTCCCAGGTGTTGAGGATGGCGTAGGCTTCACGCAAGCGCGCGTCGCCCGAGCCCTCCCTCACGGTCGGGCTACTGCCCCGAGCTTGATCGAGGTGCTGCTTTAACTCCGCCAGCCATCCGGGCAACAACTCATCCGCCATGATCACATGAGTATCGACGGCGGCGCGTGTCCACTCTTCGAAAGTCCACGATGGCTTGGTCGAAAGAAGGCGACGCGAGATGCGGCCGCGCGGATTGTCGCCTTCCTGAACCATGTACTTAGGAAAATCCTCGGCTCTCGGATTACTGCCATCGCTGGTTAACAGAAAAGGAGTCGTGTTGCAGTTTTGCATCCAGCCGGTGCGCGGGTTCGTCAACTGCGGCAGCTCGTCCATGGTGTGAAGCCCTAGCCACTCAGTCGCCGGATCGCTGCCATCGACAGGCTTGCTCCAATCAAAGCGCGGATCCCGACGTGGCACTGCACCGTTATAGAGATAGAAGATGTTACCGGCGCTGTCGGCGTACATCACGTTTCCAAACAGCATCTTTTGCGGACGCAGCGCGCGTTTGAACTGGGCCAGCGTTCGCGCGCGAGTCATGTCGTACCACTCACGCAGCCAACCATCACTCTCAAAATGGGCCATGCGGATCGCCAAAAGCTTTCCGTCGCGCTTGCCGAGCACCGGGCCGTGATGGGTTTTGATCATCTTGAAGGAACGCTCTTCAAAGCCCGCATCGGTCTTCACGCGAATCTTCTCAACTCGCTCAGTCGCCAAACGATGTCCATTGCCATAGCGATAGGCCAGAGGCCGCGCCGGATCATCGAAGGTTTCGACATAAACGTCGGTCAGATCCGCGGCGTTGTCCGTGCTGACCCAGCCGACATCCTCATTATGTCCGACATACGGAAAAGGAAATCCCAGGCGCGTGTAGCCGGTGAAGTTCCAGCCCTCGTCACTGTGCACGTGACCTTCGTAAACCTGACCCGAGCCGAAGAATGGCAGATGCGGATTAATGAACAGCATCGCGTGACCCGTCTTGCTGCGGGAAGGGGCGATGACCCACCCGTTGGAACCGACGTTGTCAGCCGTTACCGTCTCGATTTGCGCGGTCTGCAAATCACCCGCCAGACCCGGGTCGCGTGAGAAGCCGTTCTGATAATAGTTGTAGCGGATGTAAGCGAGGGTGTACCACGGCTCGATCCGGTTCAGGAGTCGAGGTGGCGTTTCGGGATGTTTGGCGATGTAGTAATTGAAGCCGGCGGCAAAAGCATCGCACAGCGCGCGCATCTTCGGATCTAGCCGTGAGTATTCCGCACGCGCGAGCCGCGGGATTTCCAACGCCCGGTTCAATCGGGAATGCGCGAGCCGTCGTTCACCGTTAACTTCCGCTGCGCGGCCGGTCGCGTAAATAAAGTTCTCTTCCACGCGAAAAAAATTGTCTTCGGCCTGAGCATAGGCGAATCCGAAGACTGTGCTCGCGTCAGTGCGGCCAAAGACATGAGGCACACCGTATCGGTCACGATAGATTGTCACGCTTCGCGCCAGCGCGTCGGGATCGGGCGCCGCCGGGCGTTGGGCCACAACGCACGTCGCCGAGAGCAGAAGGCTAATTAACAATACGGCCGGTTTCATGGCCGTTAATCGTAGTTCGTGAAGCGTGATTTTGAAAGCCGTTGTTCTTTCAACGAACGAGCTGCGAAGCAGCGCGGGTAGTTAAGCCCAAGGCGAGGCTCTGCGAGCCTTGGGTACCCGGTGCACACAAATCGTTTGGAGCGGCGGAGCCGCGACCGATAAATGCGCTGAGGGGTCAGGCTTTGAAGCTGCAATGCCGACCCTCCTGGGCCGTGCTCTAAAAAATCTCTACTCGCCCGCTAAAGCGGGCTCTAAGATTAATCTACACCTCGACCCCAGCGCTGAAGCGCTGAGCTACGGAAAAGCAGCGCAGGGGCACGAGAGCACCGCGAAGCTTCGCACCCTCACCACCGCCCTCACCCAGAGGGAGAGGGAGAAGAATCCAAGCGCCGTCGCCGTCCCGGACTAAACGGGACTCTGCCGGCGCACTCCAAATGCGGGCAGGATGCCCGCGCTTCCAGGGAACAACTTCCTTACGGATGTTGTCAGAAGGTCGAGTACTTATCCTTATTCTCCGGCCGGAGGTCTGATGAAACGTCTGACGTTACCTGCTTTGCTTACGCTGTGCGTCGCGGCCTCATTTAGTTTTGGAAACTCAAACGGAGCTGCCGTCGCAAAAGCGCGCGATCGAAGATTCGTAAATGGCTCAAGCGCGGAAACGATCCCCTTGGTCTTCAGCGATAAAGGGCACATGTTTTTGCGGGTGCGCGTCAACAACTCCGCGCCTTTGTTGTTCGGGCTGGACAGCGGGTTCGAACAGACAGCCATCACCTCCAAACAAGCAAAGAAGCTGAATCTCAAAACGTACGGCGACACGAAAGTAACTGGCGTCGGTGAAGGCGAAGACGACATTTCTTTCGCGCGGAATGTGCGATTTGATCTGCCCGGCGTGAATTTCCGTCTTGCCGAGATCGGTGTCCTCGCGCTCGATTTTCCGTCACCGATTCCCGATGAGCCGATTGCCGGCATGCTCGGTTATGACTTTTTTGAGCAATTCGTAGTCAGTATCAATTACGCCGGCAGTTCGTTCGACGTTCACAGTCCGCGGACCTATCGGTATCGCGGACGCGGCGAGATCCTGCCTCTCAGATTGATCGACAATTATCCGTCGATTCCCGCGACCGTGACATTGCCGGGTCTCCGGCCCTTGCAAACTCTATTGGGCATTGATAGTGGCGCCGCGACCGGAATTTTCTTTAATAGTCCATTCGTGAAGCGGCACAAGCTGCTTGAGTCCAAACAAGAGACGAAGGAAGCGGGGATGCTCGGGATTGGCGGCACCAGCAAGATTCGTATTGGGCGCGCTAAGAGTATTCGACTGGGCCGAACGGTAATTCCGAACCCCGAAGTTCATTTTTCGCTGGCGACCAAAGGCGATGGCGCCGATGCGCACGCGGCTGGTCAAATCAGCAATGAAGTTCTTCGGCATTTCAAGATTGTCATCTTCGACGCGAGCCGTCGCCGTCTAATACTAGAAGCGAAATAGCGTTATTTCGTCGTCGCGGTCCAACGGCAATCCAAAGCGCCGTCGCCGTCCCGACAAATCGGACTCTGCCGGGCATTCCAAATACGTTGACAGGATTATTCCGGCTCAGTATTGTTCGCGCGCCTTCAACAATCTCATTTCTTAACGACCAAGGAGATCCCTTCATGGCAGATGACCGGATGAAAGTTGGAATCAGGACCTACAGTGGAAACTATGTGACCGCGGTCAACGGCGGCGGCATAGGTGAAGACGCGAACGCTCTTCCGATCCACACTGATGCGGTGATACCTCAGGATTGGGAAAAGTTTGAGATATCCTTTGACGATGAGGGTTTCTGTAACATCCTTACCAGCGCGCCTTACTACCTGACGGCGGTAAACGGGGGCGGAATGGCCGCGCCCGCGGGTAGCCCGGTCGCGACTGATGCCACCGAAATTGGGCAGTTTGAAACATTCTCTTTGGAACCACAGAAAGAAGAGGGGCTCTACGCTTTCAAAACCTTCGATGGCCACTACCTAACCGCCGTTAACGGCGGCGGCTTGGCAACCGCAGGCGCGCCGCTGCACACTGACCAGCCCCAGCTATCCACCTCGGGATTGTTTATGCTCATTCCGGTGAAGGACGAGCCACCACAGACTCCCGAGCTCGCGACAATGGAATCAGAGTCTTGTGAGAAGTAACGCGCGTCGCGTGCGCTGCAGTGCTGAGTGAGCAGGATGCGGCGGCCCGCCTACAGGGATGCAGGGGCTTCCATATCCAAGCGCCGTCGCCGTCGCACTCCAAACTTGCGGGTAAGATGACCGCGTTTCCAGGGCCGGCGCACTCCAAATGCCAGCCTTTAATAAGAACCAGTCCCGAGGGAAGCAATGAGAAAAAGAATTTGGGCGTTGATTGTCTTCGTCTTTTTGGCAGGCGGGTCGCACGTGTGCGCACAGACCCAACAAACTGTTTCCGGCGAATGGGTCGGCAATACCGAAGCCAAGGAATCGGGCACACAATTCATTACGTTGAGCCTGAGCGGCAACACAGGGACGCTGGGGCTTCCACTCGGAAACTTCAGCACGCCGCTGACATCGATCAAGGTTGAAGGAAATCAAGTGATTTGCGAGTTCGGGCAGATCAAGGCAACGCTGAAGGGAACGATCGACGGTGACAAGATTACGGGCGAAGCATCGTCGCCGGGATCTACCGGCACTTTTCATGTGACGCGGGTGCAGAAACTTGCGCCTGAAGCGCTGGCGGCTTACCAGGGCGCTTATCGTTTTCCTGACGGTAAGTTTGTCCTAATCGATGTGATGTATGGCGTGCCAAGCCTCCTCACGATGACTGACTCAGCCACTGGAGAGGTCCGCGGAATTTTTCCGCGCACCGGCCGGCACTTCTTTGCAGGCCCGGCTTTGTTTATTACATCGCCGATGACAACGGTTCTGACATTCGAAAGGAACGGCGAACGCATTGTTGGGTTAAGCTCGCAAAGTGGCTCACGCGTACGTCGTGCAAAACGAATATTTCATCGTCACCAGTCGGTTCGTTTTCAAAACGGCGATGTGACGCTGGCCGGTACGCTCCTCTTGCCTGAGGCGAGCCGTTCAAAACATGCGGGCGTGGTCTTCACGCATGGTGGCGGAGCAGCGCGGCGCGAATTTGTCTGGGGCCTGGGCTATCAGTTGGCGGCGCGCGGCATGGCGGTGCTCATTTACGACAAGCGCGGCGTAGGTGAATCGAAAGGCAACTGGGGCGAAGCGAGCTTTGAAGATCTTGCCGATGACGCGGTTGCCGGGGCAAAGTTCCTCCAATCAAATTCTGAAATTGATCCTAAACGAATCGGTTTCTGGGGCCTGAGCCAGGGCGGTTGGATCGCGCCTTTGGCGGCTTCGCGATTTCCTGATGCAGCGTTTGCGGTAGCCATTTCAGGCGGCGCACTGACGCCGGCAGTCACGGAATTGTTCGACACCGAATATGAATTACAGAAGGCTGGATTCAGCGCTGAAGATGTGCAGAAGGCTTTAGCGTTTCAAAGTTTGAAGAACGAGATCATTCGTTCGTTTGAAAAGTGGGAGCAGTACCTGAGCATGCGTACCACCGTCAAAGACCTGCCGTGGTATCGCGTTCAGGGTATCGACATTCGTGGCCCGGACAAACAGGACCATCCACAATGGGCTCATATGCGACGCTCTTATTTCTACGATCCTGCGCCGGCATTGAAATCCCTGCGCGGCCCGCTGCTCGTGATTCATGGTGAGCTCGACACGCCCAAAGGTGTAGCGGCGAGTGTGGAAGCTATCAAGTCGATCCTGACGGCCGCCGGCAAGCGTGAGACGAGCATCACTGGTGATTCGGGCAAAAATGGTTTCGTCGTGAAGGTATATCCGCGCGGCGTGCACAATCTGATGGAAGCACCCGAGCCTGAGAAGAGTTCATGGATTCGGAGCAAGCGTTTTGTCCCTGGGCTGTTCGAAGAGATGGTGAATTGGATGGTCAGACAATCTCGTTCGCGAGCGCCAGGCAGAACAAGTCGTCGATCCTAATAAATCTACCTGCCATCCTTTAGTTGAACGCTAACTGCTGCTAAGTGGGACTAAACCTCGGTTTGTGCCGCTGTCGAACGTCTCAGTCACGATATGGGTCAGCCTTCCCTCGATTCAGCGTTTCAGAACGCATTTCGCCTGAACCTGTATCGTTGCAATCCTGTAACTAATCAATAGTCGTTTACCTTCAACTAAGCATTAAATTCGCTCTACCCTCGTAAACATCAACTCGCGAGGCGCTGGAAAACTCAAAAGCCACAATCGCGGTCTCACATAACGATTCGTTAACCATTAAGGAACGGTGATTGCGACGATTCTTCTGCTAACAAGACTCTTCCCGTCGCACAAAACACAGGGATCAACTGAACGTGTGAAGAAAGAGAAAATCTTCCGCGGAGAAACGCTGTCCCAATCAGGAGACGGCAAGTGAGTTATCCAGGAGGTAATGGTTTCATGAGAAATATCAAACTTTGGCCGCACGCGGCGGTGATTGGCCTCGCGGTCGCAGTGGCTGCCGGCGCGGGCGTCTGGCTCTATCAAAGAAATTCGAACAACGCAGAAGCGGCGGTGTTGCCGAATGCAGCCCGGCTGCAGCGTGTTGAGGGACAGGTCGCGATGGCCGATGCGAACGATACGGAATGGAGAACGGCTGGTCCGAACGAACCCATATCAGTCGGCGACCGTCTTTACACGCGCGATAACGCGTGGGCTGGCGTGGCATTTGACGGACGAAATCATGCGCGGCTGGATCCGAACACATCGCTCGATGTGGTGGCCCTGAGCGATGATCGCACGCAGTTAGCATTGCGTGATGGCGGGGCAATTTTCGATGTTGCTTACCTGCCGTCGGGCGAGTTGTTTGAAGTAGGAACGCCGTATGGCGCAGTTGATTTCAACGAGCCGGGTCTCTACTACGTCGATGTCAACGACGGGAACACGATGGTTTCGGTACTGAGCGGCCTCGCCCAGGTTGTCGGTCTCGCGGGTAGCGGCCAGATCAGCAAAGGCGAAATGCTGACGCTGCTCGGCACTACTGCGGCTGAAGTCGCACTGTCGCGACTGAACCGGGATGACGCCGGCTATTTGGTTGACGACTATTACGGCTATCAATACCCAAACACTTATGACGGGCGTTATGAAAACTATGACGCGTATCTCGCTGATCCCAACTACTACGATCCTTATCAAAACGATGTCAGCTATCGCTACGTGACGTATGACGCGCCGGGCATCAGCGATCTGAGTTACTACGGCGATTGGCGTGATGTGGACGGGTACGGGCAGGCGTGGAGTCCGCGCGTCGACGCGAGTTGGACACCTTATCAGGATGGTTACTGGGTCAGGGATTACCCACACGGACTGACGTGGGTTTCGAATGAGCCGTGGGGCTATACGCCGTACCACTACGGACGCTGGGCTTACGCCGGCGATCGCTGGTACTGGGTCCCTGAAGCAGCGAGCGCGACGCCGCAGTACTCGCCGGCGCTAGTCGCATTTGTTCCGGTCGGCAACAACGAGATTGGCTGGATCCCCTTGGGCCCGGGCGATGCTTATGTGCCGCGGTATTACGACGAGAACTGGCAGCCGCATTACCTTTCAGGCGGCGATCTCATCGCAGCGAATTTGGTAAATCTGGTTGCGCCGAATGCAATCACGGTCGTGCCGGTCGATCAGTTCGGACGGGCAATCGATCCGCGTTCCGTAAGGCACGTTAATGCAGCGAGTCTGGCGAACGTACAACCGACGCTTGAGCCGCTGCTGATGACGCCGCTCCGCAACGCCGTGATCAATTCAGCGTGGGGTCGCGGCAAGACCGATCTGCCGCCGGGCATCGCGAAGAAACTCAACGACAGAACCGTCGTAATCGCGCATGACCCAGTGAGACCTCGTTTCAAAAAGGACCTGGAGAAGTCTCTGCGTTTCGAACGCATTGCGGAAAAAACCAGGGACCAGAAGTTCAAGGTCCGGGATGAGCGGAACGCCGGAGCACCGCAGGTGGATCCCGGCCGTCAGCAACAGATAGATGCGCTGGCGCGTGAAGCAAAGAGTGGGAACAAGGAAGCGCGTCGCGAAGTGCGTCAGCTGGAACGGCAGCAGCGAAGCGATCAGCGGCAGCAAGTGCGCCAGGTGCAGCAGCAGCAACGCGCACAACCGAAGGTTGAGCAGCCCAGCTCGCCACGAGCCGAAGGAGCACGGATCGGAAATCCGGTGAAGGGTAAATCTGTGGGCCGTCCCGAATTTAAGGGTCCACCAGTCAGGATGAATCCCCAACCGCAGGTCAAACAGAACCAGCCGGGCCGCGGCGAAGCGAAGCAGCAGAACAAAGCGCCCGGCCAGCCGAAAGGTGGCGGCGGCGGAAAAGGTAAGGGCAAGCCCTAACCAACTTCACAGTGCAATTAGCCCAGGGTGGCTTTCCGCGACCCTGGGCGATTTTTTTGTGCGCTATCAGAGGTTGAAGTGCCCGCCCGCCTGCTTCGCACCCTCACCCAGCCTCTCCCAAGGGGAGAGGAGGAAAGGCGGTTCTGAAACTAAGCACAGGCGGCGATTCGCGTTTGCGCAGGCGCAATGCGTGGCGAAATTGCGGATTCGGTTTTGGGAATAATTTCGAAGACGGAATCGAGGTGCGTGACTTCGAGCACGCGGCTCGTGAATCTGTTGACGTTCATCAGCTTGAAGCGAATGCCTTCCACGGCAGTCTGCCGTTGCAGCTCGAGCATGACGCCGAGACCACGCGCATCAATTGCCGTGACGCGTGCTAGATCCAAAACGATCGAACTCACTTTTGACTGGGAGCAGACGGCGTCGCGCAGACTTCCGGTTTCTCCACTTATTAAACGGCCCTTTAGTGACAAGACCGCTACATCGCCTAAATTTCTTGAATAGACTTTCAACATGACTGACCCCTTGGTTTGAACTGCGGTGATTTAATGCGCCCTCAGGCGTGAAACCGCTGGCTAATTTCTATAACCCCGATACATCGGCGTTGTATCAAATACAATGGGTATCACGACGACGGCCTGCCAGGTGTTTCATTATTTTTAGAAATTGCGTCATACCACTCTGAAGACGCGGCAAGGCGGGACGGCGTTAACAAGCGGAAAATAAAGAATTCCAGCGAATAAGCGTTCAAACTAGGGCGAAACACGTGAGGGCACATGTTCGGACAACTTTTGTTGCGGTTGGAGTAACATACTGGAAATGGTCAGGCGAATTGAATTCTGGAGGGGCATTCTCATCGCAGCGTGTCTAATAATGCTCACGCCTGCGTTGGCCATTGCGTGCTCGTGCATGTTCTCACCGAACACATGCAGTATCGACTGGAAGAAGGGCGAGTTAGTGTTTCTTGGAAAGGTCACTACAAAGGAACCGATCCGGGACGCCGACGGCGCTCAAAGTTTCCCGACGCGTGTCGCGGTTCATTTTTCAGTGACTGAAACTCTTCGCGGTGCGATTAACTCCGACAAAGAGACTGTTATTTTCACGGGTGCCGGTGGCGGGGACTGTGGATATCCGTTCATCGTCGGGCAGACTTATCTGGTTTACGCTTCAACTTACCAGGACCAACTGACCACTAGTATCTGTACTCAAACCCGGCCTGTGGGGATGGCTGCTGCTTTGATTCGACAGCTTCGCGCGAAACGTAAAAGTTCCGATCAACCGACATTGTTTGGAATGATCGGTACCGCCGCGAAAGGCGTGGGGTACGAAGAACTTGTCGAATCAAAAGGATTAGCGCGTGTCCGCGTGCGTGCTATTGGAAGCGCAGGCCCGGATCACTCGACCACTTCTGATACGGAGGGTGTCTATGCGTTTGACTGGCTGCCCGCGGATACTTATCGCCTCGAAATTGATCTTCCGCAGGGGCTGAGCACCTGGCAGCACAACACGGGCAAGCCATTCGTCGTTCACGTTGGAAATACCGAAGAGTCGCGCGGCTGTTCGCTCGATGTTTTTGCGCGTCCCGACGGGCGCGTGTCGGGAACGATAGTCGACCTGGCCGGCAAGAATGTCGCGGGTTTCATCACGATCAAACCCTCCGATCCAATTGAAGCCGAGGCCGCAAGTCGGCGCGGCGGACTGCCGGGCTTTACCTCGCAGGACGGCAAGTTCACTCTCTGGCAAATACCGCCGGGCACGTATCGATTAGTCTTCTATCCGATAGTCAATGGTCAGGTTAATCTCCGCTCCGGTTTCGGTTCAAAGCCGATTGAAATCGCTTTTGGCGAGCAGATCGAGAATTATCGATTTACAGTTCCAATCAACCCTCCCCAATAAGCTTTGCCGTGATTTCAGGGTGCTGCTGCTGAGGGCGAGATCAAAAGGAGCCCGTTTTCCAAAATTTTTTTGAGGTTGAGGCTGGCCGTCGGTGCTCTCGATGCCGTTTCAAGGCAATTTCCTCAGCAAATACGGGAATTCAGCCGAGTGTAAAAACATGTTGCTCAATCGCCGACCGATTTGTTAGGATGCTTTTGGCCATACCGCGCAGCGAGTTGGCTGCCGGTTTCCTGATCGCCACCCCGCTTCGGAAGTGCCGATCGACCAGCTTCCCGCGCTGACCGACAACAGAGAAGTCGGACAAGCACCTTCTTTCCGGGACTGAATACAAAAACTTAATCGCTTGAGCCTTTACGCTGTCTCTCCGAAGCGTGTCCCCGTGCCCTTCTCACGCGACAGCAGAAGGCTCCAGCCAAAACTGACGAGAGTCATTCGTCTTGCCACCCTCCGTATCCGCCGGGATACCACCAGCACCGTGAAATCAATAAGTCAAAAGACCACGCCAGAAACGGCCGTTAATGTCGCCCCAGATTCTGCCCGCGCCCGCCGTGCCGCAGAACGTAGCGCCAGAGCCGGCCATTGGGTTGAAAGCCTCCGCAGTTCGGATGTGAATCGCCTGTGGGCTGAGCTGCATCGCATCGTCAGCAATCATCCGCTGGTGCGCGCATCCCGCAGCGCCGGATTGCTGATCGAAGAAGGTGCCACCAGTGCACACACCGATCTCACCCAGGAACTGTTTGTTCAACTGCTGACCAAATCTCGCTTTCAACATTATCTGGACACCAGCATGACGGACGCCGAGATCGAATGCGAGATCGGCCAGATCGAATTAACCAACTTGCTGACGGCTGAGCTGCGCAAGCGTCATCCCGAAAGCTACCGGTTGGCCCGACGCATTTCGACTTTGATTCAGTCGAGTGCGAACTTCCGCCGCTTTGACAGCAGTGGAACGGGCGAAGAAGCGCATCGCCGGCTCGCGGATCGCGTTTACGGCTTGAGCGAGTGGCCCAACGGTAAAGGCGGCCGCAACACGCACGAGATGGAACAACGCGTTCACATGATTCCGGTCCGCCAGCGTGATACACGCATGGTGGGCTGCACAGGCGACGCGCAAATCGTCATCAGCAATTCAGATCTCGAAGACCTGATCATTTCCGTGCTGGAAGCGATTGACTCGCCGGCTGACGTCAGAAGTCTGCGCAGTCTGGTGATGTCGCGACTGCCGGTGATGGACATTTATCTGGTTCCATTGGGCGGCGACGAAGGCGACGACGGCCCGCATTATGACCCGGCCGACCTGCGCGAGAACCCTGAAGAGAGCCTTTTAAGACATGAATCGCAACGTGAAGCGGCCGGCTCAGTGGACAAGTTTTTGACCGCCCTCCGCTCGAACGTGCGCGGAAAAATGAAGCAGTACAACCGCATGATTGGCGTGCTCTGGCACTGTTACTTGAGTGCCGATCACGCGACGCAATTGGAAGTGGCCGCCACATTAGGCGTTTCTGATTCTTTGGTCTCCGATTATCGGAGGCGCATCGAGCAGGAGCTGCGGGCGCTGTCATTCTCGGAGGTTGAAGAAGCGCGCATGTTTGAATTGGCCCTGCGTGAGCGTGTGCGCGTGATGGTGGTTGACGGCGAGGAAGCTGTAGCTTAACTGCGCCGAATTTGAGCACAACCAGGTTATCGAGAAGCGCAGGATACTGCGCTTCTTTAGTTTACAAGGACTGATTTCCAAATGCCGGGCGTACGAGCAAATGCGGGTTATTCGTCGATCACGCCTTCGCGTGCGCGCCGCGAAGCGTCTTCAGCGAGACCCACAGCCATAGAAAACAACCAGCCGGCTGAAGCGAGATCGGAACGTTCGACTCTGCGCGCGGTGAAATTTGGCGTACCGGCGCTTTCCAACGGTCACAAGTTTTCTTACGCAGCGCTGTTTGCCTTCACGCTCGTCCTCTATGTACGGCCCAGCGAACTCTATGACTCGCCGGTTACGGCATCGATGGCGTTAGTCGTCGGCATCGTCACCCTCGTCTTTTTTCTTCCCACCCAGCTGGCCCTCGAAGGCAATCTCAGCGCGCCGCTAACCGAAGTAAAGCTCATCGTGCTTTTCACGATGCTGGCAGTCGTGAACATCCCTTTGGCGATGAGTCCTCAGGATGCGTGGCTGACGTTCTCCGGCACGTTCATCCGGTGCGTCGTTATGTTTGTCGTGCTGGTCAATGTCGTAAAGACGGAAACGCGTCTGAAAGGGTTGTTGTTTCTGGCTATCGGCACGGCGTTTCTTTTGAGCCTGGGGGCCATCGATGAATATCGCCGCGGACTCGCGATGGTCGAAGGCTATCGGGTAAGCGGCAGAGGTGTCGGAATCTTTGGTAACACGAACGACATGGCCTTATTTGTGGTGACGATACTCCCGATTGCGCTGGCATTCTTCTTTGGTTCCCGGAGCAAGGCCGGAAAAATCGTTTTCGCATCGCTCTCAGCCGTGATGCTGGCGTCGATCGTGCTGTCTTATTCGCGAGGCGCGTTCCTGGGACTGATCGTCGTGTTGATTTTCTTTACGATAAGGCTGCGGCAGCGTAACCGCCTGGCAATAATCGCCGGCATCCTGGTGGTGAGCGTTGGCGTCTCGTTTCTGGTGCCCGGCAATTACGGCATTCGTTTACTCTCGATCTTCGTTCCCTCCCTCGATCCGGTGCAGTCGTCAGATCTTCGCCGCGCCGAACTGTTCAGATCCATCTATACCGCGTTGCGGCACCCATTCTTCGGCATTGGAATGGGCAACTACATGGATCAGGTGTCCCTGAGAGGCTACGTCACGCACAACGCCTACACCGAGGTGGCCGCGGAGATGGGATTGGGGGCGCTGGCCTGCTACACGATGTTCATCGTCGCTCCGCTTCGCAAGCTCGGCCAGATAGTTCGCGAAACTTTTGATCAGCGTGCCAACTCACGTCTTTACTACCTGACCCTCGGTCTTCAGGCGTCGCTGATTGCTTACATGGTGTCCAGCTTTTTCTTGTCGGTAGCTTATCTCTGGTACGTCTACTACCTGGTCGGTTATGCAGTTTGCCTGCGACGAATCTATGAAGCGCAAACCGGCAAGCCTGTCGTAGTGGAATCTCGAAAAATACGAAAGAAACGCGAGCGCGCGGCGGTGGTAACTAATTCAACCGCAGGAGTGATTGCATGAGTCTGGGACTGATTATCGAAGTAGCGTTCTGGTTTGGCGCGGCCGCGCTCATTTACACGTATGCCGCGTATCCGGTGCTGGTAACGTTGGTTAGCGTGCTGCGGCCTCGCCGGCTCAAGCGGGGCCCGTATCAACCCGCGGTAAGTGTAATCATCACGGCCTACAACGAAGAACGCGATATCGCCGGTAAGCTCGAAAACACACTGGCGCTCGATTATCCAAAGGAGCTTCTGGAAATTATTGTCGCGTCAGATTGCTCGTCCGATCGAACGGATGAGATTGTGCGTGGCTTCGAGTCGCGCGGGGTGAAGCTTTATCGGCAGCCGCAACGCCTGGGCAAAACGACGGCGCAGAACGCCGCGGTCGAGCGTGCTCGCGGAGAGATCCTCCTCTTCTCTGACGCGACTACGATGTACCAACCAGATGTGTTGCGCGCGATGATGCCGAACTTTGCCGATCCGAGCGTTGGCTGTGTCGCCGGACGGCTGGTTTACGTCGACCCGAGCGGATCTAGTGTGGGGCGGGGCGCAGTCACCTACTGGAATTACGAAACTTTCGTGAAAAAACACGAGAGCCGGGCGTGCTCTTTGATAGGCGCGTCTGGCTGCATGTATGCGGTGCGCCGTTCAGCGTACCTGCCGCTTTATCCCGAAGCTCACGGCGATTTTATTATCGCCACGAAGATGGTGCAGCAAGGTTTGCGCACGGTCTTTGAGCCCGGCGCCGTCTGCACTGAAGAGACCAACCGGCGTGTTAGCAACGAGCTGAGCATGCGTGTGCGCGTCATCACGCAAACATTCAACGATCTGTGGCGTCACCGCGCGATGCTGAATCCTTTTCGCAGCGGCTTTTTTGCCGTGCAGCTCTTCTCGCACAAAGTGATGCGCTATTTGGTGCCGTTCTTCCTCGTGTTGACGTTCGCCACCTCAGCGTCGCTGGTAACGACCTCGCTGTTTTACCGGCTCGCTTTCGCGATTCAAGTCATCGGCTATGGTTGCGCCGCGCTGTCGGCCGCACTTGAGCGCGTGGGCATTCGCAGTCGACTGCTCGCGCTGCCGCAGTATTTTGTGCTCGCGAACGTTGCTTCAGTCCTCGCTCTCTACAAGCTTGTGCGCGGCGAGCGATACGCGCGTTGGGAACCCATCCGTGAGTAGCCTTCTGATGTCCACTGAACCGGCAAAAATCGAATCCGTAGCGGTCGACGAGAATAGACACTTCCGCACGGATCACCTGAACGAGGATCTCGGGGCGCGCACGATTCGCGGCGGGGCGTTAACTCTGACTGTTCAGCTGTTGAAGTTTGCGCTCAGCACGGCCGTAACGATTGTCGTGGCCCGCTTGCTCATGCCACAGGACTATGGGTTTGTGGGAATGGTGATGGTCCTGGTCAACTTTCTCACAATGTTTCAGTACCTCGGTCTGCCGAACGCGACCGTGAAGTGGCGAGAACTGACGCATGTCCAGGTCAGCAATCTCTTTTGGGTGAATGTAGGACTCAGCTCGGCGATCGCATTAGTGGTTGTCGCCTGCTCACCTCTGCTCGCAAAGTTCTATAAGCAGCCCAACCTGATCGGCATCGCTGCCGGTTATGCGCTGGTCGTGTTTCTGACGGGCCTATCGATTCAACATCTCGCGCTTCTGCAACGGCAGATGCGGTTTGTCGCGCTGGCGGTGATCGACGTTGCCGCGCTCGCGATTGGCTTAGCCGTAACCATCATCGCTGCCTGGAAGGGCGCCGGCTACTGGGCTCTCGTGCTCAATCAACTCATGTTTGCTTCGGTAACGATGGTCGGATCATGGGTAGCCTGCAGTTGGCGGCCGCGGTTGCCGAGTCGCAATACCGGCGTACGGTCGATGATTAGCTATGGAGGAAATCTCACCGGCTACAACCTCACGACTTTCTTTGCCCAGAACCTGGACAATGCGTTAATCGGAAAGGTTTGGGGAGCACACCAGCTAGGTATTTACTCGAAGGCTTATCAGATGCTGCTCACGCCAATCGGCCAGGTGACTACGCCGCTTTGGACGGTTGCCGTTCCCACGCTGAGCCGCCTGGCTGATTTTCCGGAACGCTATCGCGCCGCCTATCTGAAAATCGTTGAGAAAATCGCGATGCTGACGATGCCCGCCGTGGTCTGCGGAATCGCGACTTCAGATTGGTTGATATTGCTGCTGCTGGGTCAACAATGGAACGACGCGTCGCGTGTCTTCATGTTCCTCGGCATTGCCGCGATTTTTCAACCGATTAGCCGCACCGGCCTTTGGCTTTTCATGACTCAGGGCCGATCGCGCGAGATGTTCAAATGGGGAGTCATCGGCTCGAGCATCTCGGTGGTCTCGATACTGGTTGGATTGCGGTGGGGCGCCACCGGAGTTGCTGCCTCCTATGCGATCACCGACCTGTGCCTCACAACGCCGTTGATGTTTTGGTATGTCGGGCGTAGGGGCCCGGTCAGTATGAGCGACGTTTATCGAACGGTCGCACCCAGCTTGCTCGCGGCCGCCGGTTCGCTCGTTGTCCTCGTGATAGCGCGGCCATGGATTGAAGTATTCGGATCTCTCATCGCCCGGCTGTTTCTTGCGTCACTGATTACTCTCGCGACGTCGGCCACCGTGCTGGTGGTCATGCCGGCAGGTAGGTTGGCAATTCAAAGCCTTAAAGAAACGCTGCTCCTGTTACTAAAAGGCAAGAGCAGTCTTCGCGCTCAGACAATCACCAAGTAAGTCTCATTTAGATCCCATGAATTCAATTCGTTCCGCACAGAAACAGATCGAAGCAGCAGAGTACGAGGCGTATCTCAGATGCGCGAGTGAACGCTTGCTCGAAGCTGTGACCGACCCGCAACGTTTTGATCCTCTCCTGGAAGCGATCGCTGACGTCAAAATAGATCGCGTCCTGGATGTCGGCTGTGGGATGGGACAGATGCTTTACCCGTTCCTCAAGTTTCGCCAGGCCTTTGGGGTGGGACTCGACGCTGAGCCAAGAGCCTGCGAAGTCGGGCGCGAGTTTTATGCGGAGCATGTTCCGTCCGCTCGGGTCACCTTTATTCATGGCAGCGCGGAACGGCTACCGTTTCCCACGTCCAGCTTCGATATCGTGAACTGCGGTCTGGCCTTGCCCTATATGGACAACTCGCGCGTTTTGGACGAAGTGGCGCGCGTGCTGCGACCCGGTGGTGTTTTCCTGTTGCGGATTCATCACCTGCGATACTACTTGCGCGAATTCTGGCAGAACCTGACCGCGCGGCGGTTTCTATCACTGGTGCATGCCGGTCGTGTCCTGACGGTCGGTAGTGTTTACCACGCGACCGGAAAACAGACCGACACGCGACTGTTTGGCAAAGAGACTTTTCAAACGCGTTGGCTGTTGCAACGTGAGCTCTCCCGGCGCGGATTCACGGTTCGCTCAGAACGACCCGACGGCACACCGCAGGCACCTGCTTTCGTGATCGCCAAGGAGTACCAGCGATGCTGAAACAAGGGAAGCAAGCGGTGCTGCGTTCGCTGAAGCGTTCCGGCGTGTTCACGATCGTTGACCGATCGAAGTGGCGGCGTCAGCGGCTGCTGATTCTCGGTTATCACGGAATCGCGATTTCCGACGAGCATGTATGGGATGACGGGCACTTCATTGCGCAGGATGTATTTCGCCAACGCTTACAGTTGCTGAAGACATCCGGTTGCGCGGTGTTGCCGCTTGATGAGGCAATCCAACGCCTTTACGCGAACGATCTGCCGCCGCGGGCTGTGGCGCTAACTTTCGACGATGGGACGACTGATTTTTACCACCGCGCATTTCCGGTACTCAACGAATTTGGCTTTCCGGTGACGCTCTATTTGACGACGTTCTACTCCGATTACCAAAAACCAATTTTCGATTTGATGATTTCCTACCTGCTCTGGAAAGGTCGAGAACAGGTCTTAGATCTAAGTGGGATTACCGGCATTCGTTCGGAATCCACGCTCTCTGATAAACCCGCACGCGACGAGGTCACCGGTGAGATTCGCGCCTTTGCGCGCAGCAAAGGTCTTTCGGCGGACGAAAAAGACTCGCTGGCTCGATCAATTGCCGAACAATTTAAGATCGATTATGACGCGCTGCTGGGGCAACGGAAATTACATATCCTGAGTCCCGACGAGGTTTCCGAATTGTCTGGTCAAGGTGTAGATGTTCAGCTCCACACGCACCGCCACCGCACACCGCGAAATCGCGAACTTTTTCTCCGTGAGATCGAAGACAACCGGAAACGTCTGCACCAGTTAACCGGGAAAACGGCAGAGCACTTTTGCTATCCGAGCGGAGACTACGACCCGGTGTTTCTCCCCTGGTTAAAAGAAGCCGGCATCGTCTCTGCGACGACGTGCGAAACGGGTTTGGCTTCACGCGATTCCCATCCCCTGCTGCTGCCGCGGCTCCTCGACGTTTCCAGGCTCTCCCCCGTTGAGTTCGAAGGTTGGCTCACTGGTATCTCATCCGCACTTCCGACACGAGGCGGACTTTAACCCTACTCATTGGCAGGTTTCCCATGAAGATAAACCGACAACGCAGAACCGAATTAGCTACAAAGATGTTCCAGCTCCTTTACGAGCATCCCGCTGGTCTGGCGATGGAAGGAATCGTCGCTCAACTGGAAGAATCAGTTCCCCTGACAGCGGCGGAACGCGGTCCACACCATGTGCAGGCGAATCGCAGCGCGTTCGAAGAGGCTCTATGGACTGGCACGATCGCCGCGGCGAAAGCCGGTTGGTTGGAAAACAACCGCGGCCATCTTTCGCTCACGGCCGAGGGCAGGGAGGTCTTCCAGGACATCGGAGACAAGTTCATCGCTGAGGCGGCTTCGCGTTCAATCAAGGGTCGCTTGTCCGTAACTTCACCCGACGCTTATCGGCGCGCGACCGGCTTAGTTGATCGAGTTTTGATCGAATATCGATTGGCGCGACGTGTCGGTCTGCGGCAGTTGTTGAGAAAACCAGAAAACGGCAGTAGCTGGGAGAACGTCCTGCCCATTCAAGCACCCCAGAGGTTCAGCCTGCCAGAGAATGTGAAGAATCTGGCGTCGGTGATCGATAACCTCAAGTCAACCCACGAACGTTACTTTGAGGGAGGTCACGCGATCTACATCCCGCCGCAGGTGGCCCGCCAGAGTGTCTTCGCGGAACTTCTTGAAAACTATCCGGCCGACGCCGGCATCAAGCTGATTAAGCATCCCGGTGGCGTGGACGAAAGCCACTATCTTCGCGCCGGCTTTGGCGCCGGAATTGGCGAGAGCGTGATGCAAAAGAACGTGGTTTACGACCATCGACGTTTGACCCTGGTGGCAAACCTCCTTTTTGAGATGGGTGTCGGCGCGCGCCTTTACGATTTGATTGAGCTGAAGGCGTCGGAGTGTGTGATGACCGCCTTCATCGTTGCGCATGCCGGCGAGCGCGTTCCATCAATGGAAGAATGCGAAGCAGGCCGGCAGCGAATTGAAGAGCTTGAGCGCGAAGGTGTCTTGCGCGTGAACCTGCCTGACGGTTTCGCGGATGAAGACTTTGAGTGTCCCACTTGTAATGGTAACGCCGTCATGTCTGGTGACGGAAAATTCCATTACGTTGATTTCCAAAACTTTTTGCTCGTCAACTATGAAAATTACCTTGAGCAAATCGCCCGTGAAGCCACCGAAAAATCTCATTTTGGAGACCGCAACGTCCTGCGCGGTGGCACTTACCTTTATCAGTCAATCCCGGGAGTTCACCTGCCCAGCCGCCGAAAAATAGATGACCGGATGGTGGTGCTGAACGAGCTCATGAAGAAAGCCGGGTTGAGTCTTGAGAAGCGAATGGTGCTGGATGTTGGTTGCAACATCGGCGGCATGATGGGCCAGTATCTAAAGTTGGGGGCACGCTGGTGTCATGGTTGGGATCGCGACTATGTTGTACCGCACACCGAAAAACTTTTGCGCGCGCTTGGCTGCACGCGCTTTTCCACGACTGGCGGCGACATCAATCAGGAAACCGACCTGACGCAGGTCCCCGAATTCGCGCGCGACCTGCTGGATGGCTGCGTCATTTCTTACTTAGCCGTTCGCGGCCATCTTGGTTGGCTAAAGGCGCTGGGACGAATTCCCTGGTCATTCATGATTTATGAGGGACATGAGGATGAAACCGCGAGTGACTTTGAAGAGCACTTGAACGGACTCAGGAAGCTCGCGGATTTTCGCAGTGCTGCAATTGGCAATTATGCCGATGGCGACAGCGACCAACGATTTGTTGCGATTCTACAAAGGCAATGACTGATGTGATCGAATGACGATGGCCGTTTTTGCTTCCCAGACCGCTTCAAAAACCAATGTCCTGCTGCTGCTCAACAGCTTTGAGACCGGCGGCGCAGAAGGACAGTTGGTGCTGCTCGCGCGTTTGCTAACCGATAGCGGACGTTATCACGTGCACCTTGCGTGTTTGAGCCGCACCGGGCCCTTGCTTGCCGAAGCAGAAAAGTTGGTTGACGAAGAGATCGCGGAGTTCCCGCTCAACAGTTTTTATGACGGGAACATGGCGAGACAGCTTCGTAAGTTTCGGACGTTCCTGCGCGAGCGCAAGATTGACGTTGTTCACACCGACGGCTTCTACACAAATATTTTCGGCGTCATCGGGGCGAAGTTGGCTGGAGTGCCGGCGCGCATCGGATTTCGAGGCGAGACCCAAACTGATGGACGGACGTCCGCACAGAATCTCGTCGAGCGCTCCGCGTTCCGTTTCGCCAGTGTGGTTCACGCAAACTCTGAAGCGGTAAAGAATTTTTTGGTTGAACAGGGCGTGCCGGCGCGGAACATCGCCGTGGTTTACAACGGGCTCGATTTTGCGCGCGTGATGCCGCCGGCGGATTTAACTCGCAACACCGCCCTGGAACTTTTCGATTTACCGCGCGAGCGAAGGTTCGTCACGATGGTCGCGAACCTGCACAATCCGGTAAAGGACTATCCGATGTTCCTGCGCGCAGCAGCTTCCGTGCGCGCAAAAGTTTCGGATGCCGCTTTTGTTGTGGCCGGCGAGGGCGAGATGCTTGAAGACCTGCGCGCACTCGCGCGAGACCTGCGAATCGAGCGTGATGTTTTCTTCATCGGCAGATGTAATCGTGTCGCTGAGCTATTGTTTGCATCCGACGTATGCGTGCTGAGTTCAAAGGCCGAAGGATTCTCGAACGCGATTCTTGAATACATGGGTGCGGCTCGCCCGGTCGTCGCCACAGATGTAGGAGGCGCGCGCGAGGCAATCGTCGAAGGTGAAAGTGGTTACCTTGTCGCCTCCGGCGATCATGAAACGATGGCAACGCGCATTACTGAGTTGCTGCAAAATTCGCAAAAGGGGAAAGCGATGGGCGAGCGTGGCCGCGGAATCGTACAGCAGAAGTTTTCATCCGAGGTTCAGCTTCAGCGAACCGCAGAGCTTTACGAGAAGTTTCTGTCAAAGAGCCTGTCGAGCTCGGTGTCAGTACCGGGAGCGGTAGCGACCGGGTGGTAGCTCTCCTCTGAACCGATGTTGCAACCTGATCCGGTCGCATCCACCACCCCACGCGGGATGGCCGCACGGGGACCCGGACCGCTCCCGGTACTGACATGAAGCATCGTCGCCGCCTATTGAAGCGCGTGCTCATCACGACGCTCTGCCTCGCACTCGCCTGGCCGTTTGTCGCGTGGGCGGCCGCTAAATTTCTGCACGTCCAACAACACGTCGCGTCGGCCGATGCGATCGTCGTGCTCAGTGGCCCAGGCACCTACCTTGAACGCAATGACTGGGCGGCCAGGCTTTACCACGAACGGCGCGCGCCGCTTGTTCTCATAAGCAACGAAGGATTGTTAAGCGGATGGTCAGCGAGCGATGACCGCAACTTGTACTTCCATGAGTTGGCCTCTCGTCGTTTGCAGCAACACGGGGTTCCCGCGAAAGACCTTCGCATCGTTTCCGACATTGGCGCCGGAACTTATCAGGAGAGCGTGCGTTTGTGTGACTACGCCGCCGCTGAGAAACTCAATCGCATATTGATCGTGACCTCTGCGTATCATTCGCGCCGGGCTCGCTGGTCAATTCAACGAGCCTGTAAAGACAAGCCAATTCAAATTGGAATGGAGAGTCCGGCGCCGGGCTGGCAGACGCCCCCGCCCGCGTCCTGGTGGTGGCACAAATCGGGATGGCGATTAGTGGCTGCCGAGTACGTGAAGATGATTTATTACCGTTTGAGCTACTAGTTCGCGGGTGGCCGCGTGTTGCGCCGGCGCCTGACAGCCGCCACCACAGCCGTGAGACCTGATCCGAGTAGCAGCATTGTTCCGGGCTCCGGAACGGGCGAGTTAACTGTGAATGTCACCCTTGTTTCCGTCCTCTCAAGCGTACCTACACCGACAAAATCGATCGTAAACGGAAAGGGTGGTGTGTCGAGACGCGTATCATCGCTGTTGTGCAGCGTAATTGATCCAGTGATGGTCGATTCGTCGAAACTGCCGCCTCCCGTAACTAATCCGGTGGGGCCAAGGCCATTGAAGGTGGCCATGGCAAGCGTGTCAAGACCGCCGCAACCGGCTGTGCTACAGATTCTGAACTCGTTCAGAGTTTGACCAAAAGCAAGGTCGCCAGTCGCACTGAGCTGGAAATTCGGCCCGGTCAGGTTAGTGGACATTATCCCTCTGGGGCTGAGATTGAGTATGACTTGACCACCGGTGAGCGTAATCGTCTCGGCCTGTGCAGGAGCGGCGAACAGAGCCGCGCCGATGAAGACCGCCATTGGTAAAAGCACAAGATCCAGACGTCTGCGCCTTGCTGGGGATTTAAAACCTATCACGTCCACCTCCCGTGGTTTGAGCTGGTCTGGCCGGACAAGAGTCGAATCGTTGCAGTTCTTTAGAGTTAAAAAGTTGTGATTGACGCTTGATTCCAGGAAGGGTTATTACCGTTGGCACAATTGAGCTTAGGGCCGCCAGGCTTGCTGTTCGACGGCAAACAATTTTCGATTAAAGCGCTTCCCGCGGTATAATCTTCGTGGCATTTTCGCCGCTCGCCAAACGAGCCCCGCCGCAAAACCTCGCAACTACGGTTCACCTGATGTTGAAGCAAAGCTCAAGTCCAAAGTACACACCTCCGGCTGATGGTACGCCGGGGAAAGCTTTGCGCCGGCAGGCCGGCATTCGCATTCTCACAAATCTGGGCGCGTTGAATCAGTCTCATTGTCCTGACACACCACTCACCTTTTCCTATGTCACCGAAGACGATGACGCGAAGCAGTTCCTCGCCAACTGTATCCGTTCCGACCTCGTCATCGTGCACACTGATCCAACCAAACTCATGCTGGCTTGCGCTCTGAAATGGGTTCTTCCACTTCGCTTCAAGATCGTTTCGGTAGATCTAATTGTCCGTACCCCGAGATCCCTAAGCGGGCGAATCAAGACTTTTCTGCAGAAGATACTCTTCAAGCGCGTGCACCGATTTATTTTGTACTTCAAGGACCTGCGCGGGTGCGAGCGTCTTTACGGCATTGGCCCGGAGCGAACCATCTACGTTCCCTTCAAGGTGAATCAATTGAGAGAGATTCAGCGCCGGCTCGCAATCGAACCGCCAGGCGATGGTGAGTACGTGATGTGCGCGGGTCGCACCATGCGTGACATCAAGACGTTCGTGGCCGCCATGAAGGGCGTTGAATGTCCCGGCATACTTCATCAGCAACCCGCAGACATGATGGCCGCCCACGGAACTGATGTTTGGCAGGACGAGTTACCGCCGAATCTAAAGTTGGTAATTGACGACTCGTACAGTCATGAAGTGTTTCTGGACTTCATCGCGAAGGCACGCCTGATTGTCATTCCGCGATACAAGAATGATATTGGGCCGGCAGGTATTGCTACTTACCTGGTCGCGATGGCGATGAATAAGTGCGTAGTGATTAGCGAGGGTCCAGGGGTCGGCGATGTACTCACTAATGAAGCTGTGATTGTGCCGCCGGAAGACGCGGCCGCACTCGCGCAGCAGATTGCTTTACTTTGGGACGACCACACGCAGCGTCGCGAGATTGCTAAACGCGGCCAAAGATACGCCACGTCGGCAGGAGGCGATGATCGATTGTACGGCGACATTGTGCGAACCAGCGTGAAAAGCTTTGTTGAAGCTGGCTTCGCAAGTGTTCCTCAGGACGAGACTGCGGTTCGCCAGACCTTGCCAATAGCCGCCGCGATTGGTGTGCGGCAGACGAGTGAAGACGTGTAATAGGGCAATCGCCAGGAACCGCCGACGCGAAAACGTCCGACCAGCGCGCGAGCTTCGCGCCAATTTCCCCAATAACCGAGCATACAAGCAGTCTTAAACGCGCGGATCGCCAACACGCGCGAAAGCAGCGCGCGCAGATGTGCAGGACAGTACGCGCCAATTTCTTCCGGACGATTGAGAAACGGTTCGACAGGCCGCACACTGCGCCGCGTCTGTGCGGCGCCCGAAGCTTCAAAATGAATTAGCGCCAGTGGTTTGAGGTTCACCACGATAGCCTCGTTCAATAGAACTTTTAAAAACAGGTGCGCATCTTCGCCGTAGGCGCAACGTTCGCGCTCATAAAAGCCGCCTAACTTGCGCAGCACCGCAGTCCGCGCAACTGTCGTGCATGGAGTCATGTATGCGAGCAGCGCCGTAACAGATTGCGGTGCAGAGTCAGCTTTAACCCGCGTCAATCCATTCAGTAGCCCGCGCGCGCGCCAAACCTTTTCCGTTGATTCGCCACCGGGAAAAGCGGAATAGCCGGAGGTCACGGCGCCGGCGTGCGAATTCTGATCCAGCAACTCAACACTCTCGGAAAGAAATTGCGGCAGCCATTCGTCATCCGCATCAAGGAACGCGACGAACTCGCCACGGGCTTCACGGAGACCGCGGTTTCGCGCGGCTCCCGGCCCGGCATTTTCCTGCCTGATGATGTGTAAGCGCGAATCGGTGAACTTCTCAACGATCCTCAGTCCGCCGTCAGTCGAACCGTCATCGATAACGATAATTTCAAAATCGGCAAACGTCTGGGCCGCGACGGAGCGCAGGGCCCGCTCGATGAACGGCGCTTTGTTGAAGAGCGGAATGATGACGGAGACGCGCATTGCTAGATCGGATCAGTACCCGGAGCGGACCGGTGCCCCCGCGCGGGCATCCCGCGTGCGGTGATGGTAGCGAGGGGATCAAGGAACCCGTCTCGAGTGATAGATCCCGTCGCTACCGCTCCGGGTACTGACAGAAGCTCCTCATAGATCTTAATCAGTGAATGAGCGTGTGATTCGGGAGAGAACTCCCGCGCACGCGCGATCGCATTGCTCTTCACCGTCCGCGCGAGTTCCAACTCGATAAGCGCTCGTTGCAGGGCTTTAGCAAACGCTGAAGGATCGCGTGCCGGAACAAGCAAGGCGTTTACTTCTGAAGTTGCAATCTCAGGAATCCCGCCGACGGCGGTGGCGACGATTGGCAGTCCGGCGGCCATCGCCTCAAGCAGAACATTAGGCGAACCTTCGCTGTGCGACGGCAACGCGACCACCTCTGCAATCGCATAGAAGGGCGCGACATCATTGACGTGTCCGACAAAGACAACGTGCGACTCGAGGTTACGTTCAGTGACGATGCGCGAGAGATTCGCTTGCTCCGGCCCCTCACCGACGATCAGAAGTTTGAATTTCAGATCCGGCTCAGCCGTGCGGAGCAAAGCAACTGACTCAACGAGATCCGCGTGACCCTTCTCGCGCGAAAGCCGGCCAACGGCAAGCAAAACCTTTTCGTCTCCGCCGATACCAAACCTTTCACGCAATGACAGCTTTTCATCACTGGAAACTGTTCGCGGCGCTTTGACTGAGTTGTGTCTGACGCGAATTCGATCTTTCTGAACGCCCGACGCCGTAAGTTGCCTGGCAAACTCGCCACAAACGGCGATCACGAGATCAGCCGACGGCAACGACCAGCGATTCAGCTGGTTATAAAACTGCATTTTTAAGTCGGTGCTTGTATAGCCATGGTGATAAGCGATCCACGGGTATTGCTTTCCAAGTCCGGAAAGCTTCACCAAAAAGTGCGATTTGATCATGTGAGTCTGAATGATGTCCGGCGCGCGTCGCGCAACTATGTCGCGCAACTGCTTGATGACGGCGCGATCAAATCGAAAGCGTTCGGTAATGACGTCCACCGTGATGCCCGCGTCACGGGCCGCTTCCACGAAAGCATTCCCAGTCGAATCGGAATTTCCAGCCACTCGATCGAAGGTGACGATCGACACTTCGATCCGCGGAACCCCGTCCCGGCAAAACTCGGGTGAACGCAGCAGGCGGCAGAAGTTCAGGAGATTCTTTGCCGGACCGGTGACGGTTGTCGCTTCAATAATGCTCAGGATTTTCATTGCAGATTCGACGGGCGGGCCGTTGCCGAGGTAGGTTAGGCGGCGCAACAGGCGCCGGACAACATCCATATTCGCACAAAGCAGCCTCTCCCCGGAATAGAATAAATCGTCAATTCACCTTATTTCTTTTTAAATGCGGCGGAAATTTGCAGTTCTCATCATGAGCGCGTGCCTCCTGGGGATCCTGACTACGCTTCACGCGCGGCTGAGGGCCCAGGATCAGACCAGGCCGCGACGCGTACAGGAGGTCCAGTCCGCGCCAGTTGCAGGCAGTTCGCCCACAGTCAAGGCCGGGCAGATTCAGTATCCAAGCTCCGAAGTCGCGTTCATTTGCGGGCCGCAACTCAAAGCCGGTAGTCCGTTGAATCCTTTTGCCTGGTTCGACAGCACCCAAAATTCGCAGGGACACGTTCAGGGTCGCGAAGCCCCGCGCATCGCCCCACGAGTTCTAACCGGAGTGGTGAGTATCAGGCCGAATTCGCGCGTCGTCTCAGGCGAAGGGACCAGGTTTTTAGTTGAAGTTGATCCCAATGGCCCGGCGCCCTTCTTCAATGGATGGCTGCGGATTCGAGACGCCGGCGTAGAGCGCGAAGTTAAAGTGGCGTCCGTGCAATCGGACACGCAACTTACACTGACCGCGCCGTGGAAATTCCAGGACGTCCGCAATGCCAACGCCGACACCTATCACCGTGATACTTATCATGCGTCCTGGAACTATGACCATTATCTGCGCGCAAGTTATTACGATACGGCTTTGGTTGAGTACATCAATTTTTACCGTACTGGCGACGCGTCCTTCCGGGAGTATGCGCGGAAGATCGCGGATTCTCTCTGGGGTTCTCAGTACATGAATTTCGGTACGGTGACCGAGGGACGGAATCATTTGCCGCCGCGCTCGCAGGCATTCGCAGGCTTGATGTTGCGCGCGCTGGACGGTAAGCCCGAGTATTGGGACTACCTACAGCGCGAAGTGCGCGCGACTTTCGACAACTGGCTCAAGCTGCGCCGAAACAATCCGACACTCTATTACGACATTCGCGAGGATGGTTACGCGCAGTTGTATGCGGTGATGCTCGCGCGCGTACTCCCGGATCGTTACCCGTTACACGCGAATGGGACTTTGAAATCTGCTACCGGAGTGGCGACCGACGGGGCGCGTAAGCGCGCGGCGTTGCTCGCTGATGCCGAAGATATTGCCGTCAACTTCTTCGGGCGTTTGCAAAGATCTGACGGATCGTGGCGCTGGGATACCACGAGCGAACAAGTCGTTAACAGCGAGCAGCCCTTTATGGTTGGCCTTTATCTGGAAAGTGCCATTCTGCTTCATCAATTGACCAGGAATTCGAATGTGAAAGCAGATTTGCGCGAGCAGATCACGCGGGCGTGCCGGCATCTGTATCGAGACACTTATCGCGGCAGCGAGGTCGTCAAAGATATGCCCCAGCATCGCTGGCGTGGCGTTTGGTATTACTGGGGCGGCGGCACGGTCGCGAATCCGCGAGCTTACGAGCGCGGCTTTGGCGACCGCGTCACTAACGGCGATGCCAACGTCATTCGCGGCGTGCGACACTTGAACTCAACCATTCATCATGCGTTTGGATACGCCTATGTCCTTACCGGCGATCGCGAATTTCTGAAAATGGGCGACGAGATTTTCGGTGCATCTTTTGGCGATGCCACCGACGCGCTCCGCAATCTGGCGACCGTCGGCGGCAAAGAATACGACATGACTTTTCGTTCGTCGGGGCGGTACCTCGCCTGGCGGTTGTCTGTGTCAGAAGCGCGACCGTAAGGAAGGGCAACTTTTCCAGCGCAATTTCGCAAAATAGGACACGTAGCCCTCCCTAACGGATGGGGCTCCTGACACTCTTCTCAGGAAGCGGCGGCGGATTCATTCTTTCTTCTCTCTGGCGGGCCCGGACATTGTGGCCGCAAGGAACTTGGGTTTCCTTTCAAACTTACGGCCTTTATTTCCCGGCCCGCACCACAGAAAGAGCTTGGCTGATTGAGATTGCCCCTCGAACAGCAAAGCACCAACAAACCGCATGAGTGTCGCCATTCAAGAAAAATTCTACAAACCTGTCGCAATCGCAGCCGCGCTGGCGTTTGTCTACTTCGCGGTGTTGATGAAGTTAAGCCGTGACTGGTGGGCGGACGAGAACTATTCGCACGGCCTGCTGGTGCCGTTCATCATCGGCTTCATCGTCTGGCAAGAACGAAAGCGATTCACCGAACAGCATCGCACCAGCGCGCTTTGGATCGGCGTTGTTTGTGTCAGCTTCGCTTTGCTCGCCCTGTGGGCCGGAACCGCGGGCGCCGAGTTGTTTGTGCAGCGCGCGTCGCTGTTGCTGATGCTGGCGGGCATCGTGATCTACTTCTTCGGCGTTCGCATCATCCAGGTGGTCGCCGTGCCGATGTTGCTATTGGCGTTGGCGATTCCCATCCCGCAGATCATCTTCAACAAGATTGCTTTTCCGCTCCAGCTCTTCGCGTCGAAGTGCGCAGTGGCGGCAATGTCGTTCTTCGAGATTCCGGTGCTGCGGCAGGGCAACGTAATTGAGCTAATGCCGCTCGGCGCGACTGAGCCGAAGCGACTCGCAGTGGTGGAAGCTTGCAGCGGCATCCGGTCGCTGATGACGCTCGTCACTCTGGCAGTCGTTTATGCGTATTTCACGCGGCCGAATCGGTCCGCAGGCGACCCGCCTGCTGCAGGCCAGCGGCCTGCGTACCGGACGTTCGGGTTCTGGCGCTCAGTGATTCTGATTGTTTCGGCCGTCCCGATCGCTATTCTGACCAACGCTGGGCGAGTCAGTGGCACCGGTGTTTTGGCCCATTATTACGGCACAAAAGTGGCAGACGGGTTCTTTCATTCGTTCTCAGGCTGGGTGATTTATCTGGTCGCGGCGGCGTTGCTGTTCGCGATGGGTTGGACGCTCGACCGCACCGCGCCCCTCTTTGAAAGGTTTAAAGGCGGGCCCGCCCGGTCTGGCAATAGCCCCACGCCAAACGAATCTACGGGCGCGACCACCCTCCGCGAGGCGCAAAGCTAATCATGTCGAAATCGAATTCAAAACGGTTCTGGATTCTGCTCGTCGTACTGCTGATTGGCGGCGGAGTCATCAACGTGTGGGAGCGTGCCGGCGAAGCGAAGATTTCACGCAAGTCGCTGCAAGAATTTCCTTCTCAGTTCGGATCATGGCGACAAAGCGGCGCCGACATCCGGTTCGATGCCGAGACGGAAAAGGTGCTTCGCGCGGACGAATATCTCTCGCGCAACTATGAATCCGATGGCCACGTCGTGTCGTTCTATGCCGGCTACTACGCATCGCAACGAACGGGCGCAACGTATCACAGCCCGCTCAATTGCCTGCCTGGGTCGGGGTGGGTGATGAGCGATGGCGGGCGAATCATGATTACTCCGTCGGGTAGCCGTCCGCCATTCGAAGCCAATCGTTACGTGATTCAGAACGGCAACAACCGAGCGTTGATGCTGTATTGGTACGAAGGGCGCGGCCGGCCGCTCGCCAGCGAGTACTGGGGCAAGATCTACACTGTGATCGACAGCGTCCGCCGCCGGCGTTCGGATGGGGCGATGGTGCGCATCATGGTGCCGATCGCCGGCTCGGAAGAAGAAGCCGAGAAGGCCGCAGTTGAAGTTGCTTCGCAAGCAGCTCCGGAACTGCCGGCATTTATTCCTGACTAACGGCTCTGCGCCGCGGCTCGACCGTGGGCATATGGGACGTATGGGTCCCATGGGTCGCATGGACCCATACGTCCTATTCGCTTCCTGCCGCTAACTTTTCCTGAAACTCACTTCCGATTATCCCTTTCTTACCTGTGACTCCGCCGCTGCGCGTGAGTGACGTTTTTTGACAGCCATCAATCAGTAACTCAAACGGCCTTCGCGCGACATTGCCCGTTGCCGCAAAGACAACCGTTGAGTGAATTGCCCGAGTCCCGACCTGTCGGGATTCACGGAGACCGCAATGAAAAATCGAGAGTGCCGCCGCAAGTCTTACGTCCTTCCTCTGTTTCTTTCCCTGCTCGCCGCCATCTTTGTTCTTGGCGCGTGCACCACGCCGGAAAAAGCCAAAGCCAACCACGTCGCCCGTGGCCAGGCGCTTCTGAAAGAGAAGAAGTTTCAGGAAGCCGTGCTGGAGTTTCGCAGCGCCCTGCAAATCGACGACAAACTCGCCGAAGCGCATTGGGGACTGGCGAACGCCTACGAAGGTTTGCAGCGTTACCAGGAAGCCTTCGAAGAGATGCGCGCGACGGCGTCACTCGATCCGAACCACCTCGACTCGCGCGTGAAGCTGGGTAACTACTACCTGGTCGGCGCAAAGCATTCATCCGCAGCGCTCGGCGAAGCTGAGCGGCTCGCGAAAGAAGTGCTCGAGAAAGATCCCAATCACATCGAAGGTCACATCCTGATGGGTGGCGTCCTGTTTGCGCAGGACAAGAAGCAGGAAGCGTTCGCGGAGCTGAATCGCGCGATCGAATTGAATCCGCAGCGTGTCGAATCGTACCTGAGTCTCGCTCGCTTTTATGTGTTGACGCGCGACATCGCGACCGCCGAGGCGACTTATCAGCGCGCGATTTCCGTCAGTGGCGGATCGGCGATGGCGCATTACGAATACGGAAAGTTTCTGGTCGGCGCACAACGACTCGATGAAGCCGAAGCCGCGTTTCAAAAAGCGGTCCAGGTCGAACCGAGCAATCGCGATGCGCGCTTCATCATTGCCAGCTTCTACCTGGTCAACAAGCGGCTCGACAAAGCTGAAGAGTCCTACAAAGCACTGGCCGAAATGGACAAAGACAAGCCTGAGGGCCGTTCGATCCTCGGCGACTTCTACTCGTCAGTCGGTCGTTTGGACGAAGCGATTGCGATTTACCGAGAAGTGCTGACGAAATCGCCGGACTACACGCAGGCGCATTACCGTTTGGCCGAGATCATGTTGAACCGCCGCGATGTCGCGGGCGCCAAAAACGAAGTCGACTCGGTTCTGAAGAATGACGCGACGGATCGCCAGGCATTGATTCTGCGCGCGCGCATCCAGATGCAGGCGGGCCAGGCGAACGATCTGAAAGTAGCGATCGAAGACCTGCGCGAAGTGCTGAGGCAGGAGCCCAACTCTCGTGCCGGGCTGTTCTTCATGGCGGAAGCCAACTTCCGTCTGGGCCAGATGGATCAGGCGCGGGTGTTCGCCGGCGACCTCGAGCGAAACTATCCCGACTACCTGCCTGCCAAGCTGATGCAGATTCAAATTAATCTCGCGAGCGGCGATGCCAAGTCAGCGCTGAAACTCGCGGAGCAGTTGCAGGAGCGTCTGGCGAAAGCCGCGCCCGATCGCGATACGTCGCCGCAGATGCTCGTCGAGTTAAGAGTCAAAGCGCTGATCGCGCATGGCTCGGCCGCGTTACAGCTGCGAGATATCAAAACTGCTCGCCAGGATTTCACCGCCGCGCGCGATGCCGCCCCGAACAGCCCTGACAGTCACGTAAACCTCGCGGCCGTCGCACTTGCCGAGAGCAAGGTGGACGAAGCCATCGGCTTCTACAACAGCGCGCTCGCGATTGACGGCGCCCACTTCAATTCGCTGCGTGGGCTGATGAACGTCTACACCGCGCAGAGAAAACCCGACCAGGCACACGCGCGCATCGATCAAGCCATCGCCTCGCAACCCAGTAATGCTTCGCTGCACTTCCTGAAGGGCCAGGTCTACGGCTACGAGATGAACGCGCAGGGCGCAGAAGCTTCGTTCCGCCGCGCCCTGGAGATCGACGGGAACTATCTGGCTGCCTACTCGGCTCTCGGCGCACTGTTCGTGAACACGAACCAGCAGCAACGCGCGATCGACGAGTATCGAAAGATTGTCGAGCGCCGTCCTGACAGCGCGGCGATTTACACGCTGATCGGCATGCTCGAAATGAACCTGCAGAACATTGACGCGGCGATCGACAACTACCGCAAGGCGCTGGCGATCGATCAGAACGCGATCTTCGCCGCGAACAATTTGGCGTGGCTCTACGCGCAGCATGGCAAAGGCAACCTGGACGAAGCGGTGCGGCTGGCGCAAACCGCCGTGCAGGCGAACCCGGAAGTACCGAGCTTCGTCGATACGCTGGGCTGGGTTTACTACAAGAAAGGCCTGTACGCCGCTGCCGCCGAACAACTGAAGAAGGCCGCGACCGTCGATGAGAACGCCGCGCGCCGCAACAACGTCTCGCCTTCGCCCACTTATCGCTATCATCTCGGCGTCGCGCTGGCGGCAAACGGTGACAAGGCCGGTGCGCGTCGCGAAATCGAAAGCGCGCTGCGCCTGGCTGAGAAGTCGCATTTCCCCGAAGCCGACGAAGCTAAGAAAGCTTTGGGAACGCTGTAATTGATCAGTCCTATTCGTCGCTTAGGTCCCGTTCGTCCCATTTGTCCTTTGTGACCTAGGGACCCAAGGGACAAAAGGGACCTAAGAGGAGTCAAGTGATGAGCACTGAATTTCGACCGCGCAAACTAGGCGAGTACGGCCGCATCGCGCTGAAGCGCAAATGGATGATCATCCTGCCCACGCTCGCGATTGGCCTGGCCATCGGCTACGTCGCGTTTCGTCTGCCGGACATCTACGAATCGACCACGCTAATCGTCGTAAAGTCTTCGACGCTGCCGAATTCGGTGGTGCCGACGGTTACGGAAGAAACGCTGACACGCGAACTCGCCAGCATTTCTCAAGTCGTCACCAGCCGCAGTTCGCTGCAACCGCTGGTGGAAAAGTACGACCTGTACAAAGAAGAGCGGGCGCGTGGCGAAGCGATGGAAGTGATCATGGACAACATGCTCGAGGCGATTAACGTCAAGGTCAACACCAGCCGCAACGATATTACGAACGCCTTCAACATCAGCTACCGCGGACGCGATCCGAAAACTACCCAGGCCGTCGCCCGCGAACTCGCGAGCAAGTACATCGACGAGCAGACTATCGGGACGGTCAACGCGGGCGCGTCAGCCAAGCAGTTCATGGAAGAACAAGTGCGCGCTGCGAAAGAGGAGGTCGACGCAATCGACACGCAGCGGCTCGCTTATCTGCAACAGAACATGAACAACCTGCCGTCGCAGTCGCAGGCGCTGGTCGGCCGGCTAACGGCTTTGCATGAAGAGCAGAAGGCGCTGATCGCGGAACAGGGCCGCCTGCGCGATTTAGGGGCCGCGTATCGCAACCAGCTTGGCGACATCACCAAAAGTCACGAGCAGGAAATCGTGCTGGCCTCGGAGGGGGCGACTGATCCGAAGACCACCGCCGCCTGGGCCCAATTGGTTAGCCGCCGCTCAGAGTATGAAGGCGAACTGCAAATTTTGAATACGCAGTACAAAGAAAAGCATCCGGACGTCATCGCGAAGAAAAAGCAGATTGAAGACATCAAGTCGCAGCAGGATCAGATGATGAACGAGTGGAAAGACCGGATCGAAGAGCGGAGACAGAAACTGACGAAGCTCAGCGACCCGCGCCTGTTAACGCTGCGCACGAACATTGCAATGGTCGAAGGCGACATGGATCGGCAGAACCGTTTGCTGGCCGAAACTAATCGGCAAATCGCCGAGCTCAACGTGCGCATCAACGCGATCCCGGAAGCAGAAGTTGGTTTGCAAACAATCGACCGTGAATACCAAACCAAGAAAACGAATTACGACAACCTGCTTCTGCAACAGTCGAAGATCGTTGTGGGCGCGGACGCGGCGAAGGTCCAGCAAAGCGGCGGCATCCAGGTGGTTGACCCGGCAAACCTGCCGGAGAAACCGGTCGCGCCGAAGCGTCTCATGCTGACGGCAGGCGGCTTCGGAATTGGCTTCGCGCTGGGCCTCTTGCTCGTCCTGATTTTTGAAGTGCGCCGTTTGTTCACGATTCAGACGGTTGAAGACGCGAAGCACTACACCAGCCTGCCGGTGCTCGCTTCGATTCCTGAACTGCTGACACCGGCCGAAGCGGTCGCCATTCCGCGCCGCAAAAGTCTCGCACTGGCCGCCGGCATCGCCGCGGCAGTTGTCGCAGTACCGATGCTCGCTTTTGTTTTAACTCTGACGCACGTGTTCGAAAAGATCAGCCAGTAAGGTACGCACGCCTCAGGCGTGCTGAAACGCAGCAGGCGAGGACGCCGGCGTACCAGCCCCACGGAGAAAGCCATGTACATAGAATTTTACGGACTGAAAGAGTTGCCATTCGCGCTGACCCCCGATCCGCGCTTCCTTTACTTCACGCCTTCGCACACGGAAGTGATGGCGAATCTGCACTACGGCATCGAGAGCGGCCGCGGCCTCATCGTCGTGACTGGCGAAGTCGGCACCGGCAAGACGACCTTGCTGCGCTGGATGATGCAGCGCCTGGATCGCACGGTGATGGTGGCTTACATCTTCAACCCGCGCCTGTCCGTCGCAGAGTTCTATCAATATCTCGCGACCCTCTTCAACATTGGCGAGTGGGAAAACAAATCGGACCTGCTGATCGAACTCGGCAGGGTTCTCGAGTCGCGTCACAACCGTGGCCTGCGCACGGTGCTGGTCGTTGATGAAGGACACGGCTTGTCCACGGAAGTCCTGGAAGAGATTCGGCTGCTGTGCAACTTCGAATCGGACACTGCGAAGCACCTGCAAATTGTGCTGACCGGACAGCCGGAGCTGCGCGAGGTTTTGAATCAACCCAACCTGCGCCAACTTAAACAACGTGTCGCGCTGCGTTGCGAAATTACCGCGCTGCCGAACGTCGAAGAGACGGCCCAGTACATCGCTTCTCGTTTGAAGGTTGCCGGCGCGGCGAAGACCGACCTTTTCTCGCCGGGCGCCGTCGACTACATCTTTCGGTGTGCCGCAGGCATCCCGCGCAACATTAACAATCTTTGCGACAACGCGCTGCTCAACGGCTTCGCCTCCGGCGCCACGGTGATTAGCCGCGCGATGATTGAAGAAGTCGCGGCCACGTTCGACATGTTGCCGCGGCGCACCAGTGAGACGCCCCAGGTCCAAAACGATCACAGCCGCATCTTTAATTCCGCCGCGCGTGCGGAACTGTGGGCCGCCGGTAACGGCGATAGTGATCTCAAATCTCAGGTCTCGGATCTCAAATCTCAGGTCTCGGATCTCAGATCCGGGAACGGCGATTCCTCACCGATGGAACGGCGCGATGCTTCGCCCGGATTTTCAGAGCGGCCCACGAATGGCGACAGCTTCTCGCTGGTCTCGCCGGCCCCGGAACCTGAAATCAAATACTCACGACGTACTGACCCAATCAGCATTGACGAGCTGGGCTCGGCTTACAGCCGCTCAGGCAACGGGAGAGGAAACAATGGGCAGAGTCTATGACGCGCTGAAGCGGGCCGAATCCGCTCCGCGCACTTCTACTTCTTCAGTCAGCCAGACTGGCAACGCAGATAACGTCTCGTATTTCGTTCCGAGACAGGCAGAGCATCCATGGGATGTCGCGCCGTTCACTGCGATGCCGGTCGGCACCAATTCAGCGTCCACTGCGCACACGGATGAGGCGACCGGCGGGCCGGCACTCCCCGGCGGACCAGCTTCCCGTGATGCTGGGGCAACCTTGGGCGCTGTCGGATCGGCGCGCGCCGTCGAGTTCTCTTCGCGAGTAATCTCGACCGCGCGCGTCGAACCACATCTTTTCGCCGTCACTTCTCCGCGCTCGCCTGAGTGTGAGCACTTTCGCGCGCTGCGCACGAAACTGCTGGAAGCCGGCGAGCGGCAAAACATGCGCGCTTTTGTCATCACCAGCGCCGGCATCGGCGAAGGCAAAACTCTGACGAGTTTGAACCTGGCGTGGCTGCTGGCGCAGACAGACGGCGTCAGGGCTTTGCTGATCGACGCAGACTTGCGCCGGCCTTCAACTGCGCACTACCTGGGAATTGAAAATGAAGTTGGCTTGTCGGAAGTACTGACCGGCGAAACGAAACTGGCGCAGGCCATCGTGAAGCTTCAGCCTGCCGGCCTGCATTTGCTGCCCGGTGGCGCTGCCCGTGAAGACGTGGCTGAGCTGTTGTCGGGACCGCGTTTTGGCCACCTGCTTGATGAAGCGCGCAAGCACTTTGATTACATCATCATCGACGCCCCGCCGCTGGGCGTGTTCACCGACGCGAACCTTTTGATCAATCGTGCCGACGGCGCGTTGATGGTTGTGCGCTCAGGCAAGACGCGTTATGCGGTAGTCGATCGGCTCCTGGAGCAATTGCCACGCGAACGAATGCTGGGCGTCGTGCTGAATCGCGCTGAAGCATCAAGCGATGAAGCTGCTTACTACTATCAACAGCAACGCTATGCCGCGCGACCGGAAGCTGAGGGCGAAGTCGAATCGAGCGACGATCGCGAACTCGAAATGATTTATATCGAGGAGGACGTGGTGTCCTGATTTTCTCCCTCTCCCTTTGGGAGAGGGAACCAAAGATATGAACTCATCGCGCCTTAAAGCCCGTACGATTCTCCTGCTGCTGGTCGAAGCAATGTTGCTCTTCGTCGGCCTGGTAATCGCTGTGTATGTGCGGATGGGCGCGGGAGATGCCGAAGACGCGCTGATTAATCGCTACGGATTTTACAAAGCCGCGCTGGCGACACTCTTCTGCCTGACATCTTTCTATTTCTTTGACCTCTACGATTTCGTGGTCATGCGTGACCGGCGCGAGTTGGTATTGCGCATGCTGCAAGCGCTTGGCCTCGCGTGGATAGCGCTGGCGTTGATGTTCTATGCGCTGCCGCAGGTGATGATTGGCCGTGGCGTGACCCTGATTTCTTTGCCGCTGGCCCTGCTGTTGATGGTCGCCTGGCGGCTTTCGATTCATTGGTTTCTCGGCCATCCGGAACTGGGCGAGCGCATTCTGATCGTCGGTTCCGGCGAGTTTGCGGTCGAGATCGCTAAGGAAACATTGCAACGCAAAGACGCGGGCTATCGCGTCGTCGGCTTTGTCGACAACGATCCGGCGCTGGTGGGAAAGAGCTTGATCAATCCGAAAGTGATCGGCCTGACATCAGAATTGGCTTCGCTGGTTAAACGGGAGAACATCGATCGGCTGGTCGTCGCCATCGGCGATCGACGCGGGCAGTTTCCCACGCAGGAGCTTTTGAAACTGAGTTTGTCCGGCGATGTGACGATTGAAGAAAGCGCGTCATTCTACGAACGGTTGACCGGGCGCGTGCTGCTCGACATGATTCGGCCTTCGTGGCTGATCTTCTCAAGCCGTGGTCGTCGCGCGCGCATCAACGAGTTCGCGCGGAGCGCCATGCATCGCATCATCGCGCTGATAGGCGCAATCCTTTCGCTGCCAATCGCAATCATTACCGCCATCGTGATCAAGCTCGAGTCGCGCGGCCCCATCCTTTACCAGCAGGAACGCGTGGGCAAGAACGGCCGGCCGTTCCGGCTGATGAAGTTTCGTTCGATGCGGACCGATGCTGAGAAAGACGGTCCCGTTTGGGCCAAGACCGATGACGAACGCATGACGCGGGTCGGCCGCATCATTCGCAAGATTCGCGTCGACGAGATTCCGCAGTTTTGGAACATTCTGCGCGGCGACATGAACTTCGTTGGCCCGCGTCCGGAGCGGCCACACTTTGTCGCGCAGCTCGCGCAGGAGATTCCGTACTACGAACAGCGCCACCTGATGGCGCCGGGCCTGACGGGCTGGGCGCAGATCAACTATCCGTACGGCGCGTCGATCGAAGACGCCAAACAGAAGCTGCAATACGATCTGTACTACATGAAGAACCAGAACGTGGCGCTCGATGCGACCATCATGTTCGAAACGGTCAAGACGATCTTGTTTGGAAAGGGAACCTGACATTTAAGATTTGCCATTTGTCATTTGAAATTTGGCAAGACTGGAGCTGGAGCCATGAAGAAGACGTTAATGCAAACATTGGTGATCGCGAGCGCGCTGGCAATCGCGGGCGCCACGTTCGCTCAATCGCCAACCGCCACGCGGCAACGCCGCACGGCAGCGGAGGAAACTCAATCCACCGCGACTGCGCAGCCTTCGCCAACGCCTGAAGTCACCGCGGACGGGCAGACGAACCGCATGGATGCGTCTTCGGATGAAGAGGCGATCGTGCAGCAGTACAACAATTTCTTCACGACTTATCGGCTCGGCCCCGAGGATGTGATCTCGGTCAACGTTTTTGCGCAAGAACGTTACTCAAAGCAGGGCATCGTCATTCCGCCCAGCGGTCGAATTTATCTCGCGCTGATTCCGGATGGCATCTTCGTCAACGGCAAGACCGTAGACCAGGTCGCAGAACTGATCACGAAGCGTTACGACGAATACATTTTTACCCCGCAGGTCACCGTGTCGCTCGATCGCGCCGGTTCATATCGCTACAGCGTAGTTGGCGACGTCGCACAGCCCGGAATTCGCCTGATGACGCGACGATTGTCTGTGACCGAAGCTATTGCCGAATCTGGTGGCGTTCTGCAAACCGGTAACAAGAGCAAAGTTTATGTGCTGCGCAAGCAGGCGAATGGGAACTTGCAGCCGATTCCGGTCAACGTGAGCGCCATCTACAAAGGGCAAGCCCCGGATTCCGTCTATCTCCAGCCGGGCGATCAGGTCATCGTGCCGGGGAACAAGTGGAAGACATTCGACAAGATCACGAGTTTCCTGCCAGTGCTAAGTTTCGCGCGTATCTTTACCGGAGGATTCTGAGAAATCAGTGGGCAGTGAGCAGTGAGCAGTGAGCAGGATGATAAGACACGGAGACACGGAGAGAGGGAGACACGGAGAAACGCGCGGGCGTTCTCAGCGTCTCCCCGTCCCCCCATTTCCCCGTCTTCTCGTAGCGCTTCTCCTTCTGCTCACTGCTCACTGCTCACTGCCCACTGCCTCCGCCGCGACCTGGAGTCGTCAGAAATCTGGCACGATGGCGTGGCTGCACGCCGTTCAATTTCTCGATCAAAATCACGGCTGGGTCGCCGGCAGCGGCGGCACGTTGCTGGAAACAGGCGACGGCGGTGCAACCTGGAAGCGAGTAGCGACTCTCACCAAAGACACCCTCCGCGACGTTTGCTTCGTTGACGAGCATACGGGCTGGCTCATCGCTGAACGTGATGTTTACAAGCTGAAGACGAATGACGAAGCGCGTTCCTATCTGCTGCGCACAGACGACGGCGGATTGACGTGGCGACCAATCTACCTTGACGGGACCGATCTTAACGCGCGTCTCGTACGCGTAATATTTGCGGACGCCGCGCACGGTTGGGTGTTTGGCGAAACCGGCGTGGTGCTGGCGACCAGCGATGGCGGCGCGCATTGGACGCCTCAATCTCCTCCGACCAGGCATCTGCTCTTGGGTGGCGCGTTCTTCGACAGTTCACGGCTGTGGTTGGTGGGCGCGAGCTCCACAATTATTCACACCAGCAACAGCGGCGTTACCTGGCAGACAGCAACTGTGCGGGACAACGTGAAGTTTCGATTCCACTCAACCAGCTTCATCAGCGATCGTCTGGGATGGGCGGTCGGCTCATCCGGCCGAATCTTCGCGACCAGCGACGGTGGGCGCACCTGGTTTTCACAGAGATCAAACGTCGCAGTCGATCTGCTCGATGTTAAGTTCATCAGTCCCTCGGAAGGCTGGGCCGCCGGCGCCAACGGAACTCTTCTGCGTACCGTCAACGGGGGCCGTCACTGGTTCGCTGAAACCACAGGAATTTCACACGAGCTGACGCGCATCCACTTCGTCGATCGAAATCACGGCTGGGCCGTTGGTTTCGGCGGAACGATCCTTAAACTCGGCCAGTCAACTGCGCCCTCGCTCCGTTAGGACAAGTGGCAGAGACTCTAGTCTGTGGTTTCTTCTCAGACGTGCTCAATCTCAGTTGAATTCACAGACTGAAGTCTGTGCCACGTGACCAACCATTGACAGAGCCGGAGCACAGTAGTAGAAACTCCGCGCATTCAAACCCCAATCTTAAGGAGATTTAACGGATGAAGAGACATCTACTTCTGGCCGCCGTCCTGGTTTTGACTCTGGCCAGCTTATCGATCGCACAGGAGGCGACCCCCTCGCCGACACCGAAACCGAAAGCACCTCGCGTAACCCAGGCCATGCTGCAAAAGGATCTCGCGGAAAAAGAAACTGAGCTGTGGAATGGCTTCAAGAACAAGGATATGAAGCCGTTTGACATGTATCTCGGCAAGGATGTCGTTGTCGTCGACAGCGGCGGCGTGATGGCAAAAGGGAGCCTTCCCGACGGGATGAAGATGTGCGACATCAAATCCTTTTCCTTGAGCGATTGGAAGCTGACCAAGCCCACCACGACGACGGCTTTATTGGTTTACAAAGGTACTCAGGAAGGGACCTGTGCCGGTGCGCCGGTACCAGCGACTGTTTGGGTGAGCAGCCTCTGGGTGAAACGTAAAGATGCGTGGGTAACGGTTTTCCACCAGGAAACCGCGGCGCGATAACAACCGAGTCCAAAGTCGCAAGTCCAAAGTCCAACGTCTGTGAATGACGCGGGGCTTTGGACTTTAGACGTCAGACGTTGGACTCGCTTGCTCCAGCCTCCTGCCTGGTGCCGCCTGCTTTCTCCGGTCGCATGTGCGGAAACAGGATCACGTCGCGGATTGAGTGTTTGTTCGCGAGCAGCATCACTAATCGATCGATTCCCACACCAATTCCCGCCGCGGGCGGCATCCCGTAAGCCAAAGCGCGAATGTAATCTTCGTCCATCACCATCGCTTCCTCATCGCCACGCTCGCGCTGCTGCCCCTGCTCTTTGAAGCGCTGGTACTGCTCTTCGGGATCGTTCAGTTCAGAGAAGCCATTTGCCGTCTCCAGGGCCGCGACAAAGAATTCAAAGCGTTCAGCTACCGAAGGATCAGCGGGTGAAGCTTTCGAGAGGGGCGAGATCGGCTTCGGAAAATCGGTGATGAACGTCGGTTGAATCAAATGCGGTTCCGCGAGTTCTTCAAACAACTCGACTATTCGTTCTGCGGGCTCATCCCGGCTGACTTCCTGTTTTCCGAATCGCGAGATCGCATCTCGCATGGAAATCCGCGCGAACGGCTGTGAAAAATCGATCTCGTGCTCGCCGTAGCGAACGTGTTGACCGAGAACTGTAAAGACAACTGATCGCAAGAGCCTCTCGCAGAAATCCATCATCTGGCTCACGTCGGCGTAGGCCCAGTAGAACTCGAGCATCGTGAACTCGGGATTGTGGACGCGATCGATCCCCTCATTTCGAAAGTTGCGATTGATCTCGTAAACCTTCTCAAAGCCACCCACCACCAATCGCTTCAAATAAAGTTCGGGAGCGATGCGCGCGTACAGATCGATGTCGAGCGCGTTGTGATGTGTCTTGAACGGCCGCGCGAGCGCGCCGGTCGCTTTCGATGTCAGCATCGGCGTCTCGACTTCGACATAACCGTGATCATCGAGGAACCGGCGAATGTGACGAATAGTCTTGTAACGCAGCTCGAAAACTTCGCGCGGCGTCAGGTCGTGTTCGTCTTGCTCAAGTTTCAGGCTGCCGGCGATCAGATCCGCATATCGCTGGCGCTGGCGAATTTCCGGATCGTGTATGCCATGCATCTTGTCCGGCATCGGCAGCATGGCCTTGGCGAGAAACTGAAGCTTCTCAACATGGATCGAAAGCTCGCCCGTTTTCGTGATGAATAAATATCCATCGACGCCGATGAAGTCGCCGTGATCCAGCAGCCCAAACAACTCCCAACCATTAACTTCGCCACCTTCCGAGTCGTTACGCAGGCCCGCGACATCCTGCCGGCGAATGTACATCTGTAAACGCGACACACCGTCGGATAGATGAAGGAAGGCGGCTTTGCCCATCACGCGAGGCGGCGCCGCAATGCGACCGGCAATGCGAACTCGCGTTTTGTTCAACTCGTTGTTGGTCGATTCGAGAACCTCCGCCGAAGGCTTCTCGCCTTCGTTTAACTCAGGCTCATACTCCTTGAACACTTCGACAATCGAGGTAATCGTGTCTTCATGCGAAGCAGTGCCGGTGACATCGCTTCTTTCGAACTTATTTGGATAGACGTTGCCCACCAGTGCGCGCAGCGCTTCAAGGTGTGCGCGACGCGCGACTGTCTGATCGTTTTCTTCGAGAAAAGGCACCGTCATGGCAATCTGTGAATAGTAAATGGTAACCGCTGATTCGACAAAAGTAGTTCTCTGCGTCTCTTTGAGTTCTCTGTGCGCCAGTGGTGATCTATCCGTCACCTGATTTCACCACAGAGGCACGGAGATCCACTGAGGCACAGAGAAACACCCTGACACTTTTGCCGTTTATCTTTCGGCCTCGTACAATTCACGTTTGACCCCAATGCGGAAAAAGATTGTGACGCGCGATGAACTGCTCATCGAGCGCGAACACCTGCGCGATGCGGGCAAGAAACTCGTGTTTACAAACGGCGTGTTCGATCTTCTTCACGTTGGCCACGCGCGTTACTTGCGCCTCGCGCGGACGCTGGGTCAGGCGCTCGTGGTTGCGGTCAACAGCGATGCTTCAGTGCGGGAATTGAAGGGCGCCGGTCGCCCGTTGGTGAACGAGAATGATCGCGCCGAGCTTCTCGCCGCTTTGGAACCGGTCGATTACGTGACGATTTTCGATGACTTGTCACCGCGGTCTCTGATCGCTGAGTTGCTGCCGGACGTGCTGGTGAAAGGCGGCGATTACACGCTGGATCAGATTCATGGACGTGAAGAAGTTGAAGCGGCGGGCGGCAGCGTTGTGTCTCTGCCGTTTGTCGAAGGTGCTTCGACCAGCAAAATTATTGAGCGGATGAAGACGGGGCAGTAGCAGTATTGCCCCAGTCAGCGGAAAATTCCCACCGGCAATGCAAGCAAAGCCCTATCTGAAAGAAATATCATTGAAGCGGGAGATGATCGAAGACTTCGATGCTTACCCGTTCTGTATTCCAGGAGTCAGAAAGCTCAAGACCCTGAAGTTTCACCCCGACGTCACGTTTTTAGTCGGCGAGAACGGCTCAGGCAAGTCCACTCTGATTGAGGCTATTGCGGTCGGCCTTGGATTTAATCCGGAAGGCGGGACTAAGCAATCACAATTCACCACCACCCGAACGCATTCGGAATTGCATCGCTACCTGCGGATGGTGCGCAGTTTTAAGAAGCCCGGGGACGAATATTTTCTCAGGGCTGAAAGCTTTTACAATCTGGCCACCTTCATGGAGGAGACAGGTTACCTGCGAGGATATGGCGGCAAGTCACTGCATCAGCAGTCACACGGCGAATCGTTTATGGCTACTCTCTTGCACAAGCTGACGGGAGGCGGCCTCTACATTATGGACGAGCCCGAGGCGGCGCTGTCTCCCTCGCGACAAATGGCCGCGCTATCGGCGATTCATAAGCTGGTCGAGCAGGAATCCCAATTCATCATTGCCACACACTCGCCGATCCTGCTCGCGTATCCGCGAGCTTGCATCTACCAACTCGATGAGGATGGAATCAAGAAGGTCGCATACGAGCAAACGGAACATTATTCAGTCACGAGGCAGTTTCTTAACGGCTATCAACAAATGCTGACGATCCTGATGGAACCATGACTTCGGCGACCCAGTTACCCTCTGTTCTCCAGAACGCGCTCGACGCAGGTTTCCAAAGCGCGGAATTCCGAAGTGTGCTCGATCAAATCCGCCGGGGCGCGCGCGTCATTTCGATTAGTGGCTTGGTGGCGGGCCCCGCACGCGCGCTCGCATTGGCCGCCCTGCAACGCGAAACGGGAAAGCAGTTCGCGCTCGTAGTCCCAGCCCAACGCGACCTTGAAAATTGGGAGCGCGATATCAGTTTCTGGTATTGCGTTTTGCGGGGCGCATCTGAATGCAAGGCCACCGTGGCCGTACTGCCGTCGTCTGAGAGCGATCCATATGCCGGCGGCTCGCCGCACGCAGAGACGCTTGAACGACGCGCGTTGGCGCTGTGGCGTTTGGCGCGGACTCAACCTGATTTCGTTCTGCTGACCTCGCGCGCGATGGCGCGGCGCACAATTCCGCCGGTCGAAATTCTGAAGGCCGGAACGGTTCTGCGTCGCGATGAAGACACCGCGCCGGAAGAGCTCGTCGAAAAGCTCATCGCCGGCGGTTATGTGCGGGAAGATCCGATTGGCGCGGTGGGTGAGTTCTCGATGCGCGGCGGCATTCTCGATGTTTGGCCGCCGGGACGCGACGCCCCCGCCCGCATTGAATTCTTTGGCGACACGGTTGATTCAATTCGCGAATTCGATCCGGAAACGCAACTCTCCACAGCTCAGCTAACGCAAATCGAAATACCGCCGATGCGCGAACTGATGGTGCACGCGTCAGACTTTCGTGAATGGGCGTCACATGCGCGCCTGCGCTGGCGTGACGAGCGATTCGCGCGCTCGCTTCGAGATCGAACCGTTTACGCCGACGAAGGCGAAAGCTTCCCCGGCTGGGAATGGCTGATTTCGCTGGGCCGTGAGAGCCATGCAACCACATTTGATTATCTGAAAGACGCGGTGCTCGTCATCGATGAACCCGTCGCGGTCGAGAACTATCTGTCGAGCGCGTTCCAAACTCTCGAGCAGCGCCACGCGGAAACTGAAGCGGCCGATGATCTCGGTTTGCGGCCGGAGGAACTTTATCTCACCGCTGAAGAGCTGCGTTCGCGAATCGATTCAAAGCAAAGGGTGGAGCTGCGGGCGCTCGGTCGCACCGTGGCGGCCACCGATCAGGCGCTCGCGCTCGAGGCCGAAGAGCCGAAGATTTCGGTCGGAAAAGAACGCGGGCGGAAGCGACCGTTGTTTTTGTTTCCGCATGTGTCAGCCACCCCTCCCCGCCAGCGGGGAGGGGACGGGGGTGGGGTTGCGACGACCGCCAACCTCTCCCCTAACCCCTCTCCGCAAGCGGAGCGGGGAACAGATGCGGGCAGGATGTCCAGCACCCCAAGCGGGCTGCCCGCTTGGGGACCCCGCCCCGCGCTTCCCGGTGAGATCGAATGGCGAGCGCAGTCAGTGATGCGCTATCACGGCCGCTTGCCGGATCTGGCGCGCGACGTCATTGCGCGACACGCAAATTCAAATGCCACAACTCTGTTTGTGATGCCCAGCCGCGGCGTGGCCGAGCGCGTCACGGAAATTCTGCGCGAATACGAAGTGAACGCGCGGCTAACTTCATTCGAAGATCAATCCGATGCCCCGGCAACCGCGCAAGCAGTTGTCACCTTCGGCAAACTTTCCGGCGGTTTCGAATTGCCATCGTCACACCTGGTCGTCCATGTGGAAGGCGACTTGTTCGATGAAGCCGCTGAACCCGCGCTTGAGCGTCGCAGCACGGCAATCAAGCGCGAGAAAAAACGTCGCGCGCGCGCGGCTGCGTTCCTTTCCGACTTTCGCGATCTAAAAGTAAACGACTACGTCGTCCACATCGATCACGGCATCGCGCGATTCGGAGGACTGGTGACGCTTGACCTGGGACCGGCGCAGCCTTCACCGGCAGCGATTGCGGCGCCCAAACGCGGCGAGTTCATGCTGCTTTATTACGCGGAGGACGCCAAGCTTTATGTGCCGGTTGAGCGGCTCGATCTGGTGCAGCGATACTCCAGTGCCGAGGGCCACCAGCCGACGCTGGATAAACTCGGCGGCATCGGTTGGCAGAAGACCAAGGCCAAAGCCAAACGCGCGATGCGCGACATGGCTGACGAGCTTCTGCGTTTGTACGCGGAGCGCAAACTGGTTCAGGGGCATTCGTTCCCGCCGGACGCGCCCTGGCAGCGGGAGTTCGAGGAAGGTTTCGAATACACGCTCACGCCCGATCAGGAAACCGCGATCGAGGACGTGAAGAAAGACATGGAGACGCCGACGCCGATGGACCGCCTGCTCTGCGGCGACGTCGGTTACGGCAAGACTGAAGTCGCCATGCGGGCGGCATTCAAAGCCGTGATGGACGGCAAACAGACCGCAATCCTGACGCCGACCACCGTGCTCGCTTACCAGCACTTCGAAACTTTTCGCCAGCGGTTCGCGCCTTTTCCTATCAAAGTTGAATTGCTTTCACGCTTTCGATCGACAAAAGAACAGAAGGAAGTGGTGAAACGGGTGGAAGGCGGCGAGGTCGATGTGGTGATCGGCACGCATCGAATGCTTTCGAAAGACGTGAGCTTTCGCGATCTCGGTTTGGTCGTCGTCGATGAAGAGCAACGTTTCGGTGTCGCGCACAAAGAGCGTCTGAAGCAACTGAAGAAGCGCGTCGATGTACTGACTTTATCAGCCACGCCAATTCCGCGCACGCTGAATATGTCACTGAGTGGCTTGCGTGACATGTCTCTGATCGAGACCCCGCCCAGCGATCGCCTCGCCATCCAAACCCAGGTCGTGCAGTCATCGGACACGGTCATCAAGTCGGCCATCGAGCTCGAACTGTCGCGCGGCGGCCAGATCTTTTTCATTCACAATCGCGTCGAGTCAATCGAGACGATTGCGGCCCTCGTAAAGCGCCTGGTGCCTTCGTGCCGCATCGCTGTCGGCCACGGCAAGATGAATGAGAAAGAGATGGAGCGCGTGATGCTGGATTTCATTGATTTTAAATACGATGTGCTGGTCGCGACCACTATTATTGAGAACGGAATAGACATCCCCCGAGCGAACACAATCATCATAAATCGCGCCGATAATTACGGTCTTTCTCAGCTTTATCAGTTGCGCGGGCGCGTCGGGCGCTCGAATCGTCGAGCTTATGCTTACCTCTTGATTCCGGCGGAACAGGAGCTTTCGCCCATTGCGCGAAGGCGTTTGGCCGCGATTCGTGAGTTCTCTGAATTGGGAGCTGGATTTCGGATCGCGGCTTTGGATTTGGAATTGAGAGGTGCGGGCAATCTGCTCGGCGGGCAGCAGTCCGGTCACATGAACGCGCTCGGATTCGATCTTTACACGCAAATGCTCGAGCGCACGGTTTCGGAGCTCCGCGGCGAACAGGTCGAAGACGAAACCAGCGTCACCATCAATCTTGCCGTCGATGTCGCGATTCCCGAAACGTATGTTAGCGACATGGGACAGCGCCTGCGGACTTATAAGCGCGTTTCGTCAGCGCGCGATGAAGAGGCTTTGACGGCGATTCGTGCCGAAACGGAAGACCGCTACGGCCGTATCCCTGAATCCGTCGAACACCTTTTCGCCTATGCGCGGCTGAGGCAGGCGGCTGAGGATGTCGGGGTCGTTTCCATTGACCGGGCGCCGGGTGGAATCGCCATTAAACTCAGCGAAAAAGCGCGGGTTGCGCCGGAAAAGCTGATGGAAATGGTGCGAGTTCGCACCGGGGCAAGCTTCACCCCCAACGGTGTTTTGCGACTGGAATTGAGCGAGGAAGAGCGGGACGAAGTGCTGGCCGTAGCCCGCCGCGTGTTGCTGCAAATCCGTAGCGACGGTTAGAATTGGCGAATCAACAGCGCCGTTAGGCGCGAAATGTTTATAGACCCATTCGCTTCGACAAGTAATGGCTCCTTTAGGAGCGGGGACATCACGCTCCTAAAGGAGCTTCGGTCGTTTAAGGAAAAAACGAGTCTATGAAAATTTCGCTCCTCCGGAGCGATCTTTAAGGAGTACTAATGAAATTCAAATCACTCACTGCTGCGCTGTTCCTGGCTGCGGCTGTATTGTTCTTGCCCTCCATGGCCACAGCTCAGGAAGGCGAACCGGTCGTCGTTGACGAAGTTATCGCCCAGGTCAATGACGGCGTCGTCACCCTCTCACAGTTGAAGCGCGAAATGAAAGAGCGCGTGGAAACCTTGAAGCAGAACGGCATGAGCCCAGAGCAGGCCCAGGCCGAAGTGGAAAAGCGGAAAGCTGAACTGATCGCCACGCTCATCAACGAGCAGCTGCTGCTGGCGAAAGGGAAGGAGCTCGACCTGAGCGAACGCGTTGAAGCGCAGGTGAACAAACGCATGCTCGAAGTCGCCGTCGAAAATAAGCTGAACTCGATCGAGAAACTGGAAGAAGCGATGCGCCAGTCAGGCGTCGATCCGGTTGAGACGCGTCAGACGATGCGTACCGAAATGATGAAGCAGGCGGTGCTTGAGAGCGACGTGGATTCCAAGCTGTTTTATGGCTTGAGCATCGATGAGCTGCGGAAATACTTTGACGCGAACCAGAGCAAGTTCGTCAAACCGGAGACCGTCGAACTTTCGGAGATCTTTTTGAGCCTTGCGGGTAAACCCGAGGCGGAAGTAAAAGCGCGCGCCAATCAACTCGTCACGCAGATTCGCGGCGGCGCTGACTTTGGCACACTGGCCACGGCGTATTCGGAGCGCAGCCAGCAGAACAAAGGCAAAGTTGGTTTGTTTGAAGTCGTAAATTTGCGACCGGACATCGCCGCTGCCATTAAGAGCGTTCAGGCCGGCGGCGTCGGTGAGCCTTTGAAGACTGACGAGGGGTATCAAATTCTCCGGGTCGATGCGCGCACCGCCGGTTCTTCGACGCCGACTTTCAACGAGATGAAAGTGCGCGAAGCGATCACCACCGAGCGTCTGCCGAAAGCGCGCGAGCAGTATCTGCAGAATTTGCGCAACGACGCTTACGTGAGCATCGCGGAAACTTATCGCGCGTCAGTAGCGCCGTTGCTTAACATCGTGCCGCCTGCCGCCGCGACTAAGACCGACAAGAAGGACAACAAGAAGGACAAACCGTAACTAAAGTGATGAGTGATGAGTATTGCGTGATGAGTAAGACGCGAACGCTCATCACTCATGACTCATCACTCATTACTAAGCAGTGCGTCTTGATTTATTCCTAAAACTAAGCCGGCTTTGCCCGCGGCGCACCGTTGCTCAGAAGCTTTGCGATGCGGGCATTGTTTTGCTCAACGGCCGCCCGGCGAAATCCGCGCACGACGTCAAAGCCGGTGACGAAATCATAATCCGCAAGGCGAACGAAGAAACCGTCGCGCGCGTGGTGGAAGTGCCAACCTCCCACAATGTCTCTCGCCGGGACGCAAATTCGCTAATTGAAATCGTCAGTAGAACGGAACTGGACCCGGAAAAAGGCGTCTAAGTTGATGCCCGCCGCGCGTTCTAATTCACACCTCGCTTCAGCGAGGTGGTTTGGAACTTGGGCAACCATCAGCCGTTTCAACGGCTTCTGCAAACCGTTAAAAACGGTTACCAGTTCCCAACGGCTGTGAACACCTCGCTGAAGCGAGGTGTGAATAAGACCGGAACAATGAACAGCATCAAGACTTCGGTAACTCTCGCAGCGCTACTGCTGGCCATCTGCTCAGCCGCGTTCGCTCCTCCTGCGATAATCAGGACTGCGGACTCCCATCAAGCCGCGCTCAAGCTCACATCGCCCCGAATTGTCGTGAAGAAAGCTGAACGCCGTTTGTTTCTCTACGATGGAAACAAGTTGGTGAAAACGTATCGCGTCGGACTCGGCCTGAGTCCCCAGGGCGACAAAGTGCGGCAGGGCGATCGCCGCACTCCGGAAGGCGACTTCTATATCTTCACCAGGAATGACAAGAGCGCGTTTTATCTCTCGCTCGGGGTCAGCTATCCGAATGCGCCGCACGCTGACCGCGGCCTGCGCGATGGCCTCATCACAAAGGCGCAACACGACGCGATCCTGCGCGCGCTGAAATTGAAAAAGACGCCGCCCCAGAACACGGCTTTGGGTGGCGACATCTACATTCATGGTCGCGGGGCGAGCAGCGACTGGACCTGGGGTTGTGTCGCGCTCGAGGACCACGACATCCTCGAACTCTTCAATGTGGCTACTGTCGGCACGCCCGTCACAATTCTGCCTTAGTCCCGCGCGAACCGCTTCTTCACCGTTCGATAATCGAGCGCCTTCCTTGCCGACGGAAAGCGTCTGCGCTCTCAAGATCGCCATTAAGTCAGAACCACCTGCGGTAGCGGGTGCGCGAATTTGCCAACGATTCAGGGTTTTTCCAGTTCAACGGCCCGCTCCCGCAGGTCGTTCTGACTCCATGGCTTTTACCGGCCACAGTTTCTCAGTCACTGGCATATCGGTTGCTAAATTGGCGTTGAATTCGCAGCTAATCGAAAAGCGTGCGGATCCGGGGTTAAAAACATGAATATTCTCAGTGGATTTTTCTCAGAAGATTTGGCGATTGATTTAGGCACGGTCAATACGATTGTTTACACGCCAACCCAGGGCGTCGTTTTGAACGAGCCTTCGGTGGTTGCCGTCAACAAGTACAGCCGCGAAGTCATCTCAGTGGGGTCGCCGGCTTTAAAGTTGCTCGGTCGCGAACCGAACGACACTGAAGTCTATCGGCCGCTGCGACGCGGCGCGATCGACAACTTCGAAATCTCGCAAGTGTTCCTGCGTGCAGTTATCAGCCGGGTCCAAAAGCACGACCATCCAAAGCGAAGTCACCTGGTTGTCGGCGTGCCCGGATCATCGACGCCGCTCGAACGTCGCTCGGTCCGCGATGCCGCGCGTGACGCGAAAGCTGGCCGCGTGGACTTGATTGACGAAGGACTGGCGGCAGCAATCGGCGCCGGATTGGATTTCGAAGACGAACACGCTCACATGGTCGTCGACATTGGCGGCGGCACCACGAACATCGCGATTCTCGCCTCGGGCGGCGTAGTTAATTCGGTGAGTCTGCCGGCCGCGGGCAACGCGATGGACGACGCGATTCGCGACTATCTGCGTTTGCGCTATGCCGTCGCATTTGGCGAGCGCACGATCGAACACATTAAGTGCGAGCTTGGCTCGGCCGCAGCATTCCATAACTCACAGCTCGACCGCGAAGTTGAGATCGTTGGCAAGCAACTCGCGAACGGCGCGGCCAAGCCCGTGACCATTAGTTCGCGCGAAGTCCGCACGGCGCTCGAGCCCGTGCTCTCGGAAATTATCTCAGCAGTGCGACGTGTGATTGAAGACGCCAGCCCGGATGTTACCGCCGATATTTACTATTCAGGCGTGATTCTGACCGGCGGGGGCGCGCTGCTGCACGGCATGTCCGATCGCCTGCAAAGTGAACTCGATCTGAAAGTGACGGTCCCTGAAGATCCGCTGACGACAGTGGCGCTCGGCGCCGGGCGTTTATTGGAAGATGCAGAGCGCTTGCAGCGCGCGACCCTGCGCCTGGACGGGCCGGTTTGGGAACAGGCAGAGAAGCTGGCAGTAAATTGGTAGCAGTTCTTGAACCTGCTACGCGGGTTTCAAAGCCACATGGGGTAAAATCTCGTGTGGCTTTTTTATGAACGAGATCAAGCCTTTCAAGATACGCGATGTTGAGATCAGTCCACCGCTGGTGCTTTCACCGATGGCGGGCGTGACCGACATTTCTTTTCGACGCCTGCTGAAACAGCGCGGCGGCATCGGCTTGACTGTCTCTGAATTCATCTCGGTCGAAGGCTTGACGCGCAACAACCCGAAATCGAAACGGCAGATGCGCTTTTACGAAAACGAGCGGCCGTTTGCGGTGCAGATTTTCGGCGGCCAGGCTGAGCGCATGCGCATGGCGGCTGAGATGGCGGAAGAAATCGGCGCAGATATTCTCGACATCAACTGCGGCTGCCCCGCCCCGAAAGTCGTGAAGCATGGCGGCGGTTCAGGATTGCTGCGCGATCTGCCGCGGCTGGAAACGATTCTGAAAGAGATCAAGAAAGCGATCACAATTCCGCTGACGATAAAGATTCGCGCCGGCTATTCGGACAGCACTATCAACGCGGTCGATACCGCTAAGCTTGCTGAAGACTGCGGGGTTGAGCACATCGCGCTGCACGGTCGGACAAAAGAGCAGGGCTATCGCGGGCTCGCCAATTGGGATTTGGTGCGCGCGGTTAAGGAAGTTGTGAAGGTGCCGGTTTCGGGCAGCGGCGACGTGACGACGATTCAGCAGACCTTCGATCGTTTTCGCGAGACTGGCTGTGATGGCGTGTTAATTGGACGTGGCGCGATGGCCAATCCGTGGATCTTCCGGCAGATCGAAGATGTGATGCACGGCCGCGAACCGTTTCAACCGACGTTGGAAGACAAGCGCGCGCTGCTGCTCGAATACTTTGAAATGCTGCAACAGGACATGCCGATGATCGCGGCGATTGGAAGGATGAAGCAGCTCGCCGGACAGTTTACGCGCGGCTTGCAGGGCGGCGCGCTCTTCCGCACCGCGCTCTATCATTCACATTCAGTCGATGAGATTCTCGGACGGATCTCGGAATACTTTGAAGCAATCAACAACGGGCTTCCCTACTACGGCGAAGGCCGTCCCCCCGGCGAAATCATCGAAGCCCCCGTGCTCGATTCCTGCGAAGCGGCGACGGTTGCGGTGTAATTCCTTTCGCGATTACTTTCCGAGTTGCTTAGCCAGCCGATCGAGCAGCGCCTGCTCTTCAGCAGAAATCTTGCTGCCTAATCCCAGAATGCCACCGGAAGCGGCCGCGACCCGCATGGAGAGTTCGAGCAGTTTCTCGCGGTCAATCTTTTTGTCTTCTGGCGACTCGGTGCCGCTAATATCGGCGATCACGCGCAAAGTTTGCTCGAGGAATTCGTCGCTCGGCCGATGCGTTAACCAATCATTAAGTTGTTGGTAAGCCGCGCCGTCTTCAGCCACACCGTGAAGGCGCGCTGCCTCGAGAATCATTTCACGCTCGGGCCCGCTGACTTTGTTGTCCGCCCACGCGACGCTAATAAGCGGCATGAGGTGCAACAACGAAACGGTGTCGCGCGTGTACCCGAGGTCCTGTAACGTTTTCAGGATGTCTTCGTTTGGAATCCCGCTCGCTTCCGCAAGCTCTTTCATCTGTGCTTCGGCCTCGCGCCGCTTGCGAAGCTTTTCGATCAACTCTTGTTCTTTGCGATGAAAGTATTCTTCCTCGAGTCCTTTGCCACGCTTGGCCATTGCGTCATCCGCCATATTTGCCTCCGATTAAAATGAAATGCCGGCTCATCCTGGACAAGCCCGTTAATGATTGCACCGCGATCCTAGCAGAACCACACGACGCGCGGGAAACGCCGGTGACGAAGGGCCACTGAATTTACTCAATCGAGCCTTTGTAGAAAGGTCGAAACTGGTGCAACTCAAGCGTAAAGGTCTTTTTCTCAACCATGACATCCGACACAAACAGCGACCGTGCGTCGTTTTCGTCTTTGGCTTCAACGATCACCATCCCTTTGTCAGCGTATCTGGCTCCGATTGCGATCCTTTTCTCCGATCGCAAGCGTCGCAGATTCTCGCTGTGTTCTTTGAAACCAATCTGTTCATTGGCCGGCTTAGCGTCCTCCCAGGCAGTCCCGCGTGAGAAGATTGCGATGAAGTATTGCTTTGCCGGCGCCGTCGGCTGCGGCGGGCGATCGGCGGACTGCGCCAATGATAAGCAACTGCAAAGTACGACCGTAAAAATTACTGATAGCCTCATTTCATCTCCTCTTCGAACTGTGTCTTTGAATCGGGGGCTCCAGCATTAATCAAGGGTCGGGCTGCGCATTAGCTTGCTCGTAATTTCGAGCGTTGCGAGCCAGGCTGAACAGAATTAACCCCAGAACAACGCTGGAGGCGGTGAGCACGATGTAAATCAACCACGGCACGCGTTCAGTAAAAGGCAACGGAGCAGGTCGATAGTCGGGATTATTCGTGAGCGGGCCGGCCGCGGTGGCGGCGACTGGCGCGGTTAATCTGGATTGCAACTCGTCTTCAAAGTCGTAATGCGGCTCGGTGGCGTTGGCGTTTCCAAAATACAGGCGCAGCGGCTGGGCGGACGGTTCTTTCAGTTCGAAAAACAATTGCCGCAGCGGGGCGCCGGCTTCAACTGCGAAAATGCTCAAAGACCGATTGCTATGGTCGGTAACGATCAAACGAAGTTTGCGCGCATACACTTCGTCGTTGAAAGTGATTGTCGCCGGTTTCTGTTCGCCGCGCCGCCGGGTCAACTCGCCGGAAGCAACCAGACGGATGTTGTTCGGATCGTCCACCACCTCGACTTCGAAAGGTCGCGAGAAGGATTCATCGTGAACCGTCAGCAAGAGCCGATCGCAGGGAACGCGCGCGCCCAGATCCAGCGTCCAGGAGGAAGCGGGCGCGCTATTGTGACGAAGCAACTGGGGTTGAGGGACTGATACTTCCCAGTTTGTGATTTCGCTTTTTTCCCGGCGACTCATCAGTACTTTCACGCTCGTGATCACCGGAGACTGTTCTTCTCTCGGCTTGTCCGCCGAAACCCGCACGCGCAGATAGCGATACCGGCTGACTGGATAACTGACGCGGTTTGATCGCGCGGTGCTGTTCGCTGCGCCAAAGCTGAAAATGACGCCGCTCGTTGTCAGTGTCTTCCAGCCTGTCGCCGTGTCGCCGCCTTCGACTTCGACGGAGCGGCGGAAATTCATGCCTTCGGTTTCAATCTCGACTTCGTTGTGCTCGCCCGGATCTTCTCCGAGGTCTACGGAAACTTCGCGCGCGGTCGAACCGATGTTTGCCTGATTGAACAGGGTGCCGTTGACCTCTTCCGCGTCGTCTTCGCCGGCGCGAATGAGTACGGCGTAGGGAATCTCTCGGCTGTTCGCGTCATAAAGCCGCAAATCGCCCAGGTTCGCTCCCGCTTTGTCCAGCACATGAAGCGGCACGGCGAATTGATTGAGGCCCGCAGCAACCGGCGTGACTTCAACAAAGAAAGGCCAGGATGAAAGTGCCGATTGGGCGATGACCGCAACGCCCGGCAAAGCGGCGACGATCGCAATCGAAAGAATGAAAGCGCGCCTTTTCATGTGGACGACTCCTTCGAATGGAAGACTCTGTGATAGCCCCACGCAACGATCAGCAGCAAGAGGCCGAGCACAAAGAAAGCAATAATGCGATAGAGCTGTCTGAGCACTGCGAGATCGACGAGCATGACTTTCACAATCGTCAGGGCAAACAACGATAGCGCCGCCCAGCGAACGGCGGCGGTGCGCCTGATGAAACCAATGGCCATAAGGACCGAGGCATAAACTGACCAAAGCACCGACAACGCCATCTGCCCGAGCCAGCGTTGATGGTGAATGTCTTCTGCCGCTTTCAACCGGTCCGCGCGACCAGAGAAGAACGTCTGCGTCTCGACCGTCATGATGAACCACAACGTGACGATGGCCGCGATTAAACCCACAAGTTGGAAGGTCCTGGCGACGATCTGCTTGCGCTCGCCCAGCCGTTGATACGCCAGCGCGGCCGCAAATAAACACGCCGTGACGAATAACGACGTCAGAAAATACTTATTCAGCACAGGCGTGAATGGAGCGCGATAACCGTACGGCGTGTCCCAGAAGACGAGTTTCAGCACTGCCAGCGCAAAGACGCCGTGCGCCATTGCCCGCAGCCGTGCTGATCTGATTTCGATTCCTGCCCAGAGGATTACGAGCCCCTCGATTGCCCAGGCAATCGTGATCCAGTTCGTCTTGAACTGAAGTGGAATCGCCAGCGTGATGAAAGCTAACGCCACGCCAATCATCAGGAGCAGTTCAGTGCGCGTCGTGGCTTTTCGATCAAGCAGCAGCTTGGCGACCGCGGCGTAAATCAACGCCATGCCGACGGCGAGCGTGCCCATCCAATCGTGATAGTTCGGATTGAGAAGATGATATGCGGTCGCGAAAAATACGAAGGGATTGATGATGAGGAGGGAAAAACTCTCGAAGCTCGTGATGAACTTCAGAGGATTGCTTACGAATGCAGTCCAGTCGTCGAACTCGATCGCTTGTTTCTTCAACCATCGACTGGCCACGTGAGTCAACAGAAACGCGAGGAAGACGGCCGTCTGAAACGTGATCACCACCCCAAGCTTGCGCGGGTGATATCTCTCCACATACCAAAGCCAAAACAGCAGGTGCGTCCCGCCAAAAGCGATTGAGCTCAATCCCACCCAGTGTCTCAACAACGCGAGCGCGGCGACATCGAGTGCAAAGATATAGCCGAAGAGGGCGCGGTACTGATCTCGATCCGAACGCAGCAGCACCGGAACCAGGAAGCCTCCGAGCAAAGCCATCACCGCGATTGCCGGCGCGTTGTAGAGCAGGGCCAGGACGGCCGCTTCGGCAATCAGAATCGTCATGTAAACGAACGCGGCCCGCTGCGGCGCAAGGTGATAGAGTCCGAACGATGCGTAAGCCGAAAGGTAGAGCAGCACGATGCCGCCGCCGGTGAGAATTTGTGAAAAGACGCGCCATCCGCGTTTGTGATACCGGAACCCAAGAGCCGTCAGAGTGATTCCCGCGCCAACGCCAATGGTCACGCGGCCGAGCTCGCCAATCCAGCGATTGTCGAAGGCATACTTCAGAAAGAACGCAGTTGCGAAAAGAATTAATCCGATTGCCGCCCAACCCAACCAGCGCCGGCCGATCATCGATTCAAGCTCTGCGGCGTGAATGGTGCGGGTAGATGATGCCGGGGCGTGCGCAGGTGGCGGCGGCGCAACTGGAGTCGGCGCCTGGGCGATCGGCGTCGGCGGCCCAACTGCTGGCGGCGTTGGAGGAGTTGCTGTTTCCGGCGGACGTTCTTCCGCGGGCTTGGGCGGCGCAGCCGGTCGCGGCATTTTCATCGCAGCTTCCAGACGCGCGACGCGAACCGTCAGTTGTTGAAGGGCATCCGACAACAACTTCGGTGTCGGACTGGCGCCCGGTGGCGGAACAGATTCCTTTTGCCAGAGTGTCTGATTAAGTTTTGTTCGCGTGCGGACGGAGACGATTATCGAAATGATGGGAAGAACGATCATCGCCACCAGCAATGCCAGAACAAAGAGGGCGAGGACCAGGAGCAGCGAATCTTCGTTCATAGGACGCGGGCCGTCCAGACGGCGAAAGAATGCAATGGCTTGAAAACGCGCGCATTCTATTTTTCCATCCCAGGCAAGTCAATAAACTTAGACGGCTACGTGATTCTGGTGAGATACTGCGACGTCTCAAATAGTCGCTTATGAAAAACGCTGTTCGCATTGGAATCATTGGCGCCGGCTTCGCGCGCACCACGCAGATTCCCGGATTCAAAAACTGTGAAGGCGCGCAGATCGTCGCGATCGCCAGCGCCCATCGGGAAAACGCTGAAGCAGTCGCGCGCGAATTCGATATCCCGAACGTTGAGGACGATTGGCGCGGCGTGGTCGCGCGTCCAGACGTCGATCTTGTCAGCATCGTGACGCCGGTTGTGACGCACTGTGAAATGACGCTGGCCGCGCTTGATGCCGGCAAAGCAGTGTTGTGCGAGAAACCAATGGCGATGAATGCGGACGAAGCGCGCCGCATGATGGAGCGCGCGAAAGAGAAAGACGTACTCGCACTGATCGATCACGAACTCAGATTTCTGCCCGGGCGAATCAAGACGCGTGAACTGGTGCACCGCGGTGACATTGGACGAGTGAAACACGTGCAGGTGATCTTTCGGTCAGAATCGCGCGCGCACGTTGATCGGCCGTGGAACTGGTGGTCGGATGTTAAGCAGGGCGGCGGCGCGCTGGGGGCGATCGGTTCGCACATGATCGACAGTTGCCGCTGGATGCTCGGCGCTGAAGTGTCGGAAGTTTTTTGTAAACTCGCGACGCACGTGCGTGAGCGGAAAGACGAGCAGGGGCAATTGCGCGAGGTTACGACGGACGATGAAGCTAATTTGCTTCTACGGTTCGAGGACGGCGAGTTGACGGAATCGGCGACCGGTAACGTTTCCATGTCGCTGGTCGAAGCCGGCGCGCCGCAAAACGAAATTGAATTGCTGGGCAGCAGCGGCGCGCTTGGCGTCGGCGAACTCGGTGAGATACGGCAGGCAAGAGCAGGCGGAAGTGGTTGGCAGATTGTCGATAAAGAGTCTGGTGAGTTGGCAGCGGGGATGATTGACTCGAGTTGGGCGCGCGGGTTTACGGCCTTTGCCCAGGAAATTGTCGCCGCGCTGCGCGCGGGGCGAACCACAGTTGAAGGGGCCGCGACGTTTGAAGACGGCTATCAGACGCAACTGGTCCTGGATGCCGCGCGCAGATCGAATGAGAAGGGCCGGTGGGTAAGGTCAGAACGGCCTGCGGTAGCGGGCCGTTGATCTGCGCTGTTGGAGTTGAAAGACCAACCGCCCGCATCCTGCACCCCACGCGGGATGCCCGCGTGGGGACCCCGCGCCGCAGGCGGTTCTGACTTCACTGCTTCGTTGCCGTCTCAGTTCCCGTCTTATCGCTGCCGTAACCGCCCCACACGCCGTCGAGGGTTCCATCCGGCTTGATTTCATAAGCGACAAATCCGCAGCGCGCGCCGCCGATGCCAACCGCCACGTGGTTGCCACGTTTAATGCCGACGCCATCCGTGTTGTTGCTCCAGACGAAGCGATAAAGATTGCCGGCCGGCTCGACGGTGAGTTTCGATTTATAGCTTGTGCCGTTCGGGTTCTTGCCGGCGGCGTCGTAGTCGGCGGCCAGCTCGGAACCGCTGACGCGCGTCGCATCTTCGTTGCCCGCTTCATCGACGCCCCAATACCCCCAGCGTCCCGCGAGCGAACCATCGTTCCGAATCAGGTAATCGATGACCCCGCAACCTTTGCCGTTTGCGCCGGCGGCGAAAGCCACGGCCACCACATCGCCGTTGACGACGCCGACGCCGTCATACTGAGAGCCCGCGTTCCAGCGAAACTGATAGACATCGCCATGCGGAATTATTTCCAGCGTGCCGCGATAGGGTGCGCTATTCGGATTCGTGCCGGTGACGTTGTACTTGCCGGCGATGTTTGCCGTTGTCGCCGGCGCCGTCGTGTCAGAGGAAGAAGATGTTACCGTCGAGCTATTCGTGCTCGAGTTCGTCGGTTGATTAGTACTGGTCGAGTTGCTGGTTGACTTGCACGCGATGACACAGACGACGAGCAAGATGAGCGCAATACCGGCGTAGATCGATGAGCGAACTTTCATGTCGGAACTCCTGATGCTGGATGCAAAGGCGCGCCTATTTACACCGTTAATCTGTTTCTTGTCAATGAAAACACCAGTGCTATAGTGGCTGTCCTTCATCACGGATGGTCAGGAAACATCGCCAAACAGCGGAAACATCTTTTCGTGTCGGCGTCGATACCGGCGGCACGTTTACGGATTTCGTTTACGCAGTGGACGGCGAAATTCACGTCTTTAAAGTTGCATCGACGCCAGACGATCCTTCACGCGCCATTACTGAAGGGTTGCGGAAAATCATCGAAGAGCATTCCGCGCCGGTCGCCGTAATTGAAGTCATTCACGGGACTACCGTCGGAACCAACGCGCTGCTTCAGCGGCGCGGCGCGCGCGTGGCGTTGGTGACGACGTCGGGCTTTGAAGATGTCATCGAAATCGGCCGCCAGGCTCGACCTGAACTTTATAACTTGAACGCCATCAAGCCGCCGCCGCTCGTCGCCGGCGATTTGCGATTTGGCGTTTCCGAACGCGTCGCGGCGTCGGGCGAAGTAATTGAGCCGCTCACGGATGGCGACGTGGCGGGCTTGCTGCGGCGCGTCCGCAAAGGCAAACCCGAATCGATCGCAATCTCTTTGCTGTTTTCGTTCGCCCACGTCGAGCATGAACGGCGAATTCTGCAAACGCTGAGTGAGTTGAACGTCCCGCTCTCGGTCTCTCATCAAATTCTGCCTGAGTATCGTGAATACGAACGCACATCGACGGTTTGCGTAAATGCGTACTTGCAACCATTAATGGGGAAATATCTTCGACGCTTAAGCGAATCCGCCGCAGTAAATGCGCTCGTCCAATCAGAGGATCCGAGTCCAAAGACCAAAGTACAAAGACCGTCTCTTTCCTTGCGCGTCATGCAATCGTCCGGTGGCAGCATCTCGGCGGAAGCTGCAGCGCACGAACCGGTGCGCACCGTCTTGTCCGGCCCCGCGGGCGGCGTGGTGGGCGCGTTGCGTGTGGCGCAAGCTGCGCGGATTGAAAAAATCATCACGTTTGATATGGGTGGCACCTCCACTGATGTCGCGCTCTGTGATCGCGACGGGATGCGGCTCACGAACGAAGCGATCGTCGCCGGCGTGCCGGTCGCTGTGCCGATGATGGATATTCACACCGTCGGCGCCGGCGGTGGATCGATTGCGCGTGTGGACGAAGGCGGAAGTTTGCGCGTCGGTCCGGAATCGGCGGGCGCGGATCCCGGACCGGCCTCTTACGGCAGATCGTTTTTGCCGACAGTCACCGACGCCCACGTCGTGCTGGGCCACTTTCCAAACGCTTCGTTACTGGGCGGTGAGTTCCAGCTGGACAACAAACGGGCGCGCCAAGCGCTCGAGAGCTTAGCCGCGGGTTTGAGCACAGCCGCGCAACGAAAAGTAAGCGCCGTCGAAGCGGCGCAAGGCGTGCTGGATGTAGTCAACACAAACATGGAACGCGCGCTGCGACACATTTCGGTTGAGCGCGGACATGATCCCCGCGCATTCACCCTGGTTCCCTTTGGCGGCGCGGGCGGATTGCATGCCGTCGAGCTGGCGCGAGCGTTGCAGATTCCGCGGGTGCTGCTGCCGTTCGCTCCCGGTGCGCTCTCAGCGATAGGGGTCCTGGCGGCCGACGTGGTGAAAGAGCAAAGCCGCACAGTGATGTGGGAAGCCGGCCCGGACGTCACCCGGAAACTCGATCGCGTGTTCCGCGAACTGGAAGCCGAAGCGCGCTCCGTGCTTAAAAGCGAAGGCTATCCTGAACCCAAACAACGCCACGAACGCTCGCTGGCCGCGCGGTACAAAGGACAGTCATTTGAACTTCAGATCAAACAGACGAGTGGCAGTATCGCCGCAGCTTTTCATCGGGTGCATCGCGCCCGGTATGGTTATGCGCAGGTAAAGAATGTCGTGGAAATTGTCAGTGCGCGGGTTCGTTCGATCGGCGTCGTCGAGAAATTGAAGACACAACGCGCAAGAGTCGCGGCGAACGCGGTCGCGACACCGCACGATACGGTCGAGACCTATTTCGGACGAAAGAAGGTTGGGGCCGCACTGTATCAACGCGAGAAGCTTTCGGCGGGTGCGCGTTTACACGTGCCGTGTATTGTGGCCGAGTATTCGGCGACGACATTGGTGCCAGACGGTTGCGGCGCCGGCATTGATGCTGGCGGGAATGTGATTGTGAAGGTGTGAGGTCAATACCACCCGCGTAAGCGGGTGAGTTAAAGAGATTACGTTGAAACTCGGACCCACCCGCCGACGCAGGTGGTACTGACCGCATCGAGCACGAAACCTTGATGACCAATAAATTCGATCCTACAACGCTCGAAATCTACCGCGCGCTCTACACGTCCGTCGCGGAAGAGATGGGCACGGCGCTGCGGCGGACTGCGTTCTCTCCGAACATTAAAGAGCGGCGCGACTACTCGTGCGCCGTGTTCGACTCGGCAGGTCGCGTCATCGCGCAGGGTGATCACATGCCGGTGCATCTCGGCTCAATGCCTATGGCGGTGGCCGCGGCTTTGCGCGAAGTCGAAATCGGACCCGGAGATGTTGTCGCCGTCAACGATCCGTTCGCCGGCGGCACACACTTGCCGGACGTTACCCTGGTCGCGTCAGTGGTCAGTAGTCAGTCGTCAGTTGTAAAAAGAAAACGGACAACGGACGACGGAAAACGGACCCTCTTCTACGTTGCTAATCGCGCACATCATGCAGACATCGGCGGGGCGACACCCGGCTCGATGGGAATCGCCACAGACGTCTACGGGGAAGGCGTGCGGATTCCGCCCATTCGAATCATGCGCGCCGGCGAAGTCGTCGAGGACGTGATGAAGCTAATTCTCACGAACGTCCGCGGCAGCGATGAACGGCGCGCAGACTTCGAAGCTCAAATCGGATCGTTGAAAACCGGCGAAATGCGACTGCTGGAGATTGTTGAGCGGCGCGGTGAGAAAGAAGCGCGCGCCTACGCGCAACACTTGATCTCGTATTCCGCACGAATGATGCGAGCGACGCTTGCCGCAATTCCCAACGGAACTTACGAAGCGGAGGACGCTTTGGATGATGATGGCATCAGCAACGACGAGATTCCGATCCGGGTTCGCATTACGATTAAAGACGAACACGCGACAGTAGATTTCACCGGCAGCAGTCCCCAGGTCGCCGGCGCAATCAATGCTGTAGAAGCGATTACCGTCTCGGCAGTGTCATATTGTTTTCGTTGTCTGGTTGGGGGCGACGTACCGGCGAGTGCCGGATTAATCGAGCCAATCGATGTCATCGCGCCAAAAGGAACGGTCGTCAACGCGCTGCCGCCTTCGTCGGTTGCCGGCGGCAATGTCGAAACATCGCAACGGATCGTCGATGTCGTTTTTAAAGCTCTTTCGCAAGCTCTACCTGATCGGATTCCCGCCGCCAGCCAGGGCACGATGAACAATCTGACGATTGGCGGCATCGATCCGCGCACCGGCCGAGAGTTTTCCTACTACGAAACAGTTGCCGGCGGCATGGGCGCGCGTCCCACGCTCGACGGAATGAACGCGACCCACACGCACATGACGAACAGCCTCAACACACCGGCTGAAGCGCTTGAGTACGCTTACCCGCTGCGCATTCGTGAATATCGCATTCGCAAAAATTCGGGTGGCAAAGGAAAGTTCAAAGGCGGCGACGGCGCCATTCGTGAAATTGAAACGCTTGCGCCCGTCAGCGTCGCGCTGCTCGCGGATCGGCGCAAGCTTGCGCCTTATGGATTGGAGAACGGCGGCGACGGCGAGCGCGGCCGAGCTTTTATCATTCGCCGCGACGGCCGCCGCGAAGAATTAACTTCAAAAGGAGGCTGGCATCTTGAAATCGGCGATCGGGTGCGCATCGAAACACCAGGTGGTGGCGGATACGGAAAGTAACCTGTGGATTGTGCTAGACTGCGTCGGTTTTCAAGACAAGTTTATCCGAGATACGACTTTAATGAGTGCCACCGCAAAAATGATTCGCACGCTTGAACCCGAAGAAAACGAAGTCCCCGCCCGCAGAGAACATCGCGCTGCTTCGCACGCCGGATGGGTCGAAGTGATTGCCGGCTCGATGTTTTCCGGCAAGTCGGAAGAACTAATTCGTCGCTTGCGTCGCGCAAAGATCGCCCGGCAAAAGGTGCAGGTGTTCAAGCCTGAAATCGATTCGCGCTTTTCGGAAAACCATATCGTCTCGCACTCGGAAATGCGGCACGAATCTTCGAACGTGCGCACGGCGGCCGAGATTCGCGCGCTGGTGCAGCCGGAAACTGAAGTTGTGGGAATCGATGAAGCTCAATTCTTCGACAACGAGCTAATTGCGGTGGCCAATGAATTGGCGGGACGTGGGATGCGCGTAATCGTGGCCGGACTTGATACCGATTACACCGCCAAGCCCTGGGAGCCGATGCCGCAAATGCTGGCAATCGCCGAATACATCACTAAGACGCACGCGATCTGCATGAGATGCGGTCAGCCCGCAAACTACACGCAAAGAACTGTTCAATCTGAAGAGCGAGTCGCCGTCGGCGGCGCCGACATGTACGAAGCACGCTGCCGTGCTTGTTTCAAACCACATGCCGACGCCCCGACAGTCCACGAGGGGTGAGGGAAAGTTGCGGCAGCCCAAGTGGGAGGAAGTATTGGGTTCGGTTACTGTTGGGCTGCTCTAACTGGATATGCATCGTGGCGACAAAACATTTCACGTCGCGTCTGACGCAAGGGAAAAGTTTAGGGATTTTGAATTCTGAAGGAATAGCTGGCGACGATCTCACGGTTGCCATCCGGATTCACGCCACCTAGTTTGACTCGATAGTCGCCGGCAGGCACCAGGCGCGCGGGTACATCCAACACAACTGCAGGCTGTCCATTGTCTACTTCTTTCGGGAGATTACTCCTTGAAGTTAGAGTCCGGCCCCCAGCGTCAAGCGTGGCTTCGTACGAGTTGTGGCGTAGTTGATCCAGCAGAAGGCGTAAACGTAAGGTGTCAGTGTCAGCCGGAACGGTAACAGGTTTGCTCTCGTCACCGGCGTCACGGCTGAGGCCCGATGTGAGCACGACGGAATGCACGCGACCCGGATCACGCAGACCTGAATTCAAGTTGCGCCATCCGAGCCAGGTAACTCCTACAACCACCAGAACGAGGGCGGCCGTCAGGGCATAGCCGTAAATTGGATTTCGAATCGGCAGGAAACCGAACCAACGCGACGAGGGACGGCTGATTTTCGTAGGTGGCTCTTCCGCGACGCGCTCGTCTGTGGCGAGCTGATATTTCGGACCTTCAGCGGTCACATATTTCGTGAAGGTTCGCGCAAAGCGTAGTTTTTCCTGATGTTCGGGAGCAGCCAGGAAGTGCGATTCAAAACTTTCACGCTCTCGCGCCGAGAGTCCCTCATGAAGATACTCGTCAATCAACTCGTCCTCAATCATGACAAGTTCCTCGTAGACGGTATCGCTCGCTAGCAGCCGCTCTTCAAACTGAGTCTGCTGCTCACCCACCAGATCGCCGAGCAGATAGTCACGAATTGTTTGCCGTTGTGTTTCGTTTGTTTCCAATTTCCTGAACCCCGCCGCGATAATCTCTAACCTGAATGATTTTTTCCTGCTTAGTATTTCAGGCCGCAGATTCCTGCACGCATTCTTTTACGCACTGCTGGAGCGCCGCGCGGATGCGATGGGCCCGAATTCTCAAGGCGTTCGCGGCAATTCCCAGCCGGGCTGCCAATAATTTGCGATGTTCGATTTTCGCGTGCTTTTCTTCCTGATAGTAGGATAAAACCAGCCCTCGATGTTCGGGAGGCAGTTTCGCGACACAGCGATCGAGACACGCATACTCTAGTTCAGCTTGCTCATGATCGGTCGTCGCGACGGGCAACGGCGGAACCGGCTTTCGCCGCATATACTCGAGATGTATTTTGTTTGCAACGCCATAAAAATAACGAGCCGGCTCGCCGGTGTACGAAGCCTGAATTTCGGGAAGTTTACTCGTGACCCGGTTGATCGTTTCGTCGGCCAGGTCTTCGGCTTCAGAACAGCCGCGACAAGCGAAGATCTTGATGAGTCGGAGGCGAACAGTCTCGTACTTCAGCGCGGCCCCTTCGCGATCTGGATCAAGCCAGGCGAGTAAAGCCTCGAAAGACTCCCGAGTTAGAACCCAATCTTTCTTCATGAGGTTAGCGCAGCTTGAGTAAAACTGAGCGGCGCTATTCTACCTAAAGAAGACTCTTTCGTCTCCACTTCAGGGCCAGGCAACAGGCGAGGAAAAGAGCACTTAGCAGGCCGGCCGTGGTCACCGACCAATCAGAGGAAGACCGACTAGCGGATGCGAAACTCACTTTTTGATCGTATTGTCCCTGGATTATGAAGCCGGCCCAATAGTACGGTGCCCGCCAACGGCTTTGGTGCCACATTCCAATCTGGGCTCCGCGCAGAGCAGCCGCAGGCGTGAGACCCTGCTTGAACATGCCTTCATAAAAACGTCTCATGAGTTCTGCGGTGGCGTCATCGTCAACTTTCCAGAGTGAAGCTGTCACCCCACCTGCGCCCGCGTACATGAACCCGCGCGTCAGCCCAATCAACCCTTCACCGTCGACTTCCTTCCCCAAGCCGGTATTACAACCGCTCAAGACGACCAGTTGCACTGGCAACCTGAGACTGTAAATGTCGTGCAGGCGCAGATAGCCTTCCTGGGCTCGGCCTTTTTGATCGACCAGCGAAAGCACGATGCCGGATCGCTCAGGATGTTTATCGTCTACGTAAGCGTGAGTCGCAAAATGCACAATCCCGAACTGATCGAGTCGCGAGCCTGTCAGCGTCGCGCGACTCGCGTTAAAGTCAACCGCCTCGAATCCTGTGTGCCACGGCACGATGTTCATAATCGCTTTCGCCTCGTCGCGAGAAGCCAATAGTCGAGGAACGTATTTCTCATCCAGTTGGCCAACGTCTCGAACCACTGCGGATAATTGCTGGGCCCCTAACGTGGTTGGGGGCGCGGCACTCGATCCCGGAGCCGTCACTCGCGAGTCACCGGGTTCAAACACCGGATCGGCGAGAATGGCAACGCTGCCGGGCGCGGAACTTGGTTTTCGAGTGTTCGAGACGAATGCCAGAATCGAAGCTGAAGGTTGGTTCACAATCTCGTGATCCAACACCAGCGGTCTCGCGTCCTCCGTAGCCCCGGCCGTAGTGGGCGAGCGGGTGAGGAATTGAAATGGAATGTACTGCAAGGCGCCGTCGGCCACAATCATCAGCCGCTTTTTGGAGAGCTTATCGGTCACTGGTCCCAATAACATCTGGCTCAACTTTGCAGTGACGGCCGGCAGCTCGGCGTCGGCTAGCTTTACGCGCGCCGTAAGTTGGGTAAAAGTCTCTCCGCGTTTGGGTTGGCGGGCAGTCAGCAATTCGTAAAAATGACGCGCGGCGCTCTCGATGTCTGCTCGCGGGGGAAGTTCATAGGCGAAAAACTCTGAGCCGGTCACAGCCCAAAGGTAGCTTCTATCTTTTCCCAGGCTGTACTCAAGCAAGAGGGTTTCGCCGTCAGCCAGCACCTGCTGCTGAATTTGCGACAGCTTCAAGCCAATTGGCGCCGTGATCTGCTCGAAAGCCGGGTATCGCTGCCCGATCTTTATCCTCAATTGTTTGTAATCAGATTCCAATTGCGACAGCTCTCGCTCCAGCCTTTCGAGTTCTTCCTTTTTGTACGAGGTGCCGAGCAACGTTACCCGTGCATCCTCCTTGGCGCGCAGCGATTGACGCAACAGCAACTCCTCTTGACCTAGTTCCTGGTCTAATCCGCCAATAAGGTCCGCACGGGTCGCGCGCAGCAGCTCGGTGAGTGAACGCGCGCGCGCTAACTCACTAGTTTCAAAGGCGCGAACGTCGAGCGCCTGACCCGGAGCTGCGCGATGCATTCGCATTAGACAGTCAACGTATCCATCGTAGCGGTTCTGGACTTTGGCTGAGAGTGCGGTCGTCAGGTCGCGGCTCGTCGAGACGCGGCGTACGTTTTCGGTGACACTAATCGACTGATTCAGGTAAGCCTCTGCCTTCTCCAGATTGTTTTGCCGCAACTCCAAATTCCCGAGTGCATAAAGCGTTGCGGATTCATTGACTCGATCGAAAAGAGCGCGAAAACTCTCGAGCGATGTTAGGTAGTGCTCTCGAGCCGTATCGACTTGGCCTTGACGTTCGTAGAGTCCGCCAATCAGAACACGCGTTCGTGCGAGTTCCATTGGATTCCTGGCTCTCGTGAAGCCGATCAGGGCGGACTTAAAATGATTGAGGGCGGCCGGGTCGTTTAGAGCATCGTACGTTCGTCCCAGAAAGTCATCGCATAAAGCCACTTCGACTGTGTCGCGGCGATCCATAGCTTCGGAGCGAGCCGTCAAGAAATTTTCGAGCGCTGACTGGTAGTCACCTGAGAAGTACTGCGCCCTGCCGATGTGCCACTTAGTCGCGGTCTCTGCACGTCCGTTTTTTGAGGATGCGTAGTGTTCCAGCGCTTCGCGAAATTTGCCGAGCGCAATCTCCGGCAGGCCGCTTTCCAGGAACGCTTCACCCACGCCCGAGGCAATCTGTCCCATTTTGAAAGGTTCAGATTTTTCATCGACCATCGACCGCGCCTGCGCGAAGTAGTCGAGCGCGTTTTGCCAGGCGCCTTTCCGCGTTTCAATGTATCCAGAGTAAATGAGAATTACGGTTTGACGCTCGACTGAATTCAGCTCGCGATAAAGATCTAAGGCTGCATTCAAACTGGTGCTGGACTCCACCAGATTGTTTCGCACCATGTGAAACTTGCCAATCGTCATGTAGGCTTGGGCCGTACCACGTTTGCTATTTATTTGCCGCCACAGCTCGAGCGACTCTTGCGCACTCTCCAGGGCTTTCAGATGGTCTCGGGGATCTTCGCAATCGCTACGGACCCAGAGAGCTTCCGCCCGGCCCGCAACATAATTGTTCTGTTGGCTGAGTTCTACGGCCTGCTCAAGAATGGGTTCGGCCAGGTCGCATTTGCTTAGGTGCTCGTAGCTGGAAGCGAGGCCATTGAGATTATCGACGTGCGTCTTTGGGTCGGGTTGACCTTCAAGCAGTCGCAGCGCTTCTTTGAAGGAGAGGACCGCCTCGGGGAGCGCAAACATGCGAATCTGAAAACGGCCCACACGGTTTAGCGTGCGGGCCGCCTGGACATGATTGCCGGATACTCGCAGCGCATCGGCCTGGGTTCGCAACTCCGCGACCTTACGCTGCTGAGCCTCGGCGGTAGTTAATGCGTAATCGGATTCAAGAATGGACGCGTCATCGTCCCCTTGAGCGCGGGCAACGAACCCCACTCCCAACGCCAGAGCGACACTGATCAGCAGAAACCGAAGCGCGTTCATAATGCTAATTGGTGCTCAGCGCTCTTCCGGTCCGTTGCGCAAAGCACGTCGGTTTGATCCGCTCAGGTTTGGCGATAACCGTTCGTTCCGTTCCGCTGGCTCCGGGGTCCGCTCCACGGGTGACCTTTTGGCCTCGAAGTGACGACAGCATTCCTGGGATTCTTGAAATTCTTAATTACTGTCATTCCAAAAAGGCCCAGGCTTGAGCTCGACTTATCGGACGGCTCGAGCGCGCCGCTCGATTTGTCGCTGGGCTCTAGTGCACCGCTTGATTTGTCGCTGGGCTCGAGCGCGCCGCTTGATTTGTCGCTGGGCTCGAGCGCGCCGCTCGATTTGTCGCTGGGTTCGAGTGCGCCGCTTGATTTGTCGCTGGGTTCGAGCGCGCCGCTCGATTTGTCGCTCCGGTCGAGCGCGCCGCTCGATTTGTCGCTCCGGTCGAGCGCGCCGGACTTGCCGGAATGCATCACGACGGCGGTGCGCGCCGTGGCTGCGATCACGTCAGCCGGGCGTGCCTTCCCATTCGTCTGACTGACAATTGACGGCCAGCTCCTTACCTCACGCTGTGTTTTCTCAGCATACTCGTTCAAAAACTTCAGCCATGCAGCGCCGGCCTTTTCGTGGAATCTGTACTTACTGTAACCATTGAGGATCGTTTGTGACGGTGCACGCCAAGGGAAATAAATCGATAGGCCGTTCGAATATTGGTACGCCGGACCGAAAAAGTCCGAATATACGATTAGCCGATCATAGGCCCCTTTGGGCTCCTCGCCCTCCTTGAAAGGTTCCCTCCTAAGCTGATCCATCACCGCCGTGCAAGCATTCCGGATTTCGCGCGGAGCGCGATCTTGCGAGCTGCAATACTCCGTGAGCCGGTCGCACAGATCGTAAAGGTCGGTGTAGTTTTCCGCCCAATAGCTTTGCGATTCCAAATGGGCCCTGAGGATGTAGCCCTTCGTAGTGGGTTCATCAACACCTGCGGTCAAAGCCCGCGCCAGGTTTTGCAGAGCTGAATCGAGCGCCGCAATTTTGTCGAGGTTGCAAATGCTGATGTCAGAAGAAAATCCGGCGAGCCAAAAGTCAACGCTGTTGTAGAAACTCAAATCCTGAACTCCATCCAGGATTTCGCGCTCCAGCTTGTTGGGATAAACGTCCGGATCAGGCACCGGTTGGTGCTCGTAACGTGAAATTGCTCGGAAGATCTTCTTCAAAAGTTGACGGTACGGCCAACTGCCGGGAAACGCGTATCCCTGCGTTCCGATCATGAAACGTGCCGATCCCTGGAGCTCATAAGCCAGCTCGACTGAGCTCATCGAGCAACTGTGAAAACCGACAAGATGGAATTCGCCGTCGTCCGCGCGGACATGGCCACCGAAGCTTCGTAGAATTTTACCCAGCCCCGGCAGTGTGATTGCGGAACCATCGTCGGAATCGGGCAGAAACTTATCGTTAGCCACAACTCCGCCGTGACCGCAGAGAAATAGCATGTAATTCTTCGCCGGAAACTCCATGCGGGAATAGTTCAGGAACCAATGAAGACTCTCAGGGGCAGATCTTTCGGTAAGACCGGGACGGTGACAATCTTCTGAAATGTTTCGGACATACGGATCCTCGCCGTCTCCGATAACTGTAGCTTTACCCTTCTTTTTGAAAGATTCTCTTCGAATGCTGTTGACGTTGAAGACTTGGGCATTGATGCCGTTGCAGTTCGGATCGAAATACACGAGCACGTTTGTGTCTCGTTGAAAGCCCGCGTCGGTGATCGCTTTAAGCTGAGAAATCATGCTGGCTGAAATCCCACTGTCGCCGGCGAGGAGAAACATGATGGTCCATTCTTTTGGTTCAGACATGGCGTGACGCTCCTTCGGAAGTAAATTGAAGATTCAGCCGCCGCTCGTTCAGCAACGGGACACTTGCCGTGGGGCAAAGAACTTTAGGGCGAGAAGCCGGCTTAATCTGGAAGTTGTGGTCGCAGAACGATTCCTGCGAGTAGTGTGAAACGCCGCAGATTCTACTCAATCGAGACCAAAAAGCAAGCAATTTCACCGATCGTCCGGTCAAGAACCCCGACACTCGGGGCCTACGTCCGCAACCCGTGTTCTATTTAGATATGTGTCACAGCAGTCAAACGTTTCTCACCAACCGAAACCGCTGCCGGACACCGTTGGACAACACTTCCTACCGCCGGCGAGTCCAACCGCGCAAGAAGTCTCTCCATTCACGTTCTAACCTCAAAGCGACCGCGCGTTCTTTCACGGAAGCTTAAAGATCCAACCAGTGAAGACCGTCCTGGGAGGTCTCCCCGTTAAAAATCTGGAAGCGCAAATCGCCGCGAGCGGGGAGCGCCTTGAATACTGAAGGGAGAAAAGGTGATGAAGTGGAATGTGTTTGGAATGCTCGTAATGTTGGCCGCGCTGGTTACCGCGCCGCTCGGAGTTACCGCGGGCTGGGGAAGTCACGGTGGCCATAAGCCCGAGCCTAAAGGTGAGTACCGGCTCGAAGGTCCGTTTACGCACGGGAACTTGTCCGTGTTTCTGGTGCACGGCAAAGACCGGCTTAAGGGACAAACTTTTTTGACTCTGGAAGAGGCGCTGATCCAAAAGAAAGTGATCGTGCGCGAGACGCGTGAGGTGAGTCGCTTAACGATTCAGAATATCTCGACCGAAGACGTCTATGTTCAGGCGGGCGACATCGTGAAAGGCGGCGCGCAGGATCGCATGCTCGTCGTCGATCTCATTCTGCCGCCGAAATCACCGCAAGTTCCCATCGAGGCGTTCTGCGTTGAAAGCGGTCGTTGGAGCCAACGCGGCAACGAAGCCTCGACCGTGTTCAGTTCCTCTTCCAACAGCGTGGCGAGCAGGGAAGTAAAACTTGCGGCTAAAGTGAAATCGTCGCAGAGCGAAGTCTGGCGCGAAGTCTCGGTCGTCCAGGACAAGCTCAGCAAGAACGTCGGCGCGGTCGTGGCCAACGAAGCATCTCCGTCGAGCCTGCAACTAACTCTGGAAAACAAGAGTGTGCAGAAGACCACGGACGATTACCTGAAGGCGCTTTCGTCGATCGTGAACGGAAAGCCGGACGTCATCGGCTATGTCTTCGCGATCAACGGCAAAGTGAACAGTGCTGACGTGTACGCCTCCAGCGCCTTGTTCAAGAAGCTGTGGCCGAAACTCTTGAAAGCGAGCGCCATCGAAGCCGTGGGCGAACTGCGTGGCAATCAGAAGTTCGACGCGCCGAAACCCGAAGAGGTCCACTCGCTACTGGATGATTCGGGAGTAGAAAAGCAGAAGGACGTGTCGTCTCGCGTGCAGGTAATTACCCGCGATTCAGCCGGCAAGGTAAGTTTCGAGACTCGCGATCGCGCGAAAGGCGACGTGTGGGTGCACCGGAACTACATTAAGAAGAACTAAAGCGGCCAAGAGCAAAGAGCTAAGGGCGAAGGGCGAAGAGAGCAAAGAGCAGCTCTTCGCCCCTAGCATTTGAGCGATCTTGAGAAGTTCTTTCCGGCTCAGCACGTCACAATCAATCAGCAATTCATCTATTTCGGAACGCCCAAATAATCCCAAAGCTTCGGACACCATTAGCATCGACGCATCCTCGAACAGGGATCGACGATTATGTTCAAGAATTGTTTGAATTCCTGGACGTGTGTACTGCCCGATCCCTCTGCGATGTTAATCGTCAAAGACAAATCCGGCGGCCCGCAGTTGCTCCGCATATCTATGGAGTCGGCGCCCGTCTAATTGGTCGGCCAGTTTGTTAAACTTGATGGCTAGCTGTTTCGCCAGCTGCCAAATTTCCAGATCTTCAAAGCGAAAGTGGGGTCTCATCGCTTTTTCTTTGCGCTTTGCGCTTAGCTCTTCGTCCTTAGCCGCTAGTGGACAACTTTCGTCGAGTACATCACCCCATACAGCGTATCCTGATGCTTGGAAAAATCACCCGAGTTCGTGGACAGAATCATGTTGATTAGTTGCGTGCTGCCTGCATAGGTACGATAGGCCTGCCATTGCAACCGCCGAATGTCATCGGGCCTCTCCTGCACGGATTCGCGGAACGCTATTCCGCGTAGGCCGTCCAACTCCAACCAGCGCGCTTCGTCATACTTACCGATTTTTTGTTGAGTCTTCGCGGCTTCATACATCGCTTTGCTGCTGGTATCAACCAGGTTCGCCATCTGCGGCATGATCGAAACCGCTACCGTCAGAAACGCACCATTCCCGCCGTAGCTGGCTGACTCGGTCCGCGCATCGATCTTTTTCCAGTTTGCGGGCAGCGTCCAGGTAATGCCCTGCTGCTCCCAGGTTATGGTTTGACCGTTCGCGATCGCGGCCTGCTGAGCGGCCGTCGGATTCGCCTTGTCAACCGGTTCGCCGTCCGAGCTGGTCGATGTGCCGCTTGAAGAAGAGGAATTTGAGTTACTGCCCTTCCGGTTCATCAGGTTGCACGCCAGGGCCACAGCTAACAGCGCAAAGAGCGCCAGGAATTTTTTCATTCGAATTGCACCTTTTTCGGAATTGAAAATCACACGCGTTTTACGCTTAGACCCGCGCGGTGTCAACATCCGCAACGCATACATGCGGGACGATTTCGGAAGTTCTTATCCGGCGTGGTATTCTTGGTTCACAACCCCCCGTAACAAAATCATTTAACCGGCGCGCGTGATGCGCGTTTCAGAGGCACGTATGTTTACGAACATTGAACGAATAGTTGTGAAAATCGGACTGTTGGCCGCCACGGCGTCCTTGCTGTTTCTCAGCGGCTGTCAGCCGGCCGCAAATACAAATGTGAACGCGAACATCAACGTGAACGCGTCACCGGCGAATGCTAATGCCAACACAAACACAAGCAGTACGACGACTTCAGGTCTGGATACTGCCGAACCTGAAAAATACAGTGCGACGCTCGTCTTCACGCTGCAGACTTCGGGTGGCGACAAGGCGATGGGCATCCCGCCCTTGTCCGTTCAGGTGGCGCGGAACGCTGCGGATCGGCGCGTTGAATTCAAGCTGCCGGACGGCACGCCGCTGGTTTATCTCGATCACGACAACCGGCACTACGTGATTGTGCCCAGCAAGAAGCAGTACGCCGAGCTATCGAAAGAATCGACGGGAGCGCAACTGCAAAAGCTGATGACGCCCGGCCAGATCGTGGCTGACTTAAAAAACAAAAGCGGCGTCGAGAAAGTTGGCGAAGAGCAGATCAACGGACGCACAGCGGAAAAGTATCGTTACGCGGCGTCTAAGGACACAAAAACCCAGGCCGGCCAAGTGACGGCCGAAGCCTTCGTGTTCATCGACAAAGAAACACGTCTGCCTTTGCGCACCGAAGTTAATGCCGAAAGTTCAGGCGAGGTGAAGGGTGTCAACGCCGCGCGCATCGTGGCCGAAATGCGTGACCTCAAGACCGACGTGGATGCAACGCAGTTTCAAATTCCCGAAGGGTACTCGCAGGTGGCGCCCGAAAAGATCAAACAGCAGATCGATGCGTTGACGAACGCGGTGGCGTCGATTTTGCGCGCCATCATGTCGAACATGCAGGTGGGAACCAGCCCAGCGCCGAGCCCGACCGGCTCGCCCAATTAGATGAAGCGCGTACTTCTCGGTCTGGTGGCGGGGCTGCTGATCGGTGTCCTCGCCACCGTGTACTTCTTCGGCAGATCAGGCAAGGCCAGCCTGCCGGGGACCGCTTTGCGTCCGCCCGACGCGAACGCGGTGAACGCCGGTTCGGTGTCAGTTACGCTCGAAGAGAAATTCTTTGACGCGCTGCTTGGCACGATCTTTCAGCAACTTGGTCCACCGCAACTGAAGCTCGGGCAGCTTCCGTCCGAACCAACCTTTCAAACGATTGCGTTTCAGGACGCGTGCAGCAACGTCGTCATCTTGAATGCTGAGAGTGGCAACGTGAAAACCGGCGTGCGATTTACCGGTGGAAAGATTGTTGTGCCGCTGGCATTCACGGGCAGCTATAACGTGCTGGGAAAATGCATTCAATTCAAAGGCACCGGCAAGGCCACGGTTGAGCTGTCTTTCGAGCAAACCAAACAAACGGTGTTCGGCGCACTCATCATGGAAGAAGTGAACCTGGAAAACGTTCCGCCGCTCGTCAGCGCGTTCGTCACCGCGTTCGTGCGCCAGACAATCGCGGCGCAGGTGAACCCGTTCGAAGTCCTGCGTGCCTCGCAGCTCGCTTTGTCGCTTCCCATCAAAACCACCGGCGGCTCAGTCAAAGCTAACGTTAAAGACGTGCGCTCCGAAGTCCAGGAGGGATCGCTGCGAATTGTGATGACCTACGATTTCAGCGCCGAGAAGAACACTGGAGCATCCGTCCGATTCGAAAATGATGGGTCGCGCATCGCCCCGGCTAAATTAAAGACATGACGATCAAAGGAATGCACCATGTCAGCGTCGTCGTCGAGGACCTTCCAGCCGCCATTGCCTTCTTCACCACACTCGGTATGACGCGTGAAGGCGAGGCGACCGTCGAGGGCGATTGGGTGGACCGCGTCAACAGGCTCGAAGGCGTCCAGGCCGACATCGTCATGATGCGGACCCCCGACGGGCACGGGCGGCTTGAACTGACGAAGTTTCGCAATCCAAAACTGGTCGAGATCGAACCGGCGATCGCACCACCGAACACATTGGGCCTCCGGAGCCTCATGTTTACAGTCGAAAGCGTGGACGACACTGTCGCTCGCCTGCGCGCCAACGGCGCCGAACTCATCGGCGAGGTCGCCCAGTACGAGGACAAGTACAGGCTCTGCTACATGCGAGGCCCTGCGGGCATCATCGTCGCGCTGGCCGAGGAACTGTTCTAACGCGTTCACCGCCATCCGGGACGCCCCGGGCCCAGGATCGCCTCGAAAAAAATTTCGATTCACACCTGAAACGTTTCGCCTTCCACCGTCATTCACCCGCGAATTCAGAATCCGGCAGCGCTAACCAACTCAGCCGGACAACTGAATAGTTCAGCAAACGGGAGCTACTAACATGACAACGAAACTTCTAGCGGTATTGGCTTTGTGTGTTCTGATCGCGGCGTGCGAACCGGCAACCGACGTTACGAAACCCTCGGCGAGTCCGGCTACACAATCGATCGCGACACCTGCGCCAAGTCCTTCAGTAGAAGCGCCGGCGCCGGCTTCAGCGGTCGCCGGGTGGAAAGCGGGCGACAAGGTGAAAGTCACGATCAACGGCGCGGCAGTTGAAGCGACTGTCGTTTCCATCGACGAAAAGGCGCTCAAGGCAACCGTCAAGGTGCAGGGCGAAACGAAAGAGCGAACCGTGAACCTGTCGGACATCGTAAAGCAATGAGCAGGGATTTGGAGTGCGCCGGGGAGCCCGCCTCTAAACGATGAGTGGTTGAAATGTCGCCCATGAGGCAACTCAAGGTGCTGGAACCAGCCGATTTCGACCGGCTGCTGACATGGCTCGATCCGGATCCGGATCGAGCTGGTCAGCTTTACGAAAGCATTCGCTGGCGTCTCATCGCGATTCTGGCATCGCGCGGATGTCAGATTCCCGAAGAGCTGGCCGATGATGTCATCGACCGCGTCGCCCGGCGCGTGAAAGATATCGAAGCGACTTACACCGGTGACAAAGCAATCTATTTTCTTGGCGTGATGAATAACGTGCATCACGAATATCTAAGACGCCCGCCGGGACCCAGGCTGGTCGTGGCCGGAAACGATCAGGTTGAAGTTAAAGAGCAGACATACGTTTGTCTCGATCGGTGTCTGGAAAAGTTGTCGCCTCATGCGCGCGAGATCATTCAGCAGTACTACGCGGCGGACAAAAGCGCGAAGATTAGTTTGCGTAAACGCATCGCCGCAAAATTTGGCGTGAGCGGCAGCAATCTCCGTCTCCGGGCGCTGCGCATCCGCGCCAAGCTGCAGACATGTATCGAACAATGCATGGAAGTTCCGGGGCAGTAGTCATGACTGGTTCTGCTCAACCGCAACAGAGTGTTTCCGACGGCACGATTCGCCGGTTCCTTCTCGCGCAACTCACGCGCGGGGAGCAGTCGGCATTCGAGCGGGCGCTTTTAATGAATCCTCAACTCGAGCAACGCACGCGTCTCGCCGAAATCGCATTGATTGATGACTGTGTGCTGAACCGTTTGAAAGCAAACGAGCGCGACGTCTTTCAAAAAGAGTTTCTGGTAACGACGGCCCGCCGGCGGAAACTCGAAGTGTCCAAGGCGTTGCGCCAAACTCTTGCGGTGGAGAACGTATCGCGGCCGGCGCGTTCCTCAAGCGTTCAAAGTCTCTTCGTCTGGCCCACTCTGGCGTGGAGAATCGGGTTTGCGATCGCAGTGTTGACGGTTCTCTTTGCCAGCGCGCTGGTCATTCGCCGGGAACCCCAAATCGTTAAGCGAATCATTCCCAAGCGACTACGGCCGGCCACCGCACCCGCGGCAACTCCGGTGGCTGCGCATCATCCGGTTTCCGTCTACTCGCCGGAGCACAGTGAAGAGATACCTCAGTTGCCGGCACACGAAGCTTCACCGCAGACGATGATCTTGCTCGCAAACTCACCTCCCGACAACGCGCCGATCATTAGTCTTGCTCATCACGCGTCCAACGCTGTGCGAGTGGAACTGATGCTCGAGAGAAATGAGGCGGCGACGTTTAGTGCGGTCGTGACGAGCAGCACCGGCGAGGTTGTGCATGAAGCGCCGGAAATCAGCGCGCAAGACAAAGACCGTCTGCATTTTGATTTGCCGATTGAGCGGCTAAAGCCGGGCGCCTTCCAGATTTCACTGAAACGCTTGAATGGTGAAAGTAGCGCGACTTACTACTTTCGTGTGAAGTAGCCTACTTCACCCTGCTTTTGCGCCGCTTGAGAAAATCAATCAGGACAAACTGTGAGAGGTTTGAGGGATTGGCGAAGTAAGCTTTGCCGTTCGTCATCGCCGTCATTTCTTTGACGAACTCAACCAGGTAATAGTCACTGGCGAGCATGAACGTATTGATCATGATCCCGGCTTTGCGACAGGCTTGTACTTCCCGGAACGTCGCGTCCATCACCCACGGATCGCCGCCCATTGAGTTTTTGTAGAGACGACGTGCTGGGAGCGCGGACGTCTCGCCCGCATTTCGATTGGAGCCGGCAGGATGCCGGCGTCCCGCCCGCCCAGCCACCCCAGCGCGGCTGCCGCGCTGGGGACCCCGGTTCGATGCGGGCGCTCCGCTGGGCGTTCCATCGATAAAGCAGGCAGTCGGTTTTCCATCCGTCACCATCACAATTTGCTTCATGTCCTTGCGCTGCGCTTGCAGAAGACGCCGCGCCAGCCGCAAGCCTTCGGCGGTGTTCGTATGAAAGGGGCCCACTTGGGTGCTCGCCAGCTTGGCCATCGGAAGTTCTTCAGCGGTGTCGTGGAACAGAACAATCTTCAACGAATCTCCCGGATACTGTCTCCGAATCAGATGGCCCAGCGCCAGCGCCACCTTCTTGGCCGGCGTGAACCGATCCTCGCCGTACAGAATCATCGAATGCGAGCAGTCCAGCATCACCACCGTCGCGCATGACGATTGGTAATCGCACTGATGCACGTGGAGATCCCTGTATTCGAGGTTCAGCGGCACCTTCAAACCTTCACGCTGAATCGCTGACAGCAGCGTCGTGTTCACGTCGAGATTGATCGTGTCGCCGAATTCGTACGGCTTGCTCGCCGCTTCGGCCTCAACGCCGGTCGCCAGATGCGAGGTGTCGTGCCTGCCCATGGAACTCTTGCCTAAACTGCCGAGCAAATTTCGCAGCGTCTTGTAGCCGAGAAAATCCAAGCCTTTTTCGGTGACTTCAAACCTGACGTTGCGCGGCAGGGAATCTTCGACTCGTCCTTTGCCGTTGCCGCCCATCGTCTCGCGGCGCTGCTGCGCGGTCAGTGGCTCTTCATGGAGCGTTAGATAGCCTTCTTCAACCAGCCGCTCGATCAGCTGATTCAACATTTTCTGAAGCTGCGAACCTTCGTACTTGCCTTCGTTCTCGTCCAGCATCTGCTGAATCTGGTGCTGACTGAGCAGGCGTTGCTCTATCAGCGCCTCAAGCAACGCGCGCCGCAACGTGTCGAGCGACGTGTCCTGCGGCATTCTTTGTCGCGTCCAGTAATAATCATCGTCGTAACCGGACGATAGCAGCGCATCAGACAAGCTCTCCATCAGGTCGCCGAGATTGATCCCGTAGACATCGAGGCCGCTGAATTTTGAGTAGCGAGTAAACTTCATTGGTAGCCGATGCGCGCGGTGTCAGTACCGGGAGCGGTAGCGACCGGGTGACCGCGTTCTGTCAGTGTCGACCGCAAGATTGCGACCCGGTTGCTACCTCCCGGTACTGACCTCGTTGCTTAACTGTATCGTCCCGTTTCCGTCAGGTCGTCATAGATCATCCCACGCCGATCCTTCTTTGCCTTTGTCACCGCCGTGTAGCCGCCTTCTTCATTACGGCTGATCTTGTTTTCGGCGTACAGACCTTCGAGCGCGAATTCGCACGCCGCAATCGTTTGTTCGACATCGCTGCGATTGAAGTCGAACGGAATGATTGCCGTGTCGATCAATTCCGGCACCGATTCCAGCAGCAGCATGCATTCTTCGGCTGACGCAGTGTCCGCCAGCCGCACATTGTTACCTTGGTCGAACCACGCGACGGCTTTCGCAAAGTCGATGCCGACAAAATAACCTTCAAAAATCTCTCCAGCGGCGCGCTTGATTAAGTCTTTGGCGATGCGATTGGCGCCGATCTGTTCTCCTTCATATTCGAGCTCCATCTTGCCGGTCATCGAAGGGACCGCGCCGTAAATGTCGGCAATCCGCGGCACCACACGTTGTTCTTCGGTCATCAGCGAACGCCGCTCGGCGTTGGAGACGGCAGATTCCATCACTGTAATCGGCAGACGTTGCGAGACGCCGGAATGTTTGTCAACCCGCTGGTCATCTCTGGCTTCAAACGCAATTTGTTCAATAACCTCGCGAATGAATTCGGAAATCAGCAGCCGCTCTTTCAAACCGTCGCGCGCTGTCCAGGCTTCCTGTTTTGTGATTTCAACGCCGAGCGAAATCTCATTCGGATAGTGCGTCGTAATTTCCGCTCCGATGCGATCCTTCAAAGGCGAAATGATCTTGCCGCGCGCCGTGTAGTCTTCCGGGTTTGCCGAAAACACCAGCATCACATCCAGGGGCAGACGGATTGGATAACCCTTAATCTGAACGTCGCCCTCCTGCATGATGTTGAAGAGACCAACTTGGATCTTCCCGGCAAGATCGGGCAACTCATTGATGGCAAAGATGCCGCGATTCGCGCGTGGCAGAAGACCGTAATGAATTGTCAGCTCATCGCTCAGCAGGTGTCCGCCTTTAGCGGCCTTGATCGGATCGACGTCACCGATGATGTCGGCAATCGTCACGTCCGGCGTCGCCAGCTTCTCAACAAAGCGCGTGTCGCGATTGACCCAGGCGATATGCGTCGCGTCGCCGTGCAGCTCTATAGTCTGGCGCCCATACGCGCTGATCGGTTGAAAGGGATCGTCGTTGACTTCTGAACCGGCGATGACCGGAATCTTCTCGTCGAGCAGATTGGTGAGTTGACGGATGATGCGGCTTTTCGCCTGCCCGCGCAGGCCGAGCAAAATCAGATTGTGTCGCGACAGGATCGCGTTCACGAGTTGCGGGACAACCGTCTCGTCATAGCCAACAATGCCGGGAAAAAGTTTCTCGCGCCGCTTTAGTTTGCAAATCAGGTTCGCGCGCATCTCGTCTTTGACCGAAGCGCTGCGATAACCGCTTTGCTTGAGTTCGCCTAACGTGCTTGCTCGTTCCATTGTTCGGAAATTGTAAGTCGCTGGACTAGCAAAACAAAAACAGCAGTGTTTAGCTGAGGGCGTTGCCCTCGTTGGTGGGGCGACAAACAAAACTCCTTAAAGTTTAGAGGCGGGCTACCGCCCGCCTTCCGAAGATACAAAAATGGCGGGCAGTGGCCCGCCTCTAAACTGGTTGCGCCACTGAATACTGGCCGTCAGCTTGTTTGACCAATCCATCCGCCACCAACTTCGCCAAATGCGCCAGCACGGCGCGCTCAGCCATCGCAAGTGCTTTCGGCGCGACGTCTGTGTAAACCCGCGCGACAATCTCCGCCGCTGTTGATGCGCCTTCGCTTACGGCGTTCAGGATGTTTGCTTCGCGTTCCAGGCGATGTCGAATGTACTCGTCGAGCTTCTCGTAAGGATTCGCAACCGCAGGCCCGTGTCCGGGAAGTAAAACTGTGACGTTCGGCAGCGCGCGCATGCGGCGCAGTGAGTCGAGGTACTGCGACATGTTGCCGTCGGCCGGGTCGATCAGGACTGAACCGAAGCCGACGACGTTGTCGCCGGAAAGCAACACGCCCCTTCGTTCATCGTGAAAACACAGGTGCCCGCGTGCGTGACCCGGCGTATGTAGCGCGCGAATCGTGATTGGGGGGTTGCCACTCAACGTGAACGTTTGGTTGTCAGCGATAAACCAATCGACAGTCAATCGAGGTTTCAGAGCCTCGGCAGTTTGTTGATGTGCCCCGACCGGAACGCGGTATCCACGTCTTATCTCGAGAAAGTTGTTCAGAGCGTCGACGCCGGCGACGTGATCAGGATGCGCGTGCGTCAGCATAATCTCTCGTACCAGCCGCCGGCCGGCAATCAAGCGGTCGATCGCTTCTGCCAGAGTTTGCTGCTCATCTTCGTAAGGCGAGCCCGGATCGATCACCAAAATGTCGGTTGACGTGTAGATCAAATAACAGTTCGTATGCGTCGCGGGCGGCTTGGTCGGCGTGCGCAAGGGAAAACAAATGTAGCCTGGCCGGAATTCTATTTTCCGCGTCGGGTTACGATGTGCCTCGGGTTCCGACAGAAATCGCTCGACAAGGTCGCCGGTCAATCCACCGGCCAAAGTCTTCAACGCATGGAGGACGGGCGGCGCCGCCAGACCGTCGTTTCGCTGCCACTTTTCATAGGCTTCGCGCGCGCTGATCCACTCGCCGCTTTCCAGCTCGCCGTCGCCAGTCACCTGCGGCTCCTGCTTTGGCGGGCAGTTAACGAGAAAGAACCATGTGTCGAACCGTTTCGGCGCAAACGGTGGCGTCACCCAACGTCCGACAAAAGTGAAATCATTCGCATCCAACTTTAGACCGTAATGACTGAGCAGTTCCGGCCACGACATACGTCCTGATTCGAGATCATCCAACACAGAAGCTCGCTGCCCGATCGTCAGTGTTTCCGCCCCGCGCGCGAGCAGCACGCCCGTCTCTTCAAACATCTCGCGCGCTGCGCAACTGATCATTGCGGACCGGTCCGGATCGTCCGCGCTGCTTGCAACTGGCGTTTCGGCATCAGACCTTTCCGCTTTTCCACCGGGAAACGCATAGAACCCGCCGAGGAAAACAAGCTTTAAACTACGCTTGACCCAGAAGACTTCGGGATTGTCTGGATTGGTGTTGTGACGGAGGAGGATTACCGCGGCCGCGTCTGCTGGGAGCGCGGGCATCTTGCCCGCATTGAGCGCTTCAGCGCGAATAGATTGATTCATCTGGTTAAGAATTTTGAGCGTGCTGCGCGCGCTTTGCGGACCGGATGTCCAGCACCCCAAGCGGGCTGCCCGCTTGGGGACCCCGCCCCGCGCACCCAGGTCACGACCAGCGAAATCTTTCGCCGTCGCCAGCCGTCCAGGGATTGCCGCGCATGTGATAGCCGCCTTCTTCCCAAAAGCCGGCTTGATCCTCCGAGAGGAAGCGCACGCCTTTCACCCACTTCGCGGACTTCCAGGCGTAGAGTTGCGGAATGATTAACCGCACCGGGCCGCCGTGATCGGGAGGAATGGGCGCGCCATCATGCATGAACGCGAACAGCGAATCTTCTTTCAGGAAGTACTCCATCGGAACGTTCGTTGTCCATCCGTAGTCGAACGCGAGCGCTAGGACAAACTTCGCTTCGGGCTTGACGCCCGCGCGTTCAGCGATTTCACGCGTTGAAACTCCAGTCCAGACGTTGTCGAGCCGCGACCAGCGTGTCACGCAATGAAAGTCTGAGTAAACTTTCACCGCCGGCAGTTGCAGAAATTCATCCAGTGAAAACTTTAGCGGGTTCTCGACCAGGCCCTCGACTGCAAACGTCCACGTCGCCAGATCGACAGACGGCGTGCCGTGCGCGTCCAGCACCGGCCACTTCTTAGTGCGCGACTGTCCCGGCGGAATTCGATTGTCGCGCCGGGTATCCGGACTGATGATCACGTCCGCGTCGCTGATTTCTTCCGGCCTGCGCGGCGCGTTGTCCTGGTATTTAGGGTCTTTGATTAAGGTGTCGAGGAAACTCATAAAGCAGAGATCAGATTCCAATATTAGAAGTCAGTCAAAACCGCCAGCGATACTTTGGGTGAATTACTTTTCAAAAGTGCTGACGCGCTGTGCGGTGATCAATGAATCGATGAGGGCGCGTTCCTTGTCCACCAGCGTGCGCAGAATTTGGCTGAAGATTCGCTGCGACAAATGTGGATCACGCAGGAGCAAGGTGCGAAACGCTTCCTCGCTCCACTTCAGCACGACTGACGCTGCCTGCGAGCGCACCGACGCTGAACGCGGGATGCCGCAAAGCACGGCGAGTTCGCCGGTAATCGTTCCCGGTTTCGTTTCCGTCAAAACCACGTCGGTGCCACTTCGGTTGACGAATACTTCCAGGCCGCCTGTCAGCAGGAGCACGACGAAGTCCGCCTTGTCGCCCTCCTTCATCAAGACTTCGTCCGCGCCGTATTCCTTCACTTCGCCAGACTGCAACAAGCGCCTGGCGCCGTCGGTGGTGAAGCCGTCGAATAGCGGAAACTCAGTGATCAATTCGGCGTAGTTATCGCTCATGGGTTAATCCTTAACGATGTATCTGAGAATGACCGCACTCGACGCCTTCTTACCGTCTTTCTCTGCGGGCGTGAATTGAATCAGGCGCGCGGCTTCAATCGCGGCGGCGTCCATTTCTGCGGTCAAGCCCTGTCTGACCTTAATGTCTGTGACTTTGCCGGACCCGCAGAGCGTCGCGCGCAGAATAATTTCCTGACGATGATATCGCTCGCGGTCACGCTTAGTGAATTGTGGGTCGGGCTTCGCCGAAATCTTCGCCCTGGTGTCTACCGGTCGAATTACGGGAATCTCACATTCCGTTGGACTCGGAGAGGGAGTGGGACTGGGCGACTGTGATGCACCTGTGCCTGCAGCTGCAAGCATGAAGAGCGCGCTACAAATCACCAGGTGTTGCTTGATCATTGCTTGTTTGGACTGCTGCGCTCGGCCAATTTCACCAGGTCTTCGGGCATCCAGCGGCCGACACCTTTTTCCGTCGCGCCCTTGATGCCGCGGGTCCGATCATGCCAATCGTCACGCGTCCCTTCACCGCCGCGCTGGCTCTCGTAATTCTCGGTTTGTTCGAGCGACAAAATGATGCCCTGCGCGATGCCGTTCCAGTCTTTCTGCTGAATGCCGCGCAGCACCAACGGCAGACCGGCCGTCCAATCTTCTTCCGGAGCGCGCGCGTCCTGTTCAGGAATCGTCAGATTGTAAGTGGGCGGAAACGGCCCGCCGGAGAATTCGCGGACCAGTTGCTTGGAAAGGTCCTTATAAGAGGTTTGCGCATTCTCTTTGCGCATCGCCTGCGCGCGGCGAAAGAGATCGGCGACTGTCGGACCTGAATTCGGTTCAGCCACAATACACTCCGTTAAAAGAATTCTTGTGCGATTAAGTTACACCGCGGCTGCCGAGATGCACAACCTCCGCTCCTTGTTAGACGTTTTGTTTAGAGGCGGGCTACTGCCCGCCAGTTTGGGAATGGAAAAGGGCGGGCGGTAGCCCGCCTCTAAACGATCTGTAGTTCTTTCCGCGTAAATTCGTCTTCGACATTACCCGTGTTCAGGGTCGAAGCGGGTTCGAATAACACGACTTCGCACTCTTCCTCGGCAAAGGGCCGGTGTTCGACGCCGTGGGGGACGATAATGAATTCACCCGGCTCGATCCATTCCCCGCGTTCGTGTCCGTCTTCACGATAGTCCATGCGGAAGCGGCCCTTCACGACGAGAAACATTTCGTCTTCAGTTTCGTGATGGTGCCATGTGAAGGGACCCTGGAACTTAACGAGCTTGATTAACTGCCCGTTAAGTTCGCCGGCGATGCGCGGATTCCAGTGGTCTTTGATGAGCGAGAATTTGTCGGCGAGATTTGTCTTGTGCATAGGTCCCATGTGTCACATACGTCTCATAGGTCGCATGAGACAATTAAAACCCATGGGACCTACGCAAAATTAATTCGTGAGTCCCATCTGCCAAAGCATGAACGCGTAATCGAACGCCGTCTCGCGGAACGCGTCATAACGGCCTGACGCACCGCCGTGGCCGGCGCCCATGTTGGTTTTAAGGATCAGCGTGTTCTTGTCCGTTTTGTACTCGCGCAGTTTCGCCACGAACTTCGCGCCTTCCCAGTACGGCACCTGGCTGTCGTTGAGCGAAACCTTCACGAGCATGGCCGGATAATCCGCCTTGCGAATGTTGTCGTACGGCGAATACTTCTTCATGTAGTCAAAGGCTGCCTTCTCGTTCGGGTTGCCCCATTCGATGTATTCGCTCGTCGTCAAAGGCAGCGTCGCGTCGAGCATCGTGTTAAGCACATCGACGAAGGGCACTTGCGATACGACTGCCTTGAAGAGATCCGGTCTCATGTTGCTGACTGCGCCGACCAACAAGCCGCCCGCGCTGCCGCCCTGAATCACCAGACGATCTTTCGACGCGTACTTGTTATTGACGAGATGTTCAGCCGACGCGATGAAGTCGGTGAACGTATTCATCTTGTTCATCATGCGGCCGGCTTCGCGCCAGGGCTCGCCCAGCTCGCCGCCGCCGCGGATGTGCGCAATGGCAAACACGACGCCGCGATCCAGCAAGGCCAGGCGGCTGGCGGAAAACGATGGCGGAATTGAAGCGCCGTACGAACCATAGCCGTACAACAACATGGGCGCGGACCCATCCAGTTTCACGGTCTTGCGATAAACGAGCGAGATCGGAATCTTCGTGCCGTCTGACGCCGTCGCGAAGACGCGCTCAGCTTTGTAGTTGTTCTTGTCAAAGCCGCCGGGGACCTCGGTCTGTTTCTTGAGCACCGCCTGGCGCGAGTTCATGTCGTAATCGAACACGGAACTCGGCGTGGTCAGGGACTGATAGTTGTAGCGCAGGACCGTCGTGTTGAATTCGGCATTCTGGGACGGACTTGCGGAATAAACCGGCTCAGGAAACGCGATGCGATGACGCTTGTCGGATTTGAATTCGACGATCTCGATGTGTTGCAAGCCGTTTTCCCACTCGGAAAGTACGGCGTGGTCGGAAAACGTATCGATGTTCTCGAGCTTTACCGCCGGCCGGTGGGCGACGAATTCTTTCCAGTTCTTTTCGGAAGGATCCGAAACCGGCGCCGTCACCACCCGGAAATTCTTTGCGCCCTTGTTGGTGCGAATGTAGAACAGACCATTGCGATGGTCGACGTCATACTCGTGGTCCTTCTGTCGCGGGATGATGATCTTCCAGTCGGCGTTCGGATTGTTTGCCGGAATATAACGACCTTCGGTTGAGGTCTTGCTATACGAGCCCAGTACAATCACCGCCAGGTCGCGTGTTTTGCCGACTCCGATATCGAACAATTCGTCTTTCTCTTCAAAAATCAAATCGTACTTGTCACTGCCCAGTACGTGACGAAACAGTTTGTCACTGCGCTTGGTGACGGCGTCTTCGGTCACATAAAAGATCGTCTTATTGTCGCTGGCCCACGCTAAGTTGTTGACGCGCTCGATCTTTTCCGGAAACAACTCGCCGGTCGCCAGGTTCTTGATCTGAAGCGTGTATTGCCGGTAGCCGGTGTTGTCAGTCGAATAGGCGAGCAGCTTGCCGTCGTCACTCGGGAGAAACGCGCCGACAGACATGAACTTGTGGCCCTTCGCGAGCTCATTCACATCGATCACGATCTGTTCCGGCGCATCGAGGGTGCGATGCTTGCGGCAGAAGATCGCGTACTGCTGCCCTTCGACGGTGCGCGTGTAGTAGAAGTATTCACCCCGCTTGTACGGCACGTTGACGTCGGTTTGTTTGATGTGGCTGAGAATCTCGTTGTAGAGCTTCTCCTGCAGGGCCTCGGTATGCTTCATCATCGCCGTCGTGTAGGCGTTCTCAGATTCGAGATGCGCGATCACGGCCGGGTTCTTCTTTTCGCGCAGCCAGAAATAGTTGTCCATCAGCTTTTCGCCGTGGATGTCAGTAACCTTGGCCTTCTTTTCAGTCATGGGCGGATTGAGTTTGCCGGACGAATTTCCGTTTCCATCCTGCGCCAGCGCAGTCAACGAATTTACCAGCGAAATCGAGAGAAGCAAGAAGAGAAGAGGGATAGTGCGTTTCATTTAAGTCTCCAAATTAAGTTGTGGCTGTTTGTTTAGAGCTGGGCTAGTGCTCGCGTCTTCGAATGTAATAGGCGGGCAGTCAGCCCGCGTCTAAACGTTTGACGAGCGACCGCTCGTCAGTCGTGCACCGTTCAACCTCGAAGCGGGTCGCCCCAGCCGGACTGCACGTACTTACCGTCCTTTACGATGCAGGGCACGGTCGGATCGCCGCCTGAATATTTCAACATCTGGGCGCGAAATTCTTTGTTGGTCTGGGCGTCACGATCGATGAACGTGAGGCCTTTCGAGTTGTAGTACTCGCGGGCCTGCTGGCAGTAAGGACAGCCGGGTTTTGTGTAGATTACTAAAGCCACCGCTCGAACACCTCCAGGGCGAAGGTGGATTCTAGCAGAGATTTGGAGTGCGGTGGCAACTTGGAGTGCCTCCACCTCCCTCTCCCTTTGGGAGAGGGCTGGGGTGAGGGAGCGAAGCCTAGCGGCAAACAAAAGGAAGAGAAATATTTTTCCTTTCGTTCGCTAGAACCCTCGCCCTAACCCTCTCCTCAAGGGAGAGAGAACGCCTCCAAAGCGCCGTCGCCGCTGCGCTCTGCCGGCGCACTCCAAAAAGGCGGTCGCGCACCAACAAAAAAGGACGAGCGTGCCTCATCGCTCGTCCTTCTGGCGCAACCAGTAGGTTTTCCGGATTAGCCCCTCCGGGATGAAACTTTTAGCCGCGCCGGATATTTGACGCGCCGGCTACCTCAGAAGGACGAAGTTTTTCAGATACGTAACGTCTTAATCCCTCTCCCTTTGGGATGGCATTAACTTATTTGACTCATCAGGTTCGCAACCCGAAGGGTTGCTAGGGAGTAGCCGGGGGTCGCAGCGAAGCGTAGACCCCCGGAAATTGTTGGTGCAAGATTCGGCACCCTGAAAGGGTGCCAGACGGTCTGTGACCCTTTCAGGGTCAAACATCACAGACACTCGATCCCGGGGGTATCGCGCTGCGCGCTCAACCCCCGGCTACTCTCTTTCAGCCCTTCGGGCTGACCGAAACCCAAAGGCAGAGGGAGTCTCAGCATCTCTCACCAGAGCCGGCTGCGCGTCGCTTCGAATGACGAGAGCGGCTGTGTTTGCAAGCCGAAAGCCTGTGGGTTCTCGCCAATGATGGCCGCGGCAAAAAATCGCGGTACGTAATAGACATTCTCATTCTGAAACGTGGCATCAAGCTTGTGGCTGTTAGCGGTAAGCGCACAAATACTGCAAGCCGCATTTTCAGACGTCACCAGCAGGGCAAGATCGCGTTCGACGTTCCCTCCACCACGGTTGTAGGAAAGAATCGCCAGCGCTTCTTTCATCGGATCATTTTTGAATGTCTTCATGCTCCGCATGATGTAACGAGCGGCGGCATCGGCTGACTTATCAACGTCGAGAAGGTCCAGGGGCGTCAATCCGAAATGCGCGCCGGTCTTCTGGGTGAACTGAAACATGCCTAACGAACCCGCCTCGTTCGGAGACTGAATATTGATGTAGGCGGATTCGATCGCGGGGATGTAAAGACCAATCAGGGGCGACACTTTATGCTTCTTAAAAATGCCATTGATTGTTGGCGCGGACGACTGCCCGCGTTCAAACATTGATCGCGTGCCTTTTCCCGCCTCGTTGCTTTCGATGCGTTGCACGTAGAAGTCGACGTGCTTTTGGATGGTAGCTTCGAACGCGGGCGTGAATTGATAATCGTTTCCCGACATCTCGCGCGCGATGCTGCGCGCTTTGGCCGACACAAAGGCGGTGCGCTCAGCCGCAGTCATCTGCTGATAGAGCTTGTTTGATTGCGCATTTGCGACACGTCCCGGCGACATCGCGAAACAGGTTGCGATAGCAATTAGAAAAAATGTGAGTCCTCGAAGTTTCATTAGTTCATCTCCCTAAATTCAGATTTAAGCTTAACACCTCACTCTCATAAGCGAGATAACCGCAGCGAAGTGTTCAATGCGACGATAGGCGCGCCTCGGGGCGCTGGTAATGCACGCGGGAGGCGTGCGTACCCACGCAAGCGAGAATCAAAGCCGAAACTGTTCATCAATCGTCGCAAAATCTTCGTGATCGCCGAATGGTTCGCCGTCGCATTCACGTCTGATTAAAGATGATAAGATTGCGACGTTTTATGTCAGTCGCATCTGTGGAATTAACCGGGTTGTTGGAAGATTGGAAGCAGGGCGATCCGACCGCGCTGCAGAAGCTAACCCCGCTGATCTATGACGAACTGCGCCGCATCGCTCACCGCTACGCGCACCGCGAACGCAATGGCCACACTTTGGAGACGACGGCCCTGGTTAACGAGGCTTACTTGCGACTGGCCGGGAGTGAAAAGCGTGATTGGCAGAACCGCTCACATTTTTTCGCGGTCACCGCGCAGGTGATGCGGCACATCCTAATCGACCACGCGCGGCGACGCCATTACGTCAAGCACGGCGGCGGAGCGCAACAGGTTCCCATTGAAACAGCTCTATTAATGAAGAGCGAGCGCGCCGCAGAGTTAATCGCTCTCGATGAAGCGCTCGAGGAGTTTGCCCTGCTGGATCCGCGCAAAGCGCGCGTGGTTGAACTTCGTTACTTTGGCGGACTGAGTTTGGAAGAGACCGCCGAAGCCGTCGGGCTTTCTTTAATGACCGTGCGACGTGACTGGCAGGCGGCCAAAGCCTGGTTGTATCGAAGGATGAAGGATGAAGGATGAATGATGAGGGAGGAAGCAATCTTCGAAACTGTTCGCAACTTGGCAATTCATATGATGTTCAGTCCTATTCAAGTATCGGCAATTGGCAATTGCAAATCGGCAATGTGCTATGACTCCTGAACGCTGGCAAAAAGTCGATGAGGTTTTGCAGGCAGCTCTCGATCTGCCCGCCACTGAACGCGCCGCGTTGCTGGCCGAAGTGCGCACCGGCGACCCGGAACTGCATGAAGAAGCGCTCTCACTCATTGAGGCGCATCAAGAGGCGGGTGACTTTCTCGAAGCCCCCGCACTGGAAACCGATGCCCACGTGCTGCTTGAACGAGAGGAACCGGACCGCGAAATCGGACCTTATAAGATCATCGACCGGCTCGGCAAAGGTGGCATGGGTGAGGTTTTTCTGGCGCAAGATCGGCGGCTCGGTCGTCTGGTTGCGCTGAAAACCCTGCCTTCCTATTTTGTTTCCGATGACGAACGTCTGCGTCGCTTTCAAACTGAGGCCCGGGCGGCCTCGGCTTTGAATCACCCGAACATCCTCACCATCTACGAAGTGGGGGAAAGCGGCGGCACTCATTTCATCGCCGCGGAACACATCGAAGGCCACACGCTGCGCGAATTGATTAGCGCCGGCGAGCTCACGCTCGGAGAAGTTCTGGAAATTACTGCGGAGTTGCTTACTGGTTTGTCGGCGGCGCACGCGGCGGGAATTATTCACCGCGACATCAAGCCCGAGAACATCATGCGGCGCGCCGATGGGTCGATCAAAATCCTCGACTTTGGCATCGCCAAGTTGATGGAAGCGCCGTCGGACGATATGACGGCGTCATTCGCGCCCAACCAGACGCAGACCGGCGCGCTGATGGGAACGATTGGCTACGTGTCGCCTGAGCAGGTGCGCGGGCTGCCGGTGGACGAGCGCACCGACATCTGGAGTTGCGGCGTGGTGTTGCACGAAATGTTGACCGGCGAACGGCCATTCGCCGGCGTTACCAACGCCGACACGATTGTGGCAATTCTTGATCGTCCGCCGGCCTCACTCTTCGTCAGCAATTCAAAAGTTTCAGCGCTTCGGCAACTGCATCGGATTGTGAGCAAGGCGCTCAGTAAGGAAGCCGAAGAAAGGCATCGATCCGCTGCGGAAATGCTTGAAGAGCTGAGGACGATCAAACGGTCACTTGGTCAGGAAAGGCGGCCAGTGATCAGTGGCGAGACAACGGTAAAAGAACTGCGGACGTTTAGTTCTGAGAGTTCGCATCACGGGCTGCGTCGTTACCTGGTTCCGGCAGTCGTGGCGATCGTTCTGCTGATGGTGGCGGGTTTGCTCTACCGGCAGTTCCGACCGGGACCGCCTAACACGCCACCGCCGCCAAAGACCTACGCGCAGATGAACGAGGCCGAACAACTCGCTTTCGTTAGTGAACAAGAGCAGCGCATCTCGGCAATGATGGGTGAGCGCCCGATGAAGTTGAATGATGATGCGGTGCGAGTGATTAAGTCGCACGTCGATTATCACGTTGCCCGGCGGGCCGCGACGACGCCGGCGAACGAAGAGGTACTTGCCGCCCGGTATGAAAGAGCGAAGCCTTACATTCCGGTGATTTCCAGGGCCTTCGCCGCGCGTCGAATTCCGGTGGTAGTCGGGATCTATCTCGCGATGTTCGAGTCGGCCTATCAAGCGTGCCCGGAAAATGAGTGGGGCGCTAGAGGGATGTTCCAATTCCTGCCGCAAACGGCAGAGCGGTATGGCGTGGCGCGCGCGGACATGTGCGACGTCAACAAGATGGCACCCGCCGCGGCGCATTACATCGCCGATCGCATGGCCGAGTTAGGCGACGATTCGCAGAGCATGACGTTGGTGTTGCTCAGTTACAATCGCGGAGCTGAATCGGTGCGCGGTGCATTGCGGCAATTGCGAGAGACTGATCGGAATTACGAGAGGAATTTTTGGACGCTGTTTGCCAACCGCGACAAGTTGGACGAGAACTTTCGTAAAGAGAGCGCCAACTACGTTCCCGGTTTTTTTGCGGTCGCCATCATCGGCGAGAATCCCGAAACCTTCGAACTCGGTACCCCACCACTATCAAGTCTGGCGCAGTGAGGTCAGTACCGGTAGCGACCGGGTAATCGTGTCTAAATCTCGAACCGTGTTGCGAATCCGGTCGCTACCGCTCCCGGTACTGACCTCACCGTGGCTGCTCCGCGCTAGGTAATTTCTGATCTCAAGCTCACTTCCGATCCTTAAATTGATCGTTAAGCATCGTGTGGCGGCTGACCAGCGGCAACTGGCGCCCGGCGATAAACAAATGGCGAACGTTCGTCCGCGCTTCCAGCATGTCGCCATCAGTAATCACGAGATTCGCGAGCTTGCCGGCTTCGATCGAACCGAGACGATCCGCTACTCCCAAAATCTGAGCAGGATAAAGCGTAACCGACTTTAGTGCTTCCGCTTTTGGCAAACCATACGCCGCGGCCATGCCCGCGTTGAAAGGCAAGTCGCGCGTGTGAGCACCGGAGTCGCCTGCCGAGATGCAGAACCGCACACCGGCCGCCTGCAACTTCGACGCGTTCTCGTACATCGAGTCGTATCCGTCATCTTCGCGCAGCGGCAGGTTCAAAACGCCGTCAAGAATCACCGGCACGTCCTTCTGTTTTAAGAACGACGCGATCTTCCAGCCTTCGCTCGCGCCGAGGATGATCGGCTTCAACTTAAGTTCCTCGGCAAATCGAATCACCGCGCGCATCTCGCGATCGCGTTCCGCGCGGAAAATGATCGGCCGTTCGCCGCGCGCATAAGGAACCAATGCAGCGAGCTTCAGATCGATGGCTGGTCGCGGAACCGATCTTGGATCTCTGCGGTAAGCGTCCTGCGTCCGGCCATAGGCTTCAGCGTCGCGAAAGATTTTCCGCAGCTCTTCAATGCGTCGATCGCGTTGGGTGAGCGCTTCGGGCGTTATGTTTAGCGCACCCCCACCGAAACCGCCGCCACCGATGCGTGGAAACTGAATCACCAGCGCCGCTTCCGGAACCAAAGCCATTTCCCGGGGGCTACTGCCAAAGAGATTCACGAAAGCCGCTTGCCCCGAAATGATTCCGCCGGATGGTCCGGACAGAGCATTGGTAACGCCGGCGACGCGCGTCACCGCAATGTGCGCGCTATGCGGATTGACGGCCCAAATCGCGGCAATGTTTGGGTTCATGTCGCCGAGTTCCGTTGTGTCCATCGTTCCGGGTGCGCCGGTAGGAATTTCGGCCAGACCCATGTTCGTGGCGAGATCGATCATGCCGGGATAAACAATTAGTCCGCGTCCATCGATCTCCTGCGCGCCTGCGGGAACCGTAGCATTTGCGCCGACTGCGGCGATGCGCCCATTGCTGATAACCAGCGTCCCGTTCTCAATGTCTGCGCCGCTAACTGTGACGATTCGCGCGTTGCGAATGACGTAGGTCAGCAGTGGTGTATTAGTTAGTTTGGGATCGATGCGATCAGTGTCTTGCGCGAGTACTCTTCCCCTAAGGCCGGGGGAGATGAGAAACGCAAACAGCAACGTGAGCGACGCGATGAAGCGAAAGGTCTGCTCCCCTCTCCGCACGCGGAGAGGGGCTGGGGGAGAGGTTGGGCCGAACGTTAACCCCACCCCTAACCCCTCCCCGCTTGCGGGGAGGGGAACATAAGCGTTGTCGTATTGACCCTTCGTTTTCATCGCTTGTGGTCCTCCCGATCCTGAATGTCGTCGTCATGCTGGGACGCGCGCCGAATCGCAGATGGCGCGCGTGGCGGACCTCCACCCGGCGTAGGTTTATTCGGGTCTGCTGCTTCAAGTGTCTTTCGCTCTGCATCCATCTGTGCTCGACGCGCAATGTCTGCCTGGCGATCAAATAACAATTCGCCATCGACGAACGTCTGCTCGACGCGTGCATAGACGCTCAACGGATGCGCGGTCCAAATCGCCAGGTCGGCGTCTTTGCCCACCTCAATCGACCCGACCCGATTGTCGACGCCGAGTTGCATAGCCGGATTAAGCGTCACCAGCTTCAACGCTTCTTCTTCGGTCAGCCCGCCGTACCGCATCATCTTTGCGGCTTCAATATTCAAACGGCGCGCGCGCTCATCCGAATCTGAATTTACCGACGAAACGACGCCATGCCGGGTCATGATCGGCACGGCATAAGGAATTGCGTCGTAAGCTTCCATTTTGTAGCCCCAGAAATCGGCAAAGGCGGAAGCCATTCCGCCATGGCGCGCGATTTCGGTCGCCACCTTGTAGCCTTCGAGGACGTGCTGGAACGTGCGAATCTTGAAACCGAATTCGTCCGCCAGATTAATCAGCATCAGAATCTCTTCGGCCCGATAGCAGTGCGCGTGCACATAGCGCTTGCCTTCGAGAATTTCGACCAGCGGCTCGAGTTCCAGGTCGCGACGTGGCGGCATCACGTTTTGATCGCGACGCGAGACCGCGGCGCGGTAGTCGTCCCAATCGCGTTTGTAATCACGGGCGCGCGTGAAGGCGTCGCGAATCACTTCTTCAACACCCATGCGCGTGGCGGGATAGCGTGGTTGCAAACCGGGAATGTTGAAGTTGGTGCGCTTCGGATTCTCGCCGAGCGCAAACTTGATTCCAGTCGGCGCGCCGGGAAAGATAAAGTCCGCCGCGGGATGTCCCCACTTGAACTTGACCGTCTGGCTCAGCCCACCGATCGCGTTGCACGAGCCGTGCAGCAGCAAAGCGGAGGTCGTTCCCCCCGCCAGCCCGCGATAGATGTTGATCGCGTTCGGATTCAGAATATCCTGCGCGCGCGCCATCGAGGTGACCGACTTGGTGCATTCATTCACCGAGCCGTCCATCATCGCGTGCGAGTGCGCATCGATGATTCCCGGCAACACGAACTTACCGGTGGCGTCGATCACGCGGGCTCCCGTAGGCGCGCTCAAGTTTTGCCCCACGGTCGCAATCTTCCCGTTACGGATCAGAACGTCCGTGTTTTGCAGCGTGCCGCGCGTCACCGTCAGCACCGTCGCATTCTTTATCAGAGTCGTTTGCGCTGCATCGCGCGGTTGTGCGCCGATGTTAATGCACGCGAAGGTCACCAGGCAGGCGATTAGAAACAGTCTTTTCATTTCAAGAACTCCACAAACTGGAATCTTCCGAAGAGCCATACTAACCGATTGGAATTGGCAGATTCTGCCAGATAATCGGAATGGGGACAATCAGTTTGTGCTTTCAAATCCCTAATCGTCGTGCGAACACGCAAAGCCGCAGCGCGGCGAAATGTTTATAGCCCCCCGCGGCTTCATTCCGCGTTTCTTTCGCATTGAGCGAAATGCGAAGCATTTCGCTCAATCTGCGAGTGCTAAGAAGAAGAACTTTTTGACTATAAACATTTCGTGCCTACGGCACTCTTCGACGATCGCCTCGCTGAAGCGGGAGGTTAATGATAAATTCGAGTTCATCAAATCAAGTCATCGTTATGAACAAACGTAAACCATTCTTTACGGGCGCGACGCTTCTAATCCTGGCACTGGCATTCTCAGCTTCGGCGCAGGACCAGCCGCTGAAGATTGATTACCGGTTGGGCATGTCCCAGCCCAGCTCGCACTTATTTGAAGTCACAATCGAAGTGCGACTGCCTGACACTGCAAAACCTGATTCATTGGATTTTCAAATGGCGAAGTGGTCGCCGGGCCGTTACGCGGTGTTCGATTTCGCCAAGAATGTTCAGGAATTCCGCGCCCTCCTCGGCATTTGTCCGGAAACCGCGGATTGCACGCAGCCTGACGCCCCGGTCACTCGAGTGGATGACCAAACCTGGCGAGTGTCGTTGCGCAATACGCACAGCGCCACAATCACTTACAAAGTCTTCGGGAACGATTTGTCCGGAACGTTCTCACAACTTGATTCGCGTCACGCGAATTTCAACGGCGGCTCGATCTTCATGTACATCGTGAATCACAAACAGGATCCGGTTAGCCTCTCGATTAACCCGCCATCAGGGTGGCGCATCGTCAATGGCCGGATCGAGAAACGAGATCAGCGCCAATGGCACTTTCCCAACTGGGACGTAATGATCGACACGCCGACTGAGATCGCGCCGGATTGGACGCAAGACACTTTTACGGTCGACGGCAAGCAGTATCACGTCGTGCTTCACGCATTCGGCAAACACGGAAATAAGCGGCCGGCGTTGGTGCGGGACATCGAGAAAATTGTCCGCGCAGAGATCGCGATGTGGGGACCACCGGAGTTGGATTCGTACACGTTTCTAATTCACTTCGCGAACGATGGCCATTCGGGTGACGGCATGGAACATCTGACGTCAACGCAGATTATTCAGCCGGGCGAACTCAGCGATCCGGAGCAATACGGCGGCGCGCTCGCCACCGCCGCGCACGAATTCTTTCATGTGTGGAACGTAAAGCGTTTGCGGCCGATCGAGCTTGGGCCCTGGGATTTCACGCGGCCGTTGCATACACGCGGACTCTGGATCGCCGAAGGCGTCACAAATTACTACGGTCACCTGATGATGCGGCGCGCGGGTTTGTGGAACGACACCAGGGTTTTGAAGACCTTCGCGGATCAGATCAGTGAAGTGGATAACGCGCCGGGCAGTAAGTTAATGAGCGCGGAAGAATCTTCGCTGTCAGCGCCGTTCATCGACGACGCGCCGCACGCGCAGGAGACTAATCTCGCGAACACGGCAATCAGCTACTACCCGAAAGGTGAAATCATCGGCCTCGTGCTCGACCTCCTAATTCGTGGAAAGACAAAAGGCAAAGCGTCCCTCGACGATGTGATGCGGCGGATGTACGAAGACTTTTATTTGAAGAGTTCGAACAGTAGTTATTACCTGCGCGGTCGTGGGTTCCGCAATGAAGACTTTGAAAAAACGGTCTCTGATGTCGCCGGCACTGACATGAGCGACTTCTTTCGCCGTTATGTCCGGGCCGTGGAAACGCCTCCGTACGAAGAAGCGTTCGCGCAGGTTGGTTTGAAATTTGTTCGTGAACCGCGCGGGCCGGTCACCGTGGGCATCGCTCCAGATGAAGGCGACAAAGCCAATTTCAAGATCGCGAGTGTGCGACCAGGCTCTCCAGCGGCGACCGCCGGTTTGGAAGAAGGTGACGTGATTACGTCATTCGGCGGAGTAAAACTTATGCCGGCGAACTTCTTGAAAACAATCGGCCGTTACAAACCCGGCGATCGGGTGCCGGTAGTTCTGCAACGCGGCGGCAAAGTACTCCGGCTTACGATCGCGTTGGGCGAGCCGATGCTCTTCAATTATCGAATTGAAGAGAACCCGAACGCATCGGCCGAAGCGAAGGCGTTGCGTGCGGCGTGGTTGAGCGGGAAGTAAGATGCACCGTTTAGAGGCGGGCTCCCGCCCGCCAGTCTCTGACTCCAGCAGGCGGGCAGGAGCCCACCTCTAAACAGCCCGAGGCTTTAATCTCTCCGAAATCACTTTTGCCGCCGTCGCCCCGTGGCCAACCGCGCCGGCAATCGTCGGTGCCAAAGGATTCGCGACGTCGCCGACTGCGAATACATTGGCGACGCTCGTCTCCTGGTGATGCTTCACGACTACGTAACCATCGGCGTCTAATTCCAACTGTCCGCGCATAAAATCCGTGTTCGGCTCCCAGCCGATTCTGATCAGCACGCCCTGCACCGCCATCTGAAAAGGTTTGATGGCGCCGCCCCGTTCGATCTCGACCGCCTCTACACGGTCGTTGCCGATGATGCGTCGGACGACAGACTCAGGAAACACCGTCACGCAATGATTGGTGTGAAGCTGTTCGGCAAATTCGCGGCGCGCGCGCATTTTCCGGCCGCGATGAACCAGCGTGACCGTCGGGCAAACTTCCGACAGCAACAGAGCGTTTTCGGCCGCGGCATCTCCTCCGCCGATGACGCAGACATCTTTGCCGGTTAACTGTTCACGATCGCGCGCAGCTGTTTCGATGATGCCGCGACCCGCGAATTCCGCTTCGCCCGGCAGTCCGAGCCGGCGTCGCCGCAAACCGGTCGCGATGATCATCGCAATCGATTGCAGCTCTTCACCGCTTCTCAGTACAACCCGTCTGGCTTTCAAATCGACGCTTTCGATCTCGACATTCGTCCATAGATCGAAGTCACAGTCCTTCGTCTGCTCGACAAACAAATCACGCAGCTCGCGCCCGTTCTGCGCGCGCACGCCGAGATAGTTTTCGACCGGGTTGTGAACCGAAAGAAGCTGCCCGCCGACTTCTTCGGCTTGCTCGAGCACCAGCGTGTCGAGACCCAGCTCGTCGCACCAACGCGCCGCCGACAGACCGGCTGCGCCAGCACCGATGATGATCACGTCATGCATTAGTGCTTCCGAGGGCGCCGGGTCTTTTTCTTTGCGCGCAACTTATCAATCGCCTCGCGGACGGCAGGTTCCCAAATGAATGGTTGGTTCTTGCTTGGGTCATACGGTGAGAGAACAGGAATTGGCACCTTCATGCTCGTGAGCAATTCTGCGGTTTTGGTAAGTTCGTAGCGGTTCACGTAGGGCTCTCCGTCCGACCACGCCCATTTGTAAGCGGCGAGCGCATGCTTTTCTGCCTCTTCAGGGTTCTCAATCAGGTGCCACAGCATCGCTACAAATCGGTGATTAGGGTTGCGCTGACTCGCCAACCGCGCCGCCTCGTGCCGGGCCTCGATCTTGCTAAACTGACCGAGATGAAACTTGGCTAACGCGAGGCCGGCTTCCGACTCTTCATCTGTCAACCGTTTCTCGCGAGCCATACTCACCGCTTCATGAAACCGCGATGCCGCCAGCGCCCAATCACCCATCTCCAATCGCCAGGTTCCGCACAGTCTGTGAAGGTCGCGAAGCGTAATACGCTCACTGTCCAGCTCGGCGAGTCTAGTAGCTTCATCAATATGGTTCTGCTTCAAAGAGCCCTGCCAGAACTGCGATTGCGCAAAACGGTACTCCGCCCGACCTTGTCGATACGCGGGGCGACGCCATTTCCTTCCCATTTGGTCAAGCAATCGCCAGGTTTTTGACGCGTCCTGCCAATAACCTACGCGGGACTGATCGGCGTAAAGAGCAAGCCTGCATAAGAACAAGCTCTCTTTGTCATTCCTCGAATCTGCGAATTCGAGCATGATCGCATCAGCGCGCAGCGCTTTCGACAAAAGATTGAAGCCAGCGAAGGAGCGCGACATGTTGTATAAGACGTTGTTTAGTTCCCTCCAATTTTCGACTGTCAACTCCCAATTCAGGACTGTGCCCTCGACAGCGAGAGCCGCGCCGAATTCGCCGCAGTAAGACAGAGCAAGCGCGGCGTTATTTGCGAGATACGCTTCTCTTCCGTCAAGCAGTCGCGGCAACTCATTCCACCCCGTTGGGAAGAAGGACTTCAACAATGCGAGTACTTCCACGTATGCTTCAAGGTTAAAAATTAGAGCGTTTGATAAATCGCCACAAAACACGTCTGCTGCCGCCTCAAATCGCTCGACTTTCACCAGCGTCCTAACGAGCTGGAGGCCCGCAGCGACGTCCTCAAGGGTGGAAGCTTGATCGTACGGGCTGTGCGGCAGACTTGAGAAATAGTCGATTACCCGCTGACCACAACTTTGCTTGTCTTCCATCGCTAAGCTCGTCGCAGCAACGGCCCGCACCACAGGATGCAAATCATGTCGGCGCGTGCGTCGGTCGTACTGCAGTAGGCCGCGCTCCTCCAGGTCCTTTACCGTATCCAGCAGCTTCTGTGGCGCATTGCGGACTCTCGGCGAATCGTGCCACGCCTTCAGCGCTTTTTCGTACTGCTCCCATCGTGCGATGACTGTGTCGTATTCCTTCCGCTGCCATTCAGATTCCTCTTCATCAGGCGATTCGTATTGCCAGAACTCAATTTCATCAGGATGAACTGGTTTGCTGGGCATTGGCGGCAAGTGCGGATTTAGCGCCGCGAGAGTGTCGTATTCCACCGATTCAGAAAGAAGCGCTAAGGTTGAGAGAAGTTTGCGGCTGTCTTCGGGTAGAGCATCGAGAGCCACACGAAGAATGTGGTTTCGGCGCTGGATAAGGTTAAGCTTTCCGAGATCGAGCCTTGCGCCACCCTTTTGAGTCGGGTCGGTCAGCCACCCGTCAAAATTTCCGCGATTCGATCCGGGGGAGTTAATGAGCCCTGCCAGTACACCGATCACGAGCGGGTGGTTGTCGCAGTTCTGCGTCAGATATTCTCGGATTCGAGCCGAATCTCCGGTAATTTCGCATGATCGGAGCAGTTGTTCTGCATCTGCTGGGCGCAAACCCGGAAGCGTGATCCGCTTGGCGCCACCGATTGGCTGCCCGGACGGATTCAAAAGGACACGCGGAGTCAACCGAGAACTAATAAGTACCTTTGACGGAAAGGCGGCGGCCAAGGACCGTAGCAAGTCGCCATCCTCGTCGCGAATTGTGTCGCAGGGGTCGCGGGTGAGAACTTTATCAGTGGGTGCGTTCGCCTCCTCATCCGGAACTTCGGCGGCGTCAATACGATGGTAGGCCACAAGCACGCGTTCGAGCCCATCCAGGACCAGAAGCCATGGTTGTCCATGCAACTGGGCGAGGAGATCTTCCGCCAACTCTGGCGTTCTCTTTTTTTCTAGCTCTCCCAGCGGACGACCAGTCATGTATGCTAGTGCGCGGCGACAAAAATCCGCCATCACGGCGCCCTTTTCATAGAACGAATACCAAAAGCGTCCTGCCCAATTGCGCATAGCAGGAGCGTAATTAGGATTGGTGGTCCACTCCCACGTCAGCATGCTCTTGCCATTGCCGCCTATCGCTTCGAAGAGCAGCAGATTGGTTTGATCTGCCGGCCTAGCCCAATCATCAAGCGTTTGTAGTTCGGCCGTACGGCCCACAAATTTATGTGAACCGATGTAATCGGGTTCAGCGTAAAGCGCCGGAGGCTTAGGAATAGACCGTTGTTTAGTGAGACTTGCGCTTTCAGGATCCGTATCGGCATCAATTGAAATCGGGCTCGGCAATAATGAGTGAAGATATAGTGGAAGGTCGCGGTGCTCGTAACCGAATGCTATCGCACATATGTTGTAATTGTGATTATCGAAGTATGCTTGGAACTCGGCTCTGTCATGCTGACGAACAAGGCAAAAGTCATAGTGGCCGACGTTGCGGGCTCGAGCTCCGTGCCGTTCCAAAAGCAAACCGAAATCCGGATCGCTTAGACCGCTCATCCCGCACCCGACATAGACCCAGGTGGTCATCTTCCAAAACGCGGATAAATCGTTCCGATAATGTTCGTCTCGCGCGATTTCGTCGTAAGACTTCCAATCTAGAACCACCGATTCAGGTTTTCGCCAATAACCGTGAAGGAATAGAACTGCTTGCGGATCGTCGCCTCGCGCTGCCGACAGAAAAGCCTCGCGGTCCTTCCAGGTAATAGGCGTTCGCTGATCTGAGTCGCCGAGCAAGAGACCGTCATAGTTGGTCGTCGCCAGCCGGTTGCCCCGCTGATGGAGAGATTCCAAAGCATCGAGGACACCGCGATCGTGAGGTCGAATTGTGCCAACGGTTTCTTTCAGCCACCGGGCGAAGTGCTGCGACTTGGCGCCGCCCATACCAGTCATCACATCTTCAGCAGCCGAGAGGTATCGATGGGTTGGCGGGTTTTTCGACAGCAGTTTTAATTGAGCTTCTGCGACGTCGGTGTCGATCAGTTTGTGATCTCGAAGCCACTCTAATCCATTCACCAAAAGGCCAGTCCATGAAGCTTGTGGGTGCGGCATGCCGCTAACCGAATCAACACTCGCCGCTATCGACACTCCACTACCTATGACGATAACGGCGCGGCGGTCGCTTACCGTATTGCGTAACTCAGCTTCCAGGTTATGGACACGTTTCATTCGGTTGAGAGAATCGGCTGCTTTAATTCATGTCAGCTAAGAAGAGTATTCCGCAAACGATATCACACAAGAATTATGCCCGCCGACTTCTTCGGCTTGCTCGAGCACCAGCGTGTCGAGACCCAGCTCGTCGCACCAACGCGCCGCCGACAGACCGGCTGCGCCAGCACCGATGATGATCACGTCATGCATACGGAATCGGTAGTGCGTTCAATGATAAACTAACGCCCTGTTCCGCGTAATTCAATTGCGAAAGGAGAAAACGATGCGTCTGACTGAGATGGTTTCGTGCTCTGGTTGAGCGGCGAAGCTGGCGCCTGCCGTCCTCGCTCAGGTGTTGAGCGGGCTTGAGAAACAACCTAACGATCCGAATCTGCTGGTCGGTTTCGACAAAGCGGACGACGCCGGAGTGTATCGACTGCGCGACGATCTCGCGCTCGTGCAGACGCTCGATTTCTTTACCCCGATTGTTGACGACCCGTTCGATTACGGCCGCATCGCCGCGCTGAATTCGATCAACGACGTGTGGGCCATGGGCGGAACGCCGATAACGGCGCTGGCGATCACGTGCTTTCCCAAAAAAGGCGTCGATTTTTCGATCCTGCAGGAGATTATGCGCGGCGGTTTGTCGGTTTTGACTGAGAACAAAGTCGCGCTGATCGGCGGTCACAGCGTCGATAACGAACAGATCATGTTCGGCTATTCAGTCACCGGAGTGATCGATCCGAACCATGTAGCAACCAATGCCGGAGCGCGGCCTGGCGATGTGATTATTCTGACCAAACCGATCGGCACCGGAGTGATCTCGACCGGCATCAAACGGGCAAAGGCTTCGCCGGAAATCGTCGAAGAATCAGTCGCGACAATGTTGACGCCGGGCAAGCACGCCGCCGAAGCGATTGCCAAATTCGATGTTAAGGGCGCGACTGATGTCACCGGGTTCGCTTTGCTCGGTCATGCGTGGGAGATGGCTTGCGCCAGCAACGTAACGATCGAGATTGATTCCAGTCGAGTGCCTTTAATCAATGGCGCGCTGGAATTGGTTGCCGCGGGGATGCTGACGGGGGCAGATAAAACAAACCGTGAGTATGTGGGCGAAGATGTTTCGTTCGTCGACGGTCTCGATCCAAATTTGATGAAGTTGTTTTATGATCCACAAACGGCCGGCGGATTGTTGCTGGCGATTTCGGAAGACAAGGCTGAAGGCTTATTGACCGAACTGCGCCGCAATTACCCGTACGCAAACATTATTGCGCGAGTGCTTGAGCGCAACCCGATTGCGATTATCATCAAATAGAGTCCTCAGATTACGCGAATTTCACAGATTAAATCGCCGCAAGACATTCGAATTTGGATAGTAACTAGTTGGTAATTCGCTGACCTCGCCTCCCGTTTCATAATCTGTTAAATCTGTGTAATCTGCGGATGGAAACCAGTAATGGCTTCACCAATTCCACAGCCCGCGAAATTCAAACCGCAATCAATCGCGGAACTCTACAACTCCGTCCGTACGCGCACGTTGGAGATCGTCGCGCCGCTCGAGATTGAAGACTACGTCATTCAAACAGCGGAGTTCATGAGCCCCCCGCGCTGGCACATCGGCCACACGTCCTGGTTTTTCGAAACCGTCTTGCGGAAGTACCAAACGGGATACAAACCCTACTCGGAAGATTTTCTTTTCTTCTTCAATTCGTACTACGAAGGGTTCGGCGAGCGGATCGAACGTCAAAAGCGCGGCACTCGTTCGCGACCGACTGTTGCTGAAACGAAAACGTATCGCGCGCACATCGATGAACAGATGACGCGGTTCATCGAAAGCGTTTCGGATCGCGATGACGCGCAGGAAATTCTTTCGATCGTGCGCCTGGGACTTGAGCACGAGATGCAGCATCAGGAGCTGCTCGTCTATGACATCAAGCATCTGCTCGTCGATCAATTTGATGCGCCGATGAAACCTACGCCGGCCGCAATCGACACCGTAACAGGGATGGTAGAGATTCAAGGTGGCTTGTTCGAGTTGGGTTATGCGGCGCGGGGCAGTAGCCCGACCGTGAGGGAGGGCGTTGATGTCTTTGCCTGGGACAACGAGAAGCCGCAGCACAAAGTTTTCCTGCAAGACTTCTCGATCGATCGCGCGCCGGTTAGCAATGGCGAGTATCTCGAATTCATGAACGCCGGCGGCTACAAAGACTTTCGCTGGTGGCACTCAGCCGGCTGGGAGAAAGTGAACACCGAAAACTGGATGGCGCCGCTTTACTGGGAGCAGCAGAACGGCGAATGGATGATTCGAGATTTCGGGGGGCTTCATCCGGTCGCGGAGAAACTGAACGAACCCGTTTCGCACGTCAGCTTTTTAGAGGCTTCGGCTTATGCGAAGTGGGCGGGCAAACGCCTGCCCACGGAAGCTGAGTGGGAGAAGGCCGCAACGCAGTCTCCATCGTCAAGCGCGAAGCAAGAGTTTCCGTGGGGCGATTCGCCACCTGATGATTCGAAAGCGAATCTGTTCGAAAATGGATTCTGGAACCCGGCGCCGATCGGATCTTTTCCTGAAGGTCAAAGCGTTTACGGTTGTCAGCAGATGATCGGTGATGTTTGGGAGTGGACGACTTCAGATTACACGCCGTACCCGGGCTTCAAATCCGAATTCGACGAATACAATGACAAGTGGTTTGTCGGTCAGAAGGTTCTGCGCGGGGGCTCGTTCGCCACACCGCGGATTCACATTCGCTCGACGTACCGAAACTTTTTCTATCCGCACGAACGCTGGATGATCGCCGGATTTAGGTGTGCCAAGGACGCATGACTCGCGTGGTCTCACCTCCATCCTCTCCCAGAGGGCGAGGAGGAATAGCAGGTGGTACTGACCTCTGTGGGAGCGCGGGCATCCTGCCCGCTGTATCTGTCGCGAAGCCACAGACCAAAGTCTATGCGACTGCGCAAAAGACACGTAACATTCCGTCTCGGTTCTGCGCTGGTCAATAGCGACATTCAGCGAAGAGTAGTCCGGAGCGCCACCCGGTGTGGACGGCCACAGACGGTGACGTGGAACCAGCGGTAACTTAATTATCTCAAACGTACTCTAATTACCCTGACATGAAATCGCCCCGCACAATTGCCCTGCTACTGACACTCTGCGCGCTGGCCGCGACCGCTTGTAATAGCGAAGCGTCGCAGCCGATAACGCGCACCGAGCCAACGACTACTCAGATTCAACCGGCGTCGCTGGTAAGCGACACTTCAACCAATAGCGGCGATGTCGCGACCACCGAATCTCCGGCTGAGCCAACGATGCTGCCGGGGCCGAACGCGGTCCCGAAAGACACGCGCATCGTCGTTAACATTCCGGCCTTCCGGATGGATGTGTTCAAAGACGGCGTGCTGTTGAAGTCTTACAAAGTCGGCATCGGCTATCCCGAATATCCTCTGCCGCGTGGTTTGCGTAAGGCTGAGACGATCATTTTCAATCCGACCTGGACGCCGCCCAACGAACCCTGGGTCGCGAATCCGGGCGTCGTTGTTCCCGCAGGCAGCAAAGCGAATCCGCTCGGGCCGATTAAGGTTCCCATTGGTGCGCCGTCATTGATTCACGGCGGCAAGGCGCTCTCAAAGATTGGTACGTTTGCTTCGCACGGCTGCGTTGGCATGACGAATGAGCAAGTGAAGGACTTCGCGAAAGTTTTGGCGGATGCTTCCGGAACCGAATTATCAACCGACAAGATGAACTCGTGGTTAAAACGACCGAGCCGCACACAGGCCCTAAAGCTCGCCCAGATCGTTCCGGTGGAGTTGCGGTATGAAACGATCGTCGTTGAAGACGGTAAGGTGCGCATCTATCGCGACGTTTATGGACAAAAGACAAACACCGAAGAGAGCCTGCGCGCGGTGCTCGACGCACACGGAATCAGTCTTGACGGAATGAGCGAGACTGAGAAATCGCAGGTGCTCGAGGTTCTGAACATCGTTTCCCGCAACCCGAAGAAACAACCGACGCCGGCGCCTTCCGTGACGCCTACTCAAACTGTTGAGGAGAAGCGTGCCGCCGCCGCCGCGCGCAAAGCGGAAGCTGAGCGACTTCGGAAGCTGCGCAGTCAAAAGGAATTCGCGATCGACATCGCCTCGCTGGCCGGCAAGGGTTATCCCGCCGCAATGAATCTTAATGACGGTAAGCCTCTGGTCGCGGCCGCGAAATAACCTTTTCGTGGAGCGGACTCCACGCAGATGTTGCCTTCATTCTTCTGACGACTGGGTTCCGTCCTTGGGCAGTCGAGTGACCCCGAAAGAGTTGCGAGTTGTTTGAGGCTTCCTCTGCTCTTAACTGCTGCTCCCAGCTGCTTTATTCGAATCTGTAAAATCTTGTGGATGATCTGCCGACTTTTTATTGACAACGTTCGCAGCCCGGCATATCTTCTCCCGCACATCATTCCCGAATTTCGATGGCGTTCGCTCCAATCGTTCGCCGCCCCCCCGAGAAGTTCGGACTGATTTGACCGCAAATAAAATCTGATCGCGCAGTCACCACTGCGCAGGCTATATCGTTCTGACTTTGTCAATAAAACCAAAGGAGACCCTGATGAAACAAGTTACTTCCCTTAGTCGCGTCGTGTCGCGTTCGTCTCGCAAGCGCGGCCAATTTCGCTCGTTGCCATTCTTTTTGGTGTTGGTCATCGCGATGCTGGTTTTTGTCGTCGCGGCATCGGCATCCACGTTCATTTTAAAATGGGGAACCGTCGGTTCGTCCGACGGGGAATTCATTAGCCCAAGAGGAATCGCGGTCGCTCCCTCAGGTGACGTTTATGTCGCGGACGCCTCAGGTGCCAGCCCAGGTCAAATTCAAAAATTCGACGGCAACGGCACCTTTATTGCCCGGCTTGGACAGAACAACGGAACGGCTCAAGGATTTCTTAGCATCCATAAAATCACCACCGATTCAAGCGGTAATGTTTATGCCACAGACGGCGCCGGAGAAGGGAGTACGAGTGTTGTTAAAAAGTTTAACTCCAGCGGCCTATTTCAGTTTGCATTTGGTGACAACGTAAGCGAGGGCGGACAGTTCCTGGCGGCAGCCGGAATAGCTGTCGACTCGACAGGCAATATCTATGTTGCTGACTCAGGTGCCAATCTCATTAGGAAGTTTTCTTCCACCGGTACGCCCATCGGCACGATTGGGTCCGGTGGGAGCAGCAACGGCCAGTTCGCCAATCCCGTAGGCATAGCGATCGATTCAGGTAACAACCTTTACGTAGCCGACAGCGGGAACAATCGAATTCAGAAATTCAATAGCGCCGGCACGTTTGTTACGGCGTGGGGAACGCTAGGGACGGCGACCAGCGAGTTCAATGGACCTCGCGGTGTTGCAGTCGACACCGTGGGAACAGTTTATGTGGCTGACACGGGAAATAATCGTGTGCAACTTTTCTCCAACACCGGAACGTTTATCGAAGCGGTGGGAAGCGCCGGCAACGGCGACGGACAATTTCAAGGTCCCGAGGATATAGCTGCAAACGCAGCCGGCACCTTCTTCTACGTTGCCGACACGAATAACTCGCGCATTCAGAAATTCAGCACTACGGCTTCGGCCCCAACTGCTAATGCCGGCCCCGATCAAACTGTCGAATGCGAAGGGGCAACCACGGACGTGAATCTGAATGGCTCGGCCTCTACAGCGGGCAGTGGAACTATCAACTCGTACTCCTGGGCTGAAGGAGCCACGCCGCTTGGCACGGGGGCGATGCTGACTGTGAACCTGCCAGTCGGTGTTCACACCATCACGCTCACCGTCACAGACACTGGTGGCGGATCTGACACAGACGATGTTGTCATTACTGTGCAGGATACGTTAGCGCCGGATATCACGTGTCCGGCTGACGTGGTCGTTACTCTGCCACCGAATTCGAATGCGACGTCGATGGCGGTCAACTACCCAGCGGTAACAGCTACTGATAGTTGTTCGGCGAGTGTCACCGTGAACAGCACGCCCGCCTCGGGTTCTGTGTTCCCGGTCGGCACGACTACCGTCAACGCGTCTGCGGATGACGGCGCTGGCCATGTATCCAACTGCAGCTTCACTGTTACCGTGCAATACAATTTCGCTGGTTTCTTCCAGCCGGTCGACAATCTTCCGGCGCTGAACGTAGTTCAGGCAGGGAGGGCCATTCCGGTGAAGTTCAGCTTGAGTGGTGATAAGGGACTGGGAATTTTTGCTCCCGGCTCACCTTCTTCGGGACCAATCGCGTGCAATTCCAGCGATCCGGCAGTGGATTTGGAAGAGACGGTTACTGCAGGCGGGAGTAGTCTTAGTTACAATCCAGTAACTGACCAGTACATCTACGTCTGGAAAACCGAAGCAAGTTGGGCGGGTACATGCAGGCAACTAGTCGTACAGTTAAACGACGGTAGCATCCATCGCGCGAACTTCAAGTTCAAATAACTTTTGGTCGCCGGTTGGATTGATGAAGGCCTCGCGTTCTTTAGCGAGGCCTTCACTTTCAGGTGATGTGGTGAAAAGACGCGGCTACCTTGTGCGAAGGGGTGGAGCCTCGGCCGGTTCCTGCCCGACCGCGTACTGCCGCCTGCTATTTGGTGCCCCCGCAGGGATTCGAACCCCGAACCAACAGATTATGAGTCTGCTGCTCTAACCGTTGAGCTACAGGGGCACAAAGACTTAGGGCAGTTGCTTCCCGATTGTAACGGAATTGTACCGACTCGGCGTCGTTTTTGACTAAACTGATCGCCACCGGCGCCGCATCCTAGAGCCCTTCAAACTGCTCTTGATCCGCGGCGCCATGGCAGGTTCCACAGTGCACGCGCCGCGAGGACGACGGACAGCATCCCGCTCGCGCCAAGCGCGATGTTGGTCCAGACCCAGAAGAACTTTGCGTTGGTATTGCCATATCTGCCGAGGATAAGACCTTTCCCCTGCATATGTAGGATAGGGATGCCAGATGCAAGCAGCGCCCCGATTAGGATGAGCACCAGTCCCCATCGCCGATCGCCGAACACCAGCGTGGCGGAAAGCCAGACCGCCAGAATGAGCAAGCCCCCGGCCGCTGACGTGGTTCCCGGCTCGAGCCCACGGGCGACCTCATCAGCCCAGTGCAATGAGAAGAGGACGATCGAGAGCAGAGACGTGATCGTTAACGTAACGTTGCGGTTCATTTGAAATTCTCCTTGCAGATTTTGTCTGCGCCTCTCGCCACTTATACGTCCCGTACAGCAGGGCGCTCATCGGGCGCTCCTTTTGCTTATGCCGCCGGTCGCTCGCGTTCTGCCTGCTTCGGTTCGAACCGGAGCAGGTCGCCAGGTTGGCACGAGAGCGCCTCGCAGATCGCCTCGAGCGTCGAGAAACGAATCGCGCGCGCTTTGCCGGTTTTGAGGATCGAAAGATTGGCCAGCGTCATGCCGACACGATCCGCAAGGTCGGTGAGCGTCATCCGCCGATCGTGCAGTAAGTCGTCGAGCTTAATTGCGATCGCCATGTCACACCGTCCCTTCGAGGTCTTCGCGCATGTGCGCGCCTTCCGCGAACACGCGCGCCAGCAGGAACGTGAGGAGCACGGCGAGCCAGCCATTAATGGAAAAGCCGGCATCGATATCGACGGGATGCGCCGGACTGGAAATGGCTGTGCCGATCGCGCCGATGACGATGCTGAAAAGGTTCAGCACCAGCAGCACCCAGGCGATCGCCTGCAACCGGGCTGCGTTTGCGGTGACGAACGGGTCGCCCCCGCGCACGGTCTCAACGATCGCGAGCAGCTTTTTTAAGACAAGATAGTTCAGAGGAATCGTGGCGAGACCAAGCACGGCGATCGCGCGCAGACCCATGACCAGCCGGTCCGCATCAGGCGATGGAGCGAGGTCGAAACTGCTCATGATCCATTGCCGGTTGGGTACTACGAACAGCAGAACCAGGATCACTGGGACCATCAGCCAGTTCAAGACCATCAGGATCCGCAGCAGGACATAAGCGATCGGCAGCGCGGCAGTTGAAGATATTTGCTTTGACATTGATTTCACCTTCGGCATATCGACTATCAATAAACTATTTATTGACAACCGTCAAGCATATTATTGATAAGCGATAAACACGGATTGCCGCGCCTGTACTCATAGGCCACGAAAACGGGTGGTAAACTAATGAAGCGGTGGAGATTCGGGGCGCGGGAGCGACTACTTCTTAAGCTGGCCGGTTTCGCTCTTCTTCTTGAGAAGTCGACTGGTCGTCTTTAATAACTCCGCCGGCTCGATCGGTTTTGAGACGTGCGCGTTGAAGCCCGCGGCAAGCGCCATCTTGGTGTCCTTCGAGGTCGCATATCCGCTCAGGGCGATGGCCGGAACATCGTGCATGTTCGGCAGCTCGCGCAGCTTTTTCATCATCTCGAAGCCGTCCATGTGGGGCATGCCGATATCAGACAAAATCAGATCGATGGAATTTTGCGGCGCGATTTCCAGCGCCTCAGGCGCCGACTGGCAAGTCGTCACGCGAAAGCCCTTCGACTTAAAAGTCGATTGCAGCAGCTCGAGCGTGTCTTCGTCGTCTTCGACAATCAGAATGTGAGCGCCGGCCGGTTTTACTAATGGACCGGTGGTTTGCCTGGCGATGACGGGCGAAATTTCGCCTGCTTCCTTGCGCGTTAGTCTCACGGTGAAACGACTGCCATGGCCGCGCCCCGCGCTTTCGGCCGAGACCGTGCCGCCGTGCGACTCAACAAAACTCTTCACGAGTGCCAGACCAAGCCCGAGGCCGCCGTGGCTGCGCGTCTTTGAGCCATCGGCTTGCACAAATTTCTCGAACACGTGCGGCAAGAATTCCGGTGGGATGCCTTCGCCTTCGTCGGTAACGCTGACGACCGCATTATGACCTTCAGTCTCGCACGTCAACCGCACGGTGCCGCCCACCGGTGAAAACTTCACGGCGTTGTGCAGCAGGTTTGCGAACACCTGGCCAAGCCGCGTTGTGTCGCCAATCACGATCTCGTCGTTCCAGTTGCGAAACGTTCCTTCCACATTGATTTGACGCGTGGCGGCAAATGGCCGCACGGTTTCAATCGCTTCGTGCACGACCTGGCCGAGATGAACCGGCAGCTCTTCCATGCGCATCTTGCCGCTGAGAATCGCGGTCATATCGAGCAAATCGTTGATCAGCCGCTTCAGCGCGTGCGCGTTCTTTTCGATCACGCTCAATCCGTGATCCAGTTGTTGAGTGGGAAGCATGCCGGTGCGCACCATGTGAATCCAGCCGATGACCGGCGTCAGTGGCGTACGCAGCTCGTGAGAAAGCGTAGTCAGAAACTCGTCTTTCGCGCGGTTGGCAGCCTCGGCTTCGCGGCGCGCGGCGCGCTCTTCTTCAAACAGCCGCGCATTGTCGATCGCGAGGGCGACACGGAAAGCCACCAACTGCAAAAGCCGCGTGTCATCCTCTGAGAATGGGCGCTGCGTGAACCTGCCGACGTGAATCACGCCGAGCACACGCCCTTCGATCAGCAAAGGAACGCCGAGCAGACACTTCACACCGTGCTCGCGCAGAAACGGCGTGTACAATTCCGCAGTTTCCGTATCATCGATCGCCAACGGCGCCTTCTGGGCGGCGACACGGCCTCCGAATCCGGCGCCGATGGGAACGCGAATCCCCAGATCAATCTCCAACCCTTTGGTGGCCCACGCGACCAGGTGGTCGTCTTCCTCGCGCAACAGAATCACGACCGTGTCCACGTCCATCGATTCACAGACGCGCTCGAGCAATTCCGCGAGTAACTTGTCCAGCGACAGATATGAGAGGGCGACTTCCGTCACCGTTTGCACCTGCCGCATACGGTTCATGGCCGTTTCAAGTTCGAGGCGCGCGCGTTGTTCACGCGCGAAAATTTGCTCGCGCTGCTCTTCGGCGTGTTTGCGTTCGATGAACTGGCCGATGTGATTGCCGATGGAATTCATCACTTCGAGTAACGTCGGGTCCTCAGTCTCGGAATCGCGCGTAAAGAACTCCATCACGCCGAAGACTTCTTCGCCCAACCTAATCGGAAAACCGAACCCTGAACGCAGACCGGCGCGGGAAGCGAGTTCATTGCGGGTGAACAGGCTGCTGCCCAGATCGCCGAACCAATGCCCCGCGCCGTCCGCCCAGATGTTGCCCGGCAGCCCGACACCACGCGCGAACGGCCGGCCTCGGCTAGCCTCTTCAAACTCAGCCACCGCCACCGCCGGGTTGTGCCAACTTGCCAACCACCGCAGGACTGCTGCTTCCGGATCGACAATCCAAATCTGCCCCAGATCCCATCCCAGGCTTTCACAAATCGCCTGCAACAACTTTGGTCCGGCCGCGTCCAAAGAAGGCGACTCGGCGAGAATGCGCGCCGTCTGATACTGCATCATCAACCGGTATTCCAGGCGTTTGCGATCTGTAATGTCGCGCGAATTCACAACGATTCCGTTGACTGCCGGATCGTCGAGCAGGTTATGCGCGGTCGCCTCGTGAATTCTCCACGAGCCGTTCTTGTGCCGGATGCGAACCTCTCTGGTTACGGGTTGGCGACTTTCCTCGATGAATAATTTACGCAGCTCGGCAGCATTGTCGGAATGAATCAGTTCGAAAGGACTCTTGCCGATTAGTTCTTCCGGCTTGTATCCGATCGAGCGTTCCACGGACGGACTGACGTACTGTCGCGTGCCGTCGCGATTGAGCACGGTGATGATGTCCGTGGCATTTTCGATCAACGCCCGAAAGTGCTCTTCACTTTGCCGCAAAGCCTCTTCAGCCCGTTTCCGATCGGTGATGTCACGCACGATGCCGGTAAAGAAACGTTTGCCGCCTTCGACGAGTTCGCCGAATGACAATTCAAGCGGAAGCTCGGATCCGTTTTTGTGAAGACCGGGAAGCTCCACCGCTTCCCAACTGATGTGACGCTCGCCGGTCGTCATGTAGCGCGTGAGACCTGCGCGATGCACGTGCCTCAGATATTCGGGCATCAGCATCGTCAGCGAGTGACCCACCAGCTCATTGCGCGAGTAGCCAAAGATTTTTTCGGTGGCGCGGTTGGCGAAGAGAATGGTGCTGTTCTCGTCGATGGTGATGATGCCATCGGACGCAGTCTCAGCTATGACGCGCGAGATCTGAGTCAGACTATTGAGTGCATCATCGGTACTCATTATCGAGAAGTTCTACTGGGCGAAACTAATCCTTTTTTTCGGTGCGCGTCAATTCGGTAGGTTGCGGGCCGAGTCTCCCGTCAATGAGATTGTAAAAGACGGTAGCTATCGCGAATGTTCTGTAATGATTACAATCGCAACGAATGTATCCGGCAGGCAATCTTTTCATTCCCGCGCCGCACGGAAGGCTCGAGGCGATCCTGAAAGAGCCGCGCGGCGAAGTTCGCGGCGTGGCTTTGGTCCTGCATCCGCATCCGCTCGGCGGCGGCACGATGCACAACAAAGTAGTCTTTCGCGCGGCCGCGGCATTGAATGAAGCAGGACTGATCACCTTGCGCGTCAATTTTCGCGGCGTTGGCCAAAGCACAGGAACACACGATGAAGGCCACGGAGAGCAAGAGGATGTGCGCGCGGGGCTCGACTATCTGGCGGCGACGTATCCCGGGAAGGAAATTACTCTGTGCGGCTTTTCGTTCGGCGCACGAGTGGGATTGGAGGTTGGCATAGCCGACGAACGCGTCGTGCGCCTAATCAGCATCGGCACGCCGGTCGATAAGTACGACTTCAGCTTTCTTGAGCAGTGCCGCAAGTCGATCTTGTTCGTGCACGGCGAACATGATGAATACGGCGACGTGAGTCGTTTGCGCGAGTTAGTTGATCGGATTGCCGCGCATACGCCGGCGGAACTGCGCGTGATCAAAGGCGCGGGGCATTTCTTTGACGATCAGTTGGACGAGTTGAAGCGAGTGATTACTGAGTGGATGTTAGACTGGCTTTTGCCCAAAGAGTCCGGCGACGCACCCGAACTAATAGTCGAGCTGCACAGCAGCGGTCATAGCTAAGCCCAAGGCGAGGCTTTTGCGAGCCTTGGGTAACCTGGTTTTTTAGATCAACCGAGCCCGCGAAGCGCGAGACAGAGATTTTATTGGAGCACGGTTCTGGAGGGTCGGCATTGCAGCTTCAAAGCCTAATAACTCAGGGCGCTTATCGGTCGCCGCTCCGCGGCTCCAAACGATTTTGTATGCACCGGTTCCCAAGGCTCGCAGAGCCTCGCCTTGGGCTTAACTACCTGCGCTGCTCCGCAGCTCGTTGCGTGTTGTCGGCCACTGCTTCCGTGATGAGCGTGCGCTTACGACACCCTAAGACCTTTTTTGGGCAAGGCCTGTCTGACACTAGTCGAAATATCCTTTCGCGGCTAACAATTCCGCATTCAGGATCGCCGCCCCCGCCGCCCCCCGAATCGTGTTATGGCCGAGCGCGACGAAGCGAAAGTCGAAAACACTATCCTCAGCGAGTCGCCCGATTGTCACGCTCATTCCGTTTCCCGCATCACGATCGAGCCGCGGCTGTGGCCGATCAATCTCGTCGCGAACGATTACCGGTCTCGCCGGGGCTGAGTGAAGCTTCAGCCTTTGTGGTTCGGCTGTGAACGTGGCGAGCGTGTCGCGTACCTCACTAAGCGAAGCTGAACGACCAAGCTTTACGCGAATCGAAGCCATGTGTCCGTCCGTCACGTTCACGCGATTGCATTGCGCGCTCACCTTCATGTCGGCATCGATGATCGTGCCCTGGCTGACGCCGCCCAGAATCTTCCGCGTTTCAATCTCAACCTTCTCATCCTCGCCGCCGATGAACGGAATCACGTTGTCGGTCGCGTCCAGCGAAGCGACTCCCGGATAACCGGCGCCGGACAACGCCTGCATCGTCGTCACCACGCATGCGGTCACCCCAAACTTTTCATGGAGCGGCGCGAGCGCCATCACAATCGCAATCGCCGAGCAGTTAGGGTTGGTGACGATGAATCCGCGGTTGTATTCACGGTTGGTGCGCTGCGCCTCGATCAGTTCGAGGTGGTGAGGATTAACTTCGGGAATCAAAAGCGGCACGTCCGCCGCCATGCGATGAGAGGACGAGTTGCTGATTACAGGAAAGCCCGCGCGCGCGAATTCCGGTTCGGCATCGGTCGCGATCTCGCCGGGCAAGCTGGAAAAGACGACGTCACAATCGAGCGGCGGCGCGGGCGGCTGCACGACAATCTGCTTTACGCCCTCAGGCATCTCGCCCGGCAAACGCCAGGTGCATGCTTCAGCGTATGTCTTCCCTTGTGAACGATCGGATGCGGCCAGCGCGGTGATCTCAAACTGCGGATGACGCTCCAGCAGTTGCACAAATCGCTGACCGACGACGCCGGTCGCTCCGAGAATTCCGATGCGAAGTTTATTGCTCATCAAATCTAATAATTACGTTTAGAGGCGGGCCACTGCCCGCCTGGTTTAAGGCGAGATGGCGGGCGGTAGCCCGCCTCTAAACGATCTGTGGTTAGTTCTTTAGCGAGCTCAGCGCGTCTCCCAGTCGCTTCACGCCCTCACTCAACCGTTCTTCATCGGCACAGAACGAGATGCGCAAGAAGCCCCGGCTCTCTTCGCCGAACGCCGCTGCGGGAATCGTCACGACACCCTTTTCCAAGCCTGCTTCGGCAACTTTCAACTCATCGCCGTATTCACTTACCTCGACCATTGTGTAGAAAGCTCCATCCGGAGTCACGCAGCGCAACCCCAGTTCGTCGCGCAACTTTTGTAAAAGAAAGTCACGGCGCTTGAGAAAGATCGATCGCATCTCGGCTCGCGAAGCCTCTGCTTCATGCGTCCACGCGGCCAGCGCCGCCTTCTGCGAAATACTCGAAGCGCAGGTCACGACATAACCGTGCAGCACGAGCGTGGCCTTCATCACTTCCGTGTCACCGGCCAACCAGCCGATGCGCCAGCCCGTCATCCGCATCGACTTTGACAAGCCGCTCGCGATGATTGTGCGCGGATAAAACTCCGAAATCGATGCCGCGCGTTCCGGCGTGTAATAAAGCTCGCGATAAATTTCGTCACTCACAATGAACGCATTCGAGCCGCTCGCTTCAACCGCGTCGGCCATCGCCTGTAACTCATCCCTGGTCAGCGCTCGGCCGGTCGGATTTGACGGACTGATGCAAATGACCACTTTCGTGCGCGGCGTAAGTTTGCTTTTGAAATCATCGATATCGAAACCAAAGTCTTTGCCCGCAGGCAAGCGATAACGAACCTCGCGGCCGCCAACCATTTTCGTAATCATCGGGTAGGCGATGAACCCTGGATCGGGCATCAGGACTTCATCGCCTTCTTCGACAAGCGTGCGCAGGATCAAATAAAGCGATTCCTGCGAACCGGCCGTGACGACTACCTGATCAGTATTGAGATTCATGTGTGGATAGTCGCCCGCAATTCTTTCGCGCAGGGCCGGCAAGCCTGCCTGCAACGTGTACCCATTTTTCTCTTCCTGAATCACGCGAACGGCTTCACGCACGATCACTTCCGGTGTCGGCAGATCAGGCTCGCCCAGGCCAAGACTGATACTGCCGGGCTTCGCGCGATCCGAAATTTTCCGGATCATGCTTTTCTCGATGCCGCGGAGAAATGGAGGTGGCTGGAAAGTCACCGTAGCGCCTCCTCTAACTGCGTCGACGCGTCTGTTTTCTCGTCGCGATACTTCACAATTACCGGAGCGTAGAGGGACAGACCCCATTCGCGCGCTTTGTCATTTTGAATTGTTCGCGAGCCGGGAACGACGACCGCGCCCACAGGAATTTCCACAGGGTCTTCGCCACTGCGTCGATAGATTGCGCCGCGTACAAGATCAAACACGGGCGTCGAGCCGGTAATGATCGTGCCGGAAGCGAGGACGGCGCGCGCGCGCACGATGGCACCCTCGTAAACACCACAGTTGCCCCCGACGATCACATCGTCTTCGATGATTACAGGCATTGCTCCGGCGGGTTCCAGCACGCCGCCAATTTGCGCCGCGGCTGAAATATGCACGCGCTTTCCGATCTGCGCGCACGAACCGACCAACGCGTGGCTGTCTATCATGGTGCCCTCGTCGACATAGGCGCCGGCGTTAACAAACATCGGCGGCATGCAGACCACGCCCGGCGCAATGTACGCTCCGTCGCGAATGCTCGACCCGCCCGGCACGATGCGCACGCGATCCTCAGGCGTGAATCTTTGGATTGGATAAGTGTTCTTGTCGAGAAACTGTAGCGGTGCGCCGGATTGCGTCATTTCTATAATCGCGCCCATGCGGAAGCCGAGCAAAATCCCGCGCTTCACCCACGCGTTTGTTTGCCATTTGCCGTTCGCATCGCGTTCCGCAGCGCGAATGACGCCGCGATTGAGATCTGATTTGAAATCGTTAAAGACGGTGAAATCGGCTTCGGAGTAACTAGCCCCTTCGCGCGTAGCGAGTGCCTCGATGTGTTCACGCAGTAACATGAGCACTCTCCAACAAGCCAATCTGCGCAATCACTTCTCTCACACGCGCGCGGCTCTTTTCCGTGATCGGCACGAGAGGCAGACGGAAATTCTCTTCGAGCAATCCCATCATCGCCATGGCGGCTTTCACCGGACCCGGACTCGATTCAATAAAGTTCACGTCCATCAGCGGCAGCAGGCGATAGTGCAACTCGCGCGCTTCATCCCATTTTCCTTCCAGAGCGAAATTCGTCATCTGCGACATCAGATCGGGAATTTCATTCGAAGCGACCGAGACGATTCCTTCTGCGCCCAAAGCGATCAACGGCAAAGTCACTGCGTCGTCGCCCGACATCACCGCGAAACCATCCGGACGCTCGCGCAGAATCTCCATCATCTGCGACAGATTCCCGGACGCTTCTTTAACCGCCACTATGTTTTCGCAGTCCCTCGCCAGACGCAGGGTCGTTTGCGCGGCGATGTTTGACGAAGTGCGGCCCGGAACGTTGTAAATCATGATCGGCAAATCGGGAATCGCGTCCGCAATCGCATGGAAGTGAGCGTACAGACCTTCCTGTGTCGGTTTGTTGTACCAGGGCGCGACCTGTAAGACCGCGTCGGCGCCGAGTTCCTGCGCGCGTTTCGAATACTCGATCGCCGAAGCGGTCGAGTTGCTCCCCGCACCCGCAATCACTTTCGCGCGTCCGCGGGCAACTTCGATAGTCAGCCCAATCACGCGCGCATCTTCGTCTTCGGTCATGGTGGCGCTCTCGCCAGTGGTGCCGCACGGCACTAATAACTTAACGCCCCCCGTTATCTGTCGATCGATGAGCGCGCGCATGCGCTCTTCATCAAACGCGCCATCGGACTTGAACGGTGTTACCAGCGCCGTCGCGCAACCGCGCATCCAATCAATCTTCATAGTCATAGAGTTCCTCGTGGCCCAGACTTCAGTCTGTGATTCCTTCGTAAATTGCGGCCTCAAGACGTGATCACAGACTGAAGTCTGTGCCACGATTCAATTCCGGCGGGCAGTAGCCCGCCTCTAAACGTCCTCTTGCGCTTCTAAAATCTCATCAAACACTTCTGTAAATTCATATACGCCCTTGCGACCGACGATCCACCTGGCCGCCATCAAGGCGCCTTCAGCGAATCCTTCACGCGAACGGGCAACATGTTCCAGAGTGATGTGATCAGCGCGCGAGTCGAAACCCACCCGGTGCGTGCCGGGAATGTGGCCGGCGCGCGTCGAGGAAATCGGCACCTCGCGCTCCAAATGATCCGCGACAATTCCGCCCAATTTGATTGCGGTGCCCGAGGGTGCGTCCTGCTTACGCTTGTGGTGCGCTTCTTCGATGTACACATCGTACGATTCGAGGTTCTGAAAGAATTCAGCCGCCGCCGCGGCGATGCGAAAGAAAACCTGCGCGCCAACAGAAAAGTTCGCGCCATAGACCAGCGCCCCGTCGGCTTCTTCAACCTGGGGCGCGAGCTCAGTGCGATTTACCTGCCAGCCCGTGGTGCCTTCCACCAGAGGCACGCCGGATTTCATGCAGAGCGAAATGTTCTTTGGCACCGCCGCCGCGACAGAGAAGTCGATGGCCACGTCGCACCCCCCAACCTCGATGCCCACGTCTTCGTTTAAGCGGTCGGCATCGCGCGAATTCAGGGTCACGGCAATCTCGTGGCCCTGCTCTTTGGCGAGCTTCGCCACGAGTTGTCCCATGGCGCCATGACCGATGATTGCGATTTTCATAACTGCTTCACGATGTTCACGTAGAGATCCACCGCGGTTAAAAGGTCGCTCTTCCGGACTTTCTCGCCATCGGTGTGCGCATCGAGAATCGAACCCGGTCCGATCAGCAGAGGCCTTCCCCAATTCGAAAGATAAGGAATGTCCGTGGTGAAGCGTGCAATCATTTGCTCAAATCCATCAAGCGAAAGCAAGCGGATTGGATCGTGCCCCGACTTGTAGTCCACCGCGGCGCGGCCGTCAATTGCATTTTCCAGAAGCGACCTGGCCGAGGCAGAATCAATCGCCAGCCGAATCAGGATTGTGGCCTCAGCCTCGCTCGGGATTACGTTTGCACGCGTGCCGCCTGAGAGGACGCCGATGTTGCAGGTGGTTTCGCCGAACACTTCATCAGACGGCCAGTCAATTGAGCGGACGTCGTTAAGCACGTCCAACAAATGTTCGATCGCTGAATCGCCCTGCTCCGGATAAGCGGAATGAGCCGCACGACCTTTTGTTCTGATCGTTGCCTGCAAAGAGCCTTTGGTGCCAACTGCCAGCTTATTCTCAGTTGGTTCGCCGTTGATTAGATATTCACACGCTGAGCTTTCGGGATATTCATTCGCAACCTTTGCGCCCGCGCTGGTCACCTCCTCATCGACCGTAAAGAGCAATCCGATTTCGTTGAAGCCTTCGGCGCGCAACCTTTCCGCCGCGGCAATCTGTGCCGCAATTATTCCTTTCGCATCGCACGCGCCGCGGCCGTAAATGAATTCATCGTCTTCGCGCGAAGCGATGAACGGCGGCACCGTGTCCATGTGCGTCGAGAGCACGACACGCGGCCGGGCTTCAGTACGCGCAATGATATTCGAACGTTCAGGCGCGATGTTCTGCAACTCAACGTGATAGCCAAGCCGGATAAGCAATTCGCCTAGTGAAGTTCCGATCTGAAACTCCTCACCCGTAACCGACGGAATGTCGATCAGTTCGCGCGTGAGTCTAAGCACATCAGTCATGGATTTGCAGTGCCGTGTCAGAACCGCGAGCGGTAGCGACCGGATCTAGCGGTCCCCAAAGAAAGCGAAGAAACAACCTGTAATTACTAAACTTGCTTCATGATCCGGTCGCGCCCACCACCCCACGAGGGCTGCCCGCGTGGGGACCCCGGTCCGCTCTCGGTTCGGAGACGGTCCCTTCAAAACAAACTCGATGAAGGCGGTTAATGGCTTCGGTCGCTTGCGCCGCGTCCACCATAAACGTGAGATTCACGCTGGAAGCGCCGACGGAAATCATCGAGACGTTGATGTCGTGGATGACTGAAAACACACGCCCCGCGATGCCGGGCGTATTGCGCAATCCTTCACCGACGACCGAGATGATGGTCCGATCTTTTTCAACCTCAACCGATCCAAGCCGTTCCAGATCGGGAACCAGTTCCGGCAAAGCGCACGCGTCATCTATGGAAAGCGATACGCTTACCTCCGAAGTAGTCACCACATCCACCGCCGTTCGATGACGGTCGAAGATCTCGAACAGCGCGCGCAGGAAACCGTACGCGCCAAGCATTCGCGCCGAAGTGACTTGCACAGTAGTGACGCCGTTCTTATGCGCGATCGCTTTGATCGTCAGTGGCGCCGCTTCTGATTCGGCGACGATCAAAGTTCCCTCGTCCGCCGGCGCATGAGAATTACAGACGCGAACCGGAATGCTCTTATCGATGGCCGGCTGAATCGTTTTTGGATGCAGCACCTTCGCGCCGAAGTAAGCGAGCTCAGCCGCTTCCTGGTACGAAAGGATTGGAATTGTTTGCGCGTCAGGGACAACGCGCGGGTCGGCCGTCAGGACGCCGCTGACATCAGTCCAAATTTGAATTTCACGCGCGTCGAGCGCGGCGCCAACAATCGCCGCGGTGTAATCCGATCCGCCTCGCCCCAAAGTCGTCGTTACGCCGCGTTCGGTGCTGCCGATGAATCCGCCCAGAACAGGAATCTCATCATTCGCCAGACGCTTGAACCGCTCCTGTATCGCTCCTGAGGTGTCGGTGAGTGGCGCGGCATTTCCGTAGTTCTCATCCGTCTTAATGCAATCACGTGCATCGACGAACTGAGCGCGCAGACCGTGCGCGTGCAACACTGACGCGAGCAACTGCGAAGCCAGTAACTCGCCGTAAGCCACGATTTGATCCTGAAGCGGCGGACTGGTGACTGGATATGAAGCAATGATTTTGAATAACTGGCGAATCTCTTTGCGGGCATCTGTGATCGCAGTTGCAAACGTCCCGCGGCTGTCATCGGCCAGCAGTTCGGTGGCGATCATTTCATGCCGGGCGAACCACTCGTCCAGCGGACGCGCCGCCCGCGCGTCGCCGGCTACGGCGCTTTCAACGCTGGCCAACAAAGCATTGGTAAACCCGCCGATGGCCGACGTGACTACGATCGGACGCCCGGTTTCCGCGGCTTTGACGATTGCCGCAACGTTTCGGAAGGCGCCGGCGTCGGCCACCGACGTCCCGCCAAACTTCATAACTGTTGGCCGCATGCTCGTTCGCGAGTAAACCACAGCGGACCCAGCCGGGCAACCGGCTTGCTTGGCAACTCTGCGCTCCCTTACAATCTCAAATTACACCCGCAAAAAGTGAGCACAAACAGAATCTTTTATGAATTTCGATAAAGTCCTAACCAAAGTTTTCGGCAGTAGTAACGAGCGGTTCCTGAAGTCTATCCGGCCCATTGTGGAGGAGATCACCGCGCTCGAGCCCGGGATCGAGAAGCTTTCCGACGAGCAACTCCGCGAGAAGACCGCCTTTTTCAAAGCGCAAATCGCTGACGCCGTCAAAGACACGCGTGACAAAGACCATCGCAAATCCACCGAACAGGAGATTCTGAATGAAATCCTGCCTGAGGCCTTTGCGATCGTGCGTGAAGCAAGCAAACGCACTACCGGCATGCGGCACTTCGATGTGCAAATGATCGGCGGTCTCGTGCTGCACCAGGGGAAGATTGCAGAGATGCGCACCGGCGAAGGCAAGACGCTGGTGGCCACCCTGCCGGTTTACCTGAATGCGCTGACCGGGCGCGGCGTTCACGTGGTGACCGTGAATGATTACTTGGCTTCGCGCGACGCAGAGTGGATGGGACAGATCTATCGCTTCCTGGGTCTGGAAGTCGGCGTGATCCAAAACGACATGGATGATTTCGAGCGGCAGACCGCATACGCCGCCGACATCACCTACGGCACGAACAACGAATTCGGTTTCGATTACCTGCGCGACAACATGAAGTTCGATCTCGCGACGTGCGTACAGCGCGGGCATTACTTTGCCGTGGTTGACGAAGTTGATTCAATCCTGATCGACGAAGCGCGCACGCCGCTAATCATCTCAGGCCCGTCCGAAGAATCTACCGACAAGTACTACCAGGCGAACGCGATCATTCCGCAACTCATTCGCGGGGAAGAGTTGGAAGAAAAGAAGAAGACCGGCGACTACGTAGTTGATGAGAAGAACCACTCGGCAGTCTTGACCGAGGACGGCGTGGATAAGGCTGAGCGGCTGCTGGGCGTCGGTAATCTCTACGATCCGGGCAACATGGAACTGCTGCACTGCGTCGAGCAGGCTTTGAAGGCGCACACGCTTTACCGGCTCGACCACCAGTATGTCGTGCAGGATGGCGAAGTGATCATCGTCGATGACTTCACGGGGCGCTTAATGAAAGGTCGCCGCTGGTCGGATGGATTGCACCAGGCCGTGGAAGCCAAGGAAGGTGTGAAGATCGAACGCGAGAACCAGACGCTCGCCACGATCACTCTGCAGAATTATTTCCGTCTTTACGAAAAACTTTCGGGGATGACTGGTACGGCGGAAACCGAAGCGGCCGAGTTTCATTCGACGTACAAACTCGACGTGATGGTAGTTCCGACGCACATGCCGATGGTTCGCAAGGACAATCCGGACGTGATCTATCGCACGCTGCCTGAGAAATGGGACGCGGTCGTCGAAGAGATCAGAGAGCTGAACCAAAAGGGACAGCCTGTGCTGGTGGGCACGGTGTCGGTGGAAAACTCCGAATTGATTGCGCGCCGTTTGCAGCGCGCCGGCGTCCCGCACAATGTTTTGAACGCCAAGTTTCACGAGCGCGAAGCGGAAATCGTGGCGCAAGCCGGCCGCAAGGGCATGGTGACGATCGCGACGAACATGGCCGGCCGCGGCACGGACATTCTGCTCGGCGGCAATCCCGACTTCATGACGCGCGAGTTCCTCAAGGAACAGGAAGTCGATCCCGACGAAGCGAACGAATCGCAATGGCAGCAGGAATTCCTGAAGGCCAAGCGGATCGTCGAAGCCGAGCACAAGGAAGTTGTATCGCTCGGCGGCCTGCACATCCTCGGCACGGAACGTCACGAGTCGCGGCGCATCGACAATCAGCTTCGCGGTCGTGCCGGTCGCCAGGGCGATCCGGGCTCGTCGCGTTTCTTCCTTTCACTCGAAGACGATCTGATGCGCATCTTCGCCGGCGACAAGGTGAAAGCGTTGATGCAGCGGCTCGGCATGGAGCAAGGCACCGCAATCGAATCGAAGATGGTTTCGAAGCGCATCGCGGCGGCGCAAAAGTCGGTCGAGGGCCGCAACTTCGAAACGCGCAAGCACCTGCTGGAATACGACGACGTCATGAACAAGCAGCGCGAGACGATTTATGGTCTCCGCCGCCAGTTGATGGAAGAACCCGATCAGCGCGAATACCTGGTCGGCGAAACCGGCGTCGCGCGCGATCTGCTTACGGATCTCACAACTAAGTATCTCGACCTGGACGCCTCGCCGGACACGTGGGACATCGAGAATTACAAGGTTCAGATTCACACGATCTACGCGCTCGATCGCGAGCTCGAAGAAATCGATTTCGAAAATTCGTCACCGCAGGAAATCGCGGACTTTCTTTGGGAGAAACTCAAGGGCAAGTACGCCGAGAAGGAAAAGCAGATTGGCGACGAGGCGATGCGCACTTACGAGCGCATCATCATGCTGAACATCATCGATGCGCAGTGGAAAGACCACTTGCTGGCGCTGGATCACCTGAAGCAGGGCATCGGTCTGGTCGGTTACGGCCAGAAGGATCCCCTCGTCGAATACAAGAAAGAAAGCTTCGACATGTTTCAGGCGATGCTCGATCGCATCGACACGACGACTATTCGTTCGCTCTTTAACCTGCAAGTCGTCGCCGAAGAATCTCCCGAAGAAATCCAGCGCCGCCGTCTGGCTGCGCGCCGCCGCGGCGGAATGCAGTTCACCGGTCCGAACCAGGGGGCCACCGCCGCCGGTGAAGAAGCGGGCAAAACGAAAACCATCGTGCGCGATCAGCCGAAAGTCGGCCGCAACGATCCATGTCCATGCGGCTCCGGCAAGAAGTACAAGAAATGCCACGGCACGACGTGAGGTTTGCGGGCCATCGTGGAAGTGCCTTCGGGTGAACCCGCCGATGGACAGGACTTTTCACGCAAAGCCGCAGAGTCACAAAGGAAAGCGGAACCATCGGCGAGCTCCCTTGCCCACTCTTTCTCTCCGGTATAAGCTGAATCCGGCAAATCCCCTTAAAAAAGCTCTCCCGCTTCCGTTCGGCGCTGCATGCGTCCGAATCGGAAAATTTTGTGAAAAAAGAGGAGTCGTCATGAAAAAGTTCCTACTTGCTTTACTGATTGTCTTTGCCACCGCGACGTTCGCCGTCGCCGACACGATTTACCTGCGCGACGGAAGACAGGTGCGCGGCACGCTCTTAGGCTTTATCAACGGCCAATTTGTGATGCGCGTCGAGACGCAACTTTCAACTTCGCCATCCACCACCACTACGCGTCGACGAGATGACATTCAGTACTTTCGTCCGGAAGAGGTGGAGCGCGTCGAGATCGATGGGCGCCCGATGGAGGACACGCGCTATGTAACCCGCAATGTGCAGGTGACGCTGGATTCAAACTGGATCGACAGTGGCGTCTTTGTGCGAAGCGGCCAACGCGTCCAGGTAAGTGCGACAGGGGTCATCACTGTCGGACGAATGCGCCTCACGCCCGATGGTCTGCAAAGAACCGATCCGAGCGCGCCGTTGCCGAACGCAAATGAAGGCAAACTGATCGGCGCGATTGGCAATGACGCGAGCTCGCCGATCATCGAGCTTGGCAGCCGTCGCGAGTTCACTGCCGATCGCAATGGACGCCTGTTTCTGACGGCCAACCGCGGGTCGTTCGCTGACGCGCGCGGCGCTTTTGAGGTCCAGATTCAACGCGAACGAGGTGGCAACTTCCGTGAAGCTGACGATCTTGATCGGAGCGGCGGCATTCGATCGCGAAATCGTTTTCCTGGCGGACCAGGGCGTGGGCCCGGCAGGAGCGAGCGTGACATTGAAGTGCCGGGCAACTCGCGCGGCGTTGACGCGGGGATTGATGTACGCAGCGGTGATCAAATCACTTTCACGGCCACCGGTACTATTGTCGCCGGTCAACGCGCAGGCACGGTTGGACCCGAGGGTGGTCGCAGCACGGGCTTCGGCTCGATCATCGGCACGCGGCCGGTACCGACTGCCGGCGTCGGTGCACTGATCGGCTACCTTCGCATGCTTGACGGACAAAACAGCCAGCCGTTTTTTATCGGCAACTCGCTGACATGGACGGCGCCCGCCGACGGTCGTTTGTATTTGCTGGTTAATGACGACAACTACAACGACAACAGTGGGGCTTTCAGGGTGCACATCACCGTGAACCGGTAGTTGAAGTAGACGACTACAACACGAAACGCCGTTCGCGCCAGCCGCGAGCGGCGTTTTTCCGTGCGCGGTCCTAATTCGTCAGCTTCCGATCGAGCGCCAGGCTTTGCACGACGCCTTGCAGCTCTACCTGGAGCCGATTCAGGTTTGCATTCAATTCCTGCTTCTCTTTGTTGATTTGTTCCAGCCGGGTCTCCTGTGTATCAGCCTTGGCGACATAACGCGAAATTAATTGTCTGGCTTCGGCCGTCGCTGTCAGAGCCTTGATGTTATCGCGCAGCCGTTGCTGGTCTTCGCCAATCTCCTCTACCTCGCGGTCGATCGCTTCGATCCGCGAACTCGTCATCGCCATCTGAGTCTTCAGATCGATGATCTTTTCCAAAATCGTTCGCGTCGCGGCGTCGATGTAGCGACGCGAGATGAACAGCTCAAGATCGGGACGACTGAAATTGTGCAGCGCGTAAGTGTCCATTAACGCGCGCCGCTCAGTAACCGGCAGCTCAACCTTTTCATGTGGAGCCAACGCGACGCGAAAGCGATAGTAACGGGCGCTCTTGCCCTCCGGCTGCTGCGTGTCATCGCTCAGGGCCCAGCCGTCACGCAAGGGATGTTCGACGTAAACCACCCGCGGCTTATCAGTCTGGTTCGTCAGTACATAAATCTTCTTGTTGGTTTGATGGTAGTGGGCCTGGAACACGCCATTGACCACCCGCACCAGAAAAGTCGGCGCGCGATCTTCTTTCGTGCGGACGTGGACCAGCGTGGCTAGATCTAGGGCGAACGAAATCAGGCGTTTCTCGGCCGGCTTCAGCCGCTCCATCAGCGCCTCGCCCGCGTAAGCATCGCCGTCGATTACGGTGAGCGCGCCGGATTCCAACGTCAGTGGCGACGTGTTCACCAGAAGCATCCCGCTCATGGGACGATCGGGCCGGCTGCCTTCGTTGAAAATAGAGACACGCTCGCCGTCCACGCGCGTTTGCAAAATAGGAATCAGCGCTGAACGATCGCGGGGTACTGTAATCGGCTGATCGATTCGGTACTCGAACAGGTCACCGACCTCGCTGCCCGTCGCCGCGGCCTCGACACCGGAATCGGAACTGGTAATCGCATCACTCAGTGACACGCCTTCGAGCGAGGTATTGTTTTTAAGACCGCTAGCTACCAGGTTGCTGTAGTTGTTCGCCCGATTATTCAGCGGCAGCTGCGAAATCTGCTGTTGCATCGTGCTGAGATAGTTGTTATTTGCCGTCACGGTAACCGTTTCCGAAACGCCTCCGACTTCCAGCGCTGCGTTCGCATAGCTCGGCAAGTAGCCCCCGACCGCCAAATTCTGAATTAGAAGGATTTTGAAGCCCGGCGATTCGATCCTTACCGAATAAGTCCCCGGCGACAGGACCGGCGAACGATAAGTGCCTCGGTCGGAGGTAGTCACGGTCGTGGACTGGTTGTTACTGGTATTGGTAATCGTAACTGTGGCACCGGCGACCACTGCTCCCATGGGATCCGTTACGCGTCCGCTGATAGTCCGGCCCACGCCAGCACCGCTGTTTTCCCCTTCGCCATCCTCGTACACCTGCGGGTCCAGATTCAGATCATCGGGCATCGGCACGACTGGCCGGTAGCGATAGAGTGGTTTTTGGATCGGTTGGATGAAAGAGACTGGTGATCCGGAGATTAGCGACAGTGACACGTTCTTCCAATCTTCGTCGCTCACGTTGTCCACAATGGCCCAACCCTGAAAGAACGGCTTGTTCTTAGCATCCAACACGACGCGATATGTCGTCTTCCAAATCGGGGCGGCAATTGTGTAACTCACCAGCATCTCGCGCGCACCACTGCCGTCCGAAGTGACGACGATGGTTTTAGCATCACGGCGGCGCGCCGAGGCGCTCGCATGCGCGAACTCGCTGATGTCCCGTTTCGCGCCTTCGTCGATAATTTTGATCGAGCGCACCTCAGCTAAATCAAAACTGATCAGTTCGCCGTTGGCGGACGTGATCACCAGTGCGGGCCGGTTTACGGCTGGATGGTTAGGATCAGGTTGGGCCTTCCGCTCTTCAACGGTCAGAATCGATCCTGAGGCGCTGCGCGTCGCGGTGGTGACCATCACCTGGGCGCCTTGCAGCTGACGCAAAATGCCCGCGAGCCCGCCTTGCTCATTGCCATTAGTGCCTGGCTCGATCGAGAAAGGAATGTCCGCCAGTCGCGCGGCCGGCGGCGCGGAAGAGTTGTAACTCACCGCGCCGATGCGGCCTTGCCCCAGATCGAGCACGACCATCGATTTCAGCACGTCATCAACCTGTGATTGCTTGAACGAAAGATTGATCTCGGCGTGGCCCGTGATGGTCCCGCGTCGTTCAATGTACGCGACGCCGTTGCTGTATAGGATCACGCGACGGATCGGCAGCGTTTGGATATTCGAGTTTGTGTTTGCGGCGGGCGAAACGGCAGTGCGACTGACCCGTCGAGTTTGCGCGGATGCGGTGATTGAAAACACGCACACCACGACCAAAAGGAGAGAACGTTTCATGGGCTTGGCCTCCTGAAATTAGACCGGCTCGGTTTGTAAACGGGGAGACCGCCTGAGAACGGGAAGACGTCGGTAGTACAAGAAACTGGATTGCGATCCGCTTTATTGATGCGCGGCGACGCGGGTGAGGTTTCCCCGGCTGCGATCTTTTCCTCGTTTCGAGAGAGGACGCAGCGCCCCCGACCGCAAGCGAACTGCAAAGTAATCGCCAAATCACCGTCATGTGCTGACCTTTTAGACAAGCTATGTTGGATTAGACCTAACTGATTGGATCGCTCGGTGTCGGAGGCTTCCGATGCTGGAAGGGCGCTAACATGACTCCACAAACTGCTTCCACAATTCTGGTCGTTGATGATTATCAGGACAATCGCACGCTGCTTTCCGCCTGGTTGCGGGCGAAGGGCTTCAAAGTCGTCGAAGCTGAAGACGGCAAAGAGGGTGTCCTGCAGGCGAACCGCTCGCATCCGGACTTAATCCTGATGGATCTGGCGATGCCGGAGCTCGATGGCGTTGAGGCCACGCGACAGCTTCGTGAGCGGCAGGTGTTTTCGCGCACGCCTATTTTTGCGATTACCGCGTACGGTACTTCCGACGTCAAGCAGGATGCGCTGGCGGCCGGGTGTAACGAGGTGTTAGCCAAGCCGCTTGATCTGGAACTGCTACTGGGCAAGATCAGATCGTCGCTTGCCTCTGTGAATGCGACTGCGGGCCGACGTCCTGTCTCGCACTGAACCGTTTTGTTTATTTGCGGGTGTTGAGAGGCGGGTTTCTGCCCGCCAGTCCTGACGCCGATCGGGCGGGCTGATATTCGACCCTTCTAAATCGAATACCGTTCCAAGTCCATTTGTGCGGTACAATCCGCCGCCGTGACTTGCCCTCGCTGTCGCCAAGAGATTCCCACCGCTGCAACTTCCTGCGCCGCGTGTGGGTTTTCGTTTGACGACGCCACCCAACCAATCGACCGGCCATCAACCGGTAATCAAGCTGCTGAGAAACCTTCCGGCAAACTATCAACGCCGGCAGTATCTTTCGATTCCATCGATGACGCGCGGTTCGTACCCGGCACCATCCTCGCCGATCGTTACCGAATAGTCGGGCTGCTCGGCAAAGGCGGCATGGGCGAAGTCTATCGGGCCGACGATCTCAAACTTGGCCAACCGGTTGCGCTGAAGTTCCTGCCCGAGCACCTTCTAAGTGACGGCGCGGCCCTCGCGCGCTTTCACCGTGAAGTGCGCGTCGCCCGTCAGGTCTCTCACAAGAATGTTTGTCGGGTTTATGACATTGGCGAAGTTGACGGCCGTCATTTCCTTTCGATGGAGTTCATTAAAGGCGAAGAGCTTTCGTCGCTAATCCGGCGGATTGGTCGCGTGCCGCAAGACAAAGCAGTGCAGATTGCTCGTCAGATTTGCGCCGGACTCGCCGCGGCGCATGACGTAGGGTTCCTTCATCGAGATCTAAAACCGGCGAACGTGATGATCGATGAACACGGGAACGCACGCATTCTGGATTTCGGCCTGGGCGGACTGACGGGAGAGTTCGGCGCTGAAGAGATTCGCGCCGGGACGCCGGCCTACATGTCGCCTGAGCAAATTGATGGGAAGGAACAGACAGTCCGCAGCGATATTTATTCGCTGGGTCTCGTGCTCTATGAGTTGTTCACGGGCAAGCGCGCGTTTGAAGCACCGACGCTGGGTGAGTTAGTAAAGCTGCGCCGCAGCGACACCTCGCCAACTACGCCTTCAGAGATCGTTAAAGATCTCGATCCCGCAATTGAACGAGTAATTGATCGTTGCCTCCAGAAAGATCCAGCGCGACGACCGTCTTCAGCGCTGCAAGTTGCGGCGGCGCTTCCCGGTGGTGATCCGATTGCCGCGGCGCTGGCCGCGGGAGAGACGCCTTCACCCGAGATGGTTGCCGCCGCGCCGAAGGAAGGCGGGCTACGTCCCGCGGTTGCGGTCGCGATGTTGGGAGCGTTTTTGGTCGGACTGGCCTTCGTGACGTTCTTCGCCAACAGAGTAGGGCTGTTCGGTTACGCTCCGCTGGAGAAATCACCGGATGTGCTGCGGGAACATGCGCGCGAGGTCATCCGCGCGGCCGGAGTAACCGCGCCGGCCACGGATCACACTTATTGGTTCACCGAATCGACGCGGCCGTTGCAACATCTGCCCCACGACGGCACTCGCGGCCAGCGTTTGGAGGAGTTGCAGGACGGCCAACCGGCGGTGATCCATTATCTTTATCGTCAAAGTCCGACATACCTCGGCGCCTTCGATTACTTTGGCGATACCTGGACGAATCCGCCGCCAATCATTTCCGGAATGGCTGGAGTACGGCTTGATACTCAAGGTCGTTTGCTTGAGTTCTACACAGTTCCGCCTCAGGTTGATCCAGTGTCGAGCGTAAGGCCGAATCCTCAGTCGTCAGGTTCGCCTTCATCAGAAACCGGAACTTCAGATTCCAAACCTGAAACTCGCGTTGACTGGTCGCCGCTGTTTCGGGCCGCCGGCTTCGACCTGGCTAGTTTCAAACCGACAACTTCACAATGGGCGCCACTGCATACGCACGATGAACGCACTGCGTGGGCGGGAGTTTTTCCCGAACAGCCCGACATCCCGATCCGCGTGGAAGCCGCCGCCTATCGTGGCAGACCGGTGCACTTTGAAGTCGTGGCGCCGTGGGACGGCCCGGAGCGGCAACAGCCGTCCGCACTACCAACCCGGATTAAAGCGCTGTTTACGATCCTGCTTACCGTCTTTGTCCTGATGCTGGTGGGTAGTTCGCTGCTGGCGATCAGGAATCTTCGTCAGGGTCGAGGGGATCGAAAGGGCGCCTGGCGCCTCGGAGTGTTCATGTTCATCGCGACGCTACTGACACGAATTTCTTCCGCGCATCACGTTCCCACGTTCGATGAATTCGGAACAATCCTGAACGCATTGCAGGATAGTTTATTTGCCGGAGCATTTCTGTGGCTGGTTTACATGGCGCTTGAGCCATTTGTCCGTCGTCGTTGGCCGCACCGGATTGTCTCGTGGACGCGTTTGCTCAATGGCGACTATCGCGATCCGCTGGTCGGTCGAGATGTGCTGGCGGGCGCGCTAGTGGGCATCGGCGTGGGTGTTTGGCAAATCGGCTTTTACTTCGTACGTGGATGGGTCGGCGACCCTGGTCTGACACCTATCGCTGAGCCGGCCGCAACGCATCTCGGCCTCGGCTATTTCGTGCCGGCTCTATCAGGACAACTTTCTGCGTCGCTACTCAGCGCGTTCCAACTGCTCTTTCTTGTCCTGCTGCTATCGCTCTTGCTGCGCCGCGATTGGATCGGATTTCTGGTTGGTTGGCTGGTCCTTGCGTCTGCGCTTTCGTTTCTGTGGGGCGCGGCGTTGCCAAATTGGATCACCGCATTCGGTTCGGCCGCCATTCTGGTTTTTGCGCTATACCGGTTCGGGCTGGTGGCTGCGGTTTCCGCAATTCTCATGATCCACATCTATGTTCAGTTTCCCGCCTCGCCGCACTTAACCGCCTGGTATGCCGCCGGATTCGTAATCGATTTGGTTCTGGTGTTAGCCCTGGTGGGCTACGCCTTTTACGTCTCGCTCGCGGACCAGCGAGTCTTTCCCGGAAAGTTGTTTGAAGAGGGTTAGCCGCAGTGATTGTGACCACAGATCAGAAGTCCAGCGACATTCCCAATAACACACCAACACGAGGGTTGTTGTACTTGCCGGCCAGCACGCCAAAATCGAGCGACAGCTTCTGAGTCAGCTGATAGTTTCCGCCGAATTGGGTCTGCAGTTGGCCCGCTCCCAGATTCAAATTATTCGAAGCGGCGCCGGTCAACTCGAAGCCGAGATTCAACTTTGGTGTGAATTGCCGGACCAGAGAAACACCCGCCGTAAATACGCGTCCGCGTATCCGGATTCCGGAAAGCCCGGTACTGGTGTTGCCGGCGAACACAATGCCCCCGTTCGCCCGGAATGTCGTTTTTGTGGTGAGAGACTTTTGCAGGACGCCGTTCACGGAGTAATCCAATAATCCCGAACCCAGACCCTTCGGCGCGTCGCCGGTTGGCACTTCCATGGCGAATGAAACCGTGAGCCCGGGCCGGCGCTTACCCTCACGCTCTTTCAAAAAATTGTATTTGACGTGAAAGTTAAGATCGCCGAAGCCCCTGATGGACCTCGACGTTCCCGCTGCATTCGAGATCACAATCAACGGATAGTCCACGCCAATCTCGACGTCGGGGAGCAGGCCATAGTTCAAGACAAAGACGGTCGTGTTCTGACGGAGACTGGGATGCGCCGAACGCGGGAGGATGGCGAATTCGTGGCTGATCTGAAGCTGAAACTTCTTGTGCTCGGTAACGTCAGCGTCGTCGACAGTGAAAGGCTGTTGGGCTTGGAGGGTTGAATTAACTGCAAGGACTAACGATAAAAGGAACCCGCACCGAATCACCGGAACGCACAGCTTGCGAGCAGATGAATGAGTACTTGCCAGAATCGCAGTCGCGGCTCGGCCGCCGCACATTGCGGTAAGCCTCTGGCTTACCGGTCAGGTTGGAAGAAAGTTTTAGAGGCTCTGCCTCCGCGCGTTTCCCGAGGCGCAGCTTCGGGATCTTTCATTTGGTTTTCGGAAAGGCAGAGCCTTTCCGCAGTGCTGCGGCAAAGCCACTTGGCAATCATTTTCTCGGTGGAACTGAGCCGCTGATTTTTTTCTTTGTCGTTTCGCCGGTATGAAGTACCGGGATGGCGTCGTCAATGTTTGAATGCGGACGCGGAATGATGTGCGTGCTCACCACTTCGCCGACTCTGCGGCCGGCCGCCGCGCCGGCATCGACCGCAGCTTTTACGGCGCCGACTTCGCCCCGCACGATCGCGGTCACCAGCCCCGCATCGATCTTTTCCCAACCGACCAGGGTTACGTTCGCAGCTTTTACCGCCGCGTCTGCGGCTTCAATCATCGCGACCAGGCCGCGACATTCAATCAATCCCAGGGCTTCTCGTTCCATGATTGTCCTCGTGAAATCAGACGCGATTGTAAACCCGCTTCTTGTCCGGCGCCATTGCCGGTATGAATGCGCCGCCCGACGATTGCAAATAAACCGTTTTGGTCGTTTGCGTCAAAGTCTTTCCGTCAGCGGAAAGCTTCCATTCATCGACGAGCTCGAATTCTATCACGCGACCGCCGGCCTGTAGCTGGAGCAATGTGCGAGTGATGATCTTGTTGCCGCTCCAGCGAGTCGTGGACCTGGTTCCTTTTTGCGGATCGTGGGGAGCATTCGGATTCGTCGTCAGCATGGCCGTTGCCTGGTTTTCTTCTCCCCTTCCATCGGTGAAATAGACCGTTTGGCGCTCCACCAGTTGGCCGTTTGCCTCGGAGGTCAACGTGATGCGCAGTTCGGGATCCTGATGTGAAATTTTGATTGGTAAGTCCGGGCGGCGGGTGAGACCGACACTGTTACTCTTTTGCGCGTCGAGCAGCCAGGTACCGGTGTAGTCCGGCTTTGGCTTTTTATTCTGCGCGACAAGTGGAGAGGCGCATGTAACTACTGCGAAACAGACTATCGCAGACCTAATGATCAGACGGCTCAACATCTTTAACTCAGTTCCTCAGCGACTGTATCGGCGCCGGAATTCTGCCGCCCCGCCGGATGAATTGCTCGGACGAGAAGCGATTGACCGGCATGATGGGCGCGGTGCCGAGCAGTCCGCCGAACTCAACCATGTCGCCGACGTCTTTGCCGGGCACCGGAATAATTCGCACCGCGGTCGTCTTGTTGTTCATCACGCCGACGGCCATTTCGTCCGCGATGATGGCGGCGATCGTTTCGGCTGAAGTCGAACCAGGCACGGCCACCATGTCGATGCCGACGGAACAGACGCTGGTCCAGGCCTCGAGTTTGTCCAAACTCAATGCCCCAACGCGTGCTGCTTCGATCATTCCCGCATCCTCCGAGACAGGAATGAAGGCGCCGCTCATGCCGCCGACTGAACTGCTGGCCATCGCGCCGCCTTTTTTTACGGCGTCAGTTAACAACGCAAGCGCGGCAGTAGTGCCGTGCGTACCGGCGTGCTCGAAACCCATCGCTTCGATGATGTTTGCGACTGAGTCGCCGGGCACCGGCGTCGGCGCTAACGACAAATCGATAATGCCGAAGGGGATATCCAAACGCCGCGCCGCTTCACGTCCAACGAGTTCGCCCGCGCGCGCGAGTTTAAATGAAAGCTTCTTGATAACGTCAGCGAGTTCGTGCAAAGGCAGCCCCGGTTCAGCGCGGCTGACCGCGTAGTTGACGACTCCAGGACCCGACACGCCAACATTCAGCGCGGCTTCCGGCTCGCCGACGCCGTGGAACGCGCCCGCCATGAACGGATTGTCCTCGACGGCATTCGCGAAGCAGACGAACTTTGCGCAGGCCAGACCGAACTGATCGCGGGTGCGTTCGGCGGCGTCCTTGATCAATCGGCCGACCCGCGCGACTGCATCCATGTTGATGCCGGCGCGAGTCGTGGCCGCATTCACCGACCCGCAGAGCCGTTCAGTTACCGAAAGAGCTTCCGGAATCGAATCCAGAAAATCACTTTCGTTACGCGTGAAGCCTTTGTGCACGAGCGCTGAGTAGCCGCCGATGAAGTCGACCCCGACGACCCGCGCCGATTCATCGATCGCGCGCGCCAAATCTATCGGGTTGCCACGCGCGGCTTCCGTCAAGATTGAAATGGGCGTTACGGCGATGCGTTTATTCGCGATGCGAATACCGATTTCGTCGCCGATTTCATCGACCGTGCTCACCAGTCGCCCCGCGGTCCGTTCAATCTTTTCGCGCGCGCGCGCCGCCGTGGTTTCGATCGAATCGGTGGCGCAATCCCGCAAACTGAGGCTGAGCGTGACGGTGCGAATATCGAGATGCTCCATCTCGGTCATCGCGATCGTTTGCAGGATTTCAGTTTGCGTGTATTCCATGGGTTAGTTTCAAGTTTCAGGTTTCGAGTCTCAAGTTTGGGTTCCTGAACTTGAAACCTGAAACTTGGAACTAGAAACCGTTTCGGATCAACCCATCACCTTACTCAACACCAGCAGGACGACAAACACGACGAACAGTCCCAACGCGACGATGACAAAGCGCAGGCTTGGATCATATGAAGCTTCTTCGATAACCACGGTTGAAGCCTGGCGAATCTTTTCGACGCGCTTTACCGGTTCCTCGATCACACCGCGCCCGACGCCGCGCGCGACTTCAGATGCGCGATGCAAACGCTCGCGAGTCTTTTCGCCGCGCCGGTGTGCCGGTGGAACGCTCGAGTCGTCTTTCATGTCGTCGGTCGCCGCTGACGAGGTAGTTGCAGCCTCTGTCGATTCGGTAAGTGCCCGACCCGGTGCATCGTTCACCGACGCCGAAGAGACTTCAACGATTTCTCCGGCTTCAGGTTGGATTGAAGAATCAGGTGAGTCGTTGATTTCCGTGGTCTTGGGCTTGGCCGACAGAGGTTTCCCGCATTCCGGGCAGAACAATGCATCGCGGTTGCGAACCGCCACGCCGCACGAGGGACAACGATGTGAGATTTCAGGGACCATAAAAGCCTTGTACATGGTGCTTGGTACTTAGCACTTTGTTCGCCATCCAACGCACCGCGCTCCGATTCAACGTGCAGTGCTAAGAAAAAGCACAAAGTACAAAGATCAAAGCACCTCAGATCCGGTGCATCGCATTGAATAAGTCTTCGCGTTGCGCGTAGATGCGGACGCCCAACTTTTCACCCTGCGCGAGAAAGCGCTCTTTCAGTTCGCTGACAGACGACTTTGATCGCGAAGTGTTCGCGATGATGACCATCGCGAATTTTCCCTGCACGACGGTTTGATTGATATCCACAATGCTGCAGCCGGCCTCAGCCAAAATCTGTGATACCCCGGCCACGATGCCCGGATGATCGACGCCGAACACGGAAATGATTATTCGCTCGGCGGACCCTCCCGCGTGGGAAGGCCCTCCCGGCACGCCGGTAGGTGTGAATGACGGCGCCGGGGTGCTCCCGTTGCGCAACTGTGGCTCAACCGTGCGGTAAATATCGGTGACGAGTTGCTCGACCGTATTCTCATCCGCGCCCGCGCCGAGGCGGTCGTAGATTGCTCGAGTGATGCGATAGATCAGCTCTTCGTTAGCCATTGAATTGATTGCGGATTTCGAATTGCGGATTTCGGATTGTTAGTAGCCTAAATTCGCAATTCGCAGTCCGAAATTCAAAATTCTAGGGTCGTCCGTTGTCGCGGGCGAGTTCCCGCGCTGCTTCTCGCAGTTCTTCGGATTTAGCATCCGTTAGATCGACTCGATCGACAATGCCGACCACGGCGGCTTCGATCGACATGTCCTGATTGCCGATTGCCGAACGGGCGGCCTTGCCGTAGGCGCATATCACGACTTCGCCACTCCCCGCCCCCAGACTGTCGGCGACAACGACTACATTCTTCGTCGGTTCGTGATCCAAATCGTAAGGATGAACAATCAAAAAACGGACGCCCTCGAGGTCAGGCGACTTCTTGGTTGACCAAACCGTGCCGATGACTTTGCCGAGGAACATGTCAGTTGTCAGTCGTCAGTTGTCAGTAGATTTCCGTTGTAACTGACAACGGACAACTGACTACTGACAGGTTAGGCTTTAGCGAACACCTCTGCCGGCTCGCCGATGTCACGCGCGGAGGGCGTGATGATAGTTTTCGGTCCGACGTAAATCTTCTCGCCTTTTTGCATCGCGCGCTTGACGTCGTCCTCGCTGACAAAGTCAGCCGCCTTTCGTCCATTGCTCGCACCTTCTGACGGACTGCTGGCCTGAACCGGGCGCGCCGGAGCCGCGGCAGGCGGACGGGATGGCGGGGGCGGCAAAGGCGAGACGGCTGGTTCAGGCTGACGATTTGCCAGAAAGCGATCGACAATGGCGGAAATTTCTTCGCGACTAACTTTCGGCGCTCCTGCTTGAACCGACGGCGAAGCCTTCACCGCAGGACGTGACGCGGCCGGTGGCGCCGGCATCGCCACGGTTGATTGGGTCGTGACTGCCGGCCGCTTGCTCTTAACCGGTCGCACTTCAAACGCGACGCGCTTGATGTCCATCAAGTGCAAAGGCGAAACGTTGTCTGAAGTCACGTTGCCGCCCCACGAACCGCAGCCGAGCGTCATTGACGGCGGCAGCGCAGTGGAAAATCCAATCGCGCCATGCGTCGTCGGCGTGTTGACCGTGATGCGCGAGGCGGGCATCTCTGCGCCGTAGCGCACCGCCGCTTCGCGCGAACCCGTGTGTATACCGGCCGTGTGACCCATGCCGCCGTAGTGCAGAATTTCATTGCAGCGCGCGGCGCCGCGCTCGAGGCCATCTTCAACGTAGAACGCGAGAATCGGCGAAAGCTTTTCCATCGACAGCGGGAAGTCGCGGCCGACGCCGCCGACATCGGCGAGCAGGCAGCGCGTTCCCGGCGGCACGGTGATGCCGGCCAGCTTCGCGATAAACTCAACTGACTTGCCGACGATCTGCGGGTTCAGACTGCGTTGCGGCGTGGCCACAATCTTCCCGAGCTGATCCGCCTCGGACTGGCTGACGAAGTATCCGCCTTGTAATTTGAATTGCTCGCGCACCGCCATTTCAATCGGCGCGTCAACGACGATCGCCTGCTCGGATGCGCAAATCGTTCCGTTATCAAAACATTTGCCGGTGAAGATGTCCTGCACCGCTTTGGGAACGGCGGCCGAGCGTTCGATGAACACGGGCACATTGCCCGGACCGACACCGAATGCGGGCTTGCCTGAAGAATAGGCGGCGCGCACCAAACCGATTCCGCCGGTCGCGAGAATTACCGCGGTCCGCTTGTGCTTCATCAAACCTTCGGTGCCTTCGATGGTCGCCGTGGTCATGCAGCCGATCGCGTCGGCCGGCAAGCCTTCCTTAACACCGGCCTCGCGCATGGCTTTCGCGGTCTCGTTGATGCAGCGCGCGGCTGATGGATGCGGCGACATGACGATCGCATTTCGCGACTTGATCGAAATCAGAATTTTGAAGATGGCAGTTGAGGTGGGATTGGTCGAGGGAATGATGCCGGCGACCACACCGCGCGGACTGGCTATCTCGACAACGTCTTTCGTATCGCTGACGACGCCGACCGTGCGCAGGTTCTTGAAGTAGTTCCAGACGTCTTCAGCGGCAAAACGGTTCTTTTCCTGCTTGTCCTCGGCGACGCCAAAACCGGTCTCTTCGACCGCCATTGCCGCGACCCGCGCCGACTCGCGCAGCGCGGCCCGGGACATGGCTTCACAGATGCGATCGATTTTCGCTTGATCGAAGCGCGCGATTTCCGTTTGCGCGCGGTGAGCAGCTTCGACGAGGTCACGCGCCTGTTGGACGGAAATAAGATCTTTGTCGGCCGACATGATCAACCTCCATTGCCAATTGCCGATTTCCGATGGGCAATTTTCAGATCAAATCGGCAATCCGCAATCGTAAATCGGCAATGACCGCTTACTTCGCTCGTTCTCGCGCGCCTTCGCGCGACGTCAACGAGCGGCCGGCGTCGCCCTGGCCCAACTGTCCGCGTGCGCCACCACTGAGTTGCGCTTGCTCGTCCGGGCTGTACCCGGCCCGGCCGTTGACCGGCAGCACGCGTTCGACTTCCCCGTGGGGTCGCGGAATCACGTGCACACTAATCAACTCACCAACTCGCCGCGCGGCTGCCGCGCCGGCGTCGGTGGCTGCTTTAACTGCGCCAACATCGCCGCGCACGAATACAGTGACATAACCGGCGCCAATGTATTCCTTTCCCAACAATGTCACGTTCGCCGCTTTGACCATCGCATCGGCCGCTTCAACCGCGCCGACGAAGCCTTTGGTCTCGACCATTCCGAGTGCTTCAAGGGGCATTTCTGCATCCTCACTTTGAAATTTTAGAAGTTAAAAAGAAACCCGATTGCATCTCAAGCTACCACCCCGCGCGTTAAGAATCAAGAGAGGCATTCCCATAAAATCGGCAAAGATTTGACACGTTTTTGGCCGAGGGATATAGTGCGCGCCAAGAAATACGCTCGCTTGCGAACGGGCGAGTGAACGAGCCAAGGGCGCGAATGATTCGAGGGTTCACAATCCCCCACGCGGTGAATTCGCCTTCTGTTCTGGTCGATTAAGATGGCAACTGGCATCGGAGAAAAGCTGCGACTCGAACGCGAGACGCGGGGCATTGCTCTGCGCGATATCTCGGAACACACGCGGATCTCCATGCGCTATCTCGAAGCCATCGAAACCGACGATTATCGTCGCTTGCCCGGCGGCATCTTCAATCGCAGCTTCATCCGCGCCTACGCCAAGTTCGTCGGCTATGACGAGGACAAGGCGATTGAAGAGTACGGGGACACGATGCGCGAGCACGGCCAGTCGGAAGACGAGCCGCCAAAGCAGCGGGCAATGGTTTATACCGACGACGGCGGGCACCAGGGCCGTTCCCCGATGAAGACGTTGTTGTTGGCCATCGTTATCCTGGCGCTGCTGTCGCTAGCGGTTTGGGGCGGATTGTATTTCTATCAAAAGAGGGTGGGCGGCCAGAACCGCGGCGCGACGCCCCCGACCGATTTGCCGGCGAAGGAGGAACAGCACGCCGTCAATGTTTAGCCGCGATGCGGAAAGACTCTGCGCGAGTGCGCAGTGTGCCGCGCGTGTGTGGTTTAAACCAGAATGGGAGTTGCCCGCGAGTCCGCGGGCATTTTTGTTTGGCAGCGTTGTCAGTACCCCGAGCGGTAGCGAGGTGGATGGTCACTCATCGTTGACTTTTGATCCGGTCGCTATCGCTCCCGGTACTGACACAACTTTGAGAAATGAATTCGAGGGAGTAATTTCTAGAAACCGATGATTACGGAAAATGTTGCTGAGGGACTGACATTCGATGACGTGTTACTGGTGCCGGCGCGTTCCGACGTGCTGCCAACGGAAACCGACACGTCAACTCAATTTACGCGCGGCATTCGTTTGAACATTCCGCTGTGCTCGGCCGCCATGGACACGGTGACTGAGGCGTCGCTCGCGATCGCGATCGCGCAGCAGGGTGGCATCGGGGTGATGCACAAGAACCTCACCATCGAGCGCCAGGCCGAAGAAGTCGACAAAGTGAAGCGTTCGGAATCCGGCATGATCGTCGATCCGGTAACGATTCCTCAGGATCGGCCCGTGCGCGAAGCGCTCAACGTGATGGAGCGTTATCACATCAGCGGCGTGCCCGTCGTGGATGAAGACGGACACCTGGTCGGGATTATCACCAATCGCGATCTGCGGTTCGAGACGCGATTCGATTTGCCGGTTTCAGAAGTGATGACGCCGCAGCCGCTGGTGACCGTGCCCGTCGGCACTACGCTCGATCAAGCCAAAGCGGTTTTGCAGGAGCATCGAATTGAGAAACTTCTGGTGATTGATGATGACAAGCACTTAAAAGGTCTGATCACCGTCAAAGACATTCAGAAGGCGATTAAGTATCCGACGGCCGCGAAGGATGATCTCGGGCGTCTGCGCGTCGCGGCTGCGATTGGCGCGACCGGCGATTATCAGGACCGCGCGGCGGCGCTGGTTGAAGCGCGCGTTGACTGTTTAGTCATCGACACGGCTCATGGGCATTCCTTGCGCGTGATCGAAGCGGTGCGCGAGATCAAGCGTCGTCATCCCGATACGCAGTTGGTGGCGGGCAATGTCGGCACGGGGGAAGGCACCCGCGAATTAATCGATGCGGGCGTAGACGCCGTGAAAGTCGGCATCGGCCCCGGCTCGATTTGCACGACGCGCGTAGTCACCGGCGCGGGCGTGCCGCAGATCACGGCGATTCAAACGGCGGTGGAAGCGGCGCGCGGTACCGGCGTTCCGATCATTTCCGATGGTGGCGTAAAGTTTTCAGGTGACATGGCCAAAGCGATTGCCGCCGGTGCGGACGTCGTCATGATCGGATCGCTCTTCGCCGGAACCGAAGAGGCGCCGGGCGAAGTGATTCTTTACCAGGGCCGAAGTTTCAAGATGTATCGCGGCATGGGCTCGATCGGCGCGATGCGCGAAGGCTCGCGTGATCGTTACTCACAAGAGCGCATTGAGGCTGAATCAAAACTGGTGCCCGAAGGGATCGAAGGCCGCGTTCCCTATCGGGGCACGCTGGCCGAAATGGTGACGCAGCTCGTGGGCGGTTTGCGATCGGGCATGGGCTACACGGGCTGTCACAACATCCGCGAGTTCCAGGAGAAGACTCGCTTCCTGCGCGTGACCGCCGCCGGCTTGCGCGAATCGCACGTGCATGACGTCGTGATTACCAAAGAAGCCCCGAACTATCGGTTGGAGTAGAAAGAGTCCGCGAAGCGGACGTCAGCATAAAGCCTGGGGCGTAAGCCCCAGGAAACAAATCGTAAAAGGTTCCAGAGCCCGCGGAGTGGGCGACAGAATCAAATCTATTGTCTGTCGCCCGCTTCGCGGGCTCAACGATCTTTGTAGCGTATCAACCTGCGGTTTCGCTTCGCTCCACGCCAGGCTTTATGTTGACACCTGCTCCGCAGGTTTGGACGATCAAAACACAAATTGCGCCGCTCTCAACTTTTCTATAGCATCCTCACGCTATGACTGTTACCAGCGAATCCGTTGCAACTGAAGGCCTGACCGGCGAGGAGATCGTCGAACTCTGTCGCCGCCACACACTCTTCGAATGGTCCGCACAAGCCGCCGTTGATCCGATTCCCATGGCCCGGGCCCGTGGGATTTATTTCTGGACGCCGGAAGGCAAGCGCTACATCGACTTCAACAGCCAATTGATGTGCGTGAACATCGGCCACGGCGACGAGCGTGTGGTTCGCGCCATCAAAGAGCAGGCAGAGGTCCTGCCCTACGCGAATCCTTTCATGGCCACAGACGTGCGCGGGCGGCTGGCGGCAAAACTTGCCGAGTTAGCGCCCGGCGACATTGACACCTTTTTCTTTACCAACGGCGGGGCCGAAGCGAACGAGAACGCGATTCGGATCGCGCGTCTGTTCACCGGACGCCACAAAATTGGCGCGCGTTATCGGTCGTATCACGGCGGCACGGCCGGCGCGTTGACGCTGACCGGCGATCCGCGACGCTGGGCAGCCGAGCCGGGCATTCCCGGCGTCTTTCGCATTCCCGATTTCTATCACGGCGTAAACAAGAGAGAAGAGACAGCCGAAGAAGTGCTCGCGCGCACTGAAGAGACAATCCAGCTCGAAGGCGCAAACACGATCGCCGCGATAATCGTCGAACCGGTGACCGGAACTAACGGAATTCTCGTTCCGCCCGATGGTTACCTGCAGGGCCTGCGCGCCTTGTGCGATAAGTACGGCATCCTCCTGATCGCCGACGAAGTAATGTCGGGCTTTGGCCGCACCGGCGAATGGTTCGCAGTCGATCACTGGAAAGTGAAACCCGATCTGCTATCAATGGCAAAAGGCCTGACCAGCGCTTACGTACAGCTCGGTGCGGTGGGTATGCGGCGAGAAATTGCGGACCACTTTGCGAAGAATGTTTTCTACGGTGGACTCACCTACAACAGTCATCCACTTGGCTGCGCGGCGGCTTTGGCAACAATCGCGGTCTATGAAGATGATCAGTTGATCGATAAAGCGCGGAAGATGGGCATCGTGATGAGCGGTCTGCTCGACGATCTCAAAGCCCGTCATCCATCGGTAGGCGCGACGCGCAGCATCGGTCTCTTCGGCATCGTTGAGTTGGTGCGGAACCAGGAAACGCTCGAGCCCATGGCGCCGTTCAACGGCACTGCGCCAGAGATGCAGGCGCTCGGGAAGTATTTCCGGGAAGCAGGTCTCTACACTTTCGTGCGCTGGAACACTTTCTTTACGAATCCGCCGCTCTGCATTACAGAAGCCGAGCTGCGCGAGGCCTTCGCGATTATCGATAAAGGATTGGAGACGACCGATCGCGCGGTTGAGTAGAAGAGGACATACCCAGATGATGAAGTCAGTACCACCCGCGGTAGCGGGTGGGTTATGTGCAAAGAGAACCCACCTGCTACTGCAGGTGGCACTGACCTCACTGCTCAGTTATCTGTCGATAGCATGAGATTTTCCGTAATCATCCCCGCCTACAACGAGGAGAAGTTTTTGCCGCGTCTGCTTGAATCGATCAAGGTCGCGGTGTCGAACTATTCCGGCGGGCTCAAAAAGACCGTCGCTCAGATCGAAGTCATTGTCGCTGATAACGATTCGACCGACGGAACGGCGGAAGTCGCAAACCAACACGGCGCGCGTGTAGTGCATGTGGCGAAGCGTTGCATCGCCTCAGCGAGAAACGGCGGCGCCCGTGCTGCTACGGGAGAGATTCTTTGCTTCATCGACGCGGACTCAGCAATTCATCCAAACACCTTCAACGAGATCGAACGCGTGATGGGGACCCAGCGATACGTTGGGGCGTCACGGGCGCGGTACCGGAAAGAAACTCAGTGGGCCCGCTGATTACTCATTACATGTTTATGCCGATGGTTTGGCTCACCGGACTCGACATCGGTCTGTCATTCTGCCGGCGCGAAGATTGGCAGGCGGTCGGTGGCTACGATGAGACTCGCCTCTACGCCGAAGACGTTTTGTTTCCGTGGGCGCTCAGGAAGCTGGGCCGCAAACGTGGTCAGCGGCTAACGCGGATTCCAAAAGCGAAAGCGCTCCATTCCTCCCGCAAGTTCGATCAATTTGGCGACTGGCACTATTTCTGGATGCTGGCACACGCATTCAAGAGTCTTGTTACCTGGAGTTGGAACGACGAGAAGCTCGCCGAGCGTTACTGGTATAACCCGGAGCGGTAGTCCAACGTCCCGAGTCCGACGTCCCAGTCCAAAGTCCTAAACAGATTCCGACTACCGGCGTTGAATTGGACATTGGACTTCGGACTATCCCGCAGTAGAATCCGCTGGCAAATGTCTGAGGCTAAAGCCAAAGTTGGCAGCGAAGTCCACGAGCGACTCTGTCGCGCGCGCGCTTTCATCAACGAGCGCTATCATGAGCCGATCAACCTGGATGAGATTTCCCGTGAGGCATGCCTCTCTCGCTATCACTTTCTCCGTCTGTTTCGCGAAGAGTTTGCCACCACCCCACACCAGTATCTGATTGACCGGCGGATCGAAAAGGCGAAGGAGTTACTCAGACACCGCCGGTTGACCGTTACCGACGTCTGCTTCGAAGTAGGCTTTCAGAGCCTCGGCTCGTTCAGCACACTGTTTCGCCAGCGCGTCGGTGACGCCCCGGTGAACTATCGCCAGCGACAGCGCGAGGCCCAAAGCAAAATTCCGACCTGTTTTCTCGACATGTACGGACTGGGCGTGAAGGACTAGCTGAAATCCAAGGCGGGTTAGGCAGATCGCCCCTCCCCGCATGCGGGGAGGGTTGGGGTGGGGTTAAGGCGCGTCGCGTCCTCACCCCCTACCCGCCTCTCCGCGAGCGGAGAGGGGGAAGCAGCCGACGAGGACGTCCGCGCCTCCCGGCATTTCAGCAATTTTCGAGAAGCCAGCCTTCGCTGAAATCTGTATGCTCCTCCGCGAATCTGGCGAAGGAGACTACAACATGATTACGAGAATGTCGCATGCAACGGTTTGGGTTAGAAATCAGCAGGAAGCGCTGGAGTTCTATCGCGATAAGCTCGGTTTCGAAGTCGATACCGATGCGATGGTCGGCGATGACTTTCGCTGGCTAACCATGAGAATTCCATCTCAACCCGGCTTTGAGATCATTCTGATGGAGCCGAAACCGGGATACATTTTGGATGAAGAATCAGCGGCGCAATTGAAAGCGCTGATGGAGAAGGGCGTGCTTGGCGGCGGAGTTTTCGAGACCGACGATATCCAAAAAACCTACGAGGAACTTAAAGCCAAGGGCGTTGAGTTCAAGGGACCGCCAACTACTCAGTCATGGGGAACCGCGACGGTCATGAAAGATAACTCGGGAAATTGGTTTAGCGTCGGTCAGGACAAAGAGGCGCAAGCAGCTTCTTCATAATCATTCGCCTCGCAAAGGAGAACTGAGATGTCCAAACAAAACATTCTGGCAACCGTGCTCGGCGGGATCGTTCTCTTCATTTGGAGCGCAATTGCGTGGACGGCGATCCCCTGGCCGGGCGAACCGTTGCGTAGTTTCGCAAATGAAGCCGCGGTCGAAGCAGCGATTACCGCCAACGCGAGCCAACCAGGAATGTACATCCTGCCCAATCCGCATCGGCCGGGAGTAACAGCGGAACAGGCCGATGCGCTGGCAGAGAAAATGATGCGCGGGCCGATGATGTTTGCGTCGATACGTTTAGGACCGATGCGTCCGTTCCCGGTACTGCTCGGGCTGGCCTTTGTCATGTACTTGGTGAGCGCGTTGATTGCGACGTTTCTCTTGTCGAACACTGCGGGACTGTCTTATGGCCAACGGGTCCTCTTCGTGATCTTGTGCGGAGTCCTGATTTTTGTAGGCGGCAAACTCGATGAATGGATCTGGTGGAGCTTTAGCACGACCTACCTTCTGATCGAGTTCGTCGCCATCGTGGTGGGCTGGATTCTGGCTGGGCTGGTCATCGCGAAGTTCGCGCGCGGACGAACGGCTGCTGCGTAGTAACAGGTACGCACGCCTCCGGGCGTGCTGAATGACCAAGAGCTGCCAGAGGCATGGCGTACCGATTAAGAGCTGCCAGAGGCATGCGTACCGAAGGAAAGACAAATGCCTAAAACCGCAGGCCAAGCGACAAAGACGAAATCGATCTACGGCGTGCATCCGGGCGTTGTTATGACGCAGAAGTGGATTGCGCAACTGAAAGAGAAAACCGGACGCACGCTCGAAGAATGGTTGAAGCACATCAAGAAGGAAGGCCCGCCGACTGAGCAAGCGCGGCGCGACTGGCTGAAGAATGAACTCGGTTTGGGGACCAACACCGCCTGGTGGCTGGCTGAGCGGTCAGTCGGCAAAGGCGAAGAGGTTGGCGATCCGGACGAGTATTTGAAAGCGGCGGAAAAATACGTCGAGGAAATGTTCAGTGGAAAGAAGGCGCACCTCCGGCCGATCTACAACGCCCTCTTGAAGCTGGGATTAACAGTGGGCAAAGACGTGAAGGCGTGCCCCTGCCAAACGATTGTGCCGCTCTATCGCAATCACGTGTTCGCGCAAATCAAACCGACGACACAGACGCGCATCGATTTTGGCCTCGCGCTGGGCGACACGAAGAAAACACCGAAGCGGCTGGTTGACACCGGCGGCTTCGCTAAAAAAGATCGGATCACGCACCGATTTGAAATTACTTCGTTAAAAGATATTGACGATGAAGTGAAAAAGTGGCTGAGGGTTGCGTACGAGAGAGACGCCTGATCGTTTCAGCCCCGTTAGGGGCCGAATTTATAGCCACCAGATCATAAGTGTTACGAGAGCTCCTTTAGGAGCGCGATGTATTGAACGTGACCCTGGAACATCTCGCTCCTAACGGAGCTTAAAATCTGTTTGGAAACCGCGCTGCTATAAACATCTCGCTCCTAACGGAGCGAAGACTCGGAGACTTGTAATATGGCAACAACTGAAAAACCTCGAATGAGTGACGAAGCCGTCGAAGCAAAAACGGGCAAGAACTGGTCGCGCTGGTTCAAGCATCTCGATGCTGCCGGCGGGAAGAAAATGACGCATCAGGAAATTGTGGCGCATCTGCGTGACAAGCATGACGTGCGCCCGTGGTGGACACAGATGGTCGCCGTCACGTACGAGCAGGCGCGCGGGCTGCGCGAAAAGCATGAGAAGCCGGGCGGGTTTGAAATCAGCGTCAGTCGCACGATTGAAGCGCCGGTCGCCAAGGCTTACAAAGCCTGGACAGATGAGAAGACGCGCAAGAAGTGGCTGCCGGCGAACCTTACGATCCGCAAAGCGACTGCGAACAAAACTCTTCGCATCACCTGGGAGGATGACTCGTCGCTTGCAGCCGCCTTTTATCCAAAAGGTCCCGGCAAGTGTCAGGTCGTAGCGCAGCATGGAAAGTTAAAAGACGCGAAGGCGGGAGCCAAGATGAAGAAGCACTGGAGTGATGCGCTCGACCGCCTGAAGGAAACCATCGAATAGATTGAGTTTCCGCTTCCTGTCAGCCTCAATCCTCGCGCACGCGCAAGGCGAGTAACAGCGGAACGATACTCAAACCCATTAAGGTTCCGCGTACCCAACTCAAATACTGCCAACGCTGTCCGCGCGCAAACCACTCAGCCGGCGAAACATTCGAAGTCGGGCTGTTCTGAAAGGCACGCAGCTCGGGAAGAAAATACAACTGCGTGATGACAATCACGATGGCGTAGACAGTCAGCGTAATCGCGATCAGTTTCCGCCGCGCGCGAATTTTCCAGTTCAGCGCCAGCGAGATGATGAGTGAGAGTATCGCCAGCGGATGGATCAGGAGCCAGAATCTTTCCTCGTGCAGCGCGTAAGGACCGTTTACCAACACCGCTGAGTCGGGCAGCGCCGAAAGATAAACCGGAAAATAGACGATGTGTGAATAGACGATGCCGCCGAGCAGGATCCCCATGAGCAGGATTGAAGCCATCAATGCAATTGTGCGGGCAGGCATCTTGTTGTTCGATTATTGGAATCGCACTTTAGCGCTTCTACTCGTCTGAAACTGACCCGAGAATGTCACCGTAATGTTTGCTTCGCCGGATCCCGACAACTCTGGGGGCAAACGCACGACGAGTTGAGACATCCACGGAAAGCCGGGCACTTTTCGCAGATCCTCAGGCACCAGGTTGAAGGAACTCGATTGCGTCTGCGCCTGCACGGAAATCAGCGAAAGGCTCTCACCTTGATTGGGATAAAGGTCTAAGTCAACCAACAGCAATGTCAGACGCGTCCGTTTGTCCGATCCGAAGTAGTGGTCATTCGTAACGGCAAACGGGTCGCGTGTGTGAACCACTCCATCGAGCGTCAGCGCGCTAAGCGAGTTGTCTTCGGTCAGCATTACCGGTGGCAGAGTAATAATCCGAAAGGGGATACTCGAACCGGCAAAGTCGTGCGAGAAGGACCCGCTAATGGCTGGTCCCGACGAGACATGAGCCACCATCAAAGGGTTAAACACGTAAGTCGTCTTGTAGGGACGAACTCTGATGTTGGTGTTGGCGCCGATCGTTAAGTTGTAGTTGCCCTGGGCGTCAGTAACTACCACGCGCGTTCCGGTGACGTTACCTTCCGCGACGACGGCTGCGCCCGAAATTCCCTGGCCGTTGGCTTGTTCAGTGACGCGACCTGTGAACGTGGCCGTCTGCGCGGCAAGCGCAGTTGCGCTGTAAATTACCACGCCAAGAATTAGCGCCACGCGGGTTGGGGGCAAAAACATTTCTTGGTGCGCCACGAAGTGAGCTGTAGATTAATCGGGATCGCTCACTCCGGACCTTCGTTGCCGAAACCTACCATTAACTCGAGTTCAAATCCAAGCGTTTGCGAGTTAACGGTCTTTCGCCATGAGTGGCAAAGGTTCGGGGTCGGGTGAACGGCGACTATCGCTGGGCGGTGGCAGTGGCGGAGGTGGATTCGCGACGAATTTTTCGAGCGCTGCGTCCATGACTTCATTGATTCTACTCAGCGGCACAACTTCCAGTTCGCGCCGTACGTCTTCGGGAATGTCTTCCAGATCCGATTCGTTGCGCGCGGGGAGAAGAATCCGGTGAATGCCAGCCCGATGTGCGGCCAGAACTTTTTCTTTCACTCCACCGACCGGGAAGATCAAACCTGACAACGTAATCTCTCCCGTCATCGCCGTGTCGGGACGAACGCGGCGGCCGGTGTAGAGTGACGCGAGGGCCGCTGTGATCGTCACGCCCGCTGAGGGGCCGTCTTTGCGAATCGCACCCGCCGGAACGTGCAGGTGCACGCCGTACTCTTTGAACATCTCCAGAGGAATTCCGAACTGGTCGGCGTGCGACCAGAGATAAGACTGAGCAGCGCGCGCGGATTCCTGCATCACGTCGCCGAGCTGCCCGGTGATGGTGAAGCCTCGGCCGCCGGGCAGAAGGTTGGCTTCGATGAACAGAATCTCGCCACCCATTTCAGTCCAGGCCATGCCGGTCGCCACGCCCGCCGGCAGTTCTTTGCGCGCTTCTTCCGGATAGAACTTGGGCCCGCCCAGAAATTCTTTGATGTCGTCGGCTTCCACGACAATCTTCTCGGTCTCGCCTTTGGCAATTTTCAATGCGACCTTGCGCGCAACACGACCGATGTTTCGCTCGAGCTGCCGCACACCCGCTTCGCGCGTGTAGCGCGTCGCGATTACGTTGATCGCCCCATCCCTGATTTCAAGCTGTTCCGGAGTCACGCCGTTCTCGCGAACCTGTCGCGGCAGGAGATAGCGTTTCGCAATTTCGAGTTTTTCGCGATCGCTGTAACCCGCAAGCTGGATCACTTCCATGCGGTCGCGCAGGGGTGGCGGAATCGGCCCAAGCTGGTTCGCGGTGGCGATAAAGAAAACCTTGGTCAGATCGAACGGCAGATCAAGATAGTGATCCGTGAACGTGTTGTTCTGCTCCGGATCGAGAATCTCGAGCAAGGCCGCGGACGGATCGCCGCGATAGTCGGCGCCGAGCTTGTCGATCTCGTCCAGCATCATCACCGGATTGTTCACGCCGGCGCGGCGGATTGATTGAATGATCCGTCCCGGCATCGCGCCGACATAAGTGCGCCGGTGACCGCGCAACTCGGCTTCGTCGCGCACACCGCCCAGACTGATGCGCTCAAACTTCCGATCCATGGCCCGCGCGATTGAGCGCCCGAGACTTGTTTTGCCCACCCCCGGCGGGCCGACGAAGCACAGAATTGGACTCTTGGCTTCGGGACGGAGTTTGCGCACCGCCAGAAATTCAAGGATGCGCTCTTTGATGTCTTCGATGTCGTAATGGTCTTCGTCGAGAATCTTCTGCGCTTCGTTCAGATCCAGTTTGTCTTCCGACGAAAGGCGCCACGGCAGCTCGAGAATAAAATCCAGGTAGGTGCGAATGACGTGATAGTCGGGCGCCATCGACGGGAGCTTCTCCATCCGGCTTAACTCACGTTCGGCTTCCTTGCGCACGTCGTCAGGCAAGTCGGCCTTCGCCAGGCGCTCGCGCAACTGCTCGGCTTCGGCGGCTTCGCCACCCTCGCCGTCACCCAGCTCTTTCTGAATTGCCTTCATCTGCTGGCGCAGAACGTAGTCCTTTTGCGCCTTGTCCATTTCCGTCTGCGCTTCGTTGGCAATCTTCGAACGTAAGCGGATGATTTCGACCTCGCGGGCGAGAAAATCGTGCGCGAGGTGAATCAAGTCGTCGACCGAGTTCGCCTCGAGCATCTGCTGCTCTTTATCAACGCCGAGACTGAGGATCGAGCCGAGGAAGTAAGCGAGCTTCACCGGATCGTCCGCACCCAAAACCACCAGCCGAACTTCCGGCGGCACCTGCGGCAAGTAAGCGAGAGCTTGTTGGATCAGCGCCTTCACATTGCGGGTGGCCGCTTCGACTTCGTCGGTATTTATCGTTTGCAGATCGGGGAGGATTTGGACACGCGCGCGCAAGAACGGTTCTTTCTGGGTCCACTCAAGCACGCGAAAGCGATCGGTTCCCTGAACGATCATGTGGAGCGTGTCATCGACTCGCTCCATGCGTTTGATCATTACAAGCGTGCCAACTTCGAAGAGGTCTTCAGATTTGGCATCTTCTTCGGAAGTTTTCTCCGGCCGCACGCTGATGCAAGCGAGCAGTTTTTCTTCGCTGGCGAGCGCTGATTCGACCGCAGCCATGGAAGCGGGACGTCCGGCAGCCAGCGGTACCATCGTTTCCGGAAACAGCGTGGTGTTTTGCAGCGGCAGGACCGGAATTTCGAAAGGCTCCGCGCCCAGCTTCTGCGCCGGGTCAGCCTCAGATTTTGGCGCCGGGTCAGCGATAGATTTGTTCTCAGCGTCAGCGCCAGATTTATTCTCCGGTTCAGCCGCAGACTTGTTCTCTTCGCCGGTCAATTCCTTCGGGTTATCTTTTTCTTCAGCCATTGGTTACTACGATCATCTACGCGCGGCGCGGCTTTTCAGTTCTTCGCGGCATTCTTCGTTTTCGTAGAGGTGTAAGAGCAGCAAGCCATCGCGATAATCGCGCTCGACGGTCGCTTTCTCGATCGAACAGGGGAATTGGATCAGCTTCTCGAAGCGGCTGTAAGTAATCTCGAGCTGATAATGCGAAATGCCTTCGCCGCAGAAACCGTCACGGCGCAGGCCGCTCACGCGCAGCAGATCGCCATCAAGCGTAATCTGAACGTCGTCGGACCTGACGCCGGCCAGATCAAGCTTCACCAGCCAACCATCCTGCGTGCGATAAACGTCAGCCGCCGGGTTCCACAGCCGTCCCGACGGGCGCCGGTGACGCAAGTCGCCAGTATCGCGAAAGAATTGATCGAACGATCCGCCAGACATATCAGCGTCGACAAAACCTCAGACGTAAAAGGGGTTGGGTGGATTATAGGGGTTGGCGCGAGGAAAGTCAGGTTGGGATAAACCGTCAGTTGTCCGTCGTCCGTTGTCAGTGGCCTTCACACTAGCGACAACTGACAACTGACAACTGACCACGGACGGCATTTTAAGGATGCGTCATCTCTTCGGGCTTAACCCAGTCGTCAAACTGTTCGCCGGTCAGCAGGCCAAGCTCGATCGCAGATTCGCGCAGGCTGATGCCTTTTTTGTGCGCGTGCTTGGCAAGCTTCGCGGCGTTGTCGTAACCGATGTGTTCGTTCAGCGCCGTGACGAGCATTAGCGAGTCGCGCAGGTTTTCATCGATGCGTTCACGGTTCAATTCAATGCCGTTGATGCAATATTCGACAAAGCCGTGCGCCGCGTCGTGGATCAAGCGGATCGAATGCAGCAGATTGTGAATGATGACGGGCTTGAATACGTTCAGCTCAAAGTGACCTTGCGAGCCGGCGATGCCGATTGCCGTGTCATTGCCCAGCACCTGCACGGCGACCATCGTCATCGCTTCGCTCTGTGTAGGATTAACTTTGCCGGGCATGATTGATGAGCCCGGTTCGTTCTCAGGCAGGATCAATTCGCCCAGCCCGCAACGCGGCCCCGATGCCAGCCAACGAATGTCGTTGGCTATTTTCATGAGAGACGTCGCCAGAGTCTTCAACGCGCCGCTACAGAAAACGATTTCATCGTGCGCTGACAGCGCCGCGAATTTGTTCGGATGCGATTTGAACGGGAGGCCGGTTAGCTCCGCGATCTTCCTGGCCGCGCGTTCGCCAAATTCCGGATGCGCGTTCAAGCCCGTGCCGACCGCCGTGCCCCCAATGGCCAGATCGTACAGTCCCGGTAAGGTCGCATTCATTCGATCGATGTCGCGCTCGATTAAGCTCGCCCAGCCGGACATCTCCTGGCCAACGGTCAAAGGAGTGGCGTCCTGAAGATGCGTGCGGCCAATCTTCACCACGTCCTTAAATTCTTTGGCCTTCGCATCGATGGCCGCTTCTATTTCTCGAACCCGCGGCACTAACTTATTCATCTGCTCGGCGGCCGCGATGTGCATTGCCGTGGGGAACGTGTCGTTCGACGACTGTGACATGTTCACGTCATCGTTCGGATGAATCGGTTTCTTACTACCCTTTTCGGCGCCCGCTAATTCAATCGCGCGGTTCGAGATCACTTCGTTGGCGTTCATGTTGGTCTGCGTGCCGCTACCGGTTTGCCAGACACGCAGAGGAAAATGTTCGTCGAGTTTGCCTTCGATTACTTCGTCACACGCCTGCGCGATTAGCTTCGCTTTGTCGGCCGAGAGCTTCCCGAGATCCTGATTCACGAGTGCGCAGGCTTTCTTCAAGATGCCCAGGGCACGAATCATCTCGCGTGGCATCACGTCGTCGCCGATATCGAAGTGGAGCAAGCTACGCTGCGTCTGCGCGCCCCAATACTTATCCGCGGACACTTCGATCGCGCCCATCGAATCGGTTTCGGTACGAAGGCCGGATTTCGCTTGTTCCGTTTTTGGTGTCATATGCGTGGCTAAATTGAGCGCACTGCGCGGCGAACCCACACAATTGTACACTGGCGCGCGGCTAATACGGTACGCATGCCTCCGGCATGCCTGCACGCCAGAGGCGTGCGTACCTTGCTGACCACCACCTTGTGTCTCGGTGCGCGGTTTGCTATAAAAACTTACAGCACTTTCCCTGAAAGCCAATTCTCGGTTCCCCAATATCGGTTCCCCTTATAAGAGCATTTGTGTCTTCCCGATGATGAATACACTTGCGGACAGGAATGCGCTGATTCTGGTAGTTGAGCGGAATCCGCTCGTTCAGCGACTCGAAAAATATCTCCTGGAACAGGCCGGTTATGGCGTTGAGTTTGCCGCCGATGGCCTCACGGCGTTGGAGCGCGCACGCGAACTACGCCCGAAAATTCTGGTGACCGAGGTGCTGGTGCCGAAGCTCGATGGCTTGAGCCTTTGCCGTCAGCTCAAGGCGGATCCGGTAACACAGGAAACGAAGGTGCTGATCTTCAGCCACCTGCACGCTGAACAGCGGGCGCGCGAAGCTGGCGCGGACGCGTTTTTGATCAAGCCGTTAAATGAAGAACGTCTAATCGAAACGGTGGCGAAGCTAATCGAAGAAATGGGCCACCAGGCGGCGGCCGGAGAGCAAAATTAATGACGGACAAGATTAAAACCGGATGCGCCGGGTTGGATGAAGTGCTGTACGGCGGCATTCCGAAGAATACGATCAGCGTCATTATGGGATCTCCGGGCACCGGAAAAACCATCCTCGCCGAGCAGATTGCCTTTCGCAACGCCACGGTGGATGCGCCCGCGCTCTACCTGACAACAATGTCTGAGCCGCTGGAAAAATTCATCGTGCACGGGCAGCGATATAAATTCTTTGATCAAGAGAAAGTCGGCACTTCGGTTCTCTATGAAGATCTGGGCCTGATGTTACGCGAGCAGGGGATCGAGAAGTTGCCGGAGATCGTCGGTGATATGCTCGCCGCGCGTCGCGCAAAGTTCGTCTTTATCGATTCGTTCAAGGCCCTCAACGAGTTGATTGAGCAACCGCAGCGTCGCAACCTCATATTTGATCTGGCCACGGTCCTGTCCACTTATGAGTGCACCAGCTTTTTGATCGGCGAGTACTCAGAAGCAATGATGACCGAACTTCCCGAGTTCGCGATCGGCGATGTCGTGATTCAAATGCTCAAGCTGGCGACGAACGTGCGTGAGGAAAGATTTTTGCGCGTGGAAAAGTTGCGGGCTTCGAAATCAACTTCAGGTTTGCATGCATTTTCCATCACGTCTGAGGGCCTGGAACTCTTTCCGCGGTTACTCACCCCGCCGGTGGTGCCCGATTACACGGCGCGGCCTGAGCGCGTCAACACCGGCATTCAGGGTTTGGACGAAATGATTGCCGAGGGCTTCTGGCGCGGCACCACCACTTTGGTGGCCGGGCCGCCGGGATCGGGCAAGACGATCATGGCGCTGGAGTTTCTCCGTGCCGGCGTGAGCAAAGGCGAGCCGGGAATCTATCTTGGCTTTCAGGAAAACCCCACCCAACTCACTCGGGTAATGCGAAACATGCAAATGCCGGTCGAAGAACTTATTAACGACGGCTTTGAAATTATGTACCAGTCACCCGTCGAGATGCAGCTGGATCGCATCGCGGCGCGTCTGTTTGAGCGCATTCGCAGCGGGCAAGTGAAGCGGGTGGTGATTGATGCGCTGGGCGATCTGGAGCGCACCAGCGTCGATCGGCAGCGATTCTCGAATGTGATTTATGCGCTGACGCAATGGTTCGCCGTCGAAAACGTAACCTGTTTCATGACGTACGAGCTCGCTCATCTCTTTGAAGTCCAAGGGATCAGCGACCAACAGGTTTCGAACATGAGTGACAACCTCCTGCTGCTGAGATTTCAACCCGGCGCCGAACTGAAACGGACGCTGCGAATTATCAAGACTCGCGGCAGCGCACACGATGGTCACGAACACGAAATTCACATCACCAATGAAGGTTTGGTGATCGAAGGGATTCGGTAACAAGCATTATGGACAAGCCGGGGCCTGCAAAGAAAACTCCTTCCGGGCGACTCGCGGAAATTAACCGGGCGATCACCACCTCGCTTCAATTCGATCAGGTGCTCGACATCATCGTCGAAAGTGCCTTGCAGTTGGTCGAGGCGCGGGCCTGCGTACTTCTGCTGGTCGAGAAAGATGGGACTTTTCGCGTGCGCGCCGCGCGCGGAACAGCGCCGAAGTTTGCCGAAGAGTTTTCCGCTTCGATGGATGAAGACGCGGTGCGGAAGTTGCACGAAGCACTCGCTGTGGCGCCGGACGAGGCCATGGTTTCCGTGCCGGTCATCGCGACCAACGCCGTCAACGGCATGCTTGCCGTGGTACGCAGCCGCCCCCTCGACGCCGACGAAGAGTGGCAGTTGTCGGCGATCGCAGATCAAGCGGCAATCGCGTTACAGAACGCGCGCCTTTTTGAAATTGAGTCAGCCGAGGCCAAACGCCTGCGCGACGCGACCGAAATCGCGCGGCGGCATCTCGCTTCGATCGTCGAATCCTCAGACGATGCCATCGTCAGCAAAAATCTTGACGGCATTATTCAAAGTTGGAATCAAGGTGCGTCACGAGTGTTTGGCTATTCAGCCGACGAAGTTATCGGCCGGCACATCACCATGCTGCTGCCGCAAGATCGCCTGAACGAAGAAACGTTGATTATCGAGAGAATCTGCCGCGGCGAGCGGGTGGATCACTTCGAAACTGTGCGCCAACGCAAAGACGGAAGTCTAATCGATGTGTCGCTCACCATTTCTCCCATCAAGAACCATGAAGGCGTGGTCGTGGGCGCGTCCAAAATTGCCCGGGACATTACCGAACGTAAAAAGACTGAGGCTGAGCGCGATGAACTTCTCAAACGCGAGCACGCAGCACGCGCTGAAGCTGAAGCAGCCAACCGGCTGAAAGATGAATTTCTCGCGACCCTCTCGCATGAGTTACGCAATCCGCTGAACGCCGTCGTCGGCTATGCGGAAATCCTGCTGCGCAGTAAGGAAACGCGTCATAACGAGCTGGTGATTAAAGCGGCTGAGACGATCCGGCGTAACGCCCTGGCGCAAACGCGCCTGGTTTCTGATCTGCTGGATCTCTCGCGACTACAGATGGGTAAGCTGTCGCTGGAATTCCAACCGGTCTCGCTTTCGACGATCTTAACCGACGCCATCGACACGGTGCGCGAGGAAGCAAATGACAAAGACATTTCGCTGGAAGTGGCGATCGAACTTGACGTAGTGGTGGAAGGAGATCCGATTCGCCTGGGCCAGATTGCCTGGAACCTTCTGAACAACGCGGTTAAGTTCACTCCAGCCGGCGGCAAGGTGAGTATCGGAGTGAAGCGCGTGTCCAATGAGGCCGAGTTAACCGTCTCTGATTCGGGACAGGGAATCGGAAGTGATTTCCTGCCGCACGTCTTCGAAATTTTTCGGCAGGGTGATGCCAGCAGTGTGCGCCGGCAGGGTGGTCTGGGGATAGGTTTAGCGTTGGTGAAACAACTTGCCGAATTACATCACGGCCATGTGAGCGTCGATTCAAAAGGCCTCGGTCAGGGGACAACGTTTACCGTAACTGTTCCATTGTATGAGACACAGCACCGCGTCGTGATGGCGAACGCCATGACCTCACCGGAACTCCTTAAGGGCAAGTCGATTTTGATTGTGGATGACTCGCGCGACACGATCGACATGCTGACGAAACTCCTGACCCTGGAAGGCGCCCTCGTTGAGTCAGCTGGTAGCGGGAGGGAAGCGCTGCAAATCGCCGGTGAGCGCAGTTTTGATTTAATCATCTCTGACATCTCAATGCCGGAGATGGATGGTTATCAGTTGCTGAAGCAAATCCGTGGACTGGATAAGGGTGTGAATCTGCCGGCCCTGGCCTTGACCGGTTACGGTCGTTCCCACGACATCACGCGCGCCCAGGCCGAAGGCTTCGCCGATCATCTGACCAAGCCGATCGACATCAATCGTTTTCTACGGACAGTGCAAAGACTGACGAAGGCGGCGTGAGTGGTTGGTGGCCACGCCGCTGGCGTGCAGCATGCCGGAGTATCGTGCCGGTAAGCTTCTGTGGTTTCTTCTCAGGTCGCGCCGCGCGTGACCGTCTCTTCTGCGTAGCAGCGAGAACGAAACCGAATATCGTTTAGAGGCGGGCTACTGCCCGCCCGTTAATGCGTAGCGGCGAGGACGAAACCGGAATATCGTTTAGAGGCGGGCTACCGCCCGCCAGTCGCCGCGTAGCGCGAGAACGAAACCGAGGATCGTTTAGAGGCGGGCTACCGCCCGCCAGTCGCCGCGTCGGGCGAGGACAAAACCGAGGATCGTTTAGAGGCGGGCTACCGCCCGCCAGTCGCCGCGTAGCGCGAGAACGAAACCGAGGATCGTTTAGAGGCGGGCTACCGCCCGCCTTTTACCTTCGAACGCGGATGATTTTCGCTGCGGAGCAGCGAGATGTTTATAGTTTCCGGTCGATTAAAAGGATGGGTTAGCTCCGAAGGAGCGACATGTTCTTCCGCCCATAAATGGGCTCATTAGAATCAAGGGGATGACTTCGGCCTATAAACATTCCGTGCCTACGGCACTTAGGAAGGTCGCCCTGAAAGTCTTTCCAAGTCTCGCCGTACATTCTCTGCTTTTGGCGAACGAAGCTTCTCGAAGGTCGCTAGTGAGGCTTGAAGCAAGGCCGTTGCTTTTGCTTTGTCTCCTTGCCTATCGGCCAGCTTCGCTAACGAATGCTTAACGCTTGCTTTCCTGAACTGAAGGCCTAGAGACTCGGCAATTTCCAAAGCTTCAGTGTATAAGGCTTCGGCAGCCGCCAATTGATCCTGGGCCGTTTTCAAATGGCCCGTCGTTTCCAGGCACTCCGCATAACCCACCGGATTTTCAAGCCTCTTTAGCGACTCAAGACTTCTTTGAAGTGATTTTTCAGCTCTTTGGTAATCAGAGCCAGCAATTTGGAGAACACCCAACTGATGTAAGTCGTTGGCGATAACAGACTGATCTCCGAGTTTTTGTGCGATGTTTAGGCTGTCATTACAAAGACGCAGTGCCTCGGGGAAATTACCTTGGTCAAATGCGAGCAAGCTTTGAGTATGAAGGCAGTAAGCGATACCGATTTGATCTCCCAATCTTTGTTTGATTTCAAGGCAATCCTTACTGAATTGGGACGCGGCGGCAGGTTCACCCTGGTCCCGCGCGAGCAAAGCGAGACCGTACAGACAACTAGAGATGGCGTTTTCGTCACCGAAGCGTCTCCCGATCTCGAGACCCTCTTCGTATAGCCGTCGCGCATCTTTGAATTCACCTTTATCGTACGCGATGAAGCCTAGCAAATGTATAGTTGACGCAGTCTCCCCTTGGTTGTTCCGGCTCTCCGCGTTGCTTTCTTGGCATAGTCGTCGTGCTTCATCGAATTGGCCAAGACTGTGAGCGATAATCGCTAGGTTGTGCAAAATCTGACCTAGTATTAGCTTATTGCCGAGGTTTCTTTGTAGCGCGAGGCTTTCGTCTGCAAGCTCGCGCGCTGCGCGAATGTCACCACGCCTATAATACGAGCCTGCGACATTGTTTAGCCACGAGGCTATTTGATGTTCGGAGCCTGAGCGCCGAGCCATAGTTAATGCGAGTTTACTGACTGCCAGCGCCTCATCCCAATAACCACGCACAGATAGCATGCCAGTGCTTGGCAAAGCCATGGCATAAGCTAGCTGAATTACACTTATGCCGTCGCCTAGCAAAAAGGCCAAATCCGTAGCCGTCAACAAGTTATCTTTTTCCGCTTCCAGCTCATTGTAATCTTCACCCGTTGGCTTTCGGTGAGACTCGGCGAAGCGCAAAAACCGACTGACAAAGCGTGGGCGAAAAGACTTACCCCTGGGGTCGCTATCGAGGCGGGCTTTGGTGAGCTGTCTAGTCAACCCTTCGATAGCCAGCCGTTTGCTTTCATCTGTTGTGTGAATGAGCCAGAGAGCTGAAAGGCTCTTTACGGCGTTCCGGAATTTTTTCTTGTCGCTTTCTTTTCCAAAGTTGGCGACTTCAGCCACTGCTTTTCTACTAGCGCTCGGCGCGAACAGGGAAAGTGCCAGCAGAACAGCACGGCCCCCTTTGTCTAACTGTTTTAGGTTGTAAGAGCGATTGAAAACGCGCTCGACTGCTTTACCTTCACCTTGTTGTAAGTCATCTAACACCTCGTCAGGATCTTGCGCGAGATCAATCTGTCCGACAATCCATTGTAGGACCAACGGATTAGCTTCGGCAGTTTGAATTAATCGAGCGCGATCGAGGTTGGCAAAAGCTCCCACCTCGTGGGTCTGGGCCATCAATCGGTCGAGGAGGTTACTGGCCTCTTTCGCCGACATGACTTCTATAGGAATATCGTGGGCTTCTTCAATCTTGTCACGCGTGGTAATGAGCGCGGTACACGGAGCTGGTTTGCCCAGCCAGTCGATGCAATGCGCTTGTTCGGAAAGGTCGATGGTTTCAAAGTTGTCCAATACCACGAGGGTTGGAGTCGACTTGACCAGATCCCGCACTTGTTCGTTCTTTAGCTCTAGAGGAAGCTTTCGCAGATCTGAATCGCCCAGCTGAGTCGCGATACCGTCGAGCAATGTCGACAAACTGAAACTCTCAAGCCCGTCAGCGCTGACCCATGCAATTCGTCCCGCAAAGGTCTCAATTAGTCCGCGCACTGTCTCAGCTGCAATCGCCGTTTTGCCAACTCCACCCGCGCCCCACAACACGACCAAGTGGTTTTTTCCTGGCCTCAGTTCTTGAGACACGCGCTCGATAAAGTCTTGGTTCTCTCGATCTCTTCTTGAGATAAACCCAACCTTGGGCGGATTGGGGATATCCAAGCTTGCAGGTGTGCCAACTGAAGGAGCGAACAATTCGTCAAGCGCTCTCCGAATGCCTTTAGTCACGTCAAGAAAGGCTTGGTCTTGATTCGGCCAAAGCGTCACCGGTCGGATATCGCTTGGAAGCGAGTGTAGTTTTCTGAATGGCGCGCCCTGCCAATCCACCGGTCTAAGAACCACGGGAATGACCCGAGCTTCTCCAGCCTCATGTCTTTCCATCGCCCGCTTCACTTCTACGGCATTGATGTAGTCCGAATTCATGAAGTCCGGACTGATGAGAAGCAAAATCACCTTGGCTGAATTCAGGTGCTTCTCAATCTCTTCATTCCATTCTTTGCCGGCGGAGATGTCGCGGTCATACCAGTCGGTGATTACGCCCTGCCGTTTGAGATTGGAGAGGTGCTTCTTCAGTTCGTCGCGAAGTTTCTCGTCCTCGTGAGCATAGGAATAAAAAACTTCTACTGAGTCGTGAGGTTCAGGGGACATATTCATTCAAGGCTTCTGCGGTTTTAACTGCGGCCGGACGGCGCGAGGGATGTCGTCGGGATCGCCTTCCGTATTTTCATTCTTTACTTTGGAGCGGCCGCCGCGAAGCAGAGGCGGCAACTTGGCAGAAGGCAGACTCACCGTGGCCAATGAAGTCGTGCGTCGCAGGATGGCGCCGCCGCGGCCCGCAATCCAGGTGTCTGACCCGCCGTGATACGCCACCGCAAACAGAGAGGTACTGGTGATCGTCGGTTGCGAAGCCCACGCGACGCCTCCGTCTTTGGTCGCCAGCACGAGACCGTGATCGCCGGCAGCCATCGCGTCGTCGCGTGACGCTGTTGAGACTGCGAACAAGTTGCTCGAGACGCCGCTCTCCTGATCTTTCCACTTCACTCCGCCGTCATCAGTGCGCAGGATGATTCCTTTTTCACCGACCGCATAGCCGGTTTTGTCGTCGGCGAACGCCACTGAATACAGCCACTCTTTCAAGTTGAGATCAATATGCTTCCAGGAGTTGCCGCCATCTTCGGTGCGCATGATGGTGCCGCCTGAGCCGACGACTACACCGCGTTTCGCGTCAAAGAAGGTCACGTCTTCCAGCCAGGCACGGGTCTTCGAAGGCTGCCCTTGCCAGGTTTCGCCGCCGTCTTCGGTGCGCATGATCGTGCCGCGAGCGCCGACCACCCAACCAAGCTTTGGAGAAACGAACCAAAGGCCGGTGAGGTCTTCGGGAATTCCCGTTTCGAGTTTATGCCACACGATGCCGCCATTCGACGTGCGCAGAATTGTGCCGTGATCACCGGCGACCCAACCGTTGGCCGCGTCGGTGAAAGCCACCGCGTTCAGCCGCTCGCGCGTTCCCGAAGGTCTTACTGTCCAGCTTTTCCCGCCTGACGAAGTCGCCAGAATTTTTCCGCGCGCGCCGACGGCCCATCCGCGCGAGTCATCGGCAAAGAAAATGTCCCCGATGTCGTCGCGTCCGCCTTCGGTCAGACGCTCCCAACCCAGTCCACCATCATCGCTGCGCACGACCAGACCGTCACCGCCGGCGGCCCATCCCGTGTTCGCGTCTGAGAAATAAATCGTGACGAGGCGCGGGTTGGTGCGAATGCTTGCCGGAATCCAGAGCCTTCCCCCGTTACCGGTGCTCAACACGACGCCGTTGTCACCGGCGATCCAGCCGTTCTTCTGATCAGAAAAGTAGACCGTCAGCAGATCGCTTTTCATGCCAATGTCCAGAGGCTCCCAGGTGGCGCCGCCGTCATCACTCAACAACACACGACCGCCGTAACCGACGGCGATGGGGCGTTCAGGAGTAATGAAGGTGACGCCAGTCAAAGGCTGCGGGCCAAGCCGCACGGTCTCTTTCCAGTTCTTCCCGCCATCGGTCGTGCGTAAGATCGTGCCGCGTTCACCCGCTGCTAACCCTGTCGTCCTGTTGGTGAATGAAACCGAAAAGAGGTGCGCGCGCGTGGAACTGAGTTGCGGTGACCAGGTCTGGCCGCCATCCGTCGTCGCGACCACGGCCCCGTAAGTTCCGACGGCCCATCCGCGCGCCGGATCGTCAGCCGCGAATGTCACTGAGTACAGATGATCCTTCGTCGGCACCGGGACTTGCGTCCAACGCTTGCCGCCGTTCGTGGTGCGTAAGATCGTGCCGCGCGCGCCGACGGCAATCGCCCGGCGGCGATCGAAAACGTGCAGTCCGCTCAGCGTCGTAACAATGCGGGTGCGCTGGCTAGCCCATGAAAAGCCGCCGTCAGTTGTGTAAAGAATTACTCCGTCGGATCCGACCGCCCATCCGTGGCGCTGATCTTTGGCAAATCTGATGGCCGCGATCGCGTTGCCCTGCGGCAGAGGGTTCTGCCATTCCCATCCACGATCAGCGGATTGAGCGCTCGTCACTGCTGCCCCCGCAAAGACGATGAGCGCGACGAAACAACCCGTGATGATTTTTGCCGATAATCCGTTCACGTTTTGAGCTTTAAGTGACGCCTGGGATTAACGCCGATTATAGATTCGGAGGCGATGGAAAGCGAGACTCAACGGGATTGCGGGATTTGCGCCTCTGGCGCAGCACAGTGCGGAAAGGCTATGCCTTTCCGGTTCGCCTGAGTTTATTCTTTCACGCCGAGGCTCAGCCTCGGCGGAAGAGTGAGTATATTACTAGCCGGTAAGCCGCAGGCTTACCGCACTGTGCTGCGGCCAAGCCGCAGGGGATGGCATTTCTACAGGGGTGATTGTCAGCCTCAAAGGGAGGCAACTAGAACAATTGCTCGTCATCGGCCTCTTCCGGCTCAATGACGCCAATCTTGTCCACGGCATCCTGCAACACCGCGGGCTCGACATGGCCGAGCGCCGCGATCTTACGCGCAGCTTTGTCGGCCGCCTCCTGGATCACGTGGCCGACGTGACCCTGAGACCACTGCCACTCAACCTGATGACGCTCGGCGGCTTCATCCAGACGCTTCCACCAATCGTGATTCGTCTTGCGGCGAAAGCGGCCGCTCATCGTCTCAACGACGTACTTCGAATCCGTGTGCAGACGAACGCGGCAAGGTTCTTTCAAAGCTTCCAGGCCCAGCGCAGCCGCGGCGATCTCGGCCTGTTGATTAGTGGCTTTGCCCAGGTAAATTCCAAACGCGCGCCAAAGACCTTTAAAGCCGAGCAGAGCCACCCCCGCCGCGCGCGCCACATCACGGCCATTGCCGAGGCTCGAGCCGTCGCAGAAGATCGTCACTTGCTTTGCTGGTCGTCGATCGCTCTCAGGTTCCATCCGGCGCGAGCCTAACACGGCCTGAACGGTTTTTGCAGTGAGATTGGAAAGCGTAGGATGTAGCTACAAGCTGCGAAGCAGCGGTTGTAGCTAAGCCGAAGGCGAGGCTCTGCGAGCCTTGGGTTACCAGCAAACAGAATTTTGTAGGAGCCGCGAAGCGGCGACCAATCCTCAACGGGGCAGTCGAGTTGATTCTGCCTCGAAAATAAAAACGTTAACCCGAGACTGAGATGTCGCCCGCTTCGCGGGCTCCGCTAATCAAAAGGGCCTGTTTCCAAAGGCTCGCAAAGCATCACCCTTGGGCTTAACTAAGACCGCTGCTTCGCAGCTCGACGAGTCAAAGGCCACCCGCTGCCATACCGAAACTAGTCCCAAGGGAGCACGTACCCTAGAATACCGCCGATGATTCTGCAGGCGCTGCAATTGACCACACGCGATCCGGCGCGAGCCTGTCTGCTGGCGCGGATGGCGGGGTGGATTGTTGTCCTCTCGATGCTGGCGAGACTATTGCCGCTATCCCGCGCGCTCCAGATCGTTTCGACAGAGGTCCGGCAGAAATCGACCAACGTCGATCCAGTTCAGTTCTCATCGGCGATCGACGCATTGCTTGAATCCAACGTCTTTGTTTTCAAACCGAGTTGTTGGAAACGCGCGACGGTGCTGCACCGGTACTTAGCGCTGGCCGGCGTGGCCACCACAATTCGTTTCGGCGTAAGAAAAGATGCCGACCGCGAATTGAAAGGACATGCGTGGCTGGAATTGAATGGGAAGCCAATCCTGGAAAGCTCGCCGCCCACCTACACGGTTACCTACTCGTTCCCATCGGATCAACAGTTTGAAGGCGACCTGGCAGTACTCGCCAGCTCTTAACTGACACGAAGAGCGTCTTATGAAGACGACTGGCACAGACTTCAGTCAGTGATATTAGGAAGAACCACAGACAAGAGTCTGTGCCACTCTTCGGTAACTATCTCCCGAAAACAGATTCCTTAAAATGGGCTGGCGGGAACTTTCGGGCCTGCCAGCAATTCGCCCTTGGTGCACTTGCCGGATTCGAGGTCGATGGACGCGACGATGATAGGAGGCGGGTTTCTGCGTTTATCTCTAATCACGTCCATGTCGGTTTGCACCTGCGCCTTCGGCGAGTTCTTCGGCGGCTCCTCGTTTTGCGGTGGGCTCAATTTTGGAATGGCTTCGGCGGTAAGCAAAAGCCTGGCGGGGCCGTTAGCTGAGGCGCGGTACTCCACGGAAGGATTCGCAAAGCTGCCGATGCACTTTTGAATAAGTCGGTCGGCGGTCTTTCTCGAAATAGTTCGCTTGATCTCGGAAGTCACGCCCAGAGTTGCCGTGACGCTGTGAGTATCACTGCGCTTGCCGTTTGCGGTGTAGTAACCCAACACGTCTGTAACAGTCGTTGCATATTCGTTGACTGAAAAACTCCACACCACCCGTCGATCGCCGGATCGGTTTACAACCTGGACCAGCGTGAAGTGGCGATCGAAATAGGCTGAAGACATGCCGCTGCGCACGATCGCATCGCGCGAGCCGGCGACGAGCGCGCGCTCAGCTTGGCTGAGCTTGATGATCGTTTGCGTGGATTGCGCGGGCGTGGTCGAACCGTGAACCGGCGCCACGGACAAGAACGCGCCGACCAAGATCATCAGTACTGCCGGTCTTCGCATTGTCGTCGTCATTCTAAATCGCCGGAATTGGAGTGTGCGAATCCGCAAATGTCGCGCACTTGTGCTAACTTGTTGCCGACAAACCAGCTTCATAACCCATCGCGGAGGACATCATGGCAGAGCAGGACTTCGACAAGAAAGCCGTTGTCGCGCTTCTCAATGAAATCTTGGAAACCGAACTCGCCGGCGTCGTGCGTTACACGCACTATTCGCTGATGATTTTCGGCCACAATCGCATTCCGATCGTAAGCTGGCTGCGCGGCGAAGCCAACGTCTGCCTGGCGCATGCGAACGAAGCCGGCGAGCTGGTTACGCATCTCGGCGAGCATCCGTCACTTAAGATTGGCGCCTTGCTCGAGAGCGAACAGCATTCGGTGCAGGACATTCTGCTCGAGTCTTTGGAAGCAGAGAAGACCGGCCTGGCCCTTTACAAACGCTTGCTCGATGTCGTGCGCGACCGTTCCGTCTTCATCGAAGAGTATGCGCGCAGAATGATCGCGGAAGAAGAAATGCACATGGGCGAAGTCAACAAGATGCTGCGCAAGCCGGGCGAGATCCACCGGTTCAAGCCGGAATAAATTTCCCTCATGCCGAGACCCGAACGGACTGTCGAGTCAATGAGATTGCTTCAGGACTGGAGCAAGTGGCTCATCAGTCTTGAGACGGTAGTCTGCATCAGCCTCTGGCCGAAACTAACCAGCACACCCGCGCCATCGGGTCTGATGTATGCGGGCTGGATGATGTTTTGGGCCTCAATCATCATCGCCGCAATCCTGCTGTTGTGCATCTCGCTGTTCGTGCGGCGCGTGGACGAATCAGGCGACCGCGACATAAAAATCGTTTGGCTCATCGTGGGCGTGCAGTATGCATGCTTCCTTTTGGGACTCGCTTGCTTTGCTTTGAACCTGCTGATCTTTTGGCTGGGTGTCTGACAAAGATCAATGATGAGGCAAGGATCAAGATTGGCGATCGTGCTCAGTTTGCTGGTCGCGTGTGCCGGAGCGATCGCGTTGTATGGCCGCGGCGCTCTTAATCCTGCGTCGGCGCAGTCTCCGAACACATCAACGCTACGCGCGCTTCAGGTCAACACGCTTTGCGCGAAAACCGAACGCGTGATTTTTGCTTGTGTGCTGCGCCGGCCCGCGAAGATCGTTTCGGTGTGCGCTTCAAAAGACCTGACCCGAGACACGGGGTATGTGCAGTACAGATTTGGCTCGCCCGCGAAGATCGAACTCGAGTATCCCAAAGACCGCACCGGCACCCAGCACAAGTTTGAATACACCCACTACATGCGCGCGTTGGTTGACCTGAATGAAATTAATTTCAGTGTTGACGGCGTTGACTATTCCGTCGTGGACGATTACAACGCGGAAGAGAAACCGGCCCGGAGCATTGAAGGCATCACCATCAACTGGCCGGGCACGAGCAAGAAAGAAGTCCGCTACACCTGCCGCACAAAACCAAAGACTGACTACACGGATTTGCAGGCCGTGCTGTTTGATCACGACTGATCTTTGCGACCGCTGCTGAAAACGGCTGGTTTTGCAGCAGAAAAAAGCGCCGACAAACCGGATGCGTCAGGTTCCGCAGTCGCGCCAGCTGCCGCTCGCGAATAAGCTGAAAGCCGGCGGACCCAAACACGTTTACCCAATCCAATTCACTTCGGAAGGTGCAAGCGCCGGTGCGTTTTCGCCATTTCAGATCGTGCGTCCAGCAGATGAAGCGGTCCCAGGCCGTCGCTGGAATGTCTTCGTAGATAATTGCCACGCCACCCGGCCGCAGCACACGCTTCATTTCCATCAACATCGTGTGGACGTCTTGCGCGTGATGCAGCACGTATGCGGACACGACGGCGTCAAAGGAAGAGTCAGGGACCGGGAATTCACGGCCGTCGTATGGCCGATAATAAATCGGCGCTTCCGTCGAGTCGGCGACGTCGATTCCCGTCACGGCTTTGCCCAGCAGCGCCGACAGATGATGCGCGATGTAGCCGTTGCCGCAACCGACGTCCAGCACTACCGATCCACGTGGAATCACCCGCGCGATCTCCAAAGCCATATCGTATGCGCGGCCGACCTTTCGTCGCCGCCGTTCGCGCAGCCAACGGCGCTTTGCGCCATTACCGGCAGTTGCTAACGGTGCGACGGCAAAATCAAAAACGGTTCCTGGACGAGTAGCTACACGCCCGGCTGAGTAGGGAGTCGAAGATTCCGAGAGTCTTAACTGCGGCAACATCTCGCCGCAGCGTTCAGCAACCGCAATGCCGATCACAAAGCATTCATGTTTTCAGCGGATTTGTGATTGAAGAATTATCCGGCGCGAGAATTCGCTGACGGTTGCCTGCAAGAGATCGCCGACAGGAGTATGGCGGTCATTCGGAGCGAGGCGCAGCACACCGACGCGTCGGGGTAGAGACGGTGAACTGTTGACCAAACGTGTGATTGACTCTCTCCCTTTGGGAGAGGGTTTACTTTAATTCATCAGGTTCGCAACCCGAAGGGTTGCTAGAGAGTAGCCGGGGGTCGTAGCGAAGCGTAGACCCCCGGACACGTCGGCGCAAATTCGGCACCCTGAAAGGGTGCTAGACGAGTTCTGTGACCCCTTCAGGGTCAAAATCAATAGACACTCGATCCCGGGGGTATTCGCGCTGCGCGCTCAACCCCCGGCTACTCTCTTTCAGCCCTTCGGGCTGACCGCGGCCTGAATTCCTACCCCTTCAACAATTCGTCCGCGATGTGGTTTGCGTCGAAAAGCTTCCTGAGAATTTCCTGCATCGCGCGCACATCGACCGAGATTGCCCGGTTATCTGTTTCGTCGTAGTGGAAATCGCCAATCAGCGATTGGATGTTGCCGTCGAAAATCAGGCCCACGATTTCACCATTCTTATTGATTGTCGGCGAACCTGAATTGCCGCCGATGATGTCATCGGTCGAGACGAAATTAAACGGCGTCGCCAGATTCACCGAGGACTTCTTCTCCGTCCAGCGCGGCGGCAGGTTATAGGGAAACTTGGCGTTGAACTTCGCAGAGCGATCGTACAAACCACCGAGCGTCGTAAACGGCTCGATACGTTTGCCATTCTCCATGTAGCCCTTCACGGCGCCGTACGACAGACGCAGCGTAAAGGTCGCGTCGGGATAGACCTTGTTGCCTTCACTCTCAAATCGCGCGCGGGCAATCTTTGCGTAGTTCGTGCGTTCAACTCCGGTCACTTCGCTTTCGAAGCGCTTGCGCATCTCGCGCGCTTTCGCATCGATTAGGCGCGCCAGGACGATCATCGGATCGGTTGACGAATCGATCGCCTGCTTGCCGCCCTTGGCAAGCTCCTTGCGGTAATCAACGTCCTTCAGTTTCGTGCCGTCGATTAACTCAGCCGCACGAGCTTCCGGCGTCTTGCCGTTCATGATCTGTTTGACCAGCGCATGATCGGCGCCGAGCAACTCGATCATGAAACCGAGCGAGTCCGCCAGCTTCAGCTTTTCAAACTCATCGTAAATCGGCGCCGGAGAATAGAGTCCCAGCTCGAGCGAGGCGCGTCGCGCGTCGGTAAACTCGGGCAGGCGCTCAGCGTTCGGTTTTTGGTTTTCTTCAGCCAGCCTTACCAGATTGCGGGCGAAACCGAACGTGGTGGTATTGAAGCCACCCGCCTGATCGAAGATCCTCCGCTCGCGAATGTATGTCGGCAGCGTCTGATGAGCTTTCGCAATTGCATCCCACGCTTCGCCGTAGTTCTGCTTCCGCTCCGGATTGGCGGCGACCCAGTCACGCAGCGTTTTCTCATCGGCCTCCTTGCGCGCCATCAACGTGCGCCCCTTCAAGCCGGCGAGCTGACCTCGATAAACCTTCAAACTGTTCTGAATACTGTTAAGTTCGTTCTGCGCACGCCGCGTCTGTTCCTCGCCCAGCGCCATGTACTTCTTGAGCATCGCCTCGCGGCGTTCAAGCAGGCGGAGAATGATGGGAACGCTGGTCTCGCCCAGTTGCCGCAGGTGGGCAACTGTATTTAAGCGCGAGGTCGAACCGGGATGACCGGTTACGAAAACCAGTTCGCCTTCCTTCGCGCCGGTCTTTGACCACTTCAAATAGCTGGGCGGATTGATCGGCTTGTCGTTTTCGTAAACGCGCACCAGCGCCATATCGACATTGAAGCGCGGGAAATTGAAGTTGTCGGGGTCGCCGCCAAAGAACGCTGCTTGAAACTCCGGCACAAACACCAGACGCACGTCCGTGTACTTCTTGTAGCGATAAAGATTGTATTGCGCGCCCTGGTAAAGCGTGACGACGTCGGAACGCAGTCCGGTCGCCTGCGTGGATTCAGCTTCGATCTTCGAAATCTCTGCGCGCCGCGCCGCGAAGGCATCGGCATCTGAGACGCCGGCCTTCACCGCCCCATTGACGCGCGCTGTCATATCTTCAATCGACATCAGCACGTTGAGCTCCAGGCTCGGCGCCTTGATCTCATCGGCGCGAGTGCGCGCGACGAACCCTTCCTTCGCATAGTCTTTCTCTGCCGTGCTGACTTCGCCGACGATGCCTTCGACGATGTGATAGTTCGTCAGAACCAGCCCGTCCGCTGAAACAAACGAACCTGAGCCGCCGTTGTTGAAGCGCACCGAAGCAAGCTGCACCTTCCGCAGCCACTCGTCAGTGACATCGAAACCGTATCGTTTTTTGATCTCGGCGCGCGGGACGTTGTTGAACGTCCACATGCCCTCATCCGCGATCGCGAGCGGGGCAAAACCTTGTAAGCTGAACAACGCCAGAAACAGCGCACACAGGAACTTCTTGATTCTCATCATGACCTCTTATTTAGAGCGGTGTTTGGGGGAGCAGGTGAATAGTAAATGGTAAATCGTGAATAGAAAAGTTTGGAAAGTGGCGCGCGTCTCGACCGGGGGCATTAGCCCGACCGTCAGGGAGGGCTCCAAGGGGACTCAATGAGCCCTCCCTAACGGTCGGGCTAGTGCCCCGATAAGTGCCGCGTATTAACCCCCAACCCCCCGCCGGAACGCGATTTACTATTTATCATTCACGATTTACGATTCACCAGCCAATGACCAACGAACAAATTGCCCGTCGTTTCAATCGCATGGCGTCACTAATGGAGGTGCGCGGCGAAGATTCGTTTCGCATTCGTTCGTACCGGATGGCCGCCGAAGCGATCGAGACGTGGCCAACGCCGATGAAAGAAATCGCGGCCGAGGGCGGCGTCACGGGTTTGCAGGAAATTCCGGGCGTGGGCAAAGCGATTGCCGGCAAGACTGTCGAGCTGCTGGAAAAAGGCACGTTCGACGCGTGGGACCGATTGACGGCAGAGACGCCGGAAACCGTGCTCGATCTTTTGGAGTTGCCGGGCGTCGGCCCCAAAACCGCGGCCACGTTCCATCAGAAGTTCAAGATTGCTTCGCTCGAGGACCTGCGAAAGTTCATCGATGGCGGTGGCTTGGAAATGGTAGACGGCATCGGGCCGAAGACCGCGGAACGAATCCGGCAGAACCTGGAACGGATCCGCTGACAAAGAACAGGCCATCTTCTGGTCCGGTCCCAAGTCCCATCTTGCGCGTTGGCGGGTGCTCGTCCTACAATGCCTCGCATCGGCCGACTGTCCTGGCAATCGCGCAGCGTCTCCCCGCAGCGTTCTTTGGGTGAACCTGCGCCTAACTTTTTCAAGTCAGCGCAGACTCTTTAAAGTGGAATAGCTCAAACCGAGTTCCGTTTCGGTGGCAGCGGCAGATTGGTTTCCCCACACGCAACTGATCGCGTCCTGGCGCTCATCGAAGCGAATGCCGGAAAGTTTATCCGAGGTCGGGGGTTCTTAATGAAGCCGCGTCGCCAGTCAGCACTCGCCGTCGTCTCTCTAACCGCTCTCTTCTGTCTCTCTGCTTTCATCGCATCACACAACGGAAAAGCTCAGAAAAAACCGGATGCCAAGCCGTCTCCGACACCGGCCAAAGAGCTGTTGACGGTCGAGCCGGTGCTGCCGCCCGCGCCCGCGAAAGAGACCCCGCCGGCCAAAGAAACCCCAAAAGAGCAAACCGGTGATGCCCAGCAGAAGCCCGGAACTGAAGTTGACGACAAGGTTCCCGTCATCACCAACACCGACCTGATCACTTTCACCGTTACGGTCACAGACCTTTACGGCCGGTTTGTTTCCGGACTTTCGAAGAACGCATTCACGATTTTTGACAACAAAGAAGCGCAGGAGATTGCGTATTTCAGCGACGACGATTCGCCGGTTTCCGTCGGCGTGATCTTCGACGTGTCGGGATCGATGAGCGGCGACAAGGTGCGGCGCGCGCGCGACGCCCTGGCCCACTTCATTCAAACCAGTCACGACCGCGACGAATACTTTCTGATTGGCTTCAACTCCCGCGCGCAGCTCTTAATAGATCGAACGCGTGACGGGAACGCCGTGCTCGACAAGTTGACCTTCGTCCAGACGAAGAACAACACTGCGCTGTACGACGCGTGTTATCTGGGGGTAGAGCGTGTGCAGCGCGGAACGCACGGCAAGCGCGCGCTGCTGCTGATTAGCGACGGCCAGGACAACAACTCGCGCTACACCTTCAACGAATTGCGTCGCGTGCTGAAGGAATCGGACGTCGTGCTGTACTCAGTGGGCATTTTGGGTGGCAGCGACGTGGGCAGTTCGCTGGGGATGGAGGGCCAGGGCATTCTCGACGAATTGGCCGGCGTCTCAGGCGGCAAGGCCTTTTATCCGCGCAGCCCGGCCGAGATGGATGACATCTTTGAGCAGATCGCGCTCGAATTGCGTCATCAATACTCGATCGGCTACCGCCCGAAGAACTTCGTCAACGACGGCAAATGGCACCGGATTAAGGTCAAGGTGAATGCGCCGCGTGGCCTGCCACGCTTGTTCGTCCGCAGTCGGGAAGGGTACTACGCGATCGCGAACCCGAAGTAATTTGGAGTGCGGCGGCAGAGGCCCGACTTTGTCGGGACGTCGACGCCGCTTTGGATTCTGCTTGAGCCTGTTCCAGATTCATCCAAAGCGCCGTCGATGCCGGCTCATTCCAAATCCGTTCAGCCAACGCAGACTCGCCATTTCCGCATCCTTACATTCTCTTCCCCACGCCCGAAATTGGTTTGACATTGGTCTTTTATTCAAACAAGGTATTCATTGATGGGTTTTTGGTTTCTTAAGAATTTTCGCTCTCATCGGGGCACACTGGTTGTTTGGTTAAGCGCGCTCGCGACCCTGTCTGTAATTGTGGCCGGCATGACGAGTGCGCAGGAGCGTCCGCGGACAACCACGGCGGCGCCCACTCCGACACCGACATCACCGGCGCCGACTCCCGTGCAGACCGGGCCGGGCACCCGGATCGCGCCGCAACTCGGCGCGCCGCCCCCGCCGCCAATCCTGAGACCGAAACCGACGCCCACACCGGACGCTTCAACCGCGGAAATCGACGAAGGCAGCACGCTCAGGATTAACGCCGATCTGGTGACGCTGAACGTGCGCGTCATCGATCGCAACAACCGGCCCATCAACGGCATTCGTCAGGATGAATTCAAAGTCTTTGAAGACGGCGTACAGCAATCGATCTTCTCGTTCACCCAGGAAGAAGTGCCGGTCATTTACGGCATGGCCGTGGACACGTCCGGATCGCTGCGCGGCGTGTTCGATCAGGTGATTGCCGCCGCCAAGACGATCATCGACAGCAACAAGCCGGGCGACGAAACTTTCATCGAGCGCTTCATCAGCAGCGACAAGATTGAAACGATCCAGGATTTCACCTCGAGCAAAGACGCGCTGATGGATGGCCTCGACACTTTGTACATCGAGGGCGGGCAAACGGCCGTCATCGACGGCGTGTATCTGGCAGCCGAGCATGTAGCGAACTACAAGAAAACCAGAGACGACGATCGCCGTCGTCGCGCGCTGATCGTGGTGACTGATGGTGAAGACCGCGCCAGCTACTACGCCCAGGAACAGTTGTTCAGGCAATTGCGCGAGCAGGATGTGCAAATCTACGTGATTGGATTTGTGAATGACCTTGAAGCTGAACGCGGCCTGATTCGCAAGAGCCCGCGCGGCAAAGCGACGGATTTGATTAACAAGCTCGCGACCGAAACCGGCGGGCGGGCCTTCTTCCCACAATCAATTTCTGAGTTGCCGCAGATCGCGAATGAAATCGTGCGCGATCTACGAACTCAGTACGTGATTAGCTATGATCCGTCGAACAAGACTCACGACGGGACATATCGCGCGATCAAGGTGGTGGTGAATCAACCCGGTGGAGCCGATAAGCGCATCGCGCTGACGCGCTCAGGCAGAACCGCCATTCCTCCCGGCACCGCCGCGCGGCCGCCAACTCCCGCGAACAGCATTCGGCAACCGACGCCCCGCCGGCCCCCGCAGTAAACGCGCGCCTGCGTTTGACTCAACATTCGCAAATTCAGTATTGTCCGGAGCGTCCGCGAGCTTAGGAGGGTTCATAGGCATCCTCGTCGTCCCGCGAGAACATGCTGTAAGCAGCTACATGTCAACGATCGAAACCGACCGATTGCTGCTGCGCATTATCCGGGTAGACGATCTGGACCATCTCGCGTCCCTGCTCAGCGATCCTGACGTAGTCAAGTACGTCGGCGACGGAAAACCTGCCGGTCGAGAAGAGGCCGCACGCGCCCTCGAAAGCATCATCAAACATTGGGAGACGCACGGCTTCGGACGTTGGGCCGTGGTTGATAAAAGCACCGGCCAGTTCATCGGCTTTGGCGGATTGCGTTCGCTCTTTGGCACTCCGGAAGTCGTTTACCACCTCGCCAAGGCGCATTGGGGAAAAGGCTACGCGACTGAGCTGGCCCGCGCGGCGTTACGGTTCGGATTCCAGGAGCGTGGTTTCGATCGAATCGTGGCGATTACCAAACCGCTGAATGCGGGGTCGATTCATGTAATGGACAAATTGGGTCTGCGCTTCGTGAAGCACGCGCGTTACTACGAGATTGACGTAGTGGAATACGAGATTAACCGCGAGGAATTCAAGCCGGGTGAAGGCGCATTCAAAGTGCTGGCTGACGGGGAAGTTTAGTACCAGAGAGCGAATTATTCCCTCTCCCTCAGGGAGAGGGTTACATGCCTGGGCCACTATTAGATTCGCAACCCGAAGGGTTGCAAGAAAGTAGCCGGGGGTCGCAGCGAAGCGTAGACCCCCTGGGAATCGTCGGTTAGAATCGCACCCTGAAAGGGTGCCAGACCAGTTCTGTGACCCCTTCAGGGTCAGAAATCATGGGCACTCGATCCCGGGGGTATCGCGCCGTGCGCTCAACCCCCGGCTACTCTCTTTGCCCTTCGGGCTGACCCAAATCCATCCGAAAAACCAGGCCTACTGCTGTTCCTTGTTTGCGATATTTCGCCGCGTACCGCCGAGCTGCTTCAACAGATCCTCAACCGCAACTTCCAGTTGGCGATCGCGCCCCGCAAGGTTGTCTGCCGGCGGGTTATCCACCAGGATGTCGGGCTGCACGCCGTAGTTTTCCATGTTCGTGCGTTTCGCATCCGCCAGGTAGACACCGACGCCCGGCGTGCGCACGGTCGAACCGTCAATCAAGCTGTAGCTGCCCGTGCCGATCACTGCGCCCATCGTGGGCGTGCCGATCACTTTGCCTAAGCCTAGCGCGCGGAAACCTGCCGGAAACATCTCGGCATTAGAAGCCGAGCGCCAGTTTTGCAAAACGACCTTCGGCCCGAAGTATCCGGCGAAGGGACGGCCGGCCGCTTCAACGCCACGCGGTTGCCAGACCTGATACTGCCGCTGGACCAGGATGGCGAGCAGCTCCTGTTCGATGTTGCCGCCGCCATTCCAACGCTGATCGATGATCAGCGCTTCCTTGTTGCGGAATTCGCGAATCTCCTTCTCGAACTTCCGCAAGGACGGCTGGTTCATTGCCTGAATGTGAATGTAGCCGATGCGGCCATTAGACAACTCATCAACTTTCTCCCGCCGCTCTTTTACCCAACGGTCGTAACGAAGTTGGCCGAATCCCTGCGTCGAAGTCGTTTCGATGCGCGTCTTCCAGGCGCCTTCTTCCGAACCCTTGCTGTTGAAGGTGACTTCGACTTTGCGATTCAAGCGGTTGTTCAGGAGTTCCCAGTAGTTGTCTCCGGCTTTGACCGGCTTGCCGCCGATGGCGATCAGGTAATCGCCGACTTTCACTTTCACCCAATCCTTGTCCGCCGGACCGTTTTCATAAATGTAGTTGACGCGGTACCGGCCGGCCGATGCGTCGGGCTCGAGTTCAATCCCGAGGTTGCCGGTTGAGACTCCGCCGGCTCCGGGACCACGCGGTGGCGCCGCTGCGCCGGTGTGCGAAGCATTCAGCTCTCCGATCATCTCGTTGATGATGTTCAAAAGTTCCTGCCGGTCGCCGACGTACTGAACGAGCGGCTCGTACTTCGCTTTCATGGCGTTCCAATCCGTGCCATGCATGGCCGAGTCGTAGAAGCGGTACTTCATGGTGCGCCACGCGTCGCCAAACATCTCGGCCCATTCGGCGGGACGATTGATCTTCACGCGCACGTTAAAGCTAATGCGACGTCGTGCCGCATCACCACCGCCCGTGGACGGTCCGCGGCCGGCAGTTGCGGCCGACGCGGCGCCCGCCAGCGGCACGGAATAGATTCCGTCACGCTCGCTGAAGAAAAGCGTGCGTCCGTCGCGCGACACATTCAAATTCGAGATGCCGCCGCCGAAGCCACCCCCACCTCCCGGCGGGCCGTCACCGTCGCCTTGCGGCGGGGCGCCGGCAGCGACGCGCGTCAAACGCCGCCCGTCGTCCTGAATTGAATAGACGACCGGCAGCGAAGCAGTAGCCGACGGTTCAGACGTCACAAAGATCAGGGTGCGGCTGTCAGGCGTGACCGTGAACTGTGAAATTGCAAAGGGCATGCGCGTGATTTGCCGCGTGCGCCGCTTCATGCCGGCCCAATCCATCTTGGTTTCATGCGGTGGACGCGGACCCATCGGACGCCGCTGCGGGCCGGGGCCCTCGCCGCCTTCACCGGCGCCGGGCTGCACGCTTTCGGTTTCGGCGCGCTCTTCCGGATCGTCAGGATCGCGATCGAGTTTTTCCAGACCCACCGAATAAATCTGCACCGAAGGGTTCGTGGCCCCTTGTGCGCCGCCGATCGCGTCGGAACGAATGAAGAAAAGTTTGCGGCCATCAGGACTGAACCGCGGCGTGCGCTCGTCGTAGGAATCGAACGTTACCTTGCGCGCTTCCTTCTCCGCACCCGAAGAAGCGATCACGTAAATGTCCGTGCTGCGACTTGCGTCGGATTTCGAGTACGCGAGCCACTTGCCGTCCGGTGACCACTCAGGCGTCGAGATGTTGCCGAAGCGCGAAGTGTCAATTTCCGTAATCTGTTTAGTCGCGACGTTCACCTTGCGCAGCTTGCTGTCGGATGAAGTGAACGCAATCTCTTTAGAATCGGGCGACCAGTTATAGCCGGACTTTAGCGCGTCGATGTCCGTCAGTTTCACCGCTTCGGCGGCTCCGTCGATCGCCGCTACGTACAATTCTTCCCGGCCACTGCTATCCGAAACGAACGCCACCGACTTGCCGTCGGGCGAGTAATCCACGAAACGATCGCGCGCCGGACTGTCGGTTAACTGGCGGATGTCGCCTTCTTCCACCGGCACCGTGAACAGCTCGCCGTGCACCGAGACGACCAGCCGCCGCGAATTCGGCGCGAGGTCGAAGTCATTCGCTTCCGAAGCGAACGCCCGCATCTCGACGTCGTTCTCCTGGGTTTCGGCATCGATGTCGAGTTTGATCGGCGTCGTGCGCTTGCTGGCGACGTCGAGCTTCCAAATTCCAAAGTCATGTTCGAAAACGATCGTGCGACCGTCCGCGCTGATCGACGGAAAGCGCACGTCGCCGTTTCGGAAGCTGGTCACTTTTTCGGCTTTGCCGCCACTGTCCGCGACGCGCCAGATGTTCGTCTGACCATTGCCGTCGCGGTCGCTCACAAAATAGATGTCGCTGCCGCTAAACATTGGCCACGAATCCATGCCTTCGAAATCGGTGACCTGCGTGAATTTCTTTGCCGCGATATCGGCGACCCAAACATCGGTCTGAAATGAACCGCGGTAGAACTTGCGCCAATAAGATTGACCTTTCGGCGTATAAGCGATGCGCTGGCCGTTCGCAGAGAAACTCGCGGCGTTGCCCATGTCAGTTCCCGCACGGCGCGGCAGCCCGCCGTCCACACTGACGATATAAATCTGCGCCATGAAGTCTTCGCCGCGGCTGCTGCTGAACAGGACACCGCGCCCATCGGGCGTCCACCCGAGTACCGTGTCGTCGGCTGAGTGAAACGTCAGTTGCTTCACCGTGCCGCCGGTAGACGGAATGAGATACACATCAAGATTGCCGTTCCGGTCGCTGGAAAAGGCGATCCATTTTCCATCGGTGGAAAACTTTGGATAGGCGTCGCGAGCGCGATTCACCGTGAGCCGCTGCACGTTCCCCCCGTTCTCATCGGCGACCCAAATGTCGGCGAGATAAGTGAACGCCACGCGGCCGTTGTGATAGCTGGGATAGCGAACCAGCTTTGCCTCGCGGGCGAAAACAACGGACGTGAAGCTAAAAACAAAAAGAGTTATGGCAAGCGGGTAGAGTCTTTTCATGGTGCTTCTCCTGTGCTGCAGCAATGACGTGGATGACCGGAGCAAACGCCGCCGGCTTTTGCGGATTTTAGGCCGCGGTATGGCGCTGAACGCTCCACCGCATGGCGCGGTAAGCGTTTAGCCGGATGGTCGAATACGACGAACCAGTGGTTCATCGCATCCTGACCTTAGTTTTTGAAAGAGAACGGACCGGTTAAGATCGATAAGACGCCACGGGTTTCGCTTCGGTTACACCCAACAAACCGCAAATCGTGGGGATATTAGAATGCCGGTCAACTTTCCTGTCAAGGTCAGCATCTGAGTGCGTTCACAGTTTCCACGGCTATTTGATTGACGCCTCACGGCCCGCACCATATAGTCCGGTCACCGCGCGGTTTCGCTGCTCACCGCTGAAGATTTCCGCTCGGATATTTGCTTTTAGAGGTTCTCACGATATGCGACATCCCCTTTCGCTTCGAAGGTCTGGCCATGGCCTCGCGCTGCTGCTGTTCGTCCTGATTGCGCCGTTTACGGTGCAGGCGAAGGACAACTGGCTACGTGTGCACACCAGGAATTTCACGCTCGTGGGCAATGCTAGCGAGAAAGACATGCGGCAGGTGGCCACAAAGCTCGAGCAATTTCGCGACGTCTTCACGCGCTTGTTCAGCCAGGCAAAATTTACCTCGCCCGTTCCCACCACGGTGCTCGTGTTCAAGAGCAAGAGTTCGTACAAACCATTCGCGCTCCCCAATGCGGCCGGTTACTTTCAGAAAGGCCAGGACGTGAACTACATCACGTTGAGCACCGAGACATTTGCTGACAATCCCTTCAGCATCATCTATCACGAGTACGTGCACTTGATGGTTGATAACACTGTCGGCAACGTGCCCGCGTGGTTCAATGAAGGGCTGGCTGAGTACTACAGCACCTTTGCCATTGAAGAGGATCGCAAAGTTCATCTGGGCGAACTGATTCCCTATCATCTGATGACGTTGCGCGAAGAGAAGCTTCTGCCCCTGCGCAAACTGTTCGCCGTTGATCACTACTCTCCGGAATACAACGAGAAAGACAAAAAGGGCATTTTCTATGCGCAGTCGTGGGCCCTGGTTCATTACCTGATGTTTGCGAACAATACCGAGCGCAGGTCGCAACTCGGGAAGTTCATCAACTATATCGGCGCCGGGGCCACGATCGATGACGCTTTCAAGCGGGCCTTCCAAACCGACATCGAGACGATGGAAAAGGAGCTGAAAAAGTACGTCGCCGGCCACACTTTCAAAATGCAGTTAGCCACCTTCGAAAGGAAGCTCGAGGTGGACAAAGACTTCACCGTGGCGCCGTTGACCGAGGCCGACGCGCAGGCGTACCTGGGCGATTTGCTTCTTCATCTAAACCGGCTGAGCGATGCCGACACACGATTGCAGCAGGCGCTGGCGCTGGATGCCAAGCAGCCAATGGCTTTGGCTTCGCTGGGAATTCTGCGTGCTCGTCAGGGCCGTTTCGATGAAGCGCGAAAGACGCTGCAAGCAGCCGTCGCCGGCAATTCTACCAATTATCTCGCGCACTATTACTACGCATTCGCCGTAAGCCGCGAGGGTATGAACACAGACAACTTTGTGCGTCACTACTCTGCCGAGACGGCTTCATTGATGCGCGCCGAGCTCACCAAAGCCATCGAGCTGAACCCAAATTTTCCGGAATCCTATTCGCTGCTGGCGTTCGTCAACACGGTAACAGGCGAAGACCTGGACAAATCCGTCGAACTGTTGCAGCGCGCGCTCAAGCTATCACCGGGACGGCAGGATCTGTCGCTGCTGGTCGCGCAAATCCACATGCGCCAACAGAAGTTCGACTTGGCGAAGCAGGTGCTCGCGCCGCTGCAGAACGCGAAAGACCGCAGGTTGAAGTCGCAGGCTGAAGCGCTGCTCAAGACGGTTCAGGACTACGAAAATGCCGTGACCCGTTTTAAGGCTGAGACGGCGCCCGGCGATTCGCAACTGAGGCCGCAAACCAACGCCCCGGAGACCAGCGAAGAGCCGCCCTCAAAGCCGCCGTCAGAAAATGACTATATGCGCGAGACGCTGCGTCCCGTCGAGGTGGGCGAAGAACGAATCCAAGGGCTGTTTGTAAAGTTAGAGTGCGACAACCGCGCCGTTGCCTACTTCATCATCCAGGTGGGTGACCGGCTTTATAAGATTCGCGCCACCGCGCTTGATCAGGTGCATTTGATTTCGTATGTACCCGGCGCCAGCGAGGTCAGTTGCGGAGTGCGGAAAAATCAGGAGAACGTGGTCATCACCTTTCGTCCCTCCACTGATGCAAAGGACGTGCGCGCGAAAATCAACGGTGACGTAATCGCGATGGAAATGGTGCCGAAAGACTTTAAATTGAATCCGAACTAACTCTCGACCGGCGCGCCGGATTCTTGCCAGGCCTTCCACCCGCCCGCCATCGACCAGACGTTGGTGTAGCCCATCTGCTGCAAAACGTCGGCTGCTAAAGCCGAGCGATAACCTCCGCCACAATACAAAACCAACTCAGTCGATTTGTCGGGCGCGGCCGCTTCGATGTCGCGTTCGATGATCCCTTTGCCGAGGTGAATTGCGCCGGCTGCGTGCGCCGCGTCCCACTCGTGGTCTTCGCGCACGTCGATTAGCAAACCCTTTCGGTTGGCCGCGAGTCGTTCCCGCGTTTCGGCCACGGTGACTTCCTTGATGCGGGTCTTCGCATCGTTAACGACTTTTAAGAAACCTTCTGAATGTTTCATGGTAATCGACTTCGCCCCAGAGGGGCGAGATGTTTATAGAAACCGGATCTGTTCTTAACTCTCAAGCTTCGAAGGAGCGTCATGTCGCTCCTTCGGAGCTCAGCACAAAAGGAAAATGCCCCGAGCTATAAACATTCGGCTCCTACGGAGCCACGGCATCGAATTGGCTCAATCAAGCGCGAGCGATTATAATGCCAACTTTCCAACACACGAAAGTTTTCCGACGTGTGCGAGGCTGGGTGAAGGGTCGCTCTCACTCATACTCATCGCTCATAACTATCTTTCGAGGATTCTAAATTGGCTAACGAACAATTCGATGTAACAGTGATCGGCAGCGGGCCGGGCGGTTATGTGGCCGCAATTCGCGCCGGACAATTAGGTCTGAAAGTCGCGATCGTCGAGAAAGACAAACGGCTTGGCGGCACGTGTACTCTGCGCGGCTGCATCCCGACAAAGCAGCTTCTGATGTCGGCGCACGTTTACGAACAGATGCAGCACGCGGCCGATTTCGGCGTGCAGGCGAGCGGGATTCAATTGGCATTCGCCGACGTGCAGAAACGTAAAGATAAAGTCGTGATGAAGAACTCGAAAGGCATCGAGTTCCTGATGAAGAAAAACAAGTGCACCGTTTTCAAGGGCACCGGCAAGGTCATGTTGCCCGGCAAAGTTGAAGTCACCGGCGAGGACGGAAGCAAACAGACAATCAACACCAAGAACATCATCATCGCGACGGGCTCAGTGGTGCGGCCGATTCCCGGGTTCGAAACTGACGGCAAACAAGTCGTCAACAGCGATCACATCCTCGAACTTACAGAAATTCCGAAATCACTGATCGTCATGGGCGCGGGCGCCGTCGGCGTCGAGTTCGCTTCTGTCTATTCGCGATTCGGGGCAGAGACGACTCTGGTCGAACTGATGCCGCGACTGGTTCCTTTGGAAGACGAAGAAGTGTCGGCCGAACTCGCAAAGTCGTTTCGCAAACGCGGAATCAAATCGCAGGTCGATACCAAACTCGAGAAGCTCGAAAGATCGGATAAAGGCGTCGTCGTCACCGGCAAAACTTCAAAAGGTGAAGACGTGAAGCTGGAAGCGGAGATGCTGCTGGTCGCCGTCGGCCGCGCGCCTTTCACCGAAGGGCTGGGACTGGAAAAGACGAAGATCAAGATCGAGAAGGGCTTCATTCAGGTGGACGAATTTCAGCAGACAGCTGAGAAAGGCGTCTACGCGATCGGCGACGTAGTGCCGACGCCTTTGCTCGCGCACCTGGCGTCGAAAGAGGGCATCGTCGCGGTCGAACACCTGGCGGGAAAGAATCCGCAGCCGATCAATCTGCGCCTGGTCCCGAACTGCACGTATTGCGATCCCGAAGTCGCGTCGGTTGGCTTGACTGAAGCGAAAGCCAAAGAAGCCGGTTATGAAGTCGTCGTCGGCAAGTTTCCATTCTCGGCTTCAGGCAAAGCGCGCATCCTCGGCGAAGAAGAAGGCTTTGTAAAGGTTATTAGCGAGAAGAAGTATGACGAAGTGCTGGGCGTACATATCATCGGTCCGCATGCGACGGAAATAATCGCTGAAGCGTGCGTGGCGATGCAGCTGGAGACAACTGCCGAAGAGTTAGGCCGCACGATGCACGCGCACCCGACCGTTTCCGAAGCCGTGATGGAAGCGGCCGAAGGCGTGCACGGATTGACGATTCATATTTAGCGGTCAGTGGATCGTTGTCAGTAGTCAGTTGTATTTGCAACTGACAACGGACTACTGACGACTGACGAAAATGGGCAACAACGAAAAAACAAAGCGCCGCCGTCGAGCGCCTTTCGAAATGCGCATCAGCACCAAGTATGCGCCGCGGAAGATTGGCGAAGGCCAGCAGCTTTCATGCACGAAAGAAACGTCGCTTAAGCCCGAGCAGATGCTCGAGCTTTATCGCTACCTGAAGCTCACGCGGCTCGTCGAAGAGCGCATCGTCAATCTTTATCGCCAGACGAAAGTCGTCGGTGGCGTTTATCGATCGCTTGGACAGGAAGCGACCGCAGTCGGTTCGGCTTACGCACTTCGGCCTGAAGACTTCATCACACCGATCATTCGTGACCTCGGCGCATGTTTTGTGAAAGGCATTCGGCCGCGCGAAATCTTTGCGCAGTACATGGCCAAAGCCTGGGGACCGTCGGGCGGAAAAGATCTGAATGTGCACTTCGGCTACATGGACAAAGGTTTCATCGGGCCGATTTCACATCTCGGCGACATGATTCCGGTGATGACCGGGATTCTGGTCGGCGCGCGCCTGCAAAAGAAAGAAATCGTCGGCCTGGCTTACATCGGCGATGGTGGCGCCAGCACCGGAGCGTTTTATGAAGGCATGAACTTCGCCGCGGTGCAGAAACTGCCGCTCGTCGTGATTGCCGAACACAACCAGTATGCGTACTCAACCCCGACCAGCATGCAAACGGCGGTGCGAAATCTGGCGGAGAAAGCCGCCGCGTTCGGTATTCCCGGAGCCATCGTCGATGGCAACGACGTGATTGCGTGCTACGAAGTGACTAAGCAGGCAGTCGATCATGCACGCGCCGGTCGCGGCGCAGTTTTGATCGAAGCGAAAACCTATCGGCGCAAAGGTCACGCTGAACACGACGATCAGCGCTACGTTCCGGAAGGCGAAGTCGAATGGTGGGAGAAGCACAACGACCCGGTCGATCGCTTTGAACGATTCCTGATCGATCAGAAAGTGGCGACGAAAGAAAAGCTGGACGAGATCACTGCAGACGTTCAGCGCGAGATTGACGAGGATTCCGAGTGGGCGGAAAGCTCGCCCATGCCGGAAGCCGAAGGCGCCGCTTACGGTGTGTTTGATAACTCGATTGTTCCCCCGGCCTTTCGGCCAAAGGTATTGGAGAATTAGCAGCTCTTGACGCACCTAGTCAGTACCAGGAGCGGTAGCGACTGGGTCCAGGCGTCAGTCACAACTACCGTATTAACGAACCCGGTCGCTACCGCTCCCGGTACTGACTTCATGTTGGAGAACTGATTGGAATTCCCCCTGGCCCCTAAGAATAGA